>NZ_VFMX01000001.1:1892533-2523378 GCF_006715285.1 Arthrobacter sp. SLBN-83
CGTCGTCCTTGGCTGGATTCTCAGTCATGGCTGCTCCTGTTACGTGTGGCGCTGGGATTGTTGGTTTGCGGCATCCCTCATTCAGCGCTTCGCTCCCTGACCTGTCAAGGACTACCCAGGCGCTGTGGCCCGGCCAAATCCTGCGCTGCCCTGGAGGGAGCACCAAGGTGGTCCCGCCCGGGAATCCTTCCGGGCATACAGATGCCCGCCGTCCCAGCGACGGCGGGCATCCGAGTCTGTGAGTCTTTGGCGTGCGTGTCCGGTCAGTCCAGCGGCAGCGTTACCGTGACACTGGTGCCCTGCCCGGGGCTGGAGCTGATGTCCACCGTTCCGCCCGCTTCCTGGACGGCCACTGACATGAGCCGGAGCCCGTATCCGTGGTGCCGCCCGCTGGTGGCAAGGTTGCTGTCAAAGCCTGTGCCGTCGTCGGACACTGCCAGGCGGATGCCGTGGTCAACGGCCGCAAGCTGGATGGTGAGCGTGTGCGCGGAGGAGTATTTGTACGCGTTGCTCAGGAGCTCGCGGGCGGACTGGTACAGCAGGGATGCGGAGTCCGCAGGGATCTCCAGGCCCCAGTGCGGAGTGTCCCATTGAACCACCGTCCCCCGCTGGCGCAGGGGTGCCGTGAGCCGGTCGATGCACCCTGCAACCCCCAGCGTGTGGAAGTCCAGCGGTTGCCGGTCTGTCAGCACGCCGCCAACGGTTGCGACTTCGTTGTCCAACGCTGTTTTGCTTCCCATGACTTCCTGCTCCCCAAAAGCTGGCTTTGCCTATGGCTCCAGCGTGGACCCGATTTGTCTAGGGATGGCAAGGTTTGCCTCAAGATCCCATCAATTTTGCGTGTGGCCGGGGCCGGGCCGGACCCACCTGCCTGTCCCACCGCCGTGCAGGGTTGGGGCGAGGTCTCTGGTGTAGCGTTCAGGGAGATCACCAGCCTGAGGGGGCAGCGCTTGACCATCGTGACCGTCCAAAAACCCGCGGAACCACTGACGCTGTTTTGGAAACTCATCATCACCCTCGCCGCGGTTGTTGGCGTTGGCACCTGCGCGGTCCTGGGGTTTCTCTACGTGATGTTTTTCGTCCCAGTTCCCGGGACGGTGGAGGTGCTGGAGCGGCAGTTGACCAAGCAGGATGCCGTCCACGCCATCCAGGATGACGACGGGGACGCAAGGATCGGTGAGTCGCGGCTCCTGGCAGAGTACGAGTCGATGACCTATTACGCCGCACCCGGAATGGTGCCCGGTGTTGTGTGCCTGGTGGGGAAGTACCCGTACGACGAATACAACTATTGGGAAGCGTGCAACAGTCTCGGCGACGGCCGGGACATCCTGGTGGAGGTGCCGGACCCCGGCAACAGGACGGTTGTCTTCGTGCCTGACCAGTTCGACCACCGCGAATTGGAACGGGACGGGTGGGTGACGCTGCACCGCAACCTTTTGATCCTGCCCCTGACCGAAGCACCGCAACCCGCAGAACCGTTGACCAGCAGCGCTATGCAGCAGGCGACCGGCCAAGGGTACGCAGTTCCCATGTGACGCAGAAGCCTCCTGCAGGCTCACACTCCCGTCAGGACCGGCGCCGTCAGCCGGCCGTCCCGCATGGTGGCCACCAGATCAGTCAGCGGCACGAACTCGGTGTCGTGAGTGACCATGACCGTGGCCACCGAAAATTCCGTGGTTACCTGCCGCAGGAGGGCGATGATGGAGGCGCTGCGCTGGTGGTCCAGCGCCGCCGTCGGCTCATCCACCAGCAGCACCTTGGGACTTCCCATGAGCGCCCGGGCGATGTTCACGCGCTGGCGCTGGCCACCGGAGAGCTGGTGCGGCAGCTTCCGGGCGCTTTGAGAGAGCCCCACGACGTCCAGCAATTCGGCCGCCCGGGCGCGGGCCGCCTTTGCGGGCCTTCCGCGCAGGTGGTCGCTGATGACGAGCTGTTCGACGGCGGTAAGCGAAGGCAGCAGGTTGGGTTGCTGGAAGATGATGCCCACCTTTCCCCGCCGCAGCGCCGTAAGCTCCTTGTCCTTGAGTCCAGTGGTGTCGGTGCCGTCGATCATGACCTGCCCGCTGGTGGGCCGGACCAGTGTAGCGGCGGTGGCCAGGAGGCTGGACTTACCGGACCCCGAGGGGCCCACGAGTGCCACCAGCTCACCTGCTTTTGCGGTCAAGCTGACCCGGTCCAGCGCGGTGGTGGTGCGGCCGCCGTCGGGATATTCGAGGGTGACGTTGACCAGGCTGAGGGGAGCGGGAGTTGTCATGGTGATTACCTTTCAGGGGAGGGGAAGAAGTTAGTTGCCGCCGAGCGCCAGGAGCGCATCCACCTTGGTGACGCGGCGGACGGCCAGTGCCGCGCCGGCCAGACCCAGGGCAACGATCCCGACGACGGGAATCACCGTTGTGCCCGCGCTCAGCTGGAACGGGGCGGACTGCGCGGCAAAGAAGCCGCCGGCAGCGCCCGCGGCTCCACCGACCAAGGCCCCCGCCACCATGACGATGGCAGCTTGGGTCATGGCGTCCCGCAGGATGTAGGAGCTGGGCGCGCCCATGGCTTTCAGGACGGCGATGTCGCGGGTGCGCTGGATGGTCCAGACGGTCAGGAAGGCCACGATCACCAGGGACGAGATTCCGTACAGGAAGGCCTGCATCAAGGTGAGGGATCCGTTTTCGCTCTTGAAGGAGCCCAGGGCCTGGAAGGATCCGGTGCGGGACGCACTCACCGTGTTGGCCGCGGCGTCCGCGGCGGCCTCATCAACTGCGGCCCCGTCCGCGTACGTGACGGCGACGACCGTGGCCAGCTGGCCGCCGTCGGACGCGTGCGCCGCCTTGGCCCACGCCGGCAGGGCTGTCCACACCACGCTGGTGTGCGAATACCACTGGTCCGGCACGACCGCGGCGACGGAAAGCTCAACGCCGCCCAGGGATATTTTGTCCCCTTGGCCCACCGATAGGGCCCGGGCCACCGAGGAACCCACCGCGGCCGTCCCGGCGGACACGTCCACGGGTGCCAGTGGGCTGCCCGGCGAAACGCCGAACGCTGCCACGTTCGCTGTGCCGGACCCGTCTGCCGTCTGCGCCCGGGCCTGGGTGATGCCCAACGGCTCGGCAGATTGGACGCCGGGCTGGTTCTTCCAGCTGTCCACTTGGCCGGCCGTCACGGAGCTTTCCGTGTAGGACGCCTTTGGGGTGCCGGAACCTGGGGCGCCAAACGCGATGACGTCCACCGGTTCTGCGGCTGATGCCCCAAGCTTCCCGATGGCGGAGGTGGATTGCTCGGCGAGCCCCGCGGTCAGGCCGGACAGCATGACCAGCAGGAGGGTGATCAGGGCTACGACGCCGCCCATCATGGCGAACCGGCCTTTGGCGAAGCGGATATCGCGGATTGCCAGGAACACGTTGTTTCTTCTCTCAGCAGGGGTGGTTTGTTCTGTTCTTCCACTCTCCCGTCGGCCACCCGTGCGGGCATCGCGTGGATGGTTGATCCGCGGGAATGGAAGGGTTGAGCTGCGGGTCAACCTTTTGGTTGATCCCCTCTGCGCTGTCCCGGCATAAGCTGATGAAATGCCTGCTACGCTCCTGCCGCCAACACCGGAGACGGCCGGGTCCCGGGGGCTTCTGGGTGCATTGGAGAGCGCCTCGTCGGCGGCCATCCTCCGGGTCCTGCGGGTCACCCTGCATACGGGTTTCGCCGTCCTGCTGGCTGTGGGCCTGGCCCGGATGCTGATGGCCGGAGGTTCCCTGCCCTGGGTGTGGGCGGGCGCAGCCGTCGTCCTCGCTGCCGTCTACCTGACCGGCACCGTCCTGGAGAAGAGGCATGCGGAAGGCCGGATCGCCTTCAACCCCCGCCGCTACGGCCTGCTGTGGCTGGGGCTGGTGACGGCCCTGTGGGCGTTCCTGCTCGCCGGAAGCGCCGACTTCGCGTGGCTGGCCTTTCCCATCTTCTTCCTGCACCTGCACCTGCTGCCGCGGCGGCCCGCGCTGCTGACCATTGCGCTGATGACCGTGGCAGTGATCGCTTCGCAGTGGGCCGTCAGCGGTGCTCCCGTGCCGCACGCGGCGGCCGTTGTGGGGCCCGTGCTGGGGGCGATCTTTTCAGTGATCACCGGCCTGGCCTATGCCGCCCTCTATCGTGAGGCCGAAAACCAGCGGCGGGCCGCAGACGAGCTGCGCCGCACGCGGGAGGAGCTGTCGCGGTCCCAGCACGAGGCGGGCGTGCTGGCGGAGCGGGAGCGGCTGGCCCGGGAAATCCACGACACCCTGGCGCAGGGCCTGTCCAGCATCGTGCTGCTGGGGCGGGCGGCGGAGCAGTCGCTCGCGGACGGCGATGCCGCTACTGCGTCCGGCCGGCTGGCCCTGGTGCAGCAGACCGCGGCGGACAACCTGGCCGAGGCCCGCAGTTTTGTCCGCGGGCTGTCCTCGCCCCAGCTGGAAGGCACTTCGCTGGTGGAGGCCCTGCACCGGCTCTGCGACAAGACGGAGGCTGCCGCGGCGGCGTCAGGGTCAGCCCTGCGCTGCCGGCTGGAGGTTGACGGCGAGCCGCAGGAGCTGCCCCAGCCCGTCCGCGTCACCTTGCTGCGCGCGGCCCAGGCGTCCCTGGCGAATGTGCGCGAACACGCCAAGGCCACCACCGCCGTCGTCAGCGTCGCCTTCCTGGGCACCGAGGTGACCATGGACGTTTACGACGACGGCACGGGCTTTGATCCGTCAGCTCCGTCAGGTGCGGAGGGCGCAGCGGACGGCAGCGGATACGGGCTGCGCTCGCTGAGTGAGCGGGTCGCAGCCCTGGACGGGTCGCTGGCGGTGGAGTCCGCGCCGGGAGAGGGCACCGTGGTGGCCATCCGGCTGCCTGTGGAGGAACTGTCTGTGGAGGAACAGTGAGCGAGGTGCGCGTACTGCTGGTGGACGACCATCCCGTGGTCCGCGCCGGGCTGCGCGCCATGCTCACGGGATTCGAAGGCATCTCGATCGCCGCCGAGGCTTCCGACGGGAAGGCTGCGCTGAAGGAACTGGCGCGGCTGACGGCCCTGGGCGAGGCACCCGATGTTGTCCTCATGGACCTGCAGATGGGGGAGGGGATGGACGGCGTCACGGCCACCGCCGAGATCCGGAAGCTCCCCGCGCCGCCGCCGGTGCTCATCCTCACCACGTACGATACGGACGCTGACATCCTCGCAGCCGTCGAGGCCGGGGCGGGCGGTTACATGTTGAAGGATGCCCCGCCGGAGCAGCTGCGGCAGGCGGTGCTGCAGGCCGCTGCCGGCGGCACTGTACTGGCACCCCGTGCTGCCGCGCTGCTGATGGACCGGATCAGCAACCCTGGCACCTCCCTGACGCCGCGCGAGGTGCAGCTGCTGGAACTGCTGGCCACCGGCATGTCCAACCGGGCCATCGCCAGGCAGGTCTTTATCTCGGAAGCCACCGTGAAGACGCACCTGGTGCACATCTACGGCAAGCTCGGCGTGGACAACCGCACCGCCGCAATCGCCGCAGCCACCCAGCGCCGGATCATCCGGCAGCCGGGTGCCAACGGCTGACTTTGGGAAAAGCGCGACGGCGGGGCCTGGCACCCTGCCGCGTCCCGCCGTCGTCCATCACCTGGGTGGCGCGGGAGGCGCCTACCCTGCAGTAGGTTTATGTCACTGCCCATCAGGCGCCGTTGCCTTTCAGGTGTAACTGTTCAAAGGAGAACGAATGTCCCGTCCGGTTCCAGCCGTTGATGCCCTTCTTGCCACGTACGGTGCGGCCGATGCCTGCGCGGCCCACCTCCTGTGTGACAGCCACGATCCCAACAAGGTTGCCTTCACGGTGGTCGCGGCCGATCTATCCGCGGAGGACATCACCTACGGCGAGCTCCGGGAGCGTTCGGAACGGGGAGCCGCCGCCCTGGCAGAGCTGGGGATCGGTCCCGGCGACGCGGTGGCTACCCTGATGGGCAAGTCGGCAGACCTTGTGGTCATGCTGCTGGCCATTTGGCGGCGCGGAGCCGTCCACGTCCCACTCTTCACGGCATTCGCGTGGCCGGCCATCGAACTCCGGCTCACAGCCTCCGGCGCCAAGGCGGTGATCACCGACGCCGACCAGCGGGTGAAGATCCAGGAAACCGCGGCCGCCGTGGTGGTTGCCGGTGCGGAAGCGTCCCATCCGGACTTGGCGCTCACGCCGCTCCTGGCCAGGCAGGAGCCGGGGATCGCGTCCGAGGCGGTGGGCGGTGACGGCGCCTTGGTGCTGATCTTTACGTCCGGAACCACGGGTGCCCCCAAGGGTGTGCCGGTGCCCGTCCGTGCGTTGGCCGCGTTCCGCCAGTACGTCGAGCTGGGTTTGGACGTCAGTGAAGAGGATGTCTTCTGGAATGCGGCGGACCCCGGCTGGGCCTACGGTCTGTACTACGGGATTCTCGGCCCCATGGCGGCGGGGCGGCGAAACCTCCTGCTGCAGGCCGGGTTCTCCCCGGAACTCAGCTTCAAGGTGTTGGAGGCATTTTCCGTTACCAACTTTGCGGCGGCTCCCACGGTGTACCGGACCATGCGCGCGAAAACCGACGCCGGCACGGGCCCTTTCGGCCTTCGGCGCGCCTCGTCCGCGGGCGAACCGCTCACCCCGGAGGTGATCAGCTGGGCCCGGGAAGTGCTGGGCGTTCCGGTGCGGGACCACTACGGACAGACCGAACACGGCATGATGATCATCAACGCCTGGCATGACGACGTGCGGACGGAGCTGCGGCCGGGTTCCATGGGCCGGCCCCTTCCGGGATGGACCTGCGCGGTCCTCAAGGACAACGCAGACGAACCGGCTGCGCCGGGCGAACTGGGCCGGGTTGCCGTGAACGTGGCCGAAAGTCCCATGATGTGGTTCAGGGGGTACCAGGACGCGCCGGAAAAGACGGCCGAAAGGTTCAGTCCGGACGGCAAGTGGTACCTGACCGGCGACGCGGGCATGGTGGACCAGGACGGCTTCTATTTCTTCTCCTCGCGGGATGACGACGTGATCATCATGGCCGGCTACCGGATCGGCCCCTTTGATGTGGAGAGTGTCCTGGCCACGCACCCGGCGGTCCTGGAAACTGCCGTGGTGGGCGCTCCGGACGAACTCCGCGGCGAAGTCCTGGAGGCCTATGTGGTACTGGCGGAGGGGACCACGGGCAGCGATGCCCTGGTGGCCGAGCTCCAAACCATGGTCAAGACGCAGTTTGCCGCACACGCCTATCCGCGCCGCATCCACTTCGTCAAGGACCTGCCCAAGACGCCGTCGGGAAAGCTGCAGCGGTACATCCTGAGGCGGCAGCGGGCCGCGGAATTGGGGAGCTGACCAGGGCGGAACGGACGACGGCGGGCAGAAACTTCCAGCCTTCCCGGCGCCTTTTGCTTTGGGGGCTGTTAGCGTGGAGGCCCAGCCACAGAAGGAGGAGCGATGTCCATCAATTCACCTGATTCACTGCCTGAGGATGAGCCGCAGGAGGGTTCGCCAGCCGGCAAGGGTAAGGCCGACGGCGGGATCCCCGGTGGGAAGGACGGCGTCGGAATTTCCGATGGTGCTGCGCCGAACACTTTTGAACCCGAAGAGGACCCGGACGCTGCGGCCGATCCGGCCGACTAGGGGCGTAAAAGTAACTGCTCAAGGTTGGATCAAGATTGGCCCAAGGCGTCGGTTTTTGGTCTAGGCCCAACCTACTGGCCGGTAATTTGTAATTGCTTCCACGTCAGTTCCCCGGCAGGAAGCATCAGGAGCCCTCGCGCTGGAGCTAGACTCGCGCGGGGGCTCCCCCCAATTAGTGCACTGGTTTTTCGCGAGCGCTCACGATGGCCGGTACTATCGGCCCCGGACCCATTTATTGCGGTCTGGAAGGGGGACTATTAGTGGTGGGCACCCACACAGCAACGGCAGCTCTTATGGATCCGGTTGGGCGGGACGAGTTGCTGCGGGACTACGGCCTGGCAACCCGGCTCGACGAGGCACCGCTGGCCGCAGTCGCAGAATTGTCCACCGAGCCCCTTGAGAATCTCGTCGAGCTCGCTGTTAGGCTCTCCCGCGTCCCCTACGGCGTGATCAACGTGGTCACGTCCGACGAACAGCGCCAAGTGGCCGCCGTCGGGATTGACGCCGGGATCTGTTCCCGGGACGACTCCATGTGCTCCAAGGTCTTCCTCTCGGGGGAGGCCACGGTGGTTCCGGATGCCTCCCTGGACCCGCGCTTCGCGGCAAACCCCTTTGTGACCGGGGAGATCGCCGCCGTCCGGTTCTATGCGTCCGTGCCGCTGGAAACGGCCTCCGGGTTCGTTATCGGGTCCCTGTGTGTCTTCTCCGATTCGCCTGCGGTGCTGAGCAAGGAACAGCAGGACATGCTGGAGGTCCTGGCCCGCCAGGCCGTGCAACTGCTCGAACTCCAGCGCCGTACCCTGCAGCTGAACACCGCGCTTAACGACGTGCGGGAGAGCAACGCCAAGCTGGCGGAGTTTGCCGGCCGCGTCAGCCATGACCTTCGCGGCCCCCTCACCACCATGCTGGGTTACGTGGAAATGGGTGAGGACGACTTGGAAACCGAGCACCCCGCCGCAGAGTATTTCCAGCTCATCGGTGCCAGCGGCCACAGGATGCTCGCGATGCTTGAAGACGTCCTGAGCTACTCCCGGATGGGCGGAAGCATCCAGCGGCAGCCCGCATCCCTCCATACGGTGGCAGCTGAGGTAGCCAATGACCTGGGACTCCCGTTCGGACCCGACGCTGCCGTGGACAGCGAGGACCTGAAGCTTCATGTGGACCCCGGCCAGCTGCGCACCCTGCTGCAGAACCTCGTGGCCAACGCGGCGAACTACCGGAGTCCGGACCGGGACCTCAAAGTGCGCATCAGCGGCATCTCCAACTATCACGGGGTCACGGTCCTGGTGGCGGACAACGGCAAGGGCATTGCCGTGGAGGACCGGCAGCGTGTGCTGGAACCTTTGGTCCGGCTGCACCGGGAGGGCGACGGACAAGGGTCCGGCCTGGGACTGGCCATCTGCCGGCGCATTGCCGAGGCGCACGGCGGAGAGCTGACGCTCAAGGAGACGCCGGGCGGTGGAACCACCGCGGTAATCAGCTTCCCGGCTGACTTGTAGGGAATGTAAACGGCTCCGGGCCGGCTGCGTAGTGCGGCCGGCCCGGAGGTTGCGTGGTGTTGCCTAGTTCAGGTCGAAGCGGTCCAGCTCCATGACCTTGGTCCAGGCGGCCACGAAGTCGTTGACGAACTTCTCCCTGGCGTCCTCGCTCGCGTACACCTCCGCCAGCGCCCGCAGCTGCGAGTTGGAACCGAAGACGAGGTCCACCGAAGTGGCAGTCCACTTGAGTTCGCCGGTGGCAACGTCGGTGATTTCGTAGGCGTTCTCCTCGGACTCCGAGGCCTTCCACTTGGTGCCGGGAGAGAGCAGGTTGACGAAGAAATCGTTGGTCAGGACCTGCGGCTTGTCCGTCAGTACGCCATGGCTGGAACCGCCCACGTTGGTGCCCAAGGCCCGCATTCCGCCCACCAGCGCCGTCATTTCCGGTGCCGAGAGGTCCAGCATGTACGCCTTGTCCAGCAGGAGGGTTTCCGGCTGGAGCTTCAGCCCCGGACGCAGGTAATTGCGGAACCCGTCAGCGCGCGGCTGCAGGTAGCCAAAAGATTCAACGTCGGTCTGCTCCTGTGCCGCGTCCGTGCGGCCCGGACGGAACGGCACCGTGACGGGGAACCCGCCGTCGGCCGCTGCCTTTTCCACGGCCGCGGCGCCGCCCAGCACGATCAGGTCCGCGAGGGAAACCTTCTTGCCGCCGGACTGTGCCGCGTTGAACTCCTCCTGCACCCGCTCAAGCACCGGAAGCACGGCATCCAGCTGCTCGGGCTCGTGCGCCTCCCAGCTGCGCTGCGGCTCCAGGCGGATCCGTGCACCGTTGGCGCCGCCGCGCCGGTCCGTCTTGCGGTACGTGGCGGCGGACGCCCAGGCGGTGCCCGCCAGTTGCGGGATGGTCAGGCCGGAGTCAAGGAGTTTCGCCTTGAGCTGGGCGATGTCCTGCTCGTCGATCAGTTCATGGTCGACGGCGGGAACGGGATCCTGCCACAGCTGCGGTTCCGGAACCCACGGGCCCAGCATGTGCGGGCCTACGGGGCCCATGTCGCGGTGCAGCAGCTTGTACCAGGCCTTGGCGAAGGCCAGCGCGAATTCGTCCGGGTTCTCCAGGAAGCGCCGGCCGATCTTCTCGTAGGTGGGGTCGAAGCGCAGCGACAGGTCCGTGGTCAGCATGGTGGGGCGGTGCTTCTTGTTGGGGTCGTGCGCGTCCGGGATGATCTCGGGGGCGTCCTTGGCCACCCACTGGTGGGCGCCGCCGGGGCTCTTGGTCAGTTCCCATTCGTACTCGAACAGGATCTCCAGGAAGCGGTTGCTCCACTGCGTGGGCACGTCGGTCCAGGTGACCTCCAGGCCGGACGTGATGGTGTCGCCGCCCTTGCCGCTGCCGTAGGTGCTGAGCCAGCCCAGGCCCTGCGCCTCAAGGTTGGCACCCTCAGGCTCGGGGCCCACGTGCGCATCGGCGGGGCCGGCGCCGTGGGTCTTGCCGAAGGTGTGGCCGCCGGCGATCAGCGCGAAGGTCTCTTCGTCGTTCATCGCCATGCGCTTGAAGGTTTCGCGGATGAAGGCTGCAGCGGCCACCGGGTCCGGGTTGCCCATGGGGCCTTCGGGGTTGACGTAGATGAGGCCCATCTCGGTGGAACCCACTTCTTCGGACATCTGGCCTTCGCCGACGTACCGCTCGTCACCGAGCCAGGCGTCCTCGGGCCCCCAGATGATCTGTTCGGGCTCCCACACGTCCTCACGTCCGAAGGCGAAGCCGAACGTCTTGAAGCCCATCGACTCCAGGGCAACGTTGCCCGCGAGGACCAGCAGGTCTGCCCAGGACAGTTTCTGGCCGTACTTCTGCTTGACCGGCCACAGCAGTCGCCGGGCCTTGTCCAGGTTGGCGTTGTCCGGCCAGCTGTTCAGCGGCGCGAACCGCTGGCTGCCGTCCCCGGCGCCGCCGCGGCCGTCGTGGACACGGTAGGTTCCGGCTGCGTGCCAGCTCATGCGGATCATCAGGCCGCCGTAGTGGCCGAAGTCCGCCGGCCACCAGTCCTGGGAAGTGGTGAGAACCTCGGTGATGTCCCGCTTGAGCGCCTCGACGTCGAGCTTCTGGAATTCCTCCCGGTAGCTGAAGCTGGGGCCCAGGGGGTTGCTTGCCTGGCCGTGGGTGTGCAGTACGGAGAGGTCCAGCTGGTTGGGCCACCAGTCCTGGTTGGTTCGCGGCCGGTGGCCCTTGGGCTGCGGCGAATCGATTGCCGGGTTTTCACTCTCACTGCCCTGGGCGGTGGCACTGCCATGGGCCACCGGGCACCCGCCCTCAACCTTCTGGTCCAGGCCCTGTGCGCTCCCGGGAGTGGGGACCGGAGGATGGTCTTGGGGTTCGGTCATGTGCTTTTTCCTTCCGTTGGGCCGAGGCCGCGGTTGGACTCGGGCAGCCGGTGCAACCCTCCTATTTGAACATGGACCGGTGACAGCGCAAGTCACACCTACGCCATGGGTGAGACCTGCCGGCGAACCACACGAATCGGGCCATCCGGCCCGTCGCGTCCGAAGCGGTTTCCGAGCAATGGAATATCTGCCGGACGCCGCGGCTTGTCGCCAGTGGGCCCTTGTTGGCTCATTGTCCCGGCGCGATGCAGCGCGCGGGCCTCCGCCAAAGCGTGAGGCCGTGCTGACGCGCGGACCACCAGCACCTAAACCACGAGGAGCACCATGACCAATGGATCAGGAACAGCAGCAGGCAACGGCCGGACGGCCCTGGTAGTAGGCGCCACCGGTATCGCAGGATCGGCCCTGGTGGACACCCTGGTTGGCCAAGGCTGGGCAGTTCTTGCGTTGTCCCGCAGGCCCGGACCGGAGCGTTCCGGCGTTACGTGGCTTTCCGCGGACCTGACCTCGGCTGAATCCCTGGCCGCTGTGCTTGCTGCGGAGAACCCCTCGCATGTCTTCTTTACGGCCTGGTCCCGGCAGGACACCGAGGAAGAGAACATCGCCGTCAATGCGGGCATGATGCGTGACCTCCTCGCCGCACTGCAGGGAAAGGACGTAGCGCACGTCGCCCTGATGACTGGGCTCAAGCACTATCTGGGGCCGTTCGAGGCCTACGCCGCCGGGGAAATGCCGGATACACCCTTCCATGAGGAAGAACCACGCCTGCCGGCGCCCAACTTCTACTACGCCCAGGAAGACGAGCTGTGGGCTGCGGCGGAGGAGCAGGGGTTCACCTGGTCAGTACACCGCGCACACACGGTAATCGGGCATGCGGTGGGCAATGCAATGAACATGGGCCTGACGCTCGCCGCACAAGCCACCCTCTGCCGGGACAGCGGGGAGCCGTTCGTCTTCCCGGGGTCCGAAACGCAGTGGAACGGCCTGACCGACATGACGGATGCAGGCCTGCTCGCCGAGCACATGCTTTGGGCCTCCACCACTCCCGCGGCCGCCAACGAGGCCTTCAACATCGTCAACGGCGATGTGTTCCGCTGGCGATGGATGTGGCCGAAGCTCGCCGCCTACTTCGGCGTGGAGTGGGAGGGGTACCAGGGGGAGCCCCGTCCGCTGGAACAGTCCATGGCCGGCCGGGAAGACCAGTGGCGGCGGATCGCCGAGGAAGACAACCTTCGCGAACCGGAGCTGGACCGGGTGGCGTCGTGGTGGCACACGGACGGCGACCTGGGGCGGAATATCGAAGTGGTGACGGACATGGGCAAGAGCAGGGATGCCGGCTTCACGGGGTACCGGCGGACGCTGGACGCGTTTACCTCACTCTTTGACCGCTATCGTGCCGATCGCCTGATTCCCTGATAACCCTGTCACGGCCGGCCAGCAGACCCATCAATGCCAGCACCGCCATGGCACCGGCGGTGGCGAACAGTGGAAGCGTCCAGTCCGCGGTGGCGTCGTGAAGTGCGCCGAAAACCACTGGACCCGCAGCGCCGAGCGCGTAGCCCACGGACTGGGCCATTCCGGAAAGTGATGCTGCCTGCGGGTGGTTCACAGTCCGGAGGCTGAACAGCGACAGGGCAATGACGATGAGGCTCCCGCATCCCAAAGCACCCAGGACAACCCACAGCAGGATGAGGTCCGGTGCCAGTGCCAGGCCGAGGAAGGTCACAAACACCAATGCACCGCTGGCAAAGGAAACCAGCCGTTGGTCCGATCCGCGGTGAAGGACCCCGCCCGTCCCCAGGCTGGCGAACACGCTGACCAGCAGGAAGACGGACAGGTGCACGCCGGCAGTGGTGGCGGGGGTCCCGCGGCTTTGCTCAATGGTGGGCAACCACGCCATCAACACGTAAAAGGCGATCGACTGCAGCCCCATGAAAGCCGTCACCTGCCAGCCCAGGGCCGACCCCCAGGGCGACCGGTACGCCGCTTCGGGCTTGGCGGCGTGCCCTGTAGCTGCGGTATGCCGGCGGAGCCAGGGCAGGAGCACTGCCATGGCGACGAGGGCCAGTCCCGCCCAGACTCCCAGGGCGAGGCGCCACCCCGCCGGGGACGTTTGCGCCACGGGCACGACGACGGCGGCCCCCACTGCTGCGAAGGCGGCCTGGGCAGCGGTGTAGCTTCCGGTCACCTGGCTGACGCGCAACGGAAAGTCCCGCTTGACGAGGGAGGGCACCAGGACATTGAGAAAGGCAATGGCCACGCCGATCAAAATTGTTCCGGCCCAGATAAGACCGGGCACGGGCAAGGAGCGAAGCACGATACCGACGGCGAGAATAAGCAGGGACGTCCACATTGCCCGGTCCAGGCCGAGTCGGGAAGCGAATCCGGGGGCCAAAGGCGAGAAGACCGCGAAAGCAATCAGCGGGAGGCCGGTGAGGAATCCCGCTGCGGCGCTGGATAGGCCGAGGTCGCTGCTGATGTTGACCAGGACCGGCCCCACGCTGACAAAGGACACCCGAAGGTTGACGGCGATGAGCAGGACGCCGATAAAGGCCATTCCGAATCTGGCAGTACGTTGTGGGGCATTCTGTGTGGCGGCAGGCATCGTTCGTTCTTCCATCATTCGTTGATGTGGCGCTTCTTGGCGCCCTATCAGTTGTCTCACATTGACGTACCCACCGGCGCCTCTGAATCTCCCGCAGGACCGTTGCAATACGCCGTGGGAGAACTGCCGTTTTTCCCAGCCAACTGGCAGGATCAACTGCCCTTTCCGGACGTACACTGACCTTCGCACCACGTTTGTGGACACTCCGTCAGGTGAGGGCTTTTGCGTATGCTCTGGAAGTTGCTCGTTGAATACCTGCGGCCGCACCGGCCGCTGCTGGCCGCCGTCGTGGTTTTCCAGCTGGCGCAGTCCATCGCGTCACTGTACCTGCCCACGCTGAACGCGGACATCATCGACCAGGGCGTGGCCCGGGGCGATACCGGCTACATCCTGTCTACCGGCGGCGTCATGCTGCTGGTCACGCTGGCGCAGATCGCCTGCACCGTCATTGCCGTTTACTTCGGCGCCAAGGCCGCGATGGGGCTGGGCCGGGACCTGCGCGGAGCAATTTTCGAGCGGGTGGGGCAGTTTTCCGAGCAGGAGGTCACCAAATTCGGCGCCCCCAGCCTCATCACCCGCTCCACCAACGACGTCCAGCAGGTCCAGCAGCTGGTGCTGGTTTCCGCCACGCTCATAGTGGCGGCGCCCATGCTCAGCATCGGCGGGGTGATCATGGCCATCCGGCAGGACGCTCAACTCTCGTGGCTCATAGCCGTGTGCGTCCCGGTGCTGCTGATCGCCGTCGGCCTGATCGTCACGCGGATGGTGCCGTTGTTCCGGAAGATGCAGGCCCGGATCGACACCGTGAACCGCGTGCTGCGCGAGCAGCTCACCGGCATCCGGGTGGTGCGCGCGTTCGTGCGCGAGGACGTGGAGACGGAGCGCTTTGCCGGAGCCAACACGGACGTCACCGATGTCGCCCTCCGCGCCGGCCGGCTAATGGCCCTGATGTTCCCCACGGTGATGCTGGTCCTGAACGTCTCCAGCGTGGCGGTGATCTGGTTCGGCTCGTTCCGGATTGAGGACGGGTCCATGCAGGTGGGCACCCTGATCGCGTTCCTGAGCTACCTGATGCAGATCCTGATGTCCGTCATGATGGCCACGTTCATGGCCGTGATGATCCCTCGCGCGTCGGTGTCAGCGGACCGCATCGGCGAGGTGCTGGGCACCAGTTCCAGCGTCCTGCCGCCGGAACAGCCGGTCACCAGCGCGGTCCGGCGCGGTGAGTTGGAAATGCGCGACGTCGGATTCGCCTACCCGGGTGCCGAGCATCCGGTGCTGTCGGGCATCAGCTTCACTGCCCGTGCGGGGGAGACGACGGCGATCATTGGCAGCACCGGTTCGGGCAAGACCACCCTGGTGAACCTGATGCCGCGGCTCTTCGACGTCACCTCCGGGGCCGTGCTGATGGACGGGGTGGACGTGCGGAACCTGGACCCGGACCTCCTGTGGGGGCACATTGGCCTGGTGCCGCAGAAGCCCTACCTGTTCTCCGGCACCGTGCGCAGCAACCTGCTGTACGGCAACCCGGACGCCACCGAGGAGGAGCTGTGGGACGCGCTGGAAATTGCGCAGGCGCGGGACTTCGTGGAGCGGATGGAGGAGGGGCTGGATGCGCCCATATCGCAGGGCGGCACCAACGTTTCCGGCGGGCAGCGGCAGCGGCTGGCCATCGCCCGGGCCCTGGTGAAGCGGCCCGAGCTGTACATCTTTGACGATTCCTTCTCGTCCCTGGACACGGGCACGGACGCCCGGCTGCGCCAGGCGCTCAAGCGCAATATTGCCGGTGCCACCATGGTGGTCATCGCGCAGCGTGTGTCCAGCATTGTGGATGCGGACCAGATCCTGGTGCTCGACGACGGCAGGATCGTGGCGCACGGAACGCACCACGAGCTGCTGGAGACGTCGGAGACGTACCGTGAGATTGTTTCGTCCCAGCTCGCAGCGGAGGAAACGGTATGAGCCAGCGACCCACTTCAGCGCCCGGCAGCAAAGCCGCGCCCGCCTCCGGAACCGGCCAGGCCGCCATCGTACGTATTCCAAGGCCGCGCGGGGGCCCGGGGCACGGTGGACCATTTGCCGGAATGAACGTGCCGGCCGAGAAGGCCATGAACTTCAGCGGCTCCGCCAAGCGGCTGCTGGGCACGCTGCGGCCGGAACGGTTCTGGCTGATGCTGGTGCTGCTCATGGCTGTGGCGGGCGTGGTGCTGCAGGTGATCGGGCCGCGGCTGCTGGGCGAGGGCACCAACCTGATTTTCGCCGGTGTGGTGTCCAAGCAGCTGCCGCCGGGAATGACGCAGGCGCAGCTGATTGCCATGCTGCGGGCGTCCGGGGAGAACCAGAAGGCGGACATGCTCAGCGCCATGACGCTGACGCCCGGCGCGGGAATCGACTTCGGCGCGCTGGCGGGTGTGCTGACGTGGGCGCTGGTGCTGTACGTGCTGGGATCGGCGTTCATGTGGGGGACGGCATATGTGCTGAACGGCGTGGTGCAGCGGACGGTCTTTGGGCTCCGCGAGCAGATTGAGGCGAAGATCAACCGGCTGCCGCTGCGGTATTTCGACTCGATCCAGCGCGGCGAGCTGCTCAGCCGGGTAACCAACGACGTGGACAACATTTCGCAGAGCCTGCAGCAGTCCATCAGCCAAGCGGTTACGTCGGTGCTTACGGTGGTGGGCGTGCTGGTGATGATGTTCATCCTGTCGCCCACCTTGGCGCTGATCGCGCTGGTGACCATTCCGCTGACGCTGGGGATCACCACGCTGATCGCCAAGCGCTCGCAGAAGCTGTTCGTGCAGCAGTGGACCAATACGGGCGAGCTGAACGGGCAGATCGAGGAGACGTACACCGGGCATGCGCTGGTGAAGGTTTTTGGCCGGCAGCGTGAGGTGGGGGAGCGGTTCCGGCAGAAGAATGCCGAGCTGTATGAGGCGAGCTTCGGGGCGCAGTTTATTTCCGGGCTGATCATGCCGGCCATGACGTTCATCGGGAACCTGGTCTACGTGGGGATCGCGGTGGTGGGCGGCCTGCAGGTGGCCTCCGGTGCGATGCAGTTGGGCGACGTGCAGGCGTTCATCCAGTACTCGCGGCAGTTCACGCAGCCGCTGGCGCAGCTGGGATCCATGGCGAACCTGCTGCAGTCCGGGGTCGCCTCCGCCGAGCGCGTGTTCGAGCTGCTGGATACGGAGGAGCAGTCGGCGGATCCCACTGGGGCCTCGTTGCAGAGCCCCGACGGTGCTTCCCGTGGACGGCTGGTGTTTGAGGACGTGTCCTTCTCGTATTCGCCGGACAAGCCGCTGATTAGCGGGCTTTCCCTAGTGGCGGAGCCGGGGCAGACGGTGGCGATTGTCGGGCCGACCGGGGCGGGCAA
The DNA here is from genome assembly GCF_006715285.1 of Arthrobacter sp. SLBN-83. NCBI lineage: Bacteria > Bacillati > Actinomycetota > Actinomycetes > Micrococcales > Micrococcaceae > Arthrobacter > Arthrobacter sp. SLBN-83. The sequence continues at coordinate 1,909,952 of NZ_VFMX01000001.1, forward strand.
GACCACGCTGGTGAACCTGATGATGCGGTTTTACGAGCTGGACGCCGGGCGAATCACTTTGGATGGCGTGGACATCACCACCATGACCCGGCACGACCTGCGCTCGCGGATGGGAATGGTGCTGCAGGATACATGGCTGTTCGGCGGGACCATCCGGGACAACATTGCGTACGGGCGGCCCACTGCTACTTCCGACGAGGTCCTGGAGGCGGCGCGGGCGACGTACGTGGACCGGTTCGTGAAGTCCCTGCCCGAGGGGTACGACACCGTGCTGGACGACGAAGGCTCCAACGTGTCCGCTGGTGAGAAGCAGCTGCTGACCATTGCGCGGGCATTCCTGGCACAGCCTTCAGTGCTGATCCTGGACGAAGCGACGTCTTCTGTGGATACCCGGACCGAGGTGCTGGTGCAGAAGGCGATGAGTGCCTTGCGTTCTGACCGGACCTCGTTCGTGATCGCGCACCGCTTGTCCACGATCCGCGATGCCGACCTCATCCTGGTGATGGAGGCCGGCCAGATTGTGGAGCAGGGGAACCACGCTTCATTGCTGGCGGCTGGCGGGGCTTACGCACGCTTGTACGAGGCCCAGTTCGCTGCGCCGGTGGCGGAGGTCTAGGGCTCTGTTACTAGGTTCGGGTCAGTGCGGGCAGTCAAAGTTGATTCTGTGGAACTGGTAAGCGCCGTTAGCGTAGTGAATGTCCGCTGAATAAGTGCAGTTGGCTGCTGAAAAGTCAACGTGCGTGCTCCTTTCCTGCAGTATGCCTCCTCGCGTCATTGTGTGGTCCCTGTACATATTCGAGTACCACTCGGTGATGCCATCAGGGTGTGAGGTTGTGGAGTAAACGCGTTCAATGTTGAGGGTGTTGCTAACTCCGCTTGGAGTGCTCACGGTGTTGACTACGGTGTGCACTCTTGAGCACTGTGTCCCATCTGATGTCTTCTGGCAGCCCGATTCGTTTACCACTTGCGCGCCTCCGCTGGAGGCACCTCCGGGTGCTCCTATTGCCGGTGATGCGATCAAGGCAAGGGCTCCTGCGATACCAAGGGCGGCGGCCGAACGGGGGAGGGTTTTAGCCGAAATCATTATATGTTCCTGCTTTCCATGCAGAATTCTGAGACGGCCAGAATCCCGGACCGTCTACCGAAATCTTCATTGACGGACAATGCTGCCGGTAGAGCCGAAAGACCCATCGCGTCATATCCATACAAGACGCCTCCTATAGACCCAAAACACTTAGGCAGACATGAAGTTGAGCCCTTGTGCTGGCAAAGCCCAGAATTGCAGGATCTAGGGTAAAAAATGCATTGGTTACAAAGCTTTTGGCAGCACCCGAGATGCTACGGGGCGGTGCTTGCCTGGCTGTAGTGGTTACAGATAGCTCTTTACCGTCGCGCGCAGGGCTTCGGTGTGCTCGTAGATCTCTTCGAGCGAGTTGATAGGCACGCGAGTTTCTTCTTTGTTGTCGTTGAAGATGCCAATGTATTTTTGCGTCCGGTTGAAGTGGAGGCGGGCAATGGGCTTCCGGTTGTTGTCGTCCAGAAGAACCGCGAAGTAGGACTTTGCGTCCCGCTGTGCAACTCGAACTGGCTTTACCTCACTACACACGATCGCACGCACAATTTGGTAGCCCTCAATCTCCTCAAGCGTCGTCTCCAAGCCATCAGCTTCCGCAAGATCCGCTTCTGCCACCGGAGCGCTGGTGACGGTGGTGGGTACGGTGGTGTCCTCAGTCTGAGGGAACCCGGGGTTGCCGAGGGCCTTCTTCAGTCGTTCGTTGACCTGGTCGTTAAGGAACTGCTTGGTCGCCTTGGAAACCAAGGTGGTGAACTGCTCTCGCACCCTTTGTGTGTACGCTCCCGAATAAACCCTAGCGGTCAGAAATTTGACCCATTCATCCTCAGGTTCCTTGAACTGTGCCGCCAGAGTCCGCTTGAGTTCGCCAATGTACTTCAGTTCGCCGGCCGCGCTGATGATCGAATCCAAGTCGAAAACATCCTTGGACAGCTTTTGCAGTTCGGGGATCAGTGACTGGTCGATGTCGTTCAAATCCAGGACAAGGAAGGGCTTAGCATCCATACGATTTGGTGCATCCAGGTCAGTGAAGAACTGGTAGACCTCGCCATTGGTCAGAATTGCGATACGGGCGTTGGTCACCGCGAAATACCGGAAGAGTTGTGAGGCGTGCTCGATCTTCACGGGTTCCGTCGACTTCTTGCACTCGATCAGAATTTGAACCTCACCGTCCTTAACGATGGCATAGTCGATCTTCTCGCCCTTTTTGAGTCCCACGTCTGCGATGAACTCAGGAACGACCTCCAGAGGATTGAAGACGTCGTAGCCGAGAATCGTCGAAATGAAAGGCATAACGAATGCGTTCTTCGTTGCCTCTTCTGTTTGAATAACTCCTCGCTGCTGACGCACCTTTGCCGCCAACGCCGAAAGCTTCTCTGCAAACTCCATGTCTTACCCCCAGTAAGGCCCCTGCTGCTGGACACGACCACGTGCCACCAGGAATTTCAAGCTGTCGAAGCAAAACCTACATCCGGGGAGCGACATTTACACGCAAGCAGCTGATAGCTTCCGTCATGTTGCAAGCACCAAACGAAGGGCGGATGAGCCGGTTGGGGAGTTGAACCTCCCATCCCAGAACATAAGCAGACGAGACCGGATACCTCCCGGGTCGTCCGCTCCGCAAGAGCCGCGCCACCGCAGTCGCTACCCGGTAATCGACTGGCACGGGTACCAGAGTCAAAATGTCGGACCCTAGTGGCAGGCTTTGGTTATGGAAACCAGGGCGGTTCTGGACGCTGGAGGCAAGGCAGGGTTGGCCGGTGCCGTCACGTCCCTCGCTGCGCTGGCTGGTGAGCTTGCCGCCGTCCTGGCTAACTCTACGGACAACCCGGACCACGCTGGTCGGGATGTCGAAGCGGATCCGCTTCGCGAACTTGCTGATTCGTGCTTGGACGGTCTGGGCGTTGTGGCCCGGATTGAAGCCGTCACTGCAGCAGCAAAAGTCCAACTGCTGGCGGCCTATGCAAATGCAGCAGACGCGCTAGAGGTGCCAGCGGAAACCCCGTACGAGTCCTCGGCTCGGGAGATGAGCCTGGTGGCGGAAGTCGCCTGCGTCCTCACCATCGGTGAACGCGCTGCATCGGCCCTGCTGGGTGAGGCCCACGCGCTGACCACTTCTTTGCCAGCAGCGCTGGATGCGTTGCAGGCCGGGGAAATCTCATGGCAGCACGCCCGGATTATCGTTGATGAAACCAGCGGTCTCAAGAATGCCGCTGCCGCTGCACTTGTGGGGCACTTCCTGGACCCGGAAGCCCCAAACGCAGCCAGGGGCGCCGCGGCGGGGGAGTTGGCACCAGCCCGGTTCCGGCGGAAGGTGCGTGCTTGGCGGGAGCGCCATCATCCCGAGTCCCTCGAACTCAGGCATGCGAAGTCGGTTGAAGACCGCCGGATGGAGTACAGCCCGGACCGCGACGGCATGGCATGGGTCTCCCTCTACATGGCTGCGGACAAGGCCTGTGCCATCTGGAACAAGTCGTCTGCCTTGGCCCGTGGATTGCAGGGGCCGGATGAACCCCGGACCCTTACCCAACTCAAGGTCGACGAGGCGGCCCGATTGCTGCTCGGTGAGACGGGGCAGTTCGCCGGAGGGGGACCGTCCATCAAGGCGGATGTGCTGGTTACGGTGCCGGTCTGCTCCCTCCTCGGTGCCACTGACGAACCAGCCGAACTCGATAACTACGGGCCCATCCCGGCGTCGATGGCCCGCAGGCTCGTAGCTGAGGGGGCCGGCTCGTTTTACCGGGTCCTAGTGGACCCCCGCGACGGAGCTCCGCTTGAACTTGGCCGCACCAGCTACCGGCTTCCGAAGTCATTGAAACGGTGGTTGCGGATACGAGATGGAAAATGCACCTTCCCCGGCTGCAGCAACCCCAGCCAGGACAATGAGGCGGACCATCTCAAGGCCTGGGAACACGGAGGATCCACCGGAATCAGTAACTTGGGACAGTTGTGCCCCAAACATCATCGACTCAAGCATCGAACCGGCTGGAGCCCGGGTCCGGCAACAAGCAATGAGCCACCCGGTTGGATCTCGCCCACCGGCCGCCGCTACAACGCCGAACAACCGGACCGGGAACCACCACTCCGGCCACCAGGCTTCCTGCCGGAGGGAACAAGCCCACTGGAATCAATTGTGGACTTCCTTATCGCCTCATAGGACGCCGCCCGTCGGCCCGGTCCCTATGTTCTGGTGCCAGCGTGCTGTTCCAACGTCTGGATTGGCGCGCGGTCGGACCAAGCGGTATCAGCCATGCCCCGGTTCTGTTGTTCCCTCTCGTTTACCACACGGAAACCAAGGGGCCTCACGCCGTTTCGGCAGGTCAAGCAGTCTATTCACGCACCCCTTCGCCCGGCGCCCCCACGGCCGGGCGGCATCCCCAAGGTCTCAGGAGTACCCCGTGTTCGTGAAAAGCACCCTCGCCGCCGTCGCCATCCTCGCCTCCATGGCGGGGGCGGCAGCAGTCCCGGCCCAAGCGCAGGCTGAAGCGCCCAAGCCGACGCCCGTCGTCGTCGGCCAGCCCCTTGCTGGCACCCACGCCCACAACGACTACGAGCATGACCGCCCCCTGTTCGACGCGCTGGAGCACGGTTTCACCAGTGTTGAAGCGGACGTCTGGCTGGTGGACGGCGAGCTGCGCGTGGCCCACGACCTCGCTGACGCCAAGCAGGGCGTCACGCTCGAAAGCCTCTACCTCGACCCGCTTGAGGACCTGGTCCGCAGCCAGCCCGGCCACAGCGTCTACCCCAAGTGGGACGGCAGCCTTCAGCTCCTGATCGACATCAAGAGCGAAGGCGAGGCCACCTACGCCGCCATCGAGCAGGAGCTGGCCGACCACCGGGACATCATGAGCCACTACACCAACGGCAACGTCAGGACCGGCCCGGTCACCGCGGTCATCAGTGGCAACCGCCCGCTGACCACGATGCGGGCGCAAACCCAGCGCTTCAGCTTCTACGACGGCCGCGCCACCGACCTTACGTCCGGCCTGCCCGCGGCCCTGATGCCGCTGGTCAGCGACAACTGGACCAAGATCTTCACCTGGCAGGGCATCGGACCGATGCCCGAGGCGGAGCGCACCAAACTGCGCGTCTTCGTGTCCATGGCCCACGCCAACGGCTACCGCGTTCGCTTCTGGGCCACCCCGGACCAGCCCGGCGCCGCCCGCGACGCCGTCTGGACCGAACTTGCCGACGCCGGCGTGGACCACATCAACACCGACGACCTCGCCGGCCTCCAGCAGTTCCTCACTGCGCACGGCGCCTAAGCCCCCTGTCCAGACCTCCCGAGAAACAGGACCATCCCCATGCCTTCAAAGACAGCAAAATTTACGACGGCGGCCCTCACCCTGGCGTTCGGCCTCCTGGCGTCCCAGCCAGCCTTCGCCGAATCAGCCAATACGGCGGACAGCACCAACGACGGCAACCAGGCCTTCACCTTCGCCGCCATCGGCGACATCCCCTACGGCGCCGCCGAGATTGCCAAGTTCCCCTCCCGCATCCAGGACCTTAATGCGGATAAGGGCCTGAAGTTTGTAGCACATGTGGGCGATATAAAAAACGGCTCGTCCGTCTGCTCGGACCAGTACTTTTCCTACATCCGCGCCCAGTTCGACACCTTCACCCATCCGCTGGTCTACACGCCCGGTGACAACGAGTGGGTGGACTGCCACCGCACCAACAACGGCGCCTACAATCCGCTGGAGCGCCTGGACAAGATCCGGGAGGTGTTCTTCAACCAGCCCGGCAAGACGCTCGGCGCCACCATGCCGGTGAAGTCGCAGGAGAACCTGGGCCTCCCCGAGGACGTCCGTTTCGACAAGAACCGGGTGGCCTTCTCCGTCCTGAACGTCCAGGGCAGCAACAACTCCCTCCTACCGTGGACCGGCCTGGGTAAGACCGCACCGACCCCGGAGCAACTCGCCGAGGTGGAGCACCGCACGGACGCCGTGATCGCCCAGATCCACCAGACGTTCGCCGACGCGAGGCGCAGCAACGACCGCGCCGTGGTGCTCATGCAGCAGGCCGACATGTTCGACCCGTCCCTCCTGGCAGACGCCACCACCAACCCGGACACCGTCTCCGGCTTCCGGGAAATCGTGCAGGCCATCGTTGAAGAGACCAACAACTTCGACGAGCCGGTGTACCTCATCAATGGCGACAGCCACGTCTTCGCTGAAAACCAGCCCCTCGCAGCCGGTTCACCGTGGCTGGACATCTACGGCTCACCGGCCGCCGACAACCTGCAGCGCATCACTGTGGACGGCGCCAACAACGCCGTGGACTACGTCCGCTTCACGGTTGCGGGCAACAGTGCCAAGGGAACAGACGTCCTGAGCTGGGAGAAAGTCCCCTTCAGCCAGTAGTCACTGAACGCCAAGCGGACGACGGCGGGTGCCCACCCGCCGTCGTCCGCTTCGGTATTTAAGGCTCTGGACACCGGTAGCAGCCGGATTTATCGTGCAGGGGTGGCGGCTGCCTGGCTGGCAGGAAGGCCAGACCTGCCGGTCCGCCGTTGCGGCCGTCCGTCATGAGGAGGAAGCCAATGGAACACTTTCAAGAGGTTGAAGAGACCGTTGACGTCGCAGTTCCCGTGCGGACCGCGTACAACCAGTGGACCCAATTCGAATCCTTTCCACAGTTCATGTCCGGAGTGGAATCGGTGACCCAACTGACCGACAGAACCAACCACTGGGTCACCAAGGTGGGTGGCGTCCAGCGGGAGTTCGACACCGAGATCGTTGACCAGGAGCCCGACGACCACATCGCCTGGCGCAGCACCGACGGTAAGTCCCATGCGGGCATCGTCCGGTTTACGCCGCTGGATGCCGGCCATACCAAGGTCAAAGTGCACTTCGAGTGGGCGCCGGAAACCGTCACGGAAAAGGCAGGAGCGGCGCTTAAGATCGACGAGATGCAGGTCAAGGCCGACATGCGGAAGTTCAAGGACTTCATTGAATCGCGCGGCACGGAAACAGGCGGCTGGCGCGGTGACGTCAAGGACAGCGGCCCCGCCGGCCAACTATAGAGATTAGGCAATTGTGGAAAGCGGACGACGGCGGGTGCCCACCCGCCGTCGTCCGCTTTCCTAGGTGCCGGGGGTGGGTCGCTGGAGGCGAAGCTCCATGAAGATGCTGTTGGGGTCGAGCACGTAGTCCGCAAAGGGTGGGCACTCGGTGAAGCCGTGCCGGGCGTAGAGGCGGCGGGCGGGAGCAAAGTAATCCTCTGTGCCGGTTTCCACGTAGACGCACTCCAGGTTCCGGGTCCGTGCGTCCTCGAGGATGTGTCCGAGCATGAGCGTGGCCACGCCCCGGCCCCGCGCGGTCGCCGTGGTGCGCATGGACTTGATTTCGCCGTGCATCGACGGCCCAGTGGGGGAGGCCAGGAGTTTGAGGGCGCCGCACCCCAGCAGGCTGCCGTCCTCGCGGGCCGTCCAGAACGTGATGGATGGGGCGGTCAGCGCGGAATGGTCCAGCGCGTGGACGCTTTCGGCCGGCGAGGTGGCGTACATGTCGGCCAGGTGTTCGCTCAGGAGCAGGCGGACGTCGTCGCGCGAGGGGCTGTCCCGGTCAATCGAAATCATCGATTCACATTACCCGTTGCGGGCGGCGCCGCCGGTGTGCCAAGATTCCCCTGATCGTGACACGACCTCAGGAGGTGGGACCCATGAAAGCAGTATCCGTAATGGGTGCTCCCTCGCAGCCTACGATCCGCGGCTGACCCAGCCGCTTCCGGGAGCGCCGAACAGGCAAATCGCGAAAGGCGACTCCCATGAACACAACACCTTCATCTCTCCCGCACGCCAATCCGGCTGCGCCCTCGGGCCGCGCACTGGTTCTCGGCGGCGGCGGATCCACCGGTAACGCCTGGCTGATTGGCGTCCTCGCCGGCCTGGCTGACGCCGGGCTGGACGTGGCCAATGCCGACAGGGTTATCGGAACATCGGCGGGATCCACGGCAGCTGCCCAAATCGCCGGCGCCACCCCCGTGGAACTTTATGCCGCCGTCCTTGATGCTCCCCTTGCGCAGGGCCCTCGTCCCGGAACCCAGGCTCCCAGCAGTCCGGTGCCGAGCCATCTGGAGCGGACCGGCAGGATCATCGCCGCCTCCACGGATGCCGCGGACATGCGGCGCAGGATGGGTGCGGCCGCACTCGACCTGGCGGCTGACTACGACGGCTCCGAGCGGTGGCGGGCTACCGTCGCCGCGCGGCTGCCCCGGCAGGAATGGCCAGACCACGAGCTGCTGATCACTGCGGTCGATGCCAGGACCGGGGAACCGGCCGTCTTCGACTGCGACAGCGGCGTCAGCCTGGTCGACGCCGTCGCGGCCAGTTGTTCCAGCGCCTCCGCGTACCGGATTGGGGACAACACCTACATCGACGGCGGCTACCGGCGCAACGAGAACGCCGACGTGGCCGCCGGGTACGGACGGGTCCTGGTGCTGTCACCCTTCGGCGGCAGGACGCGCATGCCACTTGAGTGGGGGATGCAGTTGGCAGCGCAGGTCGAGGAGTTGCGTGCGGGCGGCAGCAGAGTTGAAGTGATCGGTCCGGACAGCGACGCCGAGCACATGTTCGGCCCCAACGCCATGGACCTGTCCCTGCGGCCGGCCGCGGCCCAAGCCGGATACAACCAAGGCAAAGCCCTCGCCGGGAGGCTCGCGGAATTCTGGCAATGAGCCGGACCTCGCCCGTAACTCAGAGCGTGCCGCAAATTTTGTCTTACGGGTTTCCCTTTTCTTTTGGGGAAATTACAAAAAGCGCCAGCGGTAATTGGTCACTGTCAGGAATTTGCATTTCTTGTAACTGGCAAAGGTGGCGATGCGGGGGCCTCCGTGGCTCTGCGCCGCGGGATGGCAGGGCTGGCTAAAAAAATAAAAGTGGGTATGGTAGCGGTTAACGCGAGAAAGGAAGGCGTGATTCCGATGTCCGGAAAATCCAAGGGCGGCGCCGCTAAAAAGGTCGGCAAGTCTATTCTCGAAAAACGGGCCGAAAAGCGGGCAAAAAACGAAGCCAGCGACCTCCATGTTGTAAAGCAGCGCAAGAACCACCGCTAAACGCCGTCGGGCGCACTGCAAAAGGTAAGCGGACGACGCCGGGTGCCCGCCCGCCGTCGTCCGCTTCTTCTGTTCGCTAATCCTCGATGGTAACGCCGCGCCAGAAAGCGATCCGGTCCTCAATGTTCTTGGCGCGCGGCTTTGGCTCGGGGTAGTACCAGGCCGCGGCCTCGTTCACCTCACCGTCCACGTCCAGCGTGTGGTAGCTGGCCGTGCCCTTCCACGGGCAGAACGTGTTCTTGCTGCTGTCCCGCAGATAGGCGGGATTGACGGCGTCGCGCGGGAAATAATGGTTCCCCTCCACCACTACGGTGTCCGCGGATTCGGCGATGACTTTTCCGTTCCAGATAGCCCTGACCATGATTTCCCTTCCGTCGCTGCCGCCCCTCGGAAGATGACGGTTGTACGGATGCCAACGGGCTGGGCGGCGGGCTTGTTCCCGAGCGTCGCTAGCGCGGGCTCTTGTCGATCACGCAGAACCGGTTGCCGTCCGGATCCTCCAGGACCACGAAGTCGGGATCGTCCGGGTACAAGTCCCAATCCACGCGCTGGGCGCCAAGCGATACCAGCCGCTCCACCTCTGCGGACTGGTCGTCCGCATACAGGTCCAGGTGGATCCGCGGGTGATGCTGGACGGGAGTTTCGCTGAGCATGAGCGACAGTTCCGCGCCAGGGCCCGACGACGGCACCAGGGTTACCCACGTTTCGTCACCGGGTTCCCGGGGGATATAGCCCAGCGCGTCATGCCAGAACTTGGTGGCGGCGGCGACGTCGTTGACGCCGAGGACGATCGTTCCGATGGTCAACATCCGCCCAGCCTAGACCCGTCCTGTGCCTCGGGCTAGGGATGGCTGACGGGGGAAAGGTCCGGCTCCGCAGTGAAACCGGGCCTTCCGTGCAGTTACGCTGCCGTTTCCGCCTGCACCACACTGCAGTCCGCTGTTAGGAATCCCCTCCAGCAGTGAAAGTGGGGCCCGTGGAGTCCTTCAGCAGGGCCGGTACGGCCTGGGCCGGGTGGACCTGGGTGCGGTAAGCGGGCGTCCAGGAGGTGTCCTCAGCCAACTGGTCGGCCGGGGCAGCAGCGGCGTTGTACTCGGCGCGGATGTCCGTGATCTTGCCGTTGACGGCATTGCCGATGGTGGTGATCTGGGTTCCCTTGTAGCGGCCAATGATGTCGGCGGCGGTAATCCCGTCCGGCAGCGTGAAAGCGTTGGCTTCCGCGTACAGGTGGGAGCTGAAGCCGGCGCCCAGGCTGTACTCATAGGGGATGGCGCTGTCCGCCGCCACCTTGTAGTGGTTGTTGTACACGTCCACTTGGCCGAACCGTACCCGCGGGGCGCGCTGGCCCACGTTCTCGAAGACATTGTGGTGGATGGTGACGCGGAGCTTGCCGGGGTCGCCGCGGGTGGCGGAGTCGGTGGAACCGATCAGCAGCAGTTTGTCGTGGTCAGAGAACCGGTTGTAGGACATGGTCACCAGGTCGGAGCCGTTGGTTACATCCACTGCCCCGTCGTGCACCTGGTAGGGCCGGCCGAAGTAGAGCGGCTGCGAGCTGTCCAGATTGGGGGCGTCCGTGAAAGCGGAGTGGTCGATCCAGACGTGGGTTGCCTTGTTGATGACCTGCAGCAGGTCGTATTCGCTGTTCCAGTTGCCTTCGGCACCGTCAGTCGGATCCCAAGCGGGGAAGCAGTCGGCCGAATCGCTCAAGGTGAGGTTCCGGACGATCACGTTGGTAGCGCCGTTGATGCGCATGGCCGCACCCGTGATGCTGCTGTCCGGGGTCGCTCCGACGACGGTGGTGTTGCTGGGGATGTCCCAGCGGATGGTCTTTGCCTGCTTGGCTGCAGCCAGGCGGCGGGCATCCTCCTGCGGGCCGGCCGGCTCCTGGCTGCGGCCGTAAGTAGCGGGATCGAAGTCCTGGAGGTACTGCTCCAGGCTGTACCCAGTGCCCTGGGCGTAGTCCTGGCAGGTCAGGAGTGCACCATCCGGTGCCGTGTTCGCGTTGATTGTTCCATGGACGCGGATGATCTTCGGCTGTGTGCCGGCTTCCGCGAAAGCCGCCAGCATTTCGGCCTTGTTGTGAACGTCGTAGACATGGGCAGCTGATGCTGTTGACCCGCCCGTGGTTCCTGCCCCTTCGGAGGCCCAGCCGTCACCCGGGGCGAGGATCTGGCGTTCCAGCGGTGTCCGGACGGTCTGGGCAGTGGGGTCGGCGGCAGGGTTTGGAGCTGCCCCGGCCTGGCTTGGAATCATGAGGGCGCCGGCTACTGCCAGAGCTGCGGATAAAGGCAGGTGGGCATGGCGATTTCGCATGTTCTCTCTTCCGTCATTGGAATGAACTGCGCCCCCGGTCCGCGGTCCACTATGACGCCGATCACTGGAGGGCGTTGACAAGGACCCTATCGAGAAAGCGGTTTCTCAGCAATAGGAGTGACTGATGTTTTTGGAGTAGCGGAAGGGGTGTCCACCCTCTTGGGTGGACTGGCGGTGCTCCCCGCTAGACTCGCGGGCATGGGGGAAAACAACGCACCTGATGAAAACCGACCGTCGCGTCGGGGAAAAGTTTCTGCCGTCGTCCTGCCCATCTGTGGACTGGTGGCGGTGCTTGCCGGCGGGCTGATCGCTTACCTGAACCGGGACTTCGTGGGCTGGTTCGCGTATGCGCCGCTGAGCAATCAGCCGTTCAGCGTGCCGGGTGCCGCTTTCATCACGCGGGGCACCCAGTTCGGCCTGGCCTTGGTGGTGGCGGGGCTGCTGGTGCTCGCGTTCTGGGCGGGATACAGGCTGGGCCGGCGGGGATCTACGCGGCCGTAACGAAGCCTCGAATCTCCGGCAGGGCCTCGAACTCGGGTTTGGCAAACCAGTAGCCCTGGAACAGGCGGATCCCGGCGGCCTTGAGCACCCGGAACTCCTCCTCCGTCTCGATGCCCTCCGCCAGGACCTTGATGCCAAGTTCCCTGGCGATACCCCCAATGCCGGCCACCACTGCCTGCCGGGCCGGGCTGGTGTCGATGCCCCGGATCAGCTTCATGTCGATTTTCATCAGGTCGGGCTGGAAGTCCACCAAAAGTCCCAGCCCGGCATGGCCGGCGCCGAAGTCGTCGATGGCCGTGGTGAAGCCGTGCTTGCGGTACTCGGTGATGATATTGGTGAGATGGCCGGTATCAACCACTTCTTCGTTCTCCGTGAACTCGAACATGATTGACGATGTCGGGAAGCCGCAGCGCGTCGCGGCCAGGAGGGTGGCGCGGAGGCAGGCTGCCGGCTCATAGACTGCGTTGGGCATGAAGTTGATGGACAGCATCAGCTCTTCATCCGCCGGGAACAACCGGGACGCCAGTTCGATGGCCTTCACCCGGCAGTCCTGGTCAAAACGGTATCTTTGCTCCGGCAGCACTCTTCCCAGGACCTCGTACGCACCCTCGCCGGACATTCCCCTGACCAGGGCCTCATAGCCCCAGACGCGGCGTGCCTCTGCGTCGTAAATCGGCTGGAAGGCCATGCTGAAATCGAAGTCCAGCCGGGAAGATGCGGTGCAGCCGTTACAAGCCAAAGTGAGGTCCTCTCTGGGGGTTACTCAAGAGTAGGACACCACAGGTTTCTGCCCCCAGTGAATGGGGGCGGGTCACTGAGTGTTGACGTTAGCGTTCGGGATTATTGATGGGCTTGTCGAGTGCCAGGCTAATGGTCTGGCCGGATGCCAGTTCCCCGGGCGGCAGGTCGGTGAATTCGTACCATGCCCCGCCTGTTCCCTTGCTGGGGCGGTTGGCTGCGCGCAGGTCGGTTACGCCGAAGCGGAACGAAACTTGCCGCTCCGTGTCCCCGGGGGCCGTGGTGTAGGTCAGCGGAATGCCGTTGGCATCGGTGGTGAAGGTTCCCTGGGCACCCTCGATCTTCAACTCGCCCGGAATTAGGCGAACCTTCGTGCCGGCAGGAATGGGCTGGTCCGCCGCCAAGGATGGGTTGTACAGCAGGATCTGTGCGGTGGTGGACCGGTATTTGTAGCCAAGGCTGTCGAACGAATCGCCGTCCACCGTGGTGTAGTAGACGGTTTGGCCGAACGAGTTCTTGACCTCCGCTCCGGCCCCCGAGCGGCTGTCCACCGCGTTTTTTTGCAGGGGGATGGCTCTTCCGGCCTGGATGAAGAAGACGTTCCCCTTTTCGTAGGCGAAAGGAACCTTATTGGCTTCCGCCAACTGCTCCTCGGTCAGGTTGAACCGGTAGGTGATGCCGGCCAGGCTGTCGTCGGGTTCCACTGTGTAATCCATTGGAATGCCGTTAGCGTCCACCGTGGCCACGCCCATGGCGCCCGGCCCGGGACCATCCGGAATCAGTCGGAGCTTGGTGCCCGGAGCGAGGGGCGTTCCGGGCTGGAGCCCGTTGAACCCGGCCACCTTCGCCTCGGAGAGCTTGTAGGCCTTCGCCACTGCTGCGAGCGTGTCGCCCGCTGTCGTGGTGTAGAAGTCCACGTTGCCAAACGAGTCCCGCATGGTTTCCCCGCTCAGCGCGGGCTTCGCGGCCGAAGACGCGGTGGGGGCGGGGGTGGACTGGATGGCCGCCGCCGGCTCTGTCGGGTGATCGGAGTACGTGCATCCCGCCAGTCCAGTCAGCAGCACGACACTTACCGCGGCCTGCGGCCAGGCCGCGCGCCTTGGTGCCGTCTTTGATCTACTGCCGATTCCCACCATGGATATGCCCCCCCAATAAGTCCAGCCGAGTTACGGCCCACATGGGCCAAAAGTGAGACTACTGGATGAACCTCCAACCGCCGTCACCGAGCCTGCTGTTGTTATGTCGGAGATTTCCGACGTATTCTATTCCTGTGCTTCCCGATGTCTTTGCCGCAGTGTCCAACCCGGCACGGCGCGTCATCCTGGACGAGCTGCGGCAGGGCCCGCGGACAGCCGGTGACCTCACCGGCCTGCTGGACCTTAGCCGCCCGGCAGCGTCCGAGCACCTTGCCGTGCTCCGTGAGGCGGGGCTGGTCCGGGAGGAGCGGCGGGGCAGGAACAGGGTGTATCACCTGCAGCCTGCCCGGCTCGCCGAGATCGGCGGCTGGGTAAAGCACTTCGAGCACTACTGGAACCAGCGGCTGGATGCCCTGGCCGACCTTCTGGACGAGGAGAAACCGTCATGACCGAGAACGCCATCCGGCTGGAACGCCGCTACCCACACCCCGTTGCCGCTGTCTGGGCCGCCCTGACCACCCCTGAACTGCTGGCCCGCTGGTGGGCGCCGGGCGACATCGCGCCCGTGGTGGGCCACCGCTTCAGCATGGACATGGACGCCTGGGGCCAGCAGCAGTGCGAGGTGCTCACCGTGGACCCGGGCACGTCCATCAGCTTCCTGTTCTCGCAGGGCCAACTGGACACCACCATCACCTGGCGCCTTGAACCCGTGGACGGCGGCACCATCCTCCACTTCGAGCACGCCGGCTTCCAGCTCGACACCCCCATGGGCCGGCACGCCATCGAGGGCATGGGCAACGGCTGGCCATCCCTGCTGGCCCGGATCGACGGTCTCCTTGCCGAAGCTGCCTGACACTTCAGGTGAACGGACGACGGCGGTCCCGGCCCGCCGTCGTCCGTTCCCCTTTGGCTCCTACCTCCCGTTTACTGCCGGACGGAGAAGGGTAACGATGGAGTATGACTGATACCGGAGACGGCGGCGCCAACGACCCCTTTGATGGCAATGATGAGCTGGTGGCGGGAACGGATCCCGATGCCACACCCGAAGACATCGCGGAGGATGTCCGCCACGACATTCAGCTGGGCCATGTGCAGGACGATGTAAGCCACGTCCTGGAGGAGCGTTTCGAAGAGGCCGGGATCAAAGCCCGGCCGGAAGAAGTGGATGACCTGGCCGAGGAAATCGAGCGGGAAGCCTCCAGCTGATTTTTCCGTCTGTAGCAACGGCTTCAAAAGCCGGGCGGGCCTGAAACGGCGGGTAACGACCTGGGCCAGTGCGCTGGCCGTGTTGGGCGCATGGCTCCACGGAGTCATACCGGTGGTCCAGGTGGCCCGTCCCGTTACTTACCGGGCAATCTGGAGTGGGGAGAATAACCACATGTGCGGCAGATACGTCATGTCCAAGGCCAGCGGGGACCTCCTGAGCCACTTTGACGCAAAAGAGGTTGAAGGCAGCCTGCCCCCACCCAGCTGGAACGTGGCCCCCACCGAGCCGGTGCCGATCGTGGCCGAACGGCTGGACGAGGGCAGCATCGAACGGCACCTGCTGGTGGCCCACTGGGGCCTGGTCCCGTCCTGGGCCAAGGACATCAAGATCGGCAACAAGCTGATCAATGCCCGCAGCGAGAGCATCCTGGAGAAGCCGGCATTCCGTAAGGCAGCTGTGAAAAGACGCGCAATTCTTCCTGCCGACGGCTACTACGAGTGGCAAAAGACGGAAGACGGCAAGAAGATCCCCAACTACCTGTACTCCGAGAAGGAACCGATGCTCGGCTTTGCCGGCCTGTACGAGTGGTGGGCCGATCCTTCAGTGCCGGAGGATGACCCGGGCCGGTGGCTCCTGAGCTGCACTGTCCTAACCACCACCGCCCAGGACTCCTTGGGCCACGTCCACGACAGGTCCCCGGTGATCATTCCCCGCGACCGCTTCGCTGAGTGGCTGGACCCGGACCTGACGGATAAGAACGATATCCAGCACCTCCTGGACACTCTTCCCGAGCCCGTTCTGACCCCACGGGTAGTCTCCACGAGGGTAAACAGTGTGCGGAACGACGGGCCGGAGTTGATTGAGCCGGCCGAGTGACGACGCTGTCGCGGACCGGCTCCTTTGAGGTGCCGCGGGATTTACGGCCAGTCGGCGCGGGTGAAGCGGATGGGGCTGCGCATGGTGAGCAGGCAGTCGGACGTCCAATCCGCCACTTTGTGCTGTACATCCAGTGATTCCGGCGCGGTGACCTGCGCGTCCTGGTTCGCGGCGTCTGTAAGACTCTCAACTGTGCTTTTCATTTGTCCCCCTTGGCAAAGCGTGTGTGCCAACCCTAGGCAGCGTTGAATTCCAAGGGAAGAGGGTTAATCCAGCAGCAGGATAAACTGCGCAAATCTTGAGGAATGACGCAAATTCCCCGGCCAAAAGCCCGGGCCGGCTCACTTTCCCGCACGGGAGAAAACCGCGTTGAAGAAGGAGACGAGGGCGTCGGCCTTCGCCTGTGTCTCGGATTGGGACGCAGTCCGGCTGCTTGCCTCAATCGACAGCGTCCCCCTGCGCGCTCCGCACCGGATGTGCCATTCGCCGGTTCCGTCGGAGAGCTGATAAGCGACAGAGTAGGTTGAGTCGGCGGTGATGGCAGTGGTGAGCGCGGCGACAGGGGACCAGGGCCGGCTGCTGCCTCCGAAGGACTTCTCCTGGACGCTCGTGCAGCCCCGGAGATGCTCCGCTCGGGAGTCGAACGGATAAGGCGGAGCCAAGGATGAGGGCATGTTGATTACGGTGAAGTCGGTGTAGTCCACTTTGCTGGCGCCCTGGATCTGGCCCTGGCCATAGACGGAGCCGGCCAGGGCAGCGGTGTAGGACTCATCATCAAAGGTGCAGGGGGAATCGGATGGCGGAGCTGACGCGCCGGGAGGCGGGCCGATCAGTGCCGCCTGCGGCAGGCTCACCGGTTCCCCGCCGGGACCGGTCATGCCCTTGAACAGCGCCACCATCTGGTCAGGCGTCATTGAGTTTGGCGCCGGCGGAGGCGCGGACGTGGAGCCTTTTGCGGCCTGGTCAATGAGCTCCCTGGCAAGGACTGCCATGGCGTCCAGTGCAGGCTTGGCGTCGGCCTCCGCGTTGAGGTTTGCGACTGCGAGGTTGAGTGTGATGGACAGGGTGCCCTGAAGGACGCGCAATCCCACGGAGCCGAAGTCCCCGGGACCCTTCGGCTTGGTCACCTGCATGAAGGCGTGCTGCTTTTCCCCAAGCGGGGGAGCAGTGAGCAGCTGGATACCGTAGGTGGAGGTGCGGCCGGATTCGGTGTAGGTCATGTCGAACTGGCCGCAGCGGGACATCAGCTCACCGGCATAGCCAAAGTCCGCCTTGGTGATGGCCTGCTTTTCAGCACTCCTCAGGACCGCCATGATGGTGGTGGTTGGCCCGGACTGACCGCCCACCGGGGGCATGGCACCTTCCGCGAAGTTGATGTCCTTGTCTGCCCACCGTTTGAAGGGGTCTTGGGGAACGAACGCTATGCAGTCGCTGGGCGTCGACTCCAGCGTCGTTGAAGGAAACGACCCGCTTACCGCGCCGCTGCGCAGTCGGGTGGAATCCTGGGCTGCGGGAAATGGGAGGTTCCGGCTCTTTCCCACTCCGTTGATGATGGCTGCGAGTTCCGCATCCGAGAACACTTTGGACGGTGCCGCCGACGCTGTTCCGGACGGCGGCGAGGACGTCTCAGGTGCAGGAGCCTGGCTGCCGGAAGGACTGGCGGTTGGAGCGCCGCCGCCGGAGGAACATCCGGCCAAAACCAGCAGGACGGCTGTCATGCAGCCGAGCCGGCGCCTGCTGCTTCTTCCTGCGGCAGCACCGCCACGCTTCGCGGCTCCACGAGCAGCCATCGCCGGCCTCCTTTGCCTGCACCAACGCTAGGCTCCGGCTCCCCAAGGCAGCTAGGGCCGTAGGACCCGGCCGGGTGCCGGACCGGCAGGAACCGCAGCGCCGGGAGGTATCAGCGGGACAACCTCCAACCGGGTTCCCGGCCCCGCGATTACCAGGACCTGCTGCCCGGCAGTGGCTTCCAGCGCCGCCGCAACCTGCCGGATGACGTCCCCAGCCACAGGCGAAAGATCGGACGACGGCGGAAGTCCGGCGCCGCCGTCGTCCGCCCTCAGCCAGGTGGTCACCTTCGCCCCGGTGGCGTCAGCGATGCCGCGCGCCAGGGCCTCCGGGTCCACGGCATCAGGGCGGTAGCCGCTGACCAGGGTGACCCGCTCGATCACCCTCTGGTGTACGGGGGCCGCCGCGGCAAGCAGTGTCCGGTCATGACGCCACAACGCAAAGTGGTAGCCCGCCACAAGCCCGGCGGCCACCAGGAGGCCCAGCGGTGCGCGGATGCGGTCCAGGACGCTGCCGCCGCTGACCTCGCCCAGCAGGAATTCGAAGAGCCGGTAGCCAATCACCAGCAGCGTAATGAGTGCCACCACCGCGCTCACGCCAAAAAATGCCACCAGGTACACGCGCCGGCCTGGCGGAATCTCATCCGCGCTCCGCGGCTGGTGCCGGGGCTTCCACGCCAGCCACCACACCGGCGCACCCACCGCCAGGGAACTGATGCCGCCCAAAAGAAGGGTCCGTGTAGCCCTGCCCGCCAAGGGCGATACGGCTGCAGCCAGCAGTGCGTTGACCACAACGCCAACACCCGACGCCGCAGCGGCAAGCGCCACTGCCGACGTCACCAGGAGGCTGGCCCGCCGGGTCCTGGTGGAACGGTCCACGGACGTGCTGCGGTGGTAGCGCCACACCAGCGCCCCGATGGTCGCGGCGGCGATGGCAGGAGCGAGTGGTTCAAGCAGGTTGTCCAAGGGATCGCTGCGGTCGAACGCCAGCCGCAGGAGGACGAACAGGATGACGCCCAGCCCGCCAAGGGCGGTGATGCCGGCCAGGAAGATGCCCACGCCAATGATGGCGACGTCCACCAGGCCGGTCTGGAAGCGCCGGCCGCCCTCCCGGAACCAATGCCACCACCACACCAGCGCGCCGCCAGCTGCCCAGACCAGGGACCGGAGGACGTCAACCCACCAGGGCTCAAAGGCGGCGGTTGCCGTGAAACCGCGGATCGCGACGTCCAGCAGTGCGCTGAGCGCAGCGATCGCGGCACCGGTGCCCAGCAGCAGCCCAAAGACGGAGCCGACGACGGCGCGCACGTCCTCGAGGTGGCGCGACGCTTTGCCGGGGTGCTTCCACATCCACCGGTGCCACCACCAAATGGCCGCCCAGACGACCCCGGTGGCAAGCGGGGACGGCCACTGGCTCTCCTGGGTGCCAATGAAGGACGTGGCAAGATCCAGCAGCGACGTGCTGGCAATGATAAGCGAGACGGCGTACATGCCGGTCAGGTAAAGGCCCCAGCCGGGCGCCCTGCGCTCGGCTTCGTCGTCGAGCCGGCGCCATACGAACCACCAGAGCAGCAGTGCCAGTGGGCCGCCGATCAGGGTGAAGGCCAGGGACAGGGCCAGCCCGGTCACGTCGCCGGAGACCAGGGTGGTTGCCGTACGGAAAAGGCGCTCCAGCAGCCCGCTTACACCTGACGCGGCGATGACCACCAGCGCGAACAGCAGGACGTAGAGGATCAGCCGGCGGAGGGTTGCCAGGCTGCCTGTTGGCGTGGGGACCGTTGGTGCTGCCGGCGCCGTCATTGCTTCACCGGCGCAACGGTGCAGTCCACCAGTGGGTACGGCGGCTGGTCGATCAGCCATTTCCCGTTCACCTTGAGGAGTGAGAAGGCGTCCTCAGTCTCATACTCCGACGGGCCGAAGGGTCCGCCCTGGGACGACCGGACAATCGAAACCCTCACCGTGGCTGAATTGGTGCGTTCCGTCGTCGAAACCAAGACGACGCGGGCCGGTGCCGGCTCGCTGACGTAGGCACCCCGGCACCGGCTCTTGGCACCCTCGGTGAGGTAGGACTGGGCGGTGGCCGTGTCGCCGTCGATCACTGCCCTGCTGTACCGCTGGACCACGCCGGCCGGGCTTGCCTCGTCCAGCGGTGCCGGCTCGCCGCGGGTGAACACCACGGCCAGGGCCACCACCACCAGCAGCACCACCACGCCCACCAATGCGAGCAGGACCCGGTCCGGTCTTCGCCCAGTGCGCTCCCTGGCCGCAGTCTCGTCCATGGCGCAAGTATGGGGCAGGGGAAGCGGTTCCGCTCGTGTCTTTCGGCCCGCTTTTAACGCGTCTCAGCAGAATCTTCAGGATAATTAGGAAAAGGGGTTGTTTTAGTAAAAATCTTCACTATAGTTGTGTGAGTCAGCTCACCCGATGAAAGACAACCGATGACCACCGAGAGTAGCACCACCGCGGCGCCGGCCACCAGCGAACTGCTGGCCACGGTTGGCAACAAAGTGCGGGCCATGCGCAAGGAAAAGGGCATGACCCTGGCCAAGCTCTCGGACGTCACCGGACTCAGCCAGGCGATCGTCAGCCAGATCGAACGCGGAATGGCCAACCCGTCCTTCACAACCCTCGCCCAGCTGGCCCATGGACTGGACATCCCCGTGGGAAGGTTCTTCATTGGCCAGGATCAAACCAAGTCTCCCGTCGTCCGCAGATCCGCACGGCGGAACCTGAAAAACGTCACCCGCGAATCCGTGGGGGAGGCAGTTCACGAACTGCTTACCCCGGACCGTGACGGCACCATCGAAGCGCAATGGATCATGACGCCCCCAGGGCACGACACCAGCGCAACACCCTTCACCCACAGCGGGGAAGAGTTCTGCTACATCATTTCGGGCCGGAAGGACGTCTACTTGGACGGCGTCTGCTACAGCCTGGAAGAGGGCGATTCCATCACCTATCCGGCAGAGACCCCGCACTGGTACAAGAACAGCTACGAAGAGGTATGCGTAGCCATCTGGGTAAACGCACCACACAAGTGGTAGGCCTGCCGGTCCCCGCCGGCGCCTGCGTTTCCCCTTAACTGTCCGGACCCAATCCGTGGCCCCGGACAATCCTTGCCACCTTCGCATCATGCGCCTCCTCCAACAGGCGCCGCTGCGTCATACCCTCCTGCGCCCTCCCCGGCGCCAGCGTAAGGACACTCCCATGCTCGACATCCAAGCGACGGACAACGCTGTACCGTCATCCCGCTCCACCACTCCATCCCCCCGCAACCGCGACAAATTCACCCCCGAAGTCCGCAAGGGCCTCCTGGGCCTGGGGCTGGGCAACGCCCTCGAATGGTACGACTGGATGGTCTTCGGCCTCCTGTCCGCCTTCATCGGCCCCAACTTCTTCCCCAACACCGAGCCCCTCTCCGCCACCCTGAACGCGCTGGCCGTGTTTGCCGTCGGATTCGCCTTCCGTCCCCTGGGCGGCATCCTGCTGGGCACCTTGGCAGACCGCATCGGCCGCCGACGCGTGATGCTGCTGTCCATCATGCTTATGGCCGGCACTACCCTGGTCATCGCCATCACCCCCAGCTACGCCACCATCGGAGCCTGGTCCGGCATCATCCTGGTGGCCTGCCGCATCCTGCAGGGCATTTCCACCGGCATCGAAGCCCCGCTCTCCACCTCCCACGCCGTCGAACTGGCGCCCGAAGGCCGCGAAGGCTACGTGGCCGGCATCATGTCCTTCTACGTCAACATCGGCATCCTGCTCGCCTCCCTGGTCAGCTTCGTCTGCAGCCTGGCAATCGGCGGTGCAGCCATGGGGGAGTGGGGCTGGCGCGTTCCGTTCATCATCGGGGCAGTCTTCGGCTTCGTGGTGCTCTACCTGCGCCGCTCGCTGCCGGAAACCCTCAAGGAAGAAGAGCGCGCCACCAACACGGCCAAAACCGTATGGTCCGGCGTGGGCAAGCACTGGCTCTCCGTCCTGGCCATCGTCTTCGTGGTGGGCGCCGCCCAGGCCTACAACTACGCCTGGAACGTGGGCCTGCCCAGCGCAGCCCGCAGCGGCTTCAAGGAAGACCCCACCGCAGTCTTTGCCCTCACCACCATCCTGGGCGTCATCCTGGTGGTGGGAAGCTGGATCATCGGCAAACTGGCCGACGGCCGGTCCATGTCCCGCTGGTTCCTGGTGACCCGCATCCTGGCCATCCCCTCCGTGTTCCTGATGCTCCTGTACGTCCAGCCGGGCATCGGCGGGTTCGCGGCGGTCCTGCTGGGCGGCTCGATTGTCCTGGTCCTGAACATGACCCTCTACAACGTGGTCAGCTCCTCCCTGATGCCCAAGAACATCCGCGGCACCGGCGTGGCCCTGGGCTACGGCATCGGTGTGGCCATTTTCGGCGGCACCGCCTCCTACCTCCTTGTCTGGCTGCAGTCCCTGAACCTCACCTGGGTCTTCCCGGTCTACGTAGCCGTCCTCTCCATCCTCAGCATCGTTTTCTACCTCGCCGCACGCCGCTCCAACGGCATCTTCGTCGGAAAGTAAGGACTTCCCCCATGAACAACACACCCAGCTTCACCGCGCCCAAAACCGGTTCCCTGGAGCTCTCCACCACCACGGCGGACCTCACCGCCCCGGTGATCTCCCGGTCAAACGTCCTGGTGGTTGGCGGTGGTCCCGCAGGCGTGGCCGCCGCCGTCACCGCCGCCCGCTCCGGCGCCAAGGTGACCCTCCTGGAGCGCTACTCCTCCCTGGGCGGCCTGGCCTCCGGCGGCATGGTGCTGGTGCTGGACGACATGATCAACGGCCAGGACATCACCGTCACCGGCATCGTGTCCGAATACGTGGAACGCCTGCAGAAACTGGGCCTGGCCATCGTCCCGCC
Organism: Arthrobacter sp. SLBN-83; assembly: GCF_006715285.1. Classification (NCBI taxonomy): domain Bacteria; kingdom Bacillati; phylum Actinomycetota; class Actinomycetes; order Micrococcales; family Micrococcaceae; genus Arthrobacter; species Arthrobacter sp. SLBN-83. Next base: position 1,932,516 of record NZ_VFMX01000001.1, read on the forward strand.
CGCCGAGGACCGCCGCACCTCGGAGGAACTGTGGAACAAGTGGGGCCGCTACGGCACCTTCGACTTCCACTCCCACACCAACCCCAAGCCCATCTGCTACGCCGCGGCCTTCGATCCGGACGGCTGGAAGCGCGCCTCCAACGACCTGGTCCGCGAGGCTGGCGTGGACCTGCGGCTGCACTCCTGGTTCTCCCGCCCCATCGTGGACAACGGCGTGATCAAGGGCGTCATTTGCGAAACCAAGCTGGGCCCGCAGGCCTTCATGGCGGACGTGGTCATCGACACCACCGGCGACATCGACGTCGCCTCCCGCGCCGGCGCCAGCTACGCCAAGGACAACTACCTCACCACCCTCGTCTTCCGGCTGGGCAACGTGGACACCGCCGCCGCCGAAGCCTTCGAACAGGCCAACCCCAAGGAAGCCCGCGCCATCAACCGCAAGATCAAGCGCCTCCTGGGCGGCGCCTGGGAGCTGTGGTGGCTCAAGACCCCCATCGACGGAGTGGTGTGGTGCAACGCCCCGCACATGACCGGCTTCGACGGCGTGGACCCCGCGGACATGACCGCCGCTGAATTCGCCGCCCGGGACAAGATCTCCGAGGCCGTGGACTATGTCCGCGCCAACCTGCCCGGCTTCGAGAAGTGCTACATGCTGGACGTCGCCTCCCAGATGGGTGTCCGCCAAACCCGCCTGCTCCAGGGTGAGTACGTCATGACCAAGGACGACGTCACCTCCCGCCGCCACTTCCAGGACAGCGTGGCCCGCGGCCGCGACTACTACTACCCCTACCGCTCGCTGCTTCCCAAGGAAGTCGACCAGCTGCTGGTGGCCGGCCGCCACTACTCCGCCACCCCTGAGGCGCAAAAGATGTCCCGCGAAATCCCGCCCTGCATGGCCATGGGCCAGGCCGTCGGCGTCGCCGCCGCGCTCGCCGTCGAGTCCGGCGTGCTGGTCCGGGACGTAGCGGCAGCGGACATCCAGCAGGGCATGCGCCGGCACGGCGCGGACCCCGGCGACGTGCCGTCGTCGAACGCCACCCTGGACGCTGAAGCCGCGGTGCTGGCATGAGCGCGGCAACGGTAGAGCGGGTGGAGGAACGCACGACGGCGGCGGGCACCAATGCGGCTGCCTCGCCGGTGCCCCTTCCGCTGGAAGGCATCCGGATTGTGGACTTCACCCAGGTGTTCATGGGGCCTTCCTGCACCCAGCTTCTGGGCGACTACGGCGCGGACATCATCAAGGTGGAGCGGCCCGGCGCGGGCGACATTTCCCGCAACTCATTTCCCGACCAGGACGGCCAGGACAACCCGATCTTCCTGTCCATCAACCGCAACAAGCGCAGCGTCTCCGTGGACACCAGGACAGACGAAGGCCGCGAGGTGCTGCACCGGCTCCTGGCTGACGCCGACGTGGTGGTCAGCAACTTCCGTTCCGGCGTGATGGAACGGATGGGCTTCGGCTATGAGGACCTGAAGGTGAAGAACCCGGGCATCATCTGGGCTTCCGGCACCGGCTTCGGCCCGGTGGGGCCGTACTCGCACAAGGGCGGCCAGGATGCCATCGCCCAGGCCTACTCCGGCGTGATGTGGCGCCGCGAATCCGATGACCAGAAGCCGGCCATCTACCCCACCACCCTCTGCGACTACATCACCGGCATGCATCTGATGCAGGGCATCCTGCTGGCGCTGCGCACCCGGCAGGCGTCCGGCGCGGGGCAGAAGGTGGAAGTGACCATGTACGACTCCATGCTGCACCTGCAAATGCAGGAGGCCTGCATGCAGCTCAACCGCGGCTACGAGGTTAACTGGGGCGCCATGCCGCTGAGCGGCGTCTTCGAAACCACCGACGGTGCCGTGTGCATGGTGGGCGGCTTCACCCCCGACCCGCTGGCCCGGATCTCCGACGCCCTGGGACTGGATGAGGACCTGACAGAACGGCCCGGGTTTGCCACGCTGGAGCAGCAGTTCAAGAACAAGCCCGCCCTGCAGGCCATCTTCCGCGAGCACTTCGCCACCAACACCACCGAGTACTGGACCGGAAAGCTGGAGGAACAGGGGCTGCTCAACGCCCCCGTCCACACTCTGGAACAGGCGCTCGCCGATGCCCAGACCGAGGCGAACGGAATGATCGTGGAGGCCGAGCACCCCAAGGTGGGCACGGTGAAGATGCTCAACGCCCCCATCCGGCTCTCCGCCACCCCGCCCGTTGTCCGCCGCGTGGCACCGCGCCTTGGCGAGCACAATGTGGAGGTCCTGCTGGAAAACGGCTTCGACGCGGACACTATCGCCCGTTTGCAGCAGTTGGGGGTCCTGCGGTGACGGCCGTGGCAGAGCGCGTCGACGAGGTCACCCTGACGATCAACGAGGGCGTAGCAACTGTCACCATTGACCGCCAGCACGTCCTCAACGCCGTCGATGGCACCGCGCAGGCCCGGCTCAACCAGATCTGGGAGCAGCTGGAACAGGACCCGTCCGTGCGGGCCGTGGTCATCACCGGCGCCGGGCCCCGTGCCTTCTGCGTCGGCGCGGACATGTCCGCCTCAGCCGTGGACAAGACCGGCCTGGAGTACTGGGCCGGCCTGGACCCCAACGGCTTCGGCGGCCTGAGCCTGCGCACCACCCTGGACATCCCCGTCATTGCCAAGGTCAACGGCTACGCGCTGGGCGGGGGCATGGAGATCGTCCTGGGGGCGGACATCGTTGTGGCGGCGGACAGCGCGAAATTCGGGCTGACGGAGCCCCGGGTTGGGCGGTTGGCGCTCGACGGCGGCATCCACCAGCTGGTGCGCCGCGTCCCCTATACCCAGGCGATGGGCATGCTGCTCACCGGCCGGAAGGCCGGTGCCGCCGAGATGCAGACCATGGGCCTGGTCAACGAGGTGGTTCCTGCTGACGAACTCGACGACGCAGTGCAGCGCTGGGTGGACCAGATCCTTGCGTGCGCCCCCACCTCCGTCCGGGCGGTCAAGCAGATGGCCGCCCGGACTTCGCACCTGACGGCAGCCGAAGCGCGCGGCCTCCGGCTGCCGGCCCTCATGGCCGCCCTGGACAGCGAGGACTCCGCCGAAGGCGTCCGCGCGTTCCAGGAAAAACGTCCGCCGGTGTGGCCGGGCTGCTGACCACACGTTTCCCACTAACAGTTCCAACAAAAGAAGGACCCACTCATGCCGCAATCCGCCGCGCCTGAAAATCGCGAATCCCTGCCTCCGGGAGTGTGGGGCGTCGTCGCCACCCCGTTCCAGGGCAGCACCCTGGACGTGGACCTGGACAGCCTCTCCGACCTCGTGGAGCGCTACGAAACCATCGGTGCCACCGGCCTCACGGTCCTGGGCGTGTTCGGCGAGGCTGCTTCCCTCACAGTGGAGGAGCGGCGGCAGGTCCTGGAAATCGCCGTCGAATGCACCAGCCTGCCGCTGGTGGTGGGCGTGACCGCCCTGGCCACCCGGCCAGCCATTGAGGAAATCTGTGCAGCCCAGGAGGCAGCCGGTAACCGGCTCGCCGCGGTCATGGTGCAGGCCAACTCACCAAAACCGGACGTGGTGGCCGCCCACCTGGACGCCATCCACCGGGCAACAGGCGCCAAGGTGGTGCTGCAGGATTACCCCCTGGCCAGCGGCGTCAGCATCTCCACCGATGCGCTGATTGCGGTGGTCAAGGCGAGCCCCGCCGTCATCGCCATCAAGGCCGAGGCGCCGCCCACCAGCGTGGCCATCGCAACACTCAGCGCCGCCACCGGCATTTCAGTTTTCGGCGGCCTCGGCGGCCAAGGCCTGCTGGACGAACTCCTGGCCGGAGCCGCAGGAGCCATGACCGGGTTCTCCTACCCGGAGGCGCTAATTGCGTGCGTCCGGGTCTGGCAGCGCGAAGGCTACGCAGCCGCCGCAGCCCAGCTGGTGCCTTACCTGCCGCTCATCAACTTCGAGCAGCAGGCCAAGGTGGCCTTGGCCATCCGCAAGGAATGCCTGCGCGAACGCGGCTGGATCAAGGACTCCGGCGTCCGCGCCCCGGCGGCCGCATTCCCGGAAAACCTGCGGCATGCCATGTCCGCGCACCTCCGCGAAGCCGCCACGGCGCTCAAGCTGACCCGCACCCCCGTTCCGGCCGGGAGCCACTGATGGATCTCGTTATCTCAGGACGGACTGCACTGGTGGCGGCCTCCACCGGCGGACTGGGGCTCGCCGTGGCACGGGCACTCGCCGCGGAAGGCACCAAAGTTGCCATCGTAGGCAGGCGGCGGGACCGGGCCCAGGAGATCGTGGGCGAGCTGCAGGCAGCGTACGGGGACCTTCCCGGTTTCGGGGCCATCGCCGTTGAAGCGGACCTCACCGCTCCCGGGGGAGTGGAAGCGGCAGTAGCGCAGACCGAATCCGGCCTGGGACCGATCGACATCCTGGTCCTCAACGGGCCCGGACCCAAGCCCGGGGCGGCCGCCACGCTCGGGTCCGAGGACATCGCTGCCGCATTCAACACCCTGGTCAGGCCGCACCAGGCGCTGGTGTCCCTGACCCTTCCCGGGATGCGCGAGCGGCGGTGGGGGAGGATCCTGGCCGTCGGTTCCAGCGGCGTGGCGGCGCCCCTGCCCAACCTGGCCATCTCCAACACCGGCCGCGCCGCGCTGGCCGCCTACCTCAAGACGCTGGCCGCCGAGGTGGCGCTGGATGGAGTCACGGTCAACCTGCTCCTGCCCGGCAGGATCGCCACGGACCGGGTTACCGAACTGGACCAGGCAGCGGCCAAACGCCGCGGCACCACGCTGGAGGAGATCCGGCTCGAATCCCGCAAAACCATCCCTGCGCGGCGGTATGGGGAACCCGCCGAATTCGGTGCCGCTGCCGCCTTCCTGTGCAGCGCACCGGCGTCGTACATCACCGGCGTGGCACTGCGGTGCGACGGCGGCCTCATCCGCAGCCTCTAGCCCCACCCACCATCTTCGAAGGAACGCCATGACCTCCACCGCACTGGACCCCCAAACCACCACCCACTCGCACTTGACCGCCCAGCACCTCATCAACGGCCAGTGGCTGGGCGAGGCAGAAACCCGGCGGATGAACCCCGCCCGGCCGGATGAGCTGGCGGCACTGTCGCCTAGCGGCACCGCCCAGGACGTGGACGCGGCCATCACCGCCGCCGCAGCGGCGCAACCAGGTTGGGCGGCACTGCCCGCCCCCTCCCGCGGCGCCATCCTCCTCGCCGCCGGGAACCTGCTGATCGAACGCCAAGCCGCGATTGCCGAGGACCTGGTCCGCGAGGAAGGCAAGACCCTGGCCGAAGCCAAGGGCGAAGTGAAGCGTGCCTCCGACGTGCTGCGCTTCTTCGGCTCGCTCGGCTGGGCCGCCACCGGCGAAGTGCTGCCCAGCGGCCTGCCGGACACCACCATCACCACGCGGCGCGAGCCGTTGGGCGTCGTCGGCCTGATCACCCCGTGGAACTTCCCCATCGCCATCCCGGCCTGGAAAACGGCCCCGGCGCTGATCAGCGGCAACGCCGTGGTGATCAAGCCCGCCGAGCTCACCCCACTGTCCGCCACGCACTTGGCGCGCGCCCTGCAGGACGCGGGACTGCCGGCCGGCGTGTTCAACGTGGTCCATGGCAAGGGCCGTGTGGTGGGCGACGCCCTGGCCCGTGATCCGCGCATTGCCGGGATGTCCTTTACTGGGTCCACCAATGTGGGCCTGGGCCTGCAGGAGATCCTCAACGGCCGGCGCGCGCGGGTGCAGCTGGAAATGGGAGGCAAGAACGGCGTCCTGGTCCTGGACGATGCCGATCCCCGCAAGGCAGCACAGGTGGTGGCGGCCGGCGCTTTCGGCCTCACCGGCCAGGCCTGCACCGCCACATCCCGCGTCTACGTCACCCCCGGCATCCGCCCCGCGTTCTTGGAGGCGCTGGTAGCTGAGGCTGCAAAGTACACCCCGGGCGACGGTCTCGAATCGGCGATGGGTGCGGTGGTGAGCCCGCAGCAGTTCGAGCAGGACCAGGCAGCGGTGCGTGGCGCCGTCGAACGTGGCGCGACCCTCCTGCACGGAAAGTACGACGGCGATTCCTCCGAAGCGCTGTTCTTCCCCGCCGCCGTGCTCACCGACCTTGCCTTTGACGACCCGGCCGTGACCGAGGAAATCTTCGGCCCCGTGGTGGCCGTCCTGGAAGTACCCGACTATGAGGCGGGCCTGGCCGCGATCAACGACTCCCGCTACGGCCTCACAGCCGGCATCTGCACCGATTCGCTGGCACTGGCCACCGACTTCTCCGCCCGGGCCCAGGCCGGGGTCATCAAGGTCAACCGGCCCACCGCCGGACTGGACCTGAACGTGCCGTTCGGCGGCGTGAAGGACTCCTCCACCAACACGTTCCGCGAACAGGGCAGGTCCGCCCTGGAGTTCTTCACCTGGGGCAAAACCGTCTACACGGGTGTGTAGTAGCCATGACATACGTGATCGCCCAGCCCTGCGTGGATGTGAAGGACAAGGCCTGCATCCAGGAATGCCCGGTGGACTGCATTTATGAGGGCGAGCGCTCCCTCTACATCCACCCATCCGAGTGCGTGGACTGCGGTGCGTGTGATCCCGTGTGCCCGGTAGAGGCCATCTACTACTCTGACGACGTGCCGGACGAGTGGGCAGACTACGTCAGGGCGAACGTGGAGTTCTTTACCGAGTTGGGATCACCGCAGGGCGCCTCCGTCCTGGGAAACCTGCACCGGGACCACCCGCTAGTCGCCGCCGAACCAGTCCCTGCCCGGTAGCTCCCGCCTACATCCTGCACCTCAGTGGCCGCCAAGCCCTTCCGCTTGGCGGCCACTGCTGCATTAATTGCCCAGTTTCGCGATTGTTACAACGATGTTGCTGCCAACGCAAGCGGCCAATCCGCCCCGGGTTACGCCTTGAAGTGCGCGACCCTGGCTCTTACCGCCGTTGGCAGAAGAAATAATGCTTGCCGGACCTATTGACTGTGTCGCGCGTCACGGCCTATCTTGAAACAACCACGTTGCAAGCAATGCAACTCCAACTTTCATTGGTGGTTTCATGAGTACCCAACAAAACTCACCCCGGATGGATGCCGTTGCCGCTGACGCCAACGGTCCCGCCCGGGCTGGCAATGGTGCTGACAGTGCTGTTGCCAGCAAGGACGTCCGACGCCGGGTGGTAACCGCGAGCTTTATCGGCAACTTCGTCGAATGGTTCGACTACGCCGTGTACGGCTACCTGGCGGCGGTCATTTCCTCGGTGTTCTTCCCCGAAGCGGACCGGCAGACCGCGTTGCTGGCAACCTTCGCAGTCTTTGCCATTTCCTTCTTCGTCCGTCCCCTGGGTGGCTTCTTCTGGGGCCACATCGGCGACAAGCTGGGCCGCCGCAAAGCGTTGTCCCTCTCCATCGTCATCATGTCCGTCTCCACCTTCTGCATCGCCCTCATTCCCGGCTACGGCACGATCGGACTGCTGGCCCCGGTCCTGCTGCTCCTGGTCCGCGTGGTCCAGGGCTTTTCGGCCGCAGGGGAGTACGCCGGAGCCTCGGCCTTCCTGGTGGAATACGCACCGGCCAACCGCCGCGGCCTCTACGCCGCCGTCGTTCCGGCCAGCACTGCGGCCGGCCTGCTCCTTGGCTCACTGATCGCGGCACTCCTCAGCTCGGTGCTCAGCACCGAACAGCTGCACGACTGGGGCTGGCGGCTGCCGTTCCTCCTGGCCGCACCCATGGGCCTGATCGGCCGCTACATCCGCACCAAGCTGGAGGACACCCCTGCCTTCCGCGCCCTGGCCGACCAGGAAGAATCCGCCCCCAAGGCTCCAGCGCTGGACATGTTCCGGACCTACCGCAAGCAGCTCGTCATCGCCTGCGGCGCGGTGCTGCTCAACGCCGTCGGCTTCTACGTCATCCTCAGCTACATGCCCACCTACCTCTCCGAGGAACTGGGCTTCGGACCTACCGAGTCCTTCCTGGCCACCACCATCGCCCTGGCCAGCTACATCGGCTTTATCTTCCTGACCGGCCTGGCCTCGGACCGGTTCGGCCGCAAGCGCATGCTGATCAACGCGTCCGTGCTGTTCATGCTGCTGACCGTGCCGGCCTTCATGCTGCTGGACACCGGCAACTTCCTGGTGATCGTCCTGGTCCAGATCCTGCTGGGCGGCATGCTCACCCTGAATGACGGAACCCTGCCCAGCTTCCTGGCAGAACTGTTCCCCACCAAGGTCCGGTACAGCGGCTTCGCCGTCAGCTTCAACCTCTCCAACGCCCTGTTCGGCGGCACCGCACCGTTCATGGCCACCCTGCTGATCGGCATGACGCAGAGCAAGCTGGCGCCCGGCTGGTATCTCGTCGCTGCCGCTGCCGTGTCCCTCACGGCGGTGCTGTTCGCCGCCGAGACTTCCCGGAAACCCCTCAAGCACCTCTGACCAAGAGGCCCCACGCCAACCCGGCGACCAAGACCAACCCTCATTACGCAAACCAACACCGGCTGCACAACCGCGGCCGGCACCCATTAGAAAGGCACACCTTCGTGACTATCACCGCTGACAACGCGTCCTCCATTGCCGAACTCGAGCGCCTCAAGGTCCTGCACATCGGTTCCAAGGGCAAACTGACGTTCTCCGACGCGGAGTTCGAGCGCCGCCTTGGCGGCCTGCGCAAGATCATGGCCGCCAAGGAACTCGACGCTGTCATCCTGACCAGCTACCACGGCATCAAGTACTACTCCGACTTCCTGTACACCACGTTCGGCCGCAACTACGCGCTGGTGGTCACCGCCGATGACTCCGTCACCGTTACCGCCAACATCGATGCCGGCATGCCGTGGCGCACCTCCTACGGCGAAAACATCGTCTACACCGACTGGCGCCGCGACAACTTCTACTTTGGCCTGCAGGAGGCCCTGCGCCAGCGCGGCGTGAAGGCCAGCCGGATCGGCGTCGAGGACGACTTCCTCCCGGGCCTGACCCGCGAGAAGATTTCCGCCGCCTTCCCCGGCGCCCAGCTTTTGGATGTGTCCCAGGACGCCATGCGCCAGCGCATGATCAAGTCCGCCGAGGAAATCGAGGTCATCAAGCACGGTGCCCGCATCGGCGACCTGGGTGGCGAGGCCATCCGCAACGCCATCCGCGAAGGCATCAGCGAGTACGAGGTTGCCCTGATCGGCACCGAGGCGATGGTGCACGAGATCGCCAGGACGTTCCCGCACCGCGAGGTCCGGGACACCTGGGTGTGGTTCCAGTCCGGCATCAACACCGACGGTGCCCACAACTGGGCCACCACCCGCAAGCTGCAGCAGGGGGACATCCTCTCGCTGAACTGCTTCCCCATGACTTCCGGCTACTACACCGCCCTGGAGCGCACCCTCTTCCTGGGCCAGCCGGATGAGCGGTCGCTGGAACTGTGGAACATCAATGTGGAGGTCCACAAGCGGGGCCTGGAACTCATCAAGCCGGGCGCCGTCTGCAAGGACATCGCCGCCGAGCTCAACGAGATCTACATCAGCCACGGACTGCTGGCCAACCGCACCTTTGGTTACGGACACTCCTTCGGCGTCCTCAGCCACTACTACGGCCGCGAAGCAGGCCTGGAGCTCCGCGAGGACATCGACACCGTCCTGGAACCCGGAATGGTGGTGTCCATGGAGCCCATGATCACGGTTGCGGACGGCCTCCCGGGCGCCGGCGGCTACCGCGAGCACGACATCCTGGTCATCGGCGAGGACAACTCGGTGGAGAACATCACCAAGTTCCCGTTCGGCCCCGAGCACAACATCATCGAGGGATAACCAACTGAACAGCCGTAGCGGCGCCGTGGATCGAGCACTTCAGACCACGGCGCCGCTTTCGGCGTCTGCCGCCAACGATAGGGAAAGATGGTGTCCACCATGACTCCTGCAAAGACCTCCGACAGCAACGGCAACGGATCCGGCACCAACGGCGGGCAGGACGCGAAAGGCGCCTCCGTCGTCGTCAATGCCATCGCCGTCCTGCGCACCTTCACCGCGGACGAGCCGCTGCTGGGCGTCACCGAAATCGCCAACCGCGTGGGCATGCACAAGAGCAGCGTCTCCCGGATCCTGGCCACTTTCGAGCAGGAAAACCTGGTGGAGCGGGACCCGGAAACCAAGCGCTTCCGGCTGGGCCTGGGGCTCATCGCCGTCGCCGGGCCGCTGCTGGCGGAGATGGAGGAACGCCGCGTGGCCTACCCGGTGCTGCGGCAGTTGACCGAGCAGACCGGGGAAACCAGCGCGCTCATGTTGTGGAACGGGGACGAAGCCATCTGTGTCGAGCAGATCGCCAGCCACCACCAGATCAAGCACACCACCCCGCTGGGAGCCCGCTACCGGGATGCCATGAGCGCGTCCGTCCAAGTCTTCCTGTCCACGCTGCCGGCCGAGCGGGTGCGGGAGCTGCTGCGCAGCGGGACCATCACCTTTCCGGGACTGGACGACGACGGCCTGGCGGCTTACGAAACAAGGCTCCGGGACGTGGCGCAGCGGGGATGGGCGGGCAACTACGGCGAATCGTCGATGGATGAGGTGGGCGTGGCTGCGCCCGTCCGGGACCATCGCGGTGACGTGGTGGCTGCCGTCCTGATTCCTGCGCCCCGGTTCAGGGTGTCCAAGGAGCAGTTCGAGAGCCTGGGGGAGGCGTGCGTGGCCGCCGCCGCGAAGGTGACTACGCGGCTGGGCGGCAGGCCCGCAAACTGACGCTGGGAGGTCTGTACAACCAATAGCGGCCCGCGGAAGACTGGCGCCATGCGCAAACTGGCCTTCGGCATGAACGTGAGTCTGGACGGCTACATCGCCGCGCCCGGTGACGACATCGGCTGGAGTACGCCGAGTAACGAGCTGTTCCAATGGTGGTCCGACCGGGTGGCGGCGACCGGCCTGTCACTGTACGGACGCAAGCTGTGGGAGACCATGAGCTCCCACTGGCCCACTGCCGACCAGCAGCCGGGGGCCACGCCGGCGCAGGTGGAGTTCGCCCATCGCTGGCGGGACATGCCGAAGGTGGTTTTCTCCTCGACGATCAGCACGGTCGACTGGAATACGCGGCTGGTCGCCGGCGACGCGGTCACCGAGATAAGCCGGCTGAAGGCCGGGGAAGGCGGCTCCATGGATATCAGTGGTGCCACACTCGCCGCGGCGGCCATGCGGGCCGGGCTGATCGACGAGTACGTGATGGTCACCCACCCGGTCCTGGTGGGCGGCGGCACTCCGTTTTTCACAGTCCTGGACAACTGGGTGAACCTGAGCTTGCTGGAGACCCGGACGTTCCCAGGCGGTGTGCTCCTTGCCAGCTACGAAACCAGGCGCTGAGCCGAGCGCCTTGCAGCAAATCTGGCCCAGCTATACACCCAGGCTTTCCGAACGATGCATCCTTGGACACCCAGTTGGCGATAAGGACGCCTCAGGAGCAGGCAGCTGTCAACGTTGGCAAGAACTGGACGGTAACAACGGCTGCTCCTGATCAGGTCAAGAAGTGGCTGGGCGGCGCCATCATTGTTGCTGAGGGGTAGCAGGCTCCCGGGAGCTCCCGCCGGTCATGCCGGCAAAAGATAGGATGACCGGCCCGTCGCGGACCCGATTTTCACGGCAGCCCTGCCATTCTTGCCGCCAGGTGCAGCGCCGCCAGCCGTCCGGTGCCGCGGGGATCACCGCCGCACAGCTCGAAGATCCGCTGCAGCCGGTGGTGCATTGACTGCCGTTCCAGGTGCAGTTCGCGGGCGGACTGGGCCGTGTTGCACCCGGAGTCCAGCCACACCTGCAGGGTCTCCAGCAACTGGGACTGCCGCTGCTCATCATGCTCCAGCACTGCCCGCAGCTGCCGGTTGATGAAGGCTTCACGCGCAGAGGCATCGAGGCAGGTCAGGGCGAGGCTTTCCACGGCGGCGTCCTGGGCATCGATAACCACCAGGCCCCGCGCGGCAAACCGCCTGCGTACCGAAGCATTCCGGCGTCTGATCTGCCGCACCTCCAGGGCCCGGCGCGCCTCCGCCAGTGACCATGCCGCCTCCGCAACACGGGCTACCGGCGGCCCCACCGCGATCACGGCATCATGGTCACCCTCCAGTCCGCGCAGGGATTCCAGAAGCTGCCGCCGCTCGCCCGGGGGCTCGGTGCAGGGTAAGCCGATCATCACCACCAGCTCTGCGTCATCCAAGTATGCGGCGCAGGGGATCCGGTGCGAGCTCAGGAAGTTTTCGACGGCGCCCCGCAGCTCCTGCGGTGCCGCGGCATGGATGGCTGCCACCACGGCCGGGGAATCCGTGGGGAACCCCGCGCCGGGAGCGAGTTGTTCCAGGCGCCACTCGGGAGCGGAATTGAGCACTGCCCGCATCAGTTCAGCACCGGCCAGGGCGTGCAGGCCGGGAGGTGTGTGCTGCAGCAGCGCAAGGCCCAGGATGTCGACGGCGCGTTCCCCGGCCACCTGCGCCAGCGCCGTATCTGCGGTCGGCGGCACCAGCACCTCCAGCCGGCCCATGAGGACACCGCGTACGGGGATATCCACGCTGATCAGCCGGCCGGCAGCAGCCCCGCTGAAGTTGGCGTGCCCGCCCTGGCCGGAGCCGTCGTCGCCCCCTGCTTCTTGCTTGGTTGCTTCTTCCTGGGCCGCCCCGGCCCCGCCGTCCGCGCCAACCTCGCTGCTCCACCCTTCCGGCGCTGCGCTGCCCATGGTGACGCCCCACGGGGAAGTGAGCTTCACGGCCGCGCCCGTGATGCCTGCCAGCACAGAAAGGATCTTGTCCAGCGAGGCGCCGTGGGCCAGCTCCGCAGCCATGGCGCGGGTGGCGGCGTCGGCCTGCTGCAGGTGGCCCACGGACTCGCTGACCAGCATGGAGTTGATGGCCTGCATGACGCCTACGAAGGGCACCACCTTGCGCAGCTCCACCACGGGCAGGCCGTACTCCTCCGCCTTGTGCAGCATGTCGGCCGGAATCTCCGGCAGCGCCCCGCCGGTTTCGATGGCCAGCGCGGCAATCCCGCGCTGCGCGAGCTCCCGCACATACTCCTCACGTTTGGCGGGCGAGGCCGTGGCAAGGGTGATGCCGCCGCAGAGCAGCAGCTCGCCGCCGCGGAGCAGGGGAGCGATGTCCAGCACTTCGCTGGAGTGGACCCAGCGGACGGGCTGCGCGTCGGCCACCACGCCCAAGGGGTGGACCACGGGGTCGGCGGCGGCGAGGGCGGGATGGGCGAGTATTTCGCCAAGAAACACTGACACGACATTCCGTAACGTAGTAGAAGATTCTGCTATACAGATCGTATCTTGTTCCTTGTGATGGCGGCCACATAGCCTTTTGGTACTTATCCACCTCACGGAGGCCCCCATGCAAGAAAAGCTTTCAACAGCCACGCACGGCCAACCTGCCCAGGCAACCGAGGACCACAGCGCCGTGGACCATGAAGCCTGGCTGCAGCCCATTCCCGAATCCGCACGCACACGCAAGGTATCCGGCCAGTTCTGGATCTGGGCGGGCGCCAACCTGGCTCCCATCAACTGGGTGCTGGGGGCACTCGGGATCCAGCTGGGGCTCGGGCTCGCGGACACCATCACCGTCCTGGTGCTGGGCAACCTGATCGGCATGCTGCTCTTTGGCTGCTTCGTCCTCCTGGGCCAGCGGACCGGAGCCACCGGCATGGTCCTGGCCCGGGCAGCATTCGGACGGCGCGGCAACTACCTGCCGGCCGCCATCCAGGCCCTGCTGGTCATCGGCTGGTGCGCGGTCAACACCTGGATCATCCTGGACCTGGTCATGGCACTCTTCGGAACCCTTGGCTGGGTTGACCCGGAAGCGCCCAACTACGGCTGGAAGATCGGCGTCGCCACCTTCATCATGGCCCTCCAGGTGGCCATCGCCTGGTTCGGCTACAAGGCCATCGCGGCTTTTGAAAAGTGGACCGTGCCGCCCACTATCCTGATCCTGGCCGTCATGTCCGCCGTGGCATGGTTCGGAATGGACATCAACTGGGGCTACGCCGGACCGGCCGGAGCCATTTTGGAAGGCTCCGAGCGCATTGCCGCCATGAGCGCCGTCATGACCGCCATCGGTATCGGCTGGGGCATCACCTGGTTCACCTATGCCGCGGACTACTCCCGGTTCGTCAGCACCAGCGTTCCCAAGAAGAAGGTCTACCTGGCTTCAGTGCTGGGCCAGTTCATCCCCGTGGTGTGGCTCGGCGTCCTGGGCGCCAGCCTGGCCACCAACAGCGGCGAGATCGATCCCGGCAAGCTGATTGTGATGAACTTCGGCGCCATGGCGCTGCCGGTGCTGCTGATGGTGCTCCACGGACCCATCGCCACCAACATCCTGAACATCTACACCTTCTCGGTGGCCACGCAGGCCCTGGACATCTCCATCAGCCGCCGCAAGCTCAACCTGTTCGTCGGCGTCTTCTCGCTCGCCGCCGTCGTCTTCTTCATCTTCCAGGAGGACTTCGCCGCGGTGCTTGACGCCTGGCTGATCGGTTTGGTGGCCTGGGTGGCCGCCTGGGGCGGGATCATGCTGGTGCACTACTTCTGGCTGGAAAAGCGCTGGCCCGGCGGAACCGATCGGCTGTTCGACGGCGTAGGCACCAAGCGGCTGCCCGGCGTCAACTGGGCGGGCGTCGTCTCCCTCGTGGCCGGCATCTTCGCCACGTGGCTGTTCATGTACGGCCTGATCCCCGTCATGCAGGGCCCCATCGCTGTCGCCCTGGGCGGCTGGGACCTGTCCTGGCTGGCCGGCGGCCTGACGAGCGCCGGGGTGTACGCCATCCTCGGCCCGCGCCAGCACATCCGCTACCTCGCCCTGGAACCGCGCGCTGCCACCCAGACCCAGCCGGCCGGCAGCCCCGCCCTTCCCGCTCTCTAAGCGGCACCACTCCTCCTAACGCCTGGCGGGCGCCCCGCGCCCGCCAGAAAGGATCTTCCCGTGAACAACCCCGCCATCGCGGACCCCCTGCACCCCATCATCTGGCCCAACGGCGCAAAGGCTGCCGCCTCCTTCACGTTCGACGTGGACGCCGAGTCCTGCACCATTGCCCACGACCCCACCAGCACCCGGCGCATGTCGCTGATGAGCCACCAGTCCTACGGCCCCAAGATCGCGGTGCCGCGTCTGCTGCAGATCCTGGACCGCCAGGACATCAAAGCCACCTTCTTCATCCCCGGTTTCACCGCCGAGTCCTACCCCGACATTGTGCGGCGGATTGTGGACGGCGGGCACGAAGTGGCGCACCACGGCTACCTGCACGAACCCATGCAGGGCATCGACGCCGCCACCGAGGCCAGCTACATCGACCGTGGCCTGGAGGCCTTGGCCAAGGTGGCAGGGGTACGGCCTGTGGGTTACCGGGCTCCGTGGTGGGAGCTGAACTGGCAGTCGCCGGGACTGCTGGCGGACCGCGGCTTCCTCTACGATTCGAGCCTGCTCGACGGCGACGCCCCCTACCGCTTCGCAGTCGCCGCCGATGACCCCCGGGACATCGTGGAAATTCCCGTGGACTGGACCCTGGACGACTGGGAGCAATACGCCTTCTACCCGGGCGTCACCGGCAGCGGCGTGATCGAGAGCCCGGCCAAGGTGTTGGAAATGTGGACGCTTGAGGCCGAGGCCCACCACTCCCAGGGCAGCTGCTTCGTGCTCACGAACCACCCGTTCATCTCCGGCCGGCCGTCCAAGGCAGTGGCGCTGGAGCAGCTCATCGAACGGGTTAAGGCGATGGACGGCATGTGGGTCACCACCATGGAACAGATCGCCCTGCACACCAAGGCCACGGTGAACGAGGTCCACACCCACGCCCGGATCGAGGTGCCGGTATTCCCGGGCGCGGGTGCACAGTTTGAGCCGGCCGTGGTGCGGCAGGGGGTGCTGGCCTAGAGTGGCCGAAGGGGCCGGCGCCGCCGGCCGGGAGGAGTTCTGGCATGGACGTCACGGACAGCAGCTTCGAGCAGGAACTGGCCTGGCAGATACCGCTCTACGAACAGCTCCACGCGAATCCGGAACTTGGCCTCGCCGAGCATGCAACATCCGCCGCGGCAGCGGACCTGCTGGCCCGCTGGGGCTTTGATGTCAGGCACTTTGGCCGCACCGGCGTCGTTGGCGTTCTTGCCAACGGCGCCGGTTCCTGCGTCCTGGCTCGGGCTGACATGGACGCCCTCCCGGTCGCCGAGGCCACGGGGGCGCGGTACGCCTCCACCGTTCCAGGCGTGATGCACGCCTGCGGCCACGACATGCACGTGGTGGCCCTGCTCGGCGCGGCAAAGTACCTGGCTGACCACCGGGACACCTGGCAGGGCACCTACATCGCCCTGTTCCAGCCGGCGGAGGAGACTGCGGCAGGCTCCCAGGCAATGCTCGACGACGGCCTGGCCGCCGGAATCCCGCGGCCGGACTCCGCGCTGGCCCAGCACGTCATGCCCACCGAGGCGGGAACCATCGGCACCACGCCGGGACCCGTGCTGTCGGCCGGCGATTCCATCCGGATCACGGTCCACGGCCGCGGTGCCCACGGATCCATGCCGCACAAGGCGGTTGACCCCGTGGTGCTCGCCGCCTCGATCGTCCTGCGGCTGCAGACCGTGGTGTCCCGGGAAACGAGGCCGGGGGAGTTCGCGGTGCTGACTGTTGGCTCGGTGAACGCCGGTGCCACCGCCAACATCATCCCGGACCGCGCGGAGCTGCTGCTCAACCTGCGGACCTACAGCATGGCCACCCGCAGCCAGATGATTGCCGCCATCGAAAGGATCGTGCGGGGCGAGTGCGCTGCCGCCGGCTCCCCGCAGGAACCCGGGTTCGAGTACTACGACCAATACCCGCTGACCAGCAACGACCCCCAGGCCAACGCGGGGGTCACGGCGGCCTTCACCAAGACCTTCGGGGCGGATGCCGTTTACCGCACCGCCCCGCAGACGGCGTCCGAGGATTTCAGCCGGATTCCCGACGCCTTCGGGATCCCGTACGTGTATTGGGTTGTCGGTTCCGTGCCCCGGGACCTTTACCGACGGGCCGTGGAAGCTGGCACGGTGGACACGGACATCCCCGCCAACCACTCGCCGTTCTTCCTGCCGGCCGTGGACCCCACCCTGCGGATGGCCACCCAGGCGCAGGCCACAGCGGCCTTGGCTTATCTGGGCACCGGCGCCGGTTAGCCGGCCGCCGCCATCAGGGACTGCATCTGCGCCGCGGCGTCGCTTCCGGGCGCCGGCGTGTAGACCACGATGTGCAGATCCGGCCGGTCCGACGGGGACACCTGGTGGTGCTCCAGCTGCAGCACCCCCACCGCCGGATGGTGGAACAGGCGCTCGCGGGACTCGAAGCCCAAAATGTCGTAGAGGTCCCAGCCCTGCCGGAACTCCGGGCTTGCCTCCTTGAGCCGTTCCACCTGGTACTGGATGTCCGGGTCGCCCAGCCGCTGTCCTGTCTCCGCCCGGAATTCGGCAAGGAACCGCTTGCTGGTTGTTTCCCAGTCCGGCAGCAGGTTCCGGACGTAGGGATCGGTGAACACCAGCCACAGCAGGTTCCGGTCCGTCGGCGCCACAGTATCGATGTTGGGATAGAGCGCCGCATACGCCCTGTTCCAGCCCGCCACTCGCCAATCGGGGAACAGGGCAAAGGACGGATTGGGATCCAGCGCATCCATCAGCCGTTGGATGTGGGGCGGCGCCTTATCGGCCGCGGGTCCGGCAGGGGCCGCGGATGCGTAGCCGCCAAGGGACAGGACGTAGCCAAGCCCGGTGCTGGAGAGATGCAGCGCCCGGCTCACCGCTTCCAGGACCTGGCGGGAGGGGCTGATGTCCCTGCCCTGCTCCAGCCAGGTGTACCAGGTGACGCTCACCCCGGAAAGGAAGGCGACCTCTTCGCGCCGGAGTCCGCGCTCACGGCTGCGCCCGATGGGCGGCAGGCCGTAGTCTGCCCGCAGCGCCTGGTCACGCCGGGCTCGCAGGAAAAGGCCAAGTTCTTTTCGGCGCCCGGGATCACTCACCGGAAAATACTATTACTCTGGTAGTCCTACTACTAGTAGCAGCGCTGTCTTCCGCATCACTCCGCCACACTGCAGGATGGTAAGCATGCCTGCACTTCGCTCTAAAACAGTCACCCACGGCCGCAACATGGCCGGCGCCCGCGCACTGCTGCGCGCCTCCGGCGTCGCCAACTCCGACATCGGCAAGCCGATCATCGCCGTGGCCAACAGCTTCACCGAATTCGTCCCCGGCCACACCCACCTGGCCCCGGTGGGCCGGATCGTCTCCGACGCGATCCTCGCCGCCGGCGCCGTGCCGCGCGAGTTCAACACCATCGCCGTGGACGACGGCATCGCCATGGGCCACTCCGGCATGCTCTACTCGCTCCCGTCCCGCGACCTGATCGCCGACTCCGTGGAGTACATGGTCAACGCCCACTGCGCCGACGCCCTGGTCTGCATCTCCAACTGCGACAAGATCACCCCCGGCATGCTCATGGCCGCGCTGCGCCTGAACATCCCGGTGGTGTTCGTTTCCGGCGGCCCCATGGAGGCCGGGCGCGTGACCCTGACCGACGGCTCCGTGCGCTCCCTGGACCTGGTGAACGCCATCTCCGACGCCGTGGACGAGTCCATCTCCGACGCCGACATCAACCTCATCGAAGAGAACGCCTGCCCCACCTGCGGTTCCTGCTCCGGCATGTTCACCGCCAACTCGATGAACTGCCTCACCGAGGCCATCGGCCTGTCCCTGCCCGGCAACGGCTCCGTGCTGGCCACCCACACCGCGCGCAAGGCGCTCTACGAGAAGGCCGGCGCCACCGTCGTCGAGCTGGTGAAGCGCTATTACGACGGCGACGATGAGTCAGTGCTGCCCCGCTCCATCGCCACCGCCAAGGCCTTCGACAACGCCATGGCCCTGGATATCTCCATGGGCGGCTCCACCAACACCATTCTGCACCTGCTGGCCGCGGCCCAGGAGGCAGGCGTGGACTACGGCCTGGCCGAGATGGACGCCAAGTCCCGCCAGGTGCCTTGCCTGGCCAAGGTGGCTCCGAACGTGGCCAAGGACAAGACCTACTACATGGAGGACGTGCACCGTGCCGGCGGTATCCCCGCCCTGCTGGGCGAGCTGAACCGCGGCGGCCTCCTGCACAAGGATGTCCACTCCGTGCACTCCGCGGACCTGGACGGCTGGCTGGACGACTGGGACATCCGCGGCGGCAAGGCCACCGAGGAAGCGAAGGCCCTGTGGCATGCAGCCCCCGGCGGCGTCCGTTCTTCCACCGCGTTCTCGCAGTCGAACGAGTGGACGTCCCTGGACACCGACGCCGCCGAAGGCTGCATCCGCGACGTGGAGCACGCCTACTCCAAGGACGGCGGTTTGGCCGTGCTCCGCGGCAACGTGGCCGTCGATGGCGCCGTGGTGAAGACCGCGGGCGTGGACGAGTCCATCTGGACCTTCTCCGGCCCGGCCGTGGTCTGTGAGTCCCAGGACGAAGCTGTGGAGAAGATCCTGAACAAGCAGGTCAAGGAAGGCGACGTGGTCGTCATCCGGTACGAGGGCCCCCGCGGTGGTCCGGGCATGCAGGAGATGCTGTACCCGACGTCGTTCCTCAAGGGCCGCGGCCTGGGCAAGAAGTGCGCCCTCATCACGGACGGCCGCTTCTCCGGCGGCACCTCCGGCCTGTCGATCGGGCACATCTCCCCGGAGGCAGCTTCCGGCGGTGCCATCGCCCTGGTGGAGGACGGCGACATCATCAGCATCGACATCAGCCAGCGTTCAATGCAGCTGGAGGTCTCCGACGAGATCCTCGCCGAACGCCGCGAAAAGCTGGAAGTCAACGGCGGGTACAAGCCCAAGAACCGGGACCGTGAAGTGTCCGCGGCACTGCGTGCCTACGCAGCCATGGCCCTGTCAGCTGACAAGGGCGCCGTCCGGGACGTGTCCCTGCTCGAGCGGTAGGTTTAAACCCCCGGCGGTAACGCCAATCCCGGGTGGAGGAGGGCAGGTCCTCCGGCCCTCCTCCACCCGGGACTGCAGCGCCACACTTAAAGGGTCCACAGCCGGCCCAAGGAGGGTAGAGGGTATGGTGCGCAGGTTCCCGGCAGCCCTGGTGCTGGTCGCTCTTGCCCTCGCCGGCTGTGCGCCGCAGCAGGAAAGCCCGCGGCCGGCCCCGTCAGCTTCCGGCCCTGCCAGTACCTCCGCAGCGGCGACGGGCGCGTCGAACGCGCCAACGCCGTCGAACCTTCCCTCCACACATGCTCCAACAGCGCCCGCCAACGGCGGGGAACGATGGACCACGTTTACGACGGCGGATGGCACCTTGGCGTTCGACCTGCCGCCCGCCTGGAGCGCCAAGGACCCGGCAGGGGAATTGGCCGAAGGCGGCGGGGCTTACGCCGAGGTCCGCAACCAGGCCGGCAAGGTAATGGCGACGCTGCGCACCAACATGGCCATCGGATCGTCCTGCACGCAGAAGTACCCCTACGAAGTCCTGGACACGGCGGACCTGCCGGCCCTGGGACAGAACGGTGCAGTGCCGCAGTTCGCCTTCGAGACCAGAGGAAACGCAGGCACACCGGGACCTCCGGGCGTGCAGGCGGCAGGGTACGGCATCACCTCCGGCCCCCTGCCCAGCGGCCCTGACGCCTGCCCCATCCTGCATTTCTTCCGCTGGCCCCCGAACAGTGCCATGTTCGGCGCGTTTTACGATCCGGCCAACAACGCAACGCCCGGCGACCCGTCGTTGCCGTACCCCGAACTGGCGAAGAAGTACAGGGAAACCGCTGAGTACGCAGACATCAGGAAGATGATCACCTCGCTCCGGCCTGTTGCCAAGTGAACCGGATACCCGCCCTGGCCAGCGACGACAACGGGCCGAAGGGCCCCATCCGGTGTCATACCGCTCCGGTACCCTTTTCACATGGTGCAGGGAGTTGCCGATTACCGGGCGGAAGGCATAATGCTCGCCGGGGCAGGCCGCGCCATCCTGCTGCAGCTTGCCAACCCTGCCATCGGCCGCGGCGTGGCGGCACACAGTACCTTCACGCAACGCCCCGTAAACCGGCTCAAGGGCACGCTCACGTACGTCTACGCCATCACCTACGGAAATGACGAGCAGGTCAGGGAGGTCCGGCGCAGGGTGAACCGGGCCCACGTGCCCGTCCGCCGCAGTGCCGACGGAACCTCGGCGGGCTACAACGCCTTCGATCCGGAGCTGCAGCTGTGGGTGGCGGCAACGCTGTACGACACAGCGCTCACCATCATTGAGAAGATCCACGGCCCGCTCGACGACAAGACCGCCGATGCGATGTACCAGGACTATGCGCGGATCGGTACCGCCCTTCAGCTTCCGCCGGGGATGTGGCCGGAAGACAGGGCAGCATTCCGCCGCTACTGGGACGGGCAACTGTCTGCCCTCCGGGCTGAGGAAGAGGGCGTCCGCGTCGGGCGCGGCCTGCTGTTTCCCAGGCATACGGCGCTTTGGTACCGGGCCATCATGCCACCGGCGAGGTTCCTGACTGCCGGACTCCTTCCCGCCCAGCTGCGGACTGACTATGGACTTGCCTGGAGCGACCGGCACCAGCGGCGGTACGACCGGTCATGGCGCGTCATTGCCGTGGCCTACCCCAAACTTCCGCGCGGCATCAGGCACTGGTTCAAGGACTATTGCCTTGCCGAGCTCGAGAAAGACCTGCGCCGGAACCGCGCGGCAAACCCGCGTCAGGGGATTAGTGCGTAATTCGACTCCGGTGGAGCAGCGGATCGACGAACGCGCCCGCCGCTTCCTGGCTACGTCCCCCGCCGGCGGCGCCAAGGCCAAGCTCACCGAGTTCGTTGTCTTTGGCCTCAAACAAGGGTGGGCGTGTATTTTCGGTGCCGCACTCCTGGCCGTGTTGATGGCGGCCA
This sequence comes from Arthrobacter sp. SLBN-83, assembly GCF_006715285.1. Classification (NCBI taxonomy): domain Bacteria; kingdom Bacillati; phylum Actinomycetota; class Actinomycetes; order Micrococcales; family Micrococcaceae; genus Arthrobacter; species Arthrobacter sp. SLBN-83. The sequence goes on from NZ_VFMX01000001.1 coordinate 1,954,340, forward strand.
GGCTTTGGTACCCGGATGGTGCCGGGCTGGCGCGCAACGACTTCCTCACCGTCGCCGCCGTCGTGATCCAAGTCCTGATGGTGGCCTTCAAGCTCGAAACCCTGCGGGAGCTGCGGGTTATCGTCCTGTTCCATTTGGTGGGGACGGTGATGGAGCTGTTCAAGACGGACATGGGTTCCTGGTCCTACGAGGCCGAAGGCGTCCTGCGCATCGGTGCCGTGCCGCTCTTCAGCGGGTTCATGTACGCCGCCGTCGGTTCATACATGGTGCGCGTCTACCGGCTCTTCGACCTGAAATTCGCGGCCTACCCCCGCCGCTGGATCACGGCCATCCTCGCCTCAGCCATTTACGCCAACTTCTTCACCCACCACTACATCTGGGACCTGCGCTGGGTGCTGCTCGCCGCCGTCGTGCTGGTCTTTGGCCGGTGTGTGATGCACTTCCGTGTATTCCGCCGGGAGTTCCGGATGCCGTTGGTGGCCTCGTTCCTGCTGGTGGCGCTGTTCATCTGGCTCGCGGAGAACATCGCCACGTGGTCCGGAGCATGGCTTTACCCCAGCCAGATGGACGGCTGGCATCCTGTGGGGCTGGAGAAACTGGTGGCCTGGTTCCTGCTGATGATTATCTCCGTGGTGCTGGTGGCGTGGGTCTACAAGCCACAGCCGCCGGAAACAGGCACCACATCCCGCCCTGAGGTTTCGCCGGCCGCGGTGCCATAAAGGGGTTCTGCCAAAACCCGTTTCAGCAGGGCCCTCGCTAGGGCTGCGGGCGAACGGTTTGATGGAGGTCATGGCCCCCGAAACAACAGTCACCAGTACACGTGCGCCCCGAGAGCCGGCCGGACAGCACCCTGCCCACTGGGGCGGCGTCTATGCGATGTCGCTGTGCGTCTTCGCGCTGATCGCCTCCGAGTTCATGCCCGTCAGCCTGCTCACGCCGATGGCCGCCGAGCTCCAGGTCTCCGAAGGGATGGTGGGGCAAGGCATCGCAATCTCCGGCCTGTTCGCCGTGCTGACCAGCCTGTCAGTGACCACGCTGGCAGGCAGCCTGGACCGGAAGACCCTGCTGCTGGGACTGACCGGGGTCATGGCGGTCTCCGGTGCCTTGGTTGCGCTGGCTCCGGGATACCTGCTCTTCATGATCGGCCGTGCCCTCATTGGCGTAGTGATTGGTGGATTCTGGTCCATGTCGGCGGCCACTGCGATGCGGCTCGTGCCCGCCCAGCAGGTGCCGCGGGCCTTGGCAATCTTCAACGGCGGCAACGCCCTCGCCACCGTCCTGGCCGCACCGCTGGGCAGCTATTTGGGCTCTGTCATCGGCTGGCGCGGGGCGTTCTTCTGCCTGGTGCCGGTGGCGCTGCTCGCCCTGGCCTGGCAGTGGATCAGCCTGCCGTCCATGAAGGGCGGGGTAAGCGCTGCGGGGTCTGGAAGCATCTTCGCGATCTTCAGGGAGCTCAGGAGCGCTCCGATCGCGTGGGGCATGGCCGCGTGCGGTTCCTTCTTCATGGGCCAGTTCGTCCTGTTCACCTACGTCCGTCCGTTCCTGGAGACGGTAACCGGGGTGGACGTGGCCACGGTATCCCTGGTCCTGCTGGTGATCGGTATGGCGGGATTTGCCGGCACGCTGCTGATTGGCCGGTTCCTGGGCAAGGGGCTGTACCGGACGCTGGTTGGCATCCCTGTATTTATGGCGATCATCGCCGCCGCCCTTGTTCCCACTGGTGGCTGGCTCGCCGCCGTCGTGGTTCTCCTGGGCCTGTGGGGCCTGATGTCCACCGCGGCGCCGGTGGGATGGTGGAGCTGGATCGCCAAGGCCATGCCCCACAACGCCGAGGCCGGCGGCGGCCTGATGGTTGCCGTCATCCAAACCTCCATCGCCCTCGGCTCAACGCTTGGCGGAGTCTTGTTCGATTCAGCGGGCTACCGCGGCACCTTCCTGGCCGCCGCAGGAATCCTCGCGGCGGCGTCCGCCCTGGCAGTCATGACGTCCAGGGTGACGAACCGAGCTGCCCGGGCATCCAACACACTTTCCAGTAACCACAACTAACAGGAGGAACACATGAAATTCACCAAGAGCGGAGGCCAGACCGGCGCCGGACCGGCCGATTGGTTCACCGGGGCAGTGCAGATCGACGGGATCCGGAACCCCGACGAGCAGTCGGCCATCGGCTGCGCGCACGTCCGGTTCGCCCCCGGTGCCCGCACCGCCTGGCACCACCACCCCAAGGGCCAGACCCTCTACGTGACCGACGGGATCGGGCTGGTTGCCCGGCGCGGCGGCGAAATCCAGGAGATCCGCCCTGGAGATGTGGTCTACATCGAGCCGGGCGAGGAGCACTGGCACGGGGCAACCCCGGAACGGTTCATGGCGCACGTCGCCATGCAGGAAGCGGACGGGAACGGCCAGGTGGTGACGTGGCTCGACCACGTCACCGACGAGGAGTACGGCGCCTAAAAAACCGCCCAAGGAAGAACGTGGGCGGACGACGGCGGGAGGTCCCGCCGTCGTCCGCCCACCTTTTCTTGCTGGGTAGGTCAGTCCTCGTAGGTGTTGGCGATGTAGACATCGCAGGGGGCGTTGTGCGCCACGCTGTTGGCCACGCTGCCCAGGAGCCGACCGATGCCGCGCATCCTGCGGTTGCCCACCACGATCACGCGGGCATCCAGGCGGACGGCCTCCTTGATGAGGGAGTCGGCGGGCTTGCCGCGGGCAGCGAAGTGGGTGATTTCCACTCCGGGGCGTGACCCTGCAAGGGACTTCGCCACGATCTCGGAGCTGTCCGCGTTGGAGATCCGCACCTTGTCTGAGCCCACTCCAAAGGTTTCGGCGTTCTCCATTTCAAAGGCAGTCACCACATGGAGTGACGCTCCCAGCGACTGGGCCAGGTCCAGCGCCACCTCCGCAGCCTTCCGTGCCGACTGGCTGGCATCCACACCTACAACAACTACATTGGCCATGCGCCTCGCTCCTTCGTATAGTCCTGGCGTTCAAGTCCACCTGCCAGTCTAGGGACTACCCGCATAATGCACGTGTAACCATAGGTTCTGAAAGCGGGCCGCGGGGTGGACAGGAAACCACGGGTGCTGAGGCTGTCCCGCCAAAACTTCGTGTCTGTAGGCTGGCCGCATGACCGCACCCCGGATCTATGTCAGCTTTCCCGGAACGGCGCGTGAAGCCCTGGGCTTTTACGCGGAAGTTTTTGGGGGTGAGCTTTCCCTCCACACAAATGCGGACTTCGGCCGGACCGACGGTGAGCCGGACGCCATAGCCCACGGTGAACTACGCGGCGCCGTTGCCCTGGCGGGCTCGGATACTCCGCCGGGCGGGAAGAGCGTGCGGCTTGAAGGCGTCATGCTGTCATTGCTGGGCACCGCCGACGCTGACGTCCTGCACGAGTGGTTCAACAAACTCAGCTCCGGCGGCCGGGTGGTGGACCCGCTTGCTGCCAAGCCCTGGGGCGCCTCCGACGGCCAGGTCATCGACCGTTTCGGGCTGCACTGGCTTGTCGGCTACGAGCACGCCGCGGGCGCATAAGAGCCCACGAACGAGGCACCCGAGCCACCGCCCAGGGCCAGGCCTGTTACTGTCTGCCCACCTTTGCCTGCGCCGTTTCCACAATGTTTTCGGTGACCGCCCACGAGGCCAGGAGCTGGAGGGCTTCCGCTGAGGGGCTGCCCGGGGTGGCCGGATAAACGGTCAGGGTATGTCCGGGGTCCTCTTCCAGCCCCAGGACCTGGTAGTTCAGCTCAAGCAGGCCAACCACAGGGTGCTGGAAGAACTTGGTCCCGGCGTAGTGGCGGCGGACGTTGTGGGCGGCCCACAGGGTGCGGAACTCATCGCTGCGCATGGACAGTTCCCCGATGAGTTCGGCGATGCCCTTGTCATGCGGGTTGCGACCGGCCTCGCGGCGGAGGATGGCCACGTTGGTGTTGGCCGCCCGGTCCCAGTCCGTGTAGAAATTGTGGGCGCGGGGGTCCAGGAAGATGAACCGGGAATGGTTGGCCGGCCGCGACGGGTTGCGGTACATGTCCGAGTAGAGGGCGTAGCCCAAGGTGTTGGCGGCCACGATGTCCAAGCGGTTGTTGCCGATGAAGGCCGGTGCGTCCGTGATGGCGTCCAGGAGGTACTGCAGCTCCGGCCGAACCTTTGCAGGGACTGCAGCCCCGGCGCTCGCCGCCCGCTTGCGGCCCGACGTGTTGGCCGCCCGGGCCAGGTCATAGAGGTGGTCATGCTCGGCGCGGTCCAGTTCCAGCGCGCCGGCAATGGCGTCCAGGACACTGTCCGAAACACCGCTGAGGTTTCCCCGTTCCAGGCGCGTGTAGTAGTCCACGCTGACGCCGGCCAGGCGGGCCACTTCCTCGCGCCGCAGCCCCGGTACCCGGCGGCGGCCGCCGTACGGTTCGATGCCTGCCTGCTCCGGGGTGATGCGCCCACGGCGGGAGGACAGAAACTGCCGGACCTCGGCTCGGTTATCCATAAGGAAAACGTTACGACGATCGGCGCAACGCTAAGGAGGTACTGCCAGAACCAGTTTCAGCAGGACCCTCGCTAATGGTTCACGGGCCGGGTTTGATGGGATTGTCCGCTTTCAGCCTTTCACTCTTTGGAGGACCCAGCATGCGCGCAACCATCATGCACGCCCCCGGCGACGTCCGCGTCGAGGACCGCGACCAGCCCGCCATCCAGCAGCCCACGGATGCCGTCATCAAGGTTGTTGCCGCCTGCGTCTGCGGGTCGGACCTGTGGCCCTACCGCGGCGCCGACGTCCTCCACGAACCCAGGGCCATGGGCCACGAGTACGTGGGAATCGTCGAAGAAGTGGGCGCGGACGTGAAGAACGTGCAGGCAGGCCAATTCGTTGTGGGGTCCTTCTTTGCCTCGGACAACACCTGTGGGATCTGCCGCTCCGGCTACCAGACCGGCTGCGTGCAGCGGGAGGGCGTGGGCGGCGCCCAGGCCGAGTACCTGCGCGTCCCGCTGGCAGACGGCACCCTGGTCGCCACCCCGGAGATGCCCGACGCCGGCAAGGTTCCGTCACTGCTGGCCGCCTCCGATGTCCTGGGTACAGGATGGTTCGCTGCCAAGGCGGCCGAGGTGGGGCCCGGCAAGACAGTGGCGGTAGTGGGCGACGGCGCCGTAGGGCTTTTGGGAATCCTGGCGGCAAAGCAGATGGGCGCCGAGCGGATCATTGCAATGTCCCGGCACGCTGACCGGCAGGCGCTTGCCCGGGAGTTCGGGGCCACCGAGGTGGTGGAAGAGCGCGGCGATGCGGGGGTGCAGAAGATCAAGGAGCTCACCGAAGGGCTCGGGGCGCACTCCGTCATCGAGGCTGTGGGCACGCAGGAATCGATGATGCAGGCTATCCAGGCCACCCGCGCCGGCGGCCACGTCGGTTTCGTGGGCGTATCGCATGACGTGGCCCTGCCCGGCCGCGAGCTGTTCTCCTCGCTCGTGCACCTGCACGGCGGTCCTGCTCCGGTCCGGGAGTACCTGCCCGAGCTGATCGACCTGATCCTGGGCGGCGACATCGATCCCGGAAAGGTGTTCGACCTCGAACTTCCGCTTGACCAGGCTGCCGACGCCTACAAGGCCATGGATGAACGGCGGGCCATCAAGGTGCTCCTCCGCCCGTGACCAGGTTCCGTCCAGGCTTCGCCAAAGGTAGGACTCAGAAGACCAGGCACAACAGGGCCACCCTGGCCCACCCTTTTCCGGGGTTTGCTCCGAACAACCCCGGTAGCATTTAAAAGTCCCCCCAACAGATCACAGGAGAACCATGACTACCGTCAAGGCTTATGCATCCCCGTCCGCCACGGAGGACCTGGTGGCAACCACCATTGAGCGCCGCGAAGTGGGTCCGCACGATGTCCTGATCGACATCAAGTTCGCCGGCATCTGCCACTCAGACATCCACACAGTCCGCGGTGACTGGGGCCCGCAGCAGTACCCCCTGGTTCCCGGCCACGAAATCGCCGGCATCGTCACCGAGGTCGGTTCCGAGGTGACCAAGCACAAAGTTGGCGACCGCGTTGGTGTTGGCTGCATGGTCAACTCCTGCAAGGAGTGCGTCAACTGCCAGAAGGGCGAGGAGCAGTACTGCCTCAAGGGCAACGTTGGCACCTACGGCGCCGTCGACCGCGACGGCACCATCACCCAGGGCGGCTACTCCACCCACGTGGTGGTCACTGAAGACTTCGTCGTGAACATCCCCGAGGGCATCGAACTCGACGTCGCCGCACCCCTGCTGTGCGCCGGCATCACCACGTACTCCCCGCTGCGGCACTGGGGCGCCGGCCCCGGCAAGAACGTTGCCGTCGTCGGCCTCGGCGGCTTGGGCCACATGGCCGTCAAGCAGGCTCACGCCATGGGCGCCGAGGTGACGGTCCTGTCGCAGTCGCTGAAGAAGCAGGAAGACGGCCTGAAGCTGGGCGCTGACCACTACTACGCAACCAGCGACGAGAACACCTTCTCCGAGCTCGCGGGCAGCTTCGACCTGATCATCAACACGGTCAGCGCCTCGATCGACATCAGCTCCTACCTGGGCCTGCTGAAGCTCGACGGCGCCCTGGTCAACGTCGGTGCCCCGGCCGAGCCGCTCCCCGTCAACGCCTTCGCACTGATCGGCGGCCGCCGTTCCTTCGCCGGCTCCATGATCGGCGGCATCCGCGAGACCCAGGAGATGCTCAACTTCTGCGCCGAGCACCACCTGGGCGCCGAGATCGAGGTCATTCCGGCAGAAAAGATCAACGAAGCCTACGAGCGAGTCCTCGCCTCGGACGTCCGGTACCGGTTCGTGATCGACACCGCCACCCTCTAAGGCACCACGCACGCACGGCGGGCCGGCTCCCACAAGGGGCCGGCCCGTCGTCGGGCTTTAACGAACGGACGACTGCGGGCCAAGCCTTTGGCTCAAGGCTTACGGCGCGAGGCGCTTGAGGATTTCGACGGCGGGCCCTTCAACGACGTTCCGGTAGTTGATGCCGGCCCACAGGTTCAGCCAGTCCGGTTCCCCTGCCGCTGCGGCCGCGGCGCGCAGGGGAGTGGTCAGGTGGTGGATTTCGGGATAGCCGTAGGGGGCGTCGGCATCGTGGCGGCGCATGAATTCGTTGTGCAGTCCCCTGGCGTTGCGGCCCGAGAAGACCCGGGTGACGGCCGTTGTGGTGAACCGGTGGGACGACGTCAATGCGGCCCGGTGCGTGGCCTTGGTTCCCGCTTCGTCCGCGCAGAGGAATGCGGTGCCGGCCTGCACCGCTGCGGCACCGACGGCGAGCGCGGCCCGGGTGTGCTCCGCAGTGGCAATGCCGCCCGCCGCGATGAGCGGCACCTCCAGATCGGACAACTCGCCCAGGATCCCATGAAGGGGCACCAGCGGAGGAGGCGCATCGGCCTTGAAGGTGCCACGGTGGCCGCCAGCCTCCGGGCCCTGCACACATAAGGCATCCGCCCCTGCCGCCAGGACCCGAAGCGCCTCTTCCCGGCCCGTGACCGTGGCTAGCACGTACATTCCGCGCTTCTGGAGTTCCTCCACCACGCTGGATTCTGGGAAATCGAAAGTGAACGAGACGACTGCCGGTGCGAGCTCCAGCAGTGCTTCGAGCTTTTGATCCCAGTCGTCATCGTCGTGCTTCGGCTCGCCCAGGTTGACGCCAAACCGTTCAGCATCAGCGGCCAAGGAATCTGCATACTGCTGCAGGGCTTCGGGTCTGATGACCGAGGGCTGGGGGACAAAGAGGTTGACGCCGAAAGGGTGCGTTGTGAGCGACCTGGTGGTCTCGATCTCTGCACGCATGGCTGCCGCGCTCTTGTAGCCCGCCCCAAGGAATCCGAGGCCGCCCGCGGAACTCACCGCTGCCGCCAACTGAGGTGTGGAGGGTCCGCCGGCCATCGGGGCCTGGACCACGGGCAGCGCCAATGACCTAAGACTGAACCTTTTGGCGTGGTGCTGCGTATCCATCTGCCCTCCCCGTCGTCTGCATGTACCTGACGAATGCTACGCCGGTAAGGGATTCCGTTCGATGTGGCCAGGGGCAGTTGCCTGGGTCAGCGCTGGCCGGCTTCGACCAGGAGCTTGAGGTTCTCGAGCGTCTGCTCGCGGGCGCATTCCTGCATGCGCTCGATGATGAGTTCGTCCACGAACTTTCCCACCGCGCTTTCCCGGGACGTTGTAGACGGTTCCCACACCGCCGTCGCCCTCGATCTTCTCCGCCTCGCCCAGGTTCACCCACCAGGACGCCCAATGCCTGGGGTCTGACGCTACCTCCACGACGCGGTCCACCGGTGCGTTGATCGCCGTGCTCACCTTGATATGGCCCATGGGATTCTCCTTGTGCTCGCGGCCGGACAGGTGTGGTGAACAGACGCTACCGGCAGCCCTGCCCGGCCAAACAGGGGCAAAGGGCCCCTGGAGGAGATGCCCCTAAACGCCTGTGGTGGGGCGGGCGGGTGCGATCCGCACCACCGTGACTTTGACCGCGGCTTCGGCGGGGGAGAGGCTGCTGTGCACCGCCGCGGCCACGGCCCGCACCACGTGGGGCGTCCGGGCGTCGGGGCTGACGCCGATGCGGACATTGACCTCCGTGCGGCCGCCTACGTCCCGGGCCTCGACCAGCTGCGCGTCCCCGGCACCGCCGTTGCCGGGCTGCATAAGGGATGCCACCCGGCCCGGAAGCCGCTGCCAAAGGTTCCGGGCGGGAAAGACCTCGGTGACGCCGTCGACCGCCAGGATGGCCGCTTGCAAGGGGTTGGTCACAGTTCCTCCCGGGGAGCGTCGATGATGTCGGTGATGGTGATGTCGATCGCGGCCACATTCAATTCAGTGTGGCGCGCCAGCGCCTCTGCCAGATCCGCGCGAAGGGACGCGGCGCTGGGCATCAGCGGGTGGCCGAACAGGACCGCAAGGTCCAACCGCACGCTCACCGGCTCTCCGGGTACGGTGACGTCGCCGTCCAGCCGGACCTTTCCGGCCACCGCCCCGGGCAGGCTGTCCGTCACGGAGCGCACCAAGGCAAGGACCGACCCCTCGGTTTGGGACAGCGTATCCGCTGGATCGTCCGCGCGCAGCGGGATGCTTCGGCCCGGGCGCAGCTCCAGCGCCAGGTGGGCCAGGATGTCCTTCATCCAGTCATCGTTACCGCTGCCGGCAGCCGCAAGGTCACTGGCAAACAGTTCTTCACCGGCAGCGGAGAGCCTGCGAAGCGAATCGAGGCCGCTGCGGCATTCCGGGCAGGATTCAAGGTGGGGCGGGTCGGGGAACTCACCGGTGTCCAGGTAGAGGCTCAGTTCCTCGAGCGTATGGCCGCACTCGAACGTCTCGTGGGGCATGCTCATCGCCAATCTTCCATTTCGCGGACCAGTGTAATCCGGGCCCGGGCAAGCCGCCCCCGGACACTGGCTGGGCTGATGTTCAGGGTCCGGGCAATCTCTTCATAGCTTTGGCCGTTGATTTCCTTCAGGATCCAGCAGCGACGCTGCTCTTCCGGCAAGGCTGACAACGCAGCCCTCAAGGATGTGATGCCTGCACCGGCCACTACCGCTGTTTCCGGCCCGGCTCCCGGGGAAACAGCGTCCGCCGGCTGGTCATCCTCCGGTCCGGTAAGGGTGGCGTGGTTCCGGCGCCTGCGCAGCAGGTCGATGCTGCGGCTGCCGGTCAGGCGCAGGAGCCAAGCCTTCACGGCGGCAGGTTCCCGCAGGGTGTCCAGCTGCTGCCACGCCTGGACCAGCACCTCCTGCACAACGTCGTCCGCGTCGGCGTAGGAGCCGGTCAGCCGGCGGGCTGAGGCACGCATGTGCGGACCGTAGCGGCGGGCCAGCGTTTCGAACGCCGCCGTATCGCCGTCGGCCGCCCTGCCTGCCAGGATGGCATCGGGGACCACGTCCAGCTGGTCCCGCATCAAGGGTGCTCCTGTCACCGGTTTCTGCTTTCACTATCGGCGCTAGCGCCTGAGGGGCGGCAGGCGGGCCTGCGCGCCGGGAAGGCAGCGCAGGCCTGCCGCGGGGAGAGGAAGTGGCTACTCTTTGCCGAAGCCCTCTTTGACCTTGGCCGCAGCATCCTTGAGGTTGCTGCCGATGCCCTTGGCGGCATCCTTGACCTTTTCGCCCGCCTCCTGCAGCTTGGCCTGGGTCTGGTCGCGCTGGCCTTCGCGTTCCAGTTCCCCGTTGCCGGTCAACTTCCCGGCGCCCTCCTTGGCCGCGCCGAGGTGGTTGGTGGCCGCGTTGTTGAGCTTGTCGTCGAGTCCCATGGTCAATTCCTTTCAATCGGTTCGTGTTTCCTGGCCCGCGCGGTGTGCGCGGGCAAGCTTTGTCGTGGGTCCACTTCCTATTCGGACCAGGACGGTGCTGCGATGACCCAGCAGCGCGTCAATCCCGCTGACCAGTCCTTCGGCCAGGTCTGCCACCTCCCGCGGGGAGGCGCCCTTCCGTGCCTGCAGCGTGAGCCGGAGTCGGGGGGACGTGTTCCGTTTGTTGCGGCGGTTTCCCCGTCCGCGCCACGCCGTCAGGGAGCTCCCGACGACGGCCCGGTTGCCTTCCAGTGCTTCCTCGACTGCCGCTGCCAGGTAGGAGATGTCCACTGCCGTGTCCCCGAGCTCCGGATCCTGCGCCAGGGCCGCTGTGCCGGTCCGCCCGCCGCCCTGCCGGGCCAGCCACACAACACTGATTACCGCGCCGAGGAGCGGCAGCGCCGGCACGGCGAGTGCCCACCAGCTGCCCAGGGGGTCCGGTGCAGGGGCCGTGACCAACAGGTGCCGCCACCTTTCCAGCAGGCCCGAGGTCACGGTGGTCCGCTGCCCCGCAAGGGCCGGGACCAGGGCCGCACCTGCCGCCAGTACTCCCGCCGACAGCAGCACCAGCCCAGTGATGGCCAGGAGGATCCTGTTCAATGCCCTGTTGGTGTTGTTCACCGCCCCACCGCTCCTTCCGTTGCAATCCGCACGTGCGGCGACAAGGCCTTGCGCAGGCGGAGGGCAGCGACTTCGTCCGTTGCTGCCGAGGCGAGGACGTTTGGGTCGAGGGTGATGCCCGACGTCGGACGGACGCGTACCAGCGCACGGTTCCGGGTCACGGTGGTGGCCACCTGCTCCGGGGCCAGGTTGGCGGCCAGGCGTACCCTGCGTGAAATGGCGGCGGCGATTGCTTCGTCGTCCACTACCAGGGCACTGCGTTCGCTGGCCATGGGCCGGCGGCCGCGCTGCCCGCCCGTGACCGCGGCGAGCAGCAGGGCCGCGCCCACTGCTGCAAAGGCGGCTCCGGTCGCCACCAGGCCTGCCGGCAGGACGGCCTTTGGCAGGTCCCGGGCGAGCGCTGCCAGTTGCTGGGGTGAGGCCACAAGCGGTAAGCGGCCCAGCAGGGACAGGATGCTTTCAGTCCCGAGCCACAGGCAGGCCGCCAACAGCAGGACTGCGGTCACGGCCGATAGCCCGGCGCGCGATGAATGCGTCTCCCGCCGGATGATCCGCCTGTTGGTCCTGGCCTGGTTCACGGTTTCCTCCTGTCCTGTTTGGCGTCCACACGGGGTTCAATGGCGCGCCGCCCTGCCCCGGCAATGCGGATATTGATGCGGCCGCAATCCATACCGGTGACCTGGCGGCTAAGGGACGAAATGCCCTGCCTGGCGATGCCCGCCCGTTCGAAGGCTGACTGCTGCTGTCCGGTCCGTCCGAGCAATTGGGGAGTCGGCAGCCTGACCGAGAGGTCCACTCCCAGCTTCCCGGCGTCGTCCGCCAGGGTGGCGGACACGTCGCCGCCCCTGACGCCGAAGGCGCCCGCGGCCACCGCTTCGATGGTGTGCCGCAGTGCTGCCGGTGCGATGCGGGTGTGGCCCAGCCTGGCCGGCCGTGGCCCGGTCACGATGACGAACGGCGGCCGCGCAGGGCATCCAGCACGGCGCCGAGGTCCAGCCTGCCTTCGGCTGCCCTGCCCAGGACGGCTCCGATTCCCATGAAGAGCGCCGTGAGCAGGAACCCCCAGAAGCCGAAGGCCAGGGCGGCCAGAGCCAGGACGGCGCCAGCCGCGGTGGCGGCTGCCAGGGGGCTCATGCAACCCTCGGTTCGCGGGCGGCGTCATCCGAGTCGTCTTCGTCGGACGGGACGTGGATGTCCGTGATGGTGATGTTGACTTCGGTGACCTCCATTCCCACCAGGTCCTCCACTGCCGAGTAGACAGCGTCCCGGGCGTTGTCCGCCACCTGCTGCAGGGGGTGCGGGTACTCCACGACGAGGGTCACGTCCACGGCAACCTGGGTCTGGCCCACCTCGACGCTGACGCCCTGGGTCAGGTCCTTCTGGCCCACTTTTTCGCGAAGGGTTCCCAGGGCCCGGGCTGCGCCGCCGCCCAAGGCGTGCACTCCTTCGATCTCCTGGATGGCGATGCCGGCGATCTTGGCCACCACGCCGTCCGCCACGGTGGTGCGGCCGCGGCCGTCGTGGCCGTTGCCGGAGGAAAGTTCGTGGGTGGGGGCGGCAGCGGCCGTCTTCTGCTGGACCGTTGCGGGGGTTTGGGTCTGCGTGGTCATTTCCGTCGCTCCTTCTCGTTCTGGAACAGCGTTCCAGGGCGCCTCGTGCGCCCTCACAGGTAAGGACGTGGGCAGGAAGGGAAGCGTCACGCAGAAACTTATGTGATCGTTGTCACTTTTGTTTCGGGGCAGAAAAAAGGACGCGGACGACGGCGGGTGGGTCCCGCCGTCGTCCGCGTCCTTTGCTTGGGGCTGCTTACAGCGCCAGTGCCGGCTCATCCCCGCGCACGCTCAGCGTGAAGGTGTTCGGTCCGCTGCAGTGGACTGCAATGCGGCAGGTGGTGGTGTTATGGCGGGAAGAAAGGTCGGAGACCGCGGAGTCGAGGGTCTCGTGGAGCGACGCGCGGTCCCAGATCTTCAGCGTCACGGATTCGGCAGTGTTAAACGTCATTGTTCAGTACTTTCCTGTGTCTAGCCGGTTGTCTGCCGGCGGTGGCCTGTCCGCGCTCGGAGGGTCGGTGGCCTGTGCTCACCGGTGGGCCTCGTTGCGTCACCAGGATGTCAAGGGCGGATGGTTTCCGGCCCTGCGCATCCATAGTGCCCATGCCGATTGAGAGGCCACAACCAAATATGCCGTTTATTGCAAGTGAATCTCATCACGTGTGAGTGGCGACACACGTTTGGAGGCGTCGCGGCTATTCATCGAAATGGGCGGTGATCCTGTCTTCGCCGGAAATCGAAGTTATGACGGTTGCGGCCACTTCCCTGAGCTTGACGTTTCTGGTACTCGAGGCCCGCGTGAGGATGCTGAAGGCGGTATCGCGGTCGCAGCGGTTCTGGGCCATTATCGCGCCCACCGCCATGTCGATTACGGTGCGTGACTGCATGGCGGCGGTCAGGTCGTTCCGCGCTTCGCTGAGCTGTGAGATCCGGATGATCAACCGCAGTGAACTGGCGGCCTGCGCTGCAAAGGTCTCGACGGCCACGATGTCCTCGCCGGAGAATCCGTTGCTCCGGCCGGAGTAGAGATTTAATACGGCTTCCGCGTCCCCCGCCAGGTCCAGCGGGACGGCGAGAATCGAGGACACGCCGTGCTGTGCGGCCGTCCGGACGTAGGGGGACCAGCGTGTTTCTGCGGCCAGGTCCGGCACAAGGAGGGTCGTTCGCTGGTGGAGTGCCGTAAGGCAGGGGCCTTGGCCGAATCCGTTCTGCAGCTCGTCCAGTGCCCTGGCGGCAGCATCACTGGCTGCTACTGCCTGCGGCCTTTTGTTGCGGAGGACTGTCACGCCGCTGTGGATGGTGTTCCCGGCACTGGACAAGCGCGAACTGGCCAGAACTGCCAGTTCCGTGAGGAAAACCCTGATGTCCTGGCTTTCCAGTACCAGCTGCTGAAGTGTCAGTTCCGTTGCGTCCAGAGGCGGTCCCTGCGGTTCCTGGGCCGGGTATTCCTCACTCACTCCTCCCCACCTGCAAACAATTCCCTCATGGCAGTGGAAATCAGCCCCACCTGGGCGGCTGGCAGGTGCAGGGCCTCATTGAGGTAGGCATCCAGCGAGATCTCGTCGGCGTCGCCGCCGAGGCCATAGTAGTAGGTCCACAGTTTGATCAGCGGGACCTCGCTGTCTTGGAAGCGTTTGGCAACTGCCCGCCGCTGTTCGTCGGCTTCCAGCAGGCTGTCCGGGCCGCCGGTCCAGTCCGCGTTCACGAGTGCGCTCCGGTTGCGGGCGCGGCAACTGCCGCTGCCCTCGGCGAGGACAAGGGCAGCGATGCGCCGACGCGGACGAAGGCATCTTCAGGCAGAAGGCTCTGGTGCCCTTCGGTGGCTGTTGGTGGATGGTTGGTGGCCATAGGCCTCGATCCTGGTTACGCCTGAAAGTCCCGGCTAGCGGCCGCCGCTCTTGGCGCGGGACGGCCCGTATATTCAACCCCTGGACCGTGTCCCCCATCCCGAAATCTCCTACCTTTGACACTACGCGCCTTGGCGGGTTTCTGATACAGGAACTTATTCGCTTCAGGTTCGCCGGGCAGGAGCAGCCCCCTGCCGCGTGAACTCACGTAAGCTTGACGAATGTCGAGTTCATCGGAGCATAGATCTGTGCAGGAACTTCAGAGCATTCTGGTGGGCTCGGAGAACGGGGTTGAGTTCCTTTCCGGCCTGTCGCGCCTCGCCGCCGCCGCGGTGTCTGAGGCTTCCGGGGACACCATCGAATGTGCAGTCACCTTGAAGATAAAACGCCGGCCTGCAACTGCTGCCGGCAGCAGTGCTCGGGCTATCGAACTTGACCATATCGAGCAGGAGTTGGGCGACGGCCCCTGCGTTCGGGCGCTCAGGGAGATGGCCCCGGTAATCATCGATGACGTGGACAGGGATCCGCGCTGGCAAACGCTGAACCAGAAGCTGGCTGAGCACGGTGTGCGCAGCACTTTGGGTGTGCCGCTGGAGATCACCGGCGACGCCAGTGCTGCCCTGAACTTCTTTGCCACGAAGCCCGGCGTGTTCACCGCTGACGTCTATGACAAGGCCGTAGGTTTCGCCGCTGCCGCCCACAACACCCTGAATCTTTCCGTTCGAATTAACAACGCGCAGAACAGGGCCGACGACCTCGAAGCGGCAATGCAAAGCCGTACCGCCATCAACCTGGCCTGCGGGGTGATCATGGCGCAGAACCGGTGTTCCCAGGAAGAAGCGATGGAAATCCTCACCAAGGTCTCCAGCAACCGCAACCGGAAACTCCGGGATGTGGCCAGCGAGCTGATCGAGCAGTTGTCGGGCAGCACTGCCAGGACGCACTTCGACGGATAGCCCGCCTCACTCGGATAGCCGGGTGGATAGCGCCCAGCTCAGCCGCCTGTCCTGACGGAGACCGCCGTGGCAGCGCCGGTGCCGCGGATGTCCCAGCAATTGCCGGTTCCCATGACCTTGTAGTCCACGTCGCCGGCTGATTCCACCACCACTGCCGTGTTCTCGTCGATGGCAACTGCCCTCTCCGCCAGCCCGGCCGCCACGGCACCAACTGCCCGGCTCAACGTGCCGGCCTGGGCGGCGTGGACATCCACGGTGAACGGGACCAGGCCCAGGCCCTCACGGACATCCACGGAATCCAGGCCTTCGGAGCATTCCTCCCCGCAGACCTCAACTCCGTTGATCCGGTAACCGCCGATCAGGGCCAGGCCCGGCGCCACCATGGCTCCGGCGGAGAATCCCAAGTAGGGAACGCCCGCAGAGACGAGTTTGAAAATGGCGCCGGCCGCGGGATGGAGGCCTTCCCAGTAACCGGGTGTCAGTCCGCCACCCACCACCACGCCGTCGACTCCCTCAAACCGGGCCGGATCCGCAGGTGCACGAGGGGCCAGCGGCACAACCACTATTTCGCACCCGATCCGGGCCTGAAGGGGTTCTGTGTAAGCGGCCGCCACATCCTGCAGGCTGACTCCCGCACCGTGCACTGCAACGGCAATGCGGGAAGTCCGGCCCTGCCCGGTGTGCTGCCGGACCTCATCCGCGAACGCAGCAAAGACGCCCGGAAAGGCCTCCGGATCCGGGCCCGCCCCAACTAGGAAGATGCTCATGTGCCCCAAAGATACCGGCACTGCCCTCCGTCTTGCTGGCAGCGACATGTCCCATCAAAAACCCATTGACGCCAGCACCTAGCGGGACTAACCTACAACCAAATGGTTGTAGATCAGCTCAGCGAGACCGAAGTGGACCGCCTCTTCCAGGCGTTCGCGGATTCCACCCGGCGGGACATTGTCCGCCGGGTCACCGTGGGCGAGTACTCCGTCTCCGGCTTGGCAGCCCTCTACGCCATGAGTTTTGCCGCCGTACAAAAGCATGTGGCGGTGTTGGAGCGCGCCTCCTTGGTCAGCAAGGAAAAGCGCGGAAGGGAGCAGATCGTGCGCGGCAATCATGAAGGACTTCAAAAGGCCCGGCGGCTGCTCGACGAATATGAACAGGTCTGGCGGCAGCGCGCCGCCACGATGGCAGACATTCTCGCTGAAGGTTAGGACGGCATTGCCATGACAGTCATCAGTACGGAAAAGAATCCCGAGGCCCTGAGCCTCACCGTTGTTGCCGAGTTCGATGCCGGAGTCGAACGCGTCTGGCAGCTTTTCGAGGACCCGCGGCAGCTGGAGCGCTGGTGGGGCCCGCCCACCTATCCCGCCACTTTCCATCACCACGACTTCGTGCCTGGCGGCAAGGCCAAGTACTACATGACAAGTCCCGAAGGGGAAAAATTCCACGGTTGGTGGGAATTCACTGCCATCGAGGCGCCGCGGCAGCTGGAATTCAACGACGGCTTCGCGGACAGCGACGGTAACCCGACAGGGGAGTTCGGCGTCAGCCACGCCACGGTGACCCTGGAACCTCTGGCTGAGCGGACGCGCATGACCATCCTGTCCAGGTTCGAGTCCGAGGAACAGCTGGATCAGATGATGCAGATGGGTATGGAGGAGGGCCTCAAGGAAGCCGTCGGCCAGATCGACGGCATACTGGCCGAGCACGCCAACGCCTGAATTCATGGCACTGCCACCAGCCGGTGCCAGGCGCCAGGGTGAGCGGACGACGGCGGGACGTCCCGCCGTCGTCCGTTCATCTTGGGCGTTGAACGTGCCAGCCGCCCGCTGAATACTGGAAGTTGAGGATTGGGCGAGGGCAGGCGGTGGGGCAATGAGCGGCGGCGCAGGGGATTTCCGGAAGCGGCTGGAGCGGGCGGCTGACATGCGTTCATACCGCGGCGCCGGCATCAGTGCGGAGGAGGAAGCCGCCCTGGATGCCCTCGACGCCCAGGAGCGGGAGAAGCGCAGGAAGGTCAGCGACGCGGCCCGCGCAGAATACCTGGTCCGAGACGCCATGGCGCAGGGCAAGTTCGACAACCTCAAGTACGCGGGCAAGCCGATTCCCGGCCTGGGTGAAAGCTATGACCCCGACTGGTGGGTCAAGGGGCTGATCCAGCGCGAGAACATCAGCGGCCTGGGCCCGGCCGCCATCCTGCTCCGCACCGAGGACGCCGAACTCGACTCAAAGCTGGACGCCCAGTACACGGAGCAGCAGGTCCGGGACGTCCTGCAGGACTTCAACCGGCGGGTCATCGATGCCCGCCGCCAGCTGCAGGGCGGGCCGCCTGTGATCACCAAAACCCGCGACGTCGAGGAGGAAGTGCAGCGCTGGCGCGGGCGGCGTGCCGCCCGCGTGGAGGAAACTCCTGCCGAGCCGGAGCCCGAGCGCTCCTGGTGGAAGCGGCTCTGGAAGGGGAGCGGCTAGGAATTCGGGTTGATGCCCTCGAAGAGCTCGCATACGGCGTTGTAGTACTTGCCTGTCTGGCCACGGTGGCTCAGCCCGATCCTGGTGCACACCTGCTGCGACGCTGCATTCGCGGGATTCGTGACCGCAAGAACCCGTGGCAGGCCGCGTGCAAAGGCATGCCCGAGGACCACTTGGGCCGCCTCGGTGGCGTAGCCGTTTCCCCAGTGGTCCGGGTGGAAATGCCATCCGATCTCCGTGTCACCCGAAGGCTGGAGCGGCAATTCACTTCCCGACGCCGGGATGGACTTGAGGAGCAGCGTTCCGGCGAGTTGGGGCTTGTCAGTTCTTTGTTGGACTGGCTCCGGTCGGGCGGACTCAGCCTGGGCCTTGAGTTGGACGGCCCAGATCGCGTGGACGGGGTGGTCAATTCCGCGCCATCTGTCGATCAGTTCCGAGGCCTCGGCCATGCTGGTCATGACCCGCGGCTTGGTGCCGATGAATCGCTGCACCTCCCAACGCGAGTAGAGGTCAAGTACGAAGGCCGCGTCTTCGGGCTCCCACGGGCGCAGGATGAGCCGCTCAGTTTCGAGGATCGTCACGCCACCCATGGTGCCAGAGGAGCACGACGGCGGCAGTGCCCCTGGCGGGTGTCCGAACCTATGGTTTGTAATTGGGGTTTGGCCCGATCATCGAAGCGGGAGGCGGTGCGAATGGGCCTGCCGGGTAGAGCGGCGCCACCTTGAGCATGTAGTTAGCCCATTGAGGTCCAGCAATCATGTACCCGTCCAAGCGCGGGTAGAAGGTGCCGTTGATGGTCACGTTCTGGCCTGCCCGTTTTTGGCCTTCCAGTGCATCACCAAAGAAAGATGCCGTCACCAGGCCGGTGGTGTACCCCACCACCCAGGTGGAGCCGTTGTTGTTGGAAGTTCCGGTCTTGGCTGCCGTGGGAACCTTGTCCTGCACTTTGGGGTTGATCCAGACGCCCGAGCCCTTCTTCAGGACATCCTGCAGCACGGAGTTAACACCCCGGGCCACGTCCGGTTTGACCGCACCATGGCAGTCCGGCGCCTGGGCCGGCAGCTTGGCTCCGGCAGCATCCTTGATCTCCACCAGTGCGATCGGTGCACAGAACTGGCCCTCCGTGGCAAAGGTGGCAAAGGCGTTTGCCAGCGTGAGGGGAGCGACGCCCGTGCCGCCCAGCAGGTTGCCCAGCTGGTGCATGTTGACAGGCGAGCTGTCCAGGCCGCTGTGCAGGCCCACGGCATCCACCATCTTCTGGATGCCGCAGAAATCCAGCTGGGAAGCGGAAGCGAAGGTGGCGGTGTTGATGGAGTTGTAGAGGCCGTAGTTGACGGGCATGGGCCGGTAGAACCCGTCTTCGGCATTCTGCAGGTCATCGGCAGCGCCAAGGGCCGGGTTTGCCTGGGCTGTGCTGTAGGCCCCAAGAACCTTCCCGCAGCTGTCCCTCCAAGGGAACCCCAGCGGATAGACGCGACGTGAAGCGTCCACTTCGGCGGTGAGCGTCTTGCCCTCGTTCAGCCACTCGGCAAACGTGAAGGGCTTCATGGTGGATCCCGGCTGGAACCCGCCGGAACCGTTAAGGTCATTCCCCTGAGCGTCCCTGGCATCCACGTTGAAGTTCAGGTTGGTATCGAACTTTCCGGGCTGCGGAAGGAAAACCGTGTTTTGGGCCATTGCCAGGATCTTGCCGCTGCCGGGCTGGATGCTGACCAGCGATGCCGCCCAATGGTCCGGGTTCGCTCCTGCTGTTCCATCCACCTGTGCTTGGGCAGCGGCCTGGAGCCGGCTGTCCAGGGTGGTGACGATGGTCAGGCCGCCGCGGTAGAGCCGCCGCTCGCGTTCAGCTTCGGTTGGGCCATACGCGGGATTATTCAGGATCAGGTGGGAAATGTAGTCGCAGAAGTAAGGAGCCATGGTGGCATTGGCGCAGCCCTGCTGCTGGGGGCTGATCTTCAACTGGATGGGCGTCGCCACGGCTTCGTCGTGCTGGGCCTGGGTGATCTTGCCCAGCCGCAGCATCTCGCCCAGGACCTGGTTCCGCCGCACGATGGACTTGTCCGGGTTGGTGGCCGGGTTGTACAGGGTGGGGCTGTTGACCACGCCGGCCAGCAAGGCCGCCTGGGGGAGCGTGAGGTCTTTCGCCGTAGTGCTGAAGAAGTGGCGGGCTGCAGCTTCAATGCCGTACGCGTTGCTGCTGAAGAACACGATGTTGAGGTAGCCCTCAAGGATCTGGTCCTTGCTGTATTTCTTTTCCAGGGTGACGGCGAGCTTCATTTCCCGCAGCTTGTCGCCCAGGTTCTTTTGCCCGTTCAAGACCACCGCGTCCGGCCGGTCCTGGGAGAGTTGCGCCTCGTTCAGGACGTTGGTCACGTACTGCTGCGTGATGGTGGACGCGCCCTGCTCGCCGCCCTTGGTCAGGTTGGACACCAGGGCCCGCAGGATCCCCTGCGGATCCACGCCGGCGTGCTCGTAGAAGCGGCTGTCCTCGATGGCGATGATGCCGTTCTTGATGAAAGGCGACATCTGGTCCAGCGGCACCTGCACCCGGTTTTCCGCATAGAACGTCGCGATTGTCTGCCCGTCCGCGGTCAGGACCTTCGTGGCCTGCGACGGCGGCTGCACCGTGAGCTCCGAGGGCAGCTTTTCGAAGAAATCAATGGAGGAGCTAACCCCCATCCCCGCTGCGGCGACGGCAGGAACCACCAGGCTCGCCACCAGGACGCCGCACATGACACTGGCTGCCAGGAACCCCAGGATCCTTCCCAAGGCCGCGTTGAAACCCTGCCTGCGCTTCCGCTTCTTCGCCATTCCTCAGCCCTCGTGCTCGGAGGTGGGACCAGAATACGCTCACGCCAAGGACGGAAACAGAGGCGGAAAGGTCAGGATTTGGTCACGTCCAACCGTTGACGGGCGATATTTACCGATATATCTTTAAATATCGCTGAAGTTAGAGCGACTATCTATCAACGGAAGGACGATGCCACCATGAACGGCCTGTTTGATGACAAAAATCCCCGTCCTGGGTTCGGCCGGGGACGCTTCGAGCGGGGAAGGGGCCACAAAGGTCCGCACGGGCACAGGGGTCCCGGCTTTGGCCCGGGGTTTGGCCCCGGATTCGGTCCCGGTTTTGGGCCAGGCTTTGGCCCGGGTTTTGGTCCCGGCTTCGGGCGGGGCGGCCGGCGGGCCAGCCGGGGTGATGTCCGCGCGGCGATCCTCTCGCTGCTGGCGGAGGCGCCTTCGAATGGTTACGGACTGATCAAGACCATCGCCGCAAAGACCGGCGGGATGTGGCGCCCCAGCCCCGGATCGATCTATCCCACACTGCAGCAACTGGTGGACGAAGGCCTGATCGAGGCCCTCAGCGAGGGCCGGGGAACTGAGTTTGCCCTGACCGACGCGGGCAAGGCCTACGTGGCGGAGCATGCGGAGGAAATGGAGAACGCCTGGAACGCCGAGCCGGACAGTGCTGACCGGGACTTCCACCAGAGCATTGGCAAGCTCATGGGGGCCATTCACCAGTTCCGCAGCGGAGTGTCGGAGGAACAGCGGGCCGCCGCCATTGAGAAAATGGACGAAACGCGGCGCGCGCTCTACAAGATCCTCGCGGACTAGCAGCTACGCGAAGGAATCTTCCTTCGCGCGCCGATCCGCGGGGACAGCGGCAGGAGCAGTTCCGTGGTGCCCCAGCATGTGGCCCAGGCTGCTGAATCCAGAGCCCATCTCCCCGAACGCGTAGGCGGTCTCGGCGTGCTCGGACAGGTCCACGCCGGCAGTTTCTGCCTCGTGGCTGACGCGGAAGCCCACGGCCTTATTGATGATCCCGGCGATAACCGCCGTCCCGATGCCGGACAGGAGCAAGGTGATGACGACGGCGGCTGCCTGGGCGATGAGCTGCTGGGCACCGCCGCCGTAGAAGAGTCCGCCGCCCATGCCGTCTACGGGCAAGGCGATGAAGCCGAGTGCCAGGGTGCCGATGAGGCCGGCGCCGAGGTGGACGCCCACCACGTCCAGCGAGTCGTCCAGGCCGAAGCGGTATTTGAGGTCCACGAAGACGCAGCACGCGGCTCCCGCCACCAGGCCCAGTCCGATTGCTGCCACTGGGCTGATGTTGGCGCAGGACGGGGTGATTGCCACCAGGCCGGCCACAACACCGGAGGCCGCGCCCAGGGAGGTGGGGTGTCCGTGGCGGATCTTTTCGGTGACCAGCCAGCTCAGCATTGCCGCAGAAGGGGCTACCAGGGTGTTGATCCAAATGAGGCCGGCCTGTTCGACGCTGGTGGCCGCACCGCCGTTGAAACCGAACCAGCCAAACCAGAGGATGGCCGCGCCCAGCATGATGAAGGGGATGTTGTGGGGGCGGTGGTTGGGGTCCTTGGCGAATCCATGGCGCTGGCCCACGATGACGGCCAGCACCAGGGCTGCCGTGCCCGAGCTGATTTCGACGACGGCGCCGCCGGCGAAGTCGATGACCTGGCCGAAGATCCGGGTGACGGCCCCGCCGGCACTCATCAATCCGCCGCCCCAGATCATGTAGGCAAGCGGGCAATAGATGACAGTGATCCATACCGGCACAAACAGTGCCCAGGCGCTGAACTTGGCGCGGTCGGCGATGGCCCCGCTGATCAGGGCCACGGTGATGATGGCGAAGGTGGCGCTGTAGCCGGCCTTGAGCAGGTCAGGGGAACCCATCAGGTCCTGCAGCCCGAAGCTGGTGAAGGGATTGCCAAACAGCCCAAGGAAGCCGTTGCCGGTGGTCATCGAGTAACCCCAGAGGACCCACACCACGCCAACAATCCCTACCGAGATGAAGCTCATCATGATCATGTTGAGGGCCGCCTTGGCGCGGGTCATGCCGCCGTAGAAGAGGCCAAGCCCGGGCGTCATCAGCAGTACCATTGCGGCCGAAATCATCAGCCAGACGTGTTGGGCAGTGATTTCCACCGGTGGGTCCCTTCGCAACGTGATCTTGGTGCGGGACCTGGTTGGCCCCGGAGCATTTCCCCCGGATCCATTTTTGGCGCAGCGTGTTTCAGCCAATGCCGCTTAAAGTTGCGCCCACGTTACACAAATCGCTCCGGCGTGAAGTTCACGTGTCGGCTATGTTTCGGGAATGTAAACGGCTCCTCCGCTTCGGGTGGGCGCAAAAGGCCTGTACCCCTCCAGTTCCCCGTAGCGGCGGGCCAAACGGGCCGCCGGGGGTGAGAACCGGCGTCGCACGCACTTTTGGCTTCTGTTTCGGGGCCATGAACGGCACCTCACCCATGTCAGAACTTGCGGGCGTTGGCCAGGACCGGCAGCTTGGCGCGGACGCCGTCCACAGTTGAGGGATCGATATCGACGACGGCGAGTTCCGGCTTGCCCCCCAACGCCACCACCGCCTTGCCCAAGGGGGTGACGACGGCGCTGTGCCCGATTCCGGTGGGTGCCGTTCCTGCCGGGCCCGCGCCGATGGCCTGGGGGTCGCCCTGGCCGCATGCGACCACGAAGGTGGTGCTGTCCAGCGCCCGGGCGCGCACCAGGAGGTCCCATTGTTCGGCCTTGCCCGGACCTGCGCCCCAGGACGCGCAGACGATGTTCACCTGCGCTCCTGCGTTGGCGTTGGCCGTGAACAAGCCCGGAAAGCGGACGTCGTAGCACGTGGCCAGGCCGAAGACCGTTCCGTCCAACTCGAAGGTCACGGGTGCTTCCCCCGCATCCACTGTTTTTGACTCCGTGAAGCCGAAGGCGTCGAAAAGGTGGACCTTGTCGTAGGAGGCCTCCACTCCGGGACCGGTGACCAGCAGCGTATTGCGGACCCGGCCGTCCTGGCCCGGAGTGAACATGCCGGCCACGACCGTGATCTCCAGCTCCCGCGCCATCCTGCGGACCTCGCTGGCCCACGGGCCGTCAACGGGTTCGGCGATGTCCTTCAGGGAGTGGCCGAAGGCACGCATGGTTGCCTCCGGGAAGACCACCAACTGCGCGCCGGCGTTCTTTGCCTGGGCAGCGTAGTCCCACACCAGCTCAAGGTTGGCGGCGGTGTCGGCGCCGCTGATGATCTGCGCTACTGCGATACGCATGGGGAGCTCAATCTGTTGGTAACGGAAACGGGTGTCCGGGCCAGGGGCCCGGACACCCAGATTAGCGCGGTGAGGCGGACTTACTGCCGGTAGCCCTCAACCTCGCTGATGGGTCGGGCTTCGGCGTCGTCTGGGTTCTCGCCTGAGTCCTTCTTGGCGCGGCGCTGGCGCAGCAGGTCCCAGCACTGGTCCAGGCTCTCTTCCACGTACTTCAGCCGCGCGGGGTCCGGCTGGCCGCCTTCAGAACCCTCCCGCAGCGAGTGCTCCTCCTCCACCAGGGCCTGGATGTGCGTCAAAATGTCCTGATCATTCATGGTTTCCCCTTACTCCGGTCCGGTCCCCTTCAGCGTACGTATCAGCTGCTGAAGCCACCAGTCCCCGCGCTGTACCATCAATTTCATGCCCACTGCGCTCGATATGGCAGGTCCCATCCTGGAAGTGCTCACCTGGTTGTGCCTGCCTGCGGGGCTGGGACTGCTCTTCTACACCGGGTTCCTCCGCCGCTACGTGCACCCCTGGGATGTAGCCGAAGCCGTGGTCTACTCCGATTCCACAGGGGTGGGGTTCCGCTGGTTCGACCGGAAGCACCAGGTGCACAACGCTCCGATGTCCCCGTACGACATCAGGGACATGGCCGTGGGGGAGACCCTGCCCATCTATTACCACCCCAAGCGCCCCACGCAGTGGCAGACCACCCAGCCTGAGGAGGCCGGCAGGACGGCCTCGGTCCTGGGCCGCTGCCTGACCGCGATCGGCTCGGTGGCACTGCTGGCAGGCTTCGTCCTGCCCATGTTCTAGGACTGCTTGCTGGCCGGCATCTTCAACTGGCCAGGACCACAACGATGCCCAGCACGCCCAGCGCGACTCCAGCCACTGCGGTCCACAGCACCGCGGGCAGGTCCGCTTCGATGCTCTCACCGGCCAGCCCATGGGACCTCTCCCGGTACCGGCGGCGCTGGGTGAGGTAGATGGCAAGGGCAGCGCCCCCCGAAACCACCGGCAGCATCAGGATGGGCGCCCCGTACGTGGGAAGCCAGCGCAGGAAGAAGGCGCTCGCGGTTACCAGCGCCAGCATGGTCCGGCCCCACGCAAGGGCCGTCCGCTCCGGCTGGAGCCCGGGATCGCCATGGGGTGCGGGTGCGCGGGACGGCACGGAATCAGCGCCAGAGGATAAAGACCAGAACGACGGCGGCAGCCAGCGCGCCTGCCCCGGCCAACAGGGGCACAAACAGCGGCAGCGGCAGCGGGGCTTTGCTGCGCATGCTCCGTTCCACCCGGAGCCAGCGCACCGCCGCCCCGCCACTCAGCATCATGCCCAGCAGCAGTAGAAGGACCGCCAGGCCTTTGCGGACAGGTTCGATGAAGAGGCCGGACGTGAACGCCTCGATGGCGATGCCGCCCGCCAGCAGCGCAAGGGACGTGCGGATCCAGGCCAGGAAGGTGCGCTCGTTGGCAAGGGTGAAACGGGGGTCCGGTTCCTCACCTCCGGGCAGCAGCCGTTCCGCGATTCTTCCGCGCGACGGCGGGACCGCCTGACCGGACGGCTGCTCACTGTTGATCACCGGGCCAGTTTAGCCGTGTGTGCATGGTGCAGCCGGACAGCCGATTTGGAAACTAAGCATGCTTGCTATTAGTTTGGTTCCAGCCTCTCCGTTTGGCCCCCCAATCAAGCGGAGAGGCTTCCATCTTCAGGCTGCCGGCCGGAGCGCGGCCTTGTCTGCCAAATGTTCACCGATTGGCAGGGCAGCGGTGGCGGCGGGTGACGGCGCGTTCAGCACGTGGATCATCCGGTCCGTCTCCGCCAGCAGGAAATCATGGAGGAGCGTCCCGTCACGGCGCACGGCCTGTGCCCTGATGCCGGCCTCGTACGGCAGCAGGTCCGCCTTGGCCAGGCCGGGAGCGTATTTGCGGCACTCCTGCAGGTAACTGCCTTTGAACAAGGAGTTCCTGGCTTCGCGCACCGCGGTGGCGGCGTTGGACCAGGCCACGTGCCACAGTCCGGGGAAGCGCACGTAGCGGGCCACGTCCTTCAGATCCACGGAAAACTTTGGATACCCCTCGCGGGCCAGGCCCAGCACCGCGTTGGGTCCCACCGTGATGCTGCCACTGATGGTTGGGGTCAGGTGCACGCCCAGGAAGGGCAGTTCGGGGTCCGGTACGGGGTAGATGAGGTGGCGGACGTAGTCCGACTTGGCCGTCGGCAGCTCAAAGTACTCACCGCGGAAGGGAATGATCTGGACGTCGATGGCCATTCCGGCCAGCTCCGCCAGCCGGTCCGACTGCAGGCCGGCGCAGGCCACCAGCCGGCGGCAGGAATACCGTTCCTGTCCGGCTCCCACCTCCACGCGGTCCGGATGTTCCACGATGGAGGTCACCCTGGCTCCCGTCATGACGCGTCCGCCGGCCTCCGTGACGAGCTCCGCCAGCCTGCGGGCTACCTCCCGGTAGTCCACGATGCCGGTGCTGGGAATGAACAGTGCGCCCAGTCCTGCAACGTTGGGCTCGCGCCGGCTGAGTTCTGGCTGGTCGATGCGTTCGCAGTCCAGTCCGTGGATGGCAGCGCGTTCCTCCAGGCTGTCAAGCCGGGCCAGCTCCACCTCCGAGGTAGCCACTAACAGCTTGCCCGGCTCGGCGTACCTGATGCCGTGCTCCCGGCAAAAGTCCTTGGTCTGCTGCGCCCCGGCCTTGCTGAACCGCGCCTTCAAGCTGCCCGGGGCGTAGTAGATGCCGGAATGGATCACCCCGCTGTTGTGGCCGGTCTGGTGGGATGCCAGCGTCTCCGCGGCCTCCAGCAGGACCAACGAGGCTCCCGGCTGCTTCCGCAGCAGCTGGTAGGCGGTTGCCAGGCCCACAATCCCGCCGCCGATAACGCAGTAGTCTGTCCGCTCCACAGCCCCGCCTTTCGTTGTGGCTAGATCCTAACCACCAGCATGCTGTTTTATCCCCCGCTCCGCGGGGCAAACATAATCACCGCAACACCCAGCAGGCACACCAGGGATCCGGCGATGTCCCACCGGTCCGGGTGGAAGCCGTCAAAGGCCACGCCCCACGCCAAGGAACCCGCCACAAACACTCCGCCGTAGGCAGCGAGGATCCTCCCGAAGTGCGCATCCGGCTGGAGGGTGGCCACAAAGCCATACACGCCAAGCGCAATTACCCCGAGCCCCGCCCACCACCAGTCCTTCCCTTCACGGACGGCCTGCCACACCAGCCATGCACCGCCGATTTCCGCGGCGGCGGCAAGCACGAACAGCACAATGGTCTTGAAAATGTTGATGGTGTCCTCCGGAATGCCCACGCAGCCATCATGCCAGCCGGGAATGCAGCCGCCGGCCGGGCAGTTGGGGGAGGTATGGAGCGTATCGGATTCCTTTCATTCGGCCACTGGGGCCCCGGCCAGGGTTCCCGCACCAGGACAGCAGCGGACGCCCTGCTCCAGGGTATTGACCTGGCGGTTGCCGCTGAGGAGCTGGGAGTGAATGGCGCCTTCTTCCGGGTCCACCACTTCGCCCGCCAGCAGGCATCGCCGTTTCCCCTCCTCTCCGCCATCGCCGCCCGCACCAGCCGGATCGAGATCGGTACCGGCGTCATTGACATGCGCTACGAAAATCCGCTTTATATGGCGGAGGAGGCTGCAGCTGCGGACCTGATCAGCGGTGGCAGGCTGCAGCTGGGCATCAGCCGTGGTTCACCCGAGCCCGCCCTGGAAGGCGCGTCGGCTTTTGGCTACCGCCCGCAGCCGGGGGAGACCGACGCTGACATGGCCCGGCGCCACACGGACGTTTTCCGCAAGGCCATCACCGGTGCCGGCATGGCCCAGGCCGATCCCCGGTACGCAGGCGGTGCCACCGGCCTCCTGCCCATCCAGCCGCAGTCCCCGGGGCTGGCGGAACGGATCTGGTGGGGTGCCGGCACCAGGAAAACAGCGGTGTGGGCCGCGGAACTGGGCATGAACCTGATGAGCTCCACCCTGCTCACCGAGGACACCGGCGTTCCTTTCCATGAGCTCCAGGCCGAACAGATCCAGCTGTTCAGGGATGCGTGGGCCGCGGCAGGACACCCTCACACCCCGCGTGTTTCGGTCAGCCGCAGCGTCCTGCCCATCGTTGATGAAGAGGACAACTACTACTTCGCAGGCAGCGCCCTCCGCGACGGCCGGGACCAGGTGGGCGTTATCGACGGCACCACCGCCCGGTTCGGCAAGAGCTATGTGGGGCCGCCGGACCTCCTGGCGGAGCAGCTTGCTGCCGACACCGCTGTACAGGCGGCGGACATCCTGCTGCTGACCGTCCCCAACCAGCTGGGCGTGGAGTTCAACGCCAAGCTGCTGGGCACCATCGTGCAGCACGTTGCTCCGGCCCTGGGATGGAGCCGATAGGACGCTGGGAACTATTTGCGAGACCTAACCGTTACTCTTGAAGTGCGGTGTGGGGGCTTCGCGCCCCAACTACACTGTGACTGCTGAACGGTCATATGACGGAGAGAGAGAAATATGGCTCGCGCCGCCCTAGGCTTTGACGCATGATCCGGCTACGACAGCTGGCCCAAGCGGCTTCAGTACTCACCACCCCTTTGTCGCCCGAGGACATCCTCTCGCTTTTCAACCCTGTCTACTCTGCGAGGCAGCTGCGGGGCGTGGTTACCCGGGTGGTCCAGGAGACCGCCCAGTCTGCCACCATCTTCTTTCGTCCCGGCCGCGGCTGGAAGGCGCACCTTGCAGGCCAGTGGGCGCGCATCGGCGTCGAACTCGACGGTGTCCGCCACTGGCGGTCCTACTCGCTCAGCGCACCGGCCGGCAAGGATCCGGCCATCACCGTCACCGACGTCGGTGCCGTCTCCGGCACCCTGGTGCGCACCACCAAGCCCGGCGACGTCCTGTTCCTGGCGCCCCCGCAGGGTGATTTCGTCCTGCCGGAGCATCCCCGTCCCCTTCTGATGGTCACGGCCGGCAGCGGCATCACCCCGGTGATGTCCATGATCCGTACCTTGGTTCCACGGCGCCCGGATGCCGACGTCGTGCTGGTACATTCAGCCCGCACGCGGGATGACAGCCTGTTCCGTGAGGAACTGGCTGAGCTTGCCGATCAGTTCCCGAATTTCCGGCTGGCGCATTGGTACACCGGCGAGCAGGGCCGCATGGACTTCTCCAGCACCAAGGAGCTGGACGAGATTTGCCCGGACTGGAAGGAACGGGCAGCCTACGCCTGCGGCCCGGACAGCTTCCTTGATGACGCCGAGGCGTTGTGGAAGCGGGCCGCCCTGACCACACGGGCGCCCGGCACCGACGTGGCGGTGGCCGGCAGTGCCGGCAACCTGATGATCGAACGCTTCAACACCACCTTCAACGCTGGTGTGGGGCACGACGGCGGCCTGGTCACCTTTGAAGCCAGCGACCGGGAGGTGGAGGCCGACGGCGACACCCCCATCCTGGACATCGGCGAGGACGCCGGGGTGCTGATGCCCAGCGGATGCCGTATGGGGATTTGCCACAGCTGCCTTACGCCACTGCTTGCAGGGCAGGTCCGCGACCTCCGTACCGGGGAAATCCATGGCGAACCCGGCCAACTGATCCAAACGTGTGTTTCGGCAGCCGCCGGACCCGTCAACCTCGAACTCTGAGGAGCAGTACCGTATGACTGTCATCTCACCCACCAAAACCACCACCGCCGCGGGTGCCAACGGCGGCACCTCCAGGACGCGGCCCGGAAAGCTGGCCGAATCGGGAAGCCCCAGCGTCCGCCCGCCGGCCGCCGCGCACCTCACCGACGAGCAGGTGGCGGAGCTGGGCCGTGAGCTCGACGCCATCCGCGACGAGATCCTGGGCAAGCGCGGCGCGGAAGATGCCGCCTACATCCGCCGCATGATCAAGATCCAGCGCGGCCTGGAGGTCTCCGGTCGCGCCGCCCTGCTGGTGGGCAAGAACAAGGCCGCCTGGGTTACCGGCACCACGCTGCTGAGCCTGGCCAAGATCCTGGAGAACATGGAACTGGGCCACAACATCCTCCACGGCCAGTGGGACTGGATGCGGGACCCGGACATCCACTCCACCACCTGGGAATGGGACTTCGTCACGCCGTCGCGGTCGTGGCAGCACACCCACAATGACCTGCACCACCGCTGGACCAACGTTGTGGGCAAGGACAACGACGTCGGATACAACCTCCTGCGCATGGACGAGCAGCAGCCGTGGAAGCCCATCAACCTGGCCAACCCGCTGTTTAACGCCATCCTGGCACCGGTCTTCGAGTGGGGCATTGCCATCTACGACCTTGAGCTGACCGAGTACAGGGAAGGCACCAAGTCCAAGGAAGCCCTGCTCAAGGACCTCAAGGCGCTGGGCAAGAAGGTGATCACCCAGTTCACCAAGGACTACGCCGCCACGCCCGCCCTGGCGATGCTGACCGGCTCGGCAAAGCAGGCACTGTTCGGCACCATTGCCGCCAACGCCATCCGCAACGTCTGGGCCCACGCGGTGATCTTCTGCGGCCACTTCCCCGAAGGCACAGACACCTTCACCGAGGAGATGGTGGACGGTGAGACGCGCGGTGACTGGTATGTCCGCCAGATGATCGGGTCCGCGAACATCTCCGGCTCCAAGTTCATGCACCTCATGACCGGAAACCTCTCGCACCAGATCGAGCACCACCTCTTCCCGGACCTGCCATCCAACCGGTATGCCGAGGTAGCCCCAAGGGTCCGCGAAATCTGCCAGCGCTACGGCTTGAAGTACACCACGGGTCCGTTGCTGAAGCAGGTGGGATCGTCCTGGGCCAAGGTCTTCAAGCTGGCACTCCCGGGAAAGACCGCCCGGGCCTAAATCTCTAATACAGAAGTGACCCGGTGGGCCCTGCCCGGCCGGGTCGCTTCTGTATTGCGGCCGTTACCGCCGGCTGGCGGGGGCCAGGAGCATATGGTCCAGCTTGGGCAGGGCGTGCCGGAGCTGGTGCTCGGCGCGGTGAAGGATCTCTTCCGCCTCCGACAACGCTGTGTCCGCCAGTTCGATCCGGGCCGACCCCTGCAGCCGGTGGCCGGACCAGCGCAGCTGCAGGTGCTGGACTGAAAGAACACCCGGTGTCCGCGCGAGTGCGGCCTCGGCCCGTGACACAAGTTCCGGTTCGATGCCATCCATCAGCCGGCGCCCGATGCTGCGGACCGTGCCCCACAGCAGCACCATGATGGCTGCCGAGATGACGAGCCCGACGATCGGGTCCGCCAGCGGAAAACCGAGCATGACGCCCACGGCGCCGATCACCACGGCCAGCGACGTGAAGCCGTCCGTCCGGGCGTGCACGCCGTCGGCAACAAGCGCGGCGGAACCGATCCTGCGGCCAACCCGGATCCGGTAAATCGCCACCGCTTCGTTTCCTGCAAAGCCGATCAGGCCTGCCGCCATGACCCAGCCCAGGTTTTGCAGCGGCTGCGGATTGATCAGGCGGTCCACCGACTGCCAGCCGGCCACGACGGCGGAGAGGGCCACCACGGCCACGATGAACAGGCCAGCCAAATCCTCGGCCCTGCCGTAGCCATAGGTATACCGCCGGGTGGCGGTCCTGCGCCCCAGGATGAACGCAATCCACAGGGGCACCGCAGTCAGCGCGTCGGAGAAGTTGTGGATGGTGTCCGCCAGCAGGGCCACCGAACTGCTGAACAGGACCACCACGAACTGCAGAACGGTGGTGGCCAGCAGGAGGAACATGCTGATCTTCAGCGCCCGGATGCCCTCGGTGCTGGCCTCCATTGCATCGTCGATCGAATCGGCGGCATCGTGCGTATGCGGGACAAACAGCTCGATCAGCCAACCCTTGAAACCGGAGTGGTGATGATGGTCGTGGTCGTGGTCGTGGTCGTGGTCGTGGTCGTGGTCGTGGTTGTGGCCGTGCGGGTGGTCGTGATCATGCCCGTGCCCGGCGTGGCCGTCCTCGTCGGGGTGGCTGTGCGTATGCGTCGACTCCTGATGCGGCCCGGTCATGACGCGCTCCTGTCTGCAGTGTGGGCAGGAACGCGGTGGTGCGCGGGCTCCCCGCCGAGGGCGTGCTCGGCCTGGAAGATGGCATCGGCCACCAACTGGCGTGCGTGCTCATTCTCCAAGCGGTACAGCACCCGCGTGCCCTCCTGCCGGGTGGAGACCATCCGGGCCAGGCGCATCTTGGCCAGGTGCTGGGAAACGGCGGCGGGGGACTTGCCCACCACATCGGCGAGGGCGCCCACCGCCATCTCGCCGTCACGCAGCGCCAGGATGATCCGCACCCTGGTGGCGTCGGCCAGCATGGCGAAGACCTCCACAGCCAGCTCTACGTACTGGCTGTCAGTGCCCAGCGAGCAAGCATTCTTATCTGCATTCATGCGCATATATTGTCACAACTTGACCCCTGATACGCACTTTGGCCAGCACCGCCTTCGCCCTTCTTCCTAATGGCCGTTCCCGGCCAGGGCGTTCTGCCTAGGAGTTGGGTCCGCCCGCCGGTGTCTGGCCCCGGGACACGGGCTGTTGTGACGGGGGGGTGGATGCCACCAGTTGCCGGGCCAGCTGCTTCAGTTCCCCCGGGTGGAAAGGCTTGGTGAGGTAGCCGTCAGCCCCTGAAGCCATGCCGGCCAGCATGTCATCGTTCTCGGAACGGGCCGTCAGGAACAACAGCGGGGCGGCGCTGAGGGCACGGATGGCGCGGGCCACCACGTGCCCGTCCATGTCCGGCAGGCCAAGGTCCAGGGTGACCAGGGCGATGGCGGGATCAGCGGCGGCGGCGATGCCCTCTGCCCCCGTGCCCACGGCTGTCACTTCGAAGCCCGCACCGGACAGGACCACTGTGATCAGTCCCCAGATATCGTCGTCATCCTCCACGACAAGGCAAACACGTTGCTGTTCCATTCAAGGCCCCCCGGCGAAAAGTTGGCACCAGTCTACTAATGGCGGAACACGTTGCCGTGTGCCGCCGTCCTAACCGTCGTAATGTGTACGGGCAGGTCCCTGGCCCAAAGCATTCACAACGGCAGCGGCCACATCATGCAGCTTTGTGTTGCGGGTGCTCGATGCCGTCTTCAGGATGCCGAACGCGTCCTGCTGGCTGCACCGGTTCTGGGCCATGATGATTCCCACTGCCATGTCGATGACCGTGCGGGATTCCAGTGTGGCACGGAGGTTCGCCGCCGTTTCGCTGTAATGCGCAAAGCGGACTGCAAGGCGGAGTGCCAGCGAGGTCTGGCTGACGAAATCCTCGGCGAACGCCAACACGCGGCCTTCAAAACGGTTGGCCCGGCGGGAGTACAGCAGCAGCGCAGCTTTGGTTTCCCCTTCAAGCCGGAAAGGAAGCGCCGCAACCGACTGGACGCCCTGGGCCACGACGGCAGGGGAGTATTCCGGCCAGCGGCTGTCCGCAGCAAGGTTGGGCGCGTGCACAGTCTCCTGGGCGGTGATTGCGGTGAGGCTGGGGGTTTCTGCAAACCTGTGCTCAAGCCGTCCGATGGTCTTGGCTTCCTGGCTGCTGCTGGCGATTGTCGCTGTTTTCCGCTGCCGGAGCAGGGTGATGGCACACAGTATTTCATCGCCCGGCTCGGAGAGGTTGCGGGCGGACACCTGCGCCAGCTCCGTAAGGAAGTCCTCAACGTCGGAGCTGTTGAGGACCAGTTCGTGCAGGTGTTCGGTAATGGATGTATCGGTTTTTGCTGTTGACTCGCCGGCCACGGT
The DNA here is from genome assembly GCF_006715285.1 of Arthrobacter sp. SLBN-83. Taxonomy (NCBI): domain Bacteria; kingdom Bacillati; phylum Actinomycetota; class Actinomycetes; order Micrococcales; family Micrococcaceae; genus Arthrobacter; species Arthrobacter sp. SLBN-83. The sequence goes on from NZ_VFMX01000001.1 coordinate 1,987,795, forward strand.
TCTTGGTGCCATTCGTTCAGGTCAAAACGAGCCTGCAACACACAAACGCCCCGCAACTGGGCGGGGAGCCGGTGATGGTCGCTGGATCGACGAACTTTCCAACGGCCTGCTGCTAAACCGATAACCAGAGTATATACATTCGGGGCGGCTCGGAGCCCACAACCACCTGGGGCCGCAACGACGTTTGCCGGCGCCGGAAAGGGGTACCGGTCACAATGACGCGGGTAACGCCCGGGGAACGGCAGGAACATGACCAGGCTCCTCATCATCGGCCCACCAGGCTCCGGCAAAGGGACACAGGCAGAACACGTCGCCCGGCACTTCGGAGTGCCCGCCGTTTCCACCGGCGACATCTTCCGGAGCAACGTCAGCCGCCGGACAGACCTGGGGAACCAGGCCGCGGACTACCTGGACGGCGGCAGCTTCGTGCCGGACCATCTCACCAATGCGCTGGTGCAGGACCGCCTCCGTGAAGACGATGTGCGGCACGGCTTCCTGCTGGACGGGTATCCGCGGACGGCGCCGCAGGCAACCGAACTCGACGACATGCTCGCGGCGCAGGGGCATGTGCTGGACGTCGTCATCGAACTCCAGGCGCCGGACGCGGAGTTGGAGGAGCGGATGCGCCGCCGTGCGCTGGAACAGGGACGAACGGACGACACCATCGAGGTCTTCCGGCGCCGGCTGGACCTCTACCGCCGGCAGACGCATGAAGTAGTCTCGGTGTACGCGGGCCGGGGCATCCTGGTGTCCGTCGACGGCAGCGGTGAACCGGGCGCGATTACCGGCCTGGCGATCGCCGCCGTCGAACAGTTCCTGGCAGCCCCGCGTCCCCCATCCTGACCGAAAGACCACACGGAGAAGCACCCGAACAGAAGGAAACACTGATGAGAATTGCCGTTACAGGCGGAAACGGAAAACTGGGGCGGCACGTGGTGCGCAGGCTCACCGACGACGGCCACCAGGTCCTTACCCTGGACCGCGCAGGTGACCGCAGCCCGGACCTGCTGGTGGTTGACCTGCGCAACTATGGCCATGTGGTGGACGCGCTGTTGGGCGTTGATGACCGGCATGACGGGTTCGACGCCGTAGTGCACCTGGGTGCCATTCCTGCCCCCGGCATCCTTCCGGACGCAGCAACGTTTGAAAACAACATGCTCTCCACCTACAACGTCTTCCAGGCGGCCCGCCGCGCAGGCATCAAGAAGGTGGTGTACGCCTCCAGCGAGACAGTGCTGGGGCTGCCGTTCGACATCGACCCGCCCTACATCCCGGTGGACGAGGAATACCCGCCGCGGCCGGAAAGCACCTACTCCCTGGTGAAGCGGCTGGAAGAGCAGATGGCCGTCGAAATGACGCGGTGGGACCCTGAACTGAGCATTACGGGCCTTCGGTTCTCCAACGTCATGGACGAAGCCGACTACGCGCGGTTCCCTTCCTTCGATGAGGACGCAACCCTGCGGAAGTGGAACCTTTGGGGCTACATCGACGGCAGGGACGGCGCCCAGGCCGTGACCCGGGCACTGGAGAACGCCAAACCGGGATTCGAAGCCTTCATCATTGCCAATGCCGATACGGTCATGAGCCGGTCAAGTGCCAGCCTGGCTGCCGAAGTCTTCCCAGGTGTCAAGGTCACCAAGGACCTGGGCGAGCACGAAACGATGCTGTCCATCGACAAGGCGCGGCGCCTGCTGGGTTTCGAACCCGAGCACAGCTGGCGGAACCACGTGCCGGCAGCCACCAGCGCCGGCTAAAACCAGGAAAAACGCCGGCCCGCAGGAATCCCCAAAGGTTGGCACAGGATCATCCAAGGAGCCGGAAGCCACGCGCTTCCGGCTCCTATCCTTTTGGTACAGCCACCGTTTGTCCGGTTCCCGGGGAGGAATCCCCCGCCACGAACCGGGCGCCCAGCCACCACGAGGACCCCAAAATTCGTACCAGATCCTTCCTGCTGCCTGCCCTCACGGCGCTGCTCTCCGCCGTCGCCCTTTCCACTGCGTCCCTTCCCGCCGTCGCCGCCCCTGCCTCCCCGGCCGGTTCAGGCGGAGCCGGCAACGCAACCGGCCGCTACATCGTCCAGTACACGCCCGGAACCGATGTCGCCGCGCAGGTGTCCGGACTGCACGGCCAGGGACTCGCCGTCGGCCGCACCTTTGAGCACGCCATCCGCGGCGCCGTGGTCACCGCCAACCCGGCCCAGGCGGCCGCCCTTGCCAAGTCCGGGAAGGTGCTGTCCGTGGAGCCCGATGCCCCCGTCAAGGTCTCCGGGACGGAACAGCCCGCCCCCTGGGGCCTGGACCGCGCCGACCAGCGGGCGCTGCCGCTCTCAGGTTCCTACTCGTGGACCGCGGCCGGCGCCGGCGTGACCGCCTACGTGGTGGACACCGGCATCCTGGCCTCGCACACCGACTTCGGCGGCAGGGTGGCCGCCGGCTGGACCGCCGTGGCGGACGGCAACGGCACCACCGACTGCAACGGACACGGCACCCACGTGGCCGGAACCGTTGCCGGCTCCACGTACGGCGTGGCCAAGAGCGCCACCCTGGTGCCGGTCAGGGTGCTGGACTGCAGCGGATCCGGCTACAACTCCGACGTGGTGGCGGGCCTGGACTGGATCGCCGCGAACCACGCAGCCGGCACCCCCGCCGTAGCCAACCTCAGCCTGGGCGGAGCCGCCAGCAGCACCGTTGACAACGCCATCCAGGCAGTCATTGACGACGGCGTCACCACCGTGGTTGCCGCCGGAAACTCTGCAGCGGATGCCTGCACCACCTCTCCGGCCCGCGTTCCCGCCGCCGTCACGGTGGCCGCCAGCGACTCCGCCGACAAGCAGGCATCGTTCTCCAACTTCGGATCCTGCGTGGACCTGTACGCTCCCGGCGTCGGCATCACCTCCGACTACTACACCTCCACCACTGCCACGGCATCAATGTCCGGAACCTCCATGGCGTCACCCCACACCGCCGGCGCCGCAGCCGTCCTGCTGTCGCAGAACCCTGCCCTGACACCGGCCGACGTGGCCGCTGCGCTGGTCTCCAACGCCACGCCCGGAGTGATCGGCGGGGCCACCGCCGGGACTCCGAACCGCCTGCTGTTCACTGGTACGGACGCAGCTGCTCCTGCGCCAGCTCCGGCACCTGCACCAACTGTCACGTCGGTATCGCCCGCCGGGAAGGCCACGGCGGTGGCAGTGGGCACCAACGTGGCGGCCACCTTCAGCACCTCGGTGCAGGGCGTGTCCGCAGGGACCTTCGTGCTGCGGAATGCAGCCGGCGCCAGCATCGCCGCGGCCGTCAGCTACAACGACACCACCAGGACAGCCACCCTTGACCCGGCCGCAAACCTGGCCACAGACACCACCTACACGGCAACCCTGGTGGGCGGAACCTCGGCCATCCGGGATGCTGCGGGCACGCCGCTGGCCTCCCTCAGCTGGACGTTCACCACCGGCCCCGCGCCCACGGTCACCAGCTACAGCCCGGGCAGCAATGCCTCCCTGGTCCGCAGGAGCAGCAACGTCAGTGCCACCTTCAGCGAGACTGTCCAGGGCGTTGACACGGCCACGTTTACCCTGAAAAACGCTTCCACCGGGGCTGTGGTGGCGGCAACGGTCTATCGCAACGGCACCACCAACCAGTGGATCCTCGATCCCCAGGCAGGGCTGGCCGCCAAGACCCGGTACACCGTGACGCTGACCGGCGGAGCCACCGGCATCCAGGACCTGGCGGGGAACCCGCTCGCGTCCCGCAGCTGGCAGTTCACCACCGGCTCGTTCTAGCCGCCAACCTGCCGGACCGCCATGGCGCCCGCCCTGGACCACATATTCCAGGGCGGGCGCCGCGGCGTGCGGCCGCACGATGAAGTGAATGGCCCTTCGCCGGGATAATCTTCAGCCTAGGCATTTACCATGGCCGTTATTCGGCATGGCTAAAACAGGGCGCAGGGACGGGCAGCACATTGGCACAGAATTCAGCAGGTTCCGCAGTCAAGGAAAACGGCAACGGCTGGTGGCGTACCTTCCATGAGAAGTTCGTGGTGGAGGAGCGGTATATCGACCCTGCCGACCGGCGCCGCCTTTACCGGGCGTCGGTGATCCTGGCCGTGGTGGGGCTGGCCCTCTTCATTGCCACACTGGTCAGCGTTGTCCAGGCCGACGGACTTTCCTTCGCCGACCACCCGGTGCACGATTGGCTGCTCACAACACGTTCAGCGGCAGTGACAGCCATCATGATCTTCCTGGCAGTGTTCTTCGGCCCCGTCGCGCTGCCCATCATCATCCTGGTGGTGATCCTCATTTGGGGATTCGCCGCCAAACACGCATGGCGCCCCATCCTGCTGGCCGCGGCCATGCTGACCGGGGTGATCATCTCCCAGATCATCCTGCATATCGTCCAGCGCTCGCGGCCGCCCGTGGACCAGATGCTGTTCGGTGCGGACCAGACCTTTTCGTTCCCGTCCGGGCACGTGCTGGGAGCCTGCGACTTCCTGCTGGTGGGTGCCTACCTGATTTTCTCCCGCCGCCGGAACCCGCGCGCGGCGGTCTTCGGATTCATCGGCGCTTTTGTCGGGATTGTCCTGGCCATCGCAAGCCGCCTGTACCTTGGATACCACTGGCCCACGGACACGCTTGCGTCGTTCTCACTGTCGCTGCTCATCCTGGGCGGCGTCATCGCCCTGGATACCTGGCGGACGGCCCGGATCCCCGGGGAACCCGTCACCGGAGAGCTGTCAAAGGAAGAAGCTCCAAGGGAATAGGTACTGCCGGGAGGCAGTCCCCGAAAACCGGCCAGGCGTTACTGCTGCCTGGACCGTGCCCGCTTCAGGGCACGGTGGAGTTTAACGTTCGCTGCCTCGAGCTCCAGGACCTTGGCAACGCCCGCCAGGTTCAGCCCTTCTTCGAGGAGCTCGCCAATCCGCAGCAGCACCGCGATATCGTCGTCACTGTACTGGCGGGTCCCCCCGGCAGTCCGGGACGGCGTCAGCAGCCCTTTGGTTTCATAAAGCCTGATGTTCTGCTGTCCCGTCCCCGTCAGCTCAGCCGCCACCGAGATGGCGTACAAGGCCCTTGATCCGGGGGAGCGGGCCCCCCGTCCTGCATCAGGTCCTGCCATTTTCTCTCCCAAAAATCAGTCCGGCCGGTCTCTTGCTTCAGTTTCCCACCAGTGCTATAAAAAATCTATATCCACCACCATAGATTAAGAGCTGGTGGGTAACCACAGATCCAACACCTGGAAGCTGAAGGAGTGGGAAATGATGTTGATGCGTACTGACCCGTTCCGTGAGCTGGACCGGCTCACGCAGCAGGTCTTCGGAACCACCGCCCGCCCGGCCGCCATGCCCATGGACGCCTGGCAGGAGGATGGCGAGTTTGTAGTGGCGTTCGATCTTCCCGGCGTGAAGCTGGACAGCCTGGACCTGAACGTTGAACGGAATGTCCTGACCGTCCGGGCGGAGCGCCAGGACCCCACGCAGCCCAACGTTGAGCTGGTGGCCTCGGAGCGTCCCCGCGGTGTGTTCAGCCGCCAACTGATCCTGGGCGACACCCTGGACACAGAGAAAATCAAGGCCAGCTACGACCAGGGTGTCCTGACCCTGCGGATTCCAATGGCTGAGCAGGCCAAGCCACGCAAGATCGAGATCCAGACCCAGCAGGGCGAGATGCACCAGATCGGCACCTAGATCCATGCTTTCCCAGCCGTGCCCTTGCCTCCACGGCGGGGGCACAGGCGGAACAGGAGGCTGGGATGACTGACAACCCCGATTACTACAGCATCCTGGGGGTGGCCCGAGACGCCACCCGGCAGGATATTTCGCACGCATACCGCGCCCTGATGCGCAGCCACCACCCGGACATGGACGGCGGCCATCCGGACGTTGGCCATGGGCACGGGGACGGCGGCCCGGCCCATGCGGCCGCCCAAGCGAAGGCGGACAAACCGGCGAAGAACCTGGACGCGACGAACGCGGACCCCGAGCAGGGGGACCAACTCCTGCGGATCATGCAGGCATTCAACGTGCTGCGCGATCCGGAACGGCGCGCGGCCTACGACCGGAAGCTGGCGGCAGCGGACCCCATCATCATCCCCGTCCGGAAGGTGCACAGCAGCGGGGCGCCATCCGGGCCTGCAATCCGCATCACTCCCGTGCGGTGGGAAAGCGGACCCTGGGCCTGAACCGGCCTCGGACAGCAGCGCACACCCAAACAGGCCCACCATCTGAATACATACCCTTTCCAAGGAGGCGGAACACTGCATGAGCGAGTGGCGGCGCTACGATTCACACCTGATTCCCGCGTTCCACGAACGTTTTGAGCAACGGTGGGGCGCCGGCACCGCGCCCTTCCTGGACCCCGAGGCGCATGAACAACCGCTGCCCCGGGCACAGTGGATCAACCCGGCTACCGGTGCCGCCTTGGCGGTGGTTCCGGTCTGGACCGCCGACGAGCGGCAGCAGCGTTCGTTCGGCGTGTTCTACCTGCCGCCGGGAGGGGATATCTGGGTCCTGCGGCCCGGCTACACCGGCTACCTGGAACCGTCCGACGGCGACTCGGAGCACCTGGTGACCCTCCGCAATGACGCCTTCCGCAAGGCAGTGGCGCACGCCAAGGAGTTCCTTTTCGGTTCGCAGTAGCCGTGGTGCTGGGTGGAGGGTTGCTGCTCGTCAGCCGTCCTTCCCTATGAGATTCTGGGACGTACCCTGACCAATGCGACCAAAAAGGCTGGACCCAATGCACATCACCGCCAAGGACCTTGCAGCACTCATCCCTCCGGGGTTCACCCTTGGCGTCGCAACCGCAGCATTCCAGATCGAAGGCGCGCTGGATGAGGATGGACGCGGTCCGGCGGCCTGGGACAGGTTCGCAGCCAAGCCTGGTGCGATCGTTGAGAACCACAGCCCGGTTGTGGCGACGGACCACTACCACCGGATGCCCCAGGACGTGGCGCTCCTGAAGCAGCTGGGCGTGGACTCCTACCGGTTCTCCTTCTCCTGGCCGCGTATCCAGCCCGGCGGCACCGGCCCCGCCAACCGCGCCGGACTGGCTTTCTACGACCGTCTCCTGGACGAGCTCCTGGCCAGCGGAATCTCGCCCATGGCCACCATCTACCACTGGGACACGCCCCTGGAACTGGAGGAGGCCGGCGGGTGGATGAACCGGGACACCGCCTACCGCTTGGGGGAGTACGCCGCCATTGTGGCCGAAGCATTCGGCGACAGGGTGGCCCGCTGGGTCACCATCAACGAACCTGCAACGGTGAGCGCCAACGGTTATGCGTTCGGGCTGCACTCGCCGGGCAAGGAGTTGGCCCTGGGCGCCTTTCCCACCGTCCACCACCAACTGCTGGGCCATGGGCTGGCCGTCCAGGCCCTGCGCGCCGCGAAGGTACCGGGCGAGATCGGGATGACCAACGTGTACTCACCCATGGTGCCGAACTCGATCAACCCGCTGGACAAAATCAGCGCCGGAATCATGGACCTGGGCCAAAACCGGCTCTACGCTGACCCGGTCCTCACAGGTAAGTATCCGGACCTCATCCGTGCCGCGAAGTTCTTCAGTTCGTTCGAGCATCCCGAAGAGGACATGGAGATCATTTCCCAGCCCCTGGACTTCTACGGGCTGAACTACTACATGCCCACCAAGGTGGCGGCGGGGCCCGGCGGCGGTACCGTGCCATCAAGCATGGCGGAGGCCATGGGCAGCGACCTCAGCGCAACGGGCAGCGGGGCAACGCCGTTCCACGTCGAGACCTGGCCGGAAGCGGACATCACCGCCTATGGCTGGCCGGTCAAGCCGGAGTACATGGCGGTGGCGCTGAAGGAGATGGCGGAGCGGTACCCCAACCTGCCGCCCGTGATCATTACCGAGGGCGGTGCGAGCTTCGAGGACATCATCGTCCGGGACAAGTCCACCAACACCCGCTTCATTCCGGACGAGCGCCGGCTCAAGTACCTGTCCGACCACCTGGAAACCGCGCTGCGCGCCACGGCGCCAGGCGGTGTGGCGGAGTCCATGGACCTCCGCGGCTATTACGTATGGTCCTTCCTGGACAACTTTGAATGGTCCGCCGGCTACAAGCAGCCCTTCGGCCTCCTGCACGTGGACTTCGAAACGCTGCAGCGCACGCCCAAGGCGTCCTACTTCTGGTTCCAGGAGCTCATCGAGGAACGCGACCTTGCCGCGGCGGCGCAGCTGGCCATCGCCCAGGCAGTGGTCCCGGATGTTCTGGTCGGGGAAGGTGTGGAGGGCACAGAAGCGCCCGACGACGGCGCGGCATTGGGTGCCAGCGCGTAGGACCGGAGGTGCAGGCGCCGGCCGTGGCGGCACAGTGCCGCATCGGGGCGACGCCGGATCAGCCCCGGAGCAGGTCCAGCATGGCGAGCTGCCTTGCGATGCCGGCGCCGTCGGGGGAATAGATCCACGGCACCCTTGAGGTGGTGTGGTCCCCGTCTTCGGAGTGTCCGCCGGCGAATACCGATTCGCTGACAGACAGTTGCCGGATGGCGATCGCCGCAACCTTATCCGGGTTCTCAGCCGCGAAGGCGGAGTAGATGGCTTCGTCGTGCTGGCCGTTGTCGCCGATCAGGAGCCACCGCATGTCCGGAAACTCCTGCGCCAGCCGCTCCAGGTTCCGGTGCTTGTGGTCCTGGCCGCTGCGGAACCAGCGGTCCTGGGTGAGCCCCCAGTCCGTCAGCAGCAGCGCACCCTTGGGGTACATGTTGCGGGTCAGGAACCGTGCCAGCGTAGGGGCGGCGTTCCAGGGCCCGGTGGAGAGGTAGATGACCGGTGCTTCGGGGTGCTCGATGGTCAGCCGGTCCAGCAGGACGGCCATGCCCGGGGTGGCCATGCGGGCGCGTTCACTGAGTACGAACGTATTCCATAGTGCCAGGAAGGGCCGGGGCAGGGCGGTGACCATCACGGTGTCGTCGATGTCGGAGACGATGCCGAATTCCACGCCGGGAGCGATTACCTGGATCAGCGCCTCTGCCGGCTCGGTTCCCTCCGCCCGCAGCACCGCGGTGTGCCAGCCGGGGGAGAGCTGGACATCCACCTCGGTGTCGATCAGCCCGCCCCGGTCCGCCGTGACGTGGGTGACCACGTCCCCGATAGTGATTTCGACGTCGCTGTACTGCAGCGGCACGCCGGTGAAGGCGCGCCAGCCGCGGATGTTCTGGTTGCCGTTCTTCGCTTCGTGTTCCGCCTTGCTGCCCGGCAGCGGTTTCTGCGTCAGCAGCACCCGACCCAGCACCCGCACCCGGGTGGTGGAACCGTAACCCTGGTAGGCGATGGTCTGCGGCACGAACTTCCACCGCTTGGCGAGCTGGATCCTGACGTCATTGACAGCGTCGGACAGTCGGTGGGCCAGCCGGAAGAACTGGCTTCCGGAAAGCGCAACGCGGCCCTTGGTGTTGTCCCTGGGCGGGTGTGCCGTGTCATGGGCGGGGTTCTGGGGAGCCGTGTCCATGGCACCACTCTGCCACAGCGCGGCAACCGCCATCAGCCGTTGCCCAGGATCCCGCGCAGGGTCTGGGCGTTCCGCACCGCGTTCCCGCCGCCGTCGTTGTTGAAGTACGCGTAGACGTCGATGCCCGCGCTGTCCCACTCCCGGATCCGGTCCGCCCACCACTCCATGTCCGCGTCCGAGTAGGAGCCGCCATACAGGTGCTCCTGGTCCGGGCCGTGAAGCCGGACGTAGGTGAACGGCGCGGTGGTGCGCAGGATGCAGGGCAGGTTGGCGCCGCTCATGATGCAGTACGCCGCCTGGTGGCGCTCAAGCAGCTCAAATACCTCCGGGCAGTCCCAGGTGGGGTGCCGGAATTCGACGGCAACCCTGATCCAGGACGGCAGCACGCCCAGGAAATAGTCCAGCCTGGCATCGTCCCGCTCCAGCTGGGGCGGGAGCTGGACCAGGAGTACGGCACGTTTGTCCCCGAGTTCATGCCAGCACCTGGCGATGCGCTCCACCCACACTTCAGGCGAGTACAGCTTGCGGGCGTGGGTCAGCCCGCGGGGGGCCTTGACGGACATGCTGAAACCGGGCGGCAGGCGCCTGTTCCAGCCCGCGAAAGTGGTGTCCCGCGGCCACCGGTAAAAGCTGGCATTCAGTTCAACCGTGCTGAAGCTGGAGACGTAGCACTGGAGCCGGTCCCGGACGGGCAGCCCGGGCGGGTACAGCACGTTCTCCCAGTGGTCGTAACTCCAGCCGGAGGTGCCAATGTGGATTGCCATTTGCCTCAGGCTACACCCGGACATTTCCCCTTCCGTTCGGGGCTCCGTATGGCAGGGTAATGTCATGGTGCGAATTGAGGATTATGCGGTGGTTGGCGACCTTCACACCGGGGCCCTGGTCAGCAAGGAAGGCTCGATCGACTGGCTTTGCCTGCCCCGGTTCGATTCGCCCGCGTGCTTCAACGCCCTGCTGGACACCCCCGACGCCGGCCGCTGGCTGCTGGCACCCGCGGGCGGGGGTGCCTGCACGCGGCGCAGCTACCGGGACGGCAGCCTGGTCCTGGACACCGAGTGGGACACCCCGGAAGGCACCGTCCGCGTCACCGACTTCATGCCGCCCCGCGATTCCGTGGCCGACATCGTCAGGATCGTGGAAGGCGTCAGCGGCAGCGTCAGGATGCATGGCGAGCTGATCATGCGGTTTGACTACGGGCACATCATTCCCTGGGTCCGCAAGGACAAGCGCGGGCTGCATGCCATCGCGGGTCCGGACGCCGTCTACCTGGTGACCCCTGCACCCCTGCATGGTGAAAACATGCACACCGTCAGTGACTTCACCGTGAACGCCGGCGACAAGGTCCCCTTCGTGCTGACCTGGGCGCCCAGCCATGTGGGGCGGCCGGTCACCGTGGATGCTGAGGACGTCCTGGACAGCACCTTCGAATTTTGGCGGGGGTGGTCCTCGCAATGCACTGTGGAGGGGAGGTACCAGGATGCGGTGGTGCGCTCCCTGATAACGCTCAAGGCGCTGACCTACGCTCCCACCGGTGGCATCGTGGCCGCCGTCACCACCTCCCTTCCCGAGCAGCCAGGCGGCCAGCGCAACTGGGACTACCGCTACTGCTGGCTGCGGGATGCTGCCATGACGCTGCAGGCGCTGCTGGCCGCGGGGTATACCGCCGAGGCCTCTGCCTGGCGGGACTGGCTGCTTCGCGCAGTTGCCGGCGACCCTGCCGACCTGCAGATCATGTACGGGATCCACGGTGAGCGGCGGCTGCCGGAAATGGAGCTGCCCTGGCTGAAGGGGTACGAGAACTCGGCCCCTGTGCGGATTGGAAATGCGGCGGCCGAACAGTTCCAGCTGGACGTGTGGGGCGAGGTGCTGGACTGCCTGGCGCTGACGCGGAACTCCCTGCTGAAGCACACTGACGAGGCCTGGGATGTGCAGATCGCGCTGATGGAACACCTGGAAACCATCTGGGACCAGCCGGACAATGGGCTCTGGGAGATGCGCGGCCCGCGCCGGCACTTTACCCATTCCAAGGTCATGGCCTGGGTGGCGGCAGACCGGATGGTCAAAGGAGTCCGCGAGTCCGGCCTGCCGGGGCCGGTGGAGCGCTGGGAGGCGCTGCGGGACCAGATCCGCGCGGACATCATGGCCAACGGATTTGATGCAGAGCGCAATACGTTTGTCCAGTCCTATGGCCGGCCGGAGCTGGATGCCAGCCTGCTGCTGATTCCCAGGGTGGGCTTCCTGCCCAACGACGATCCCAAGGTCATCGGCACCATCGAGGCCATCCAACGGGAGCTGACCCAGGACGGTTTCGTGCTGCGGTACAAGCCGGAAGAGAGCGACGACGGCCTGCCGGGCGACGAGGGCGTCTTCCTGGCCTGCTCGTTCTGGATGGTGGAGGCGTTGCTGGGCGCCGGTCGCCATGAGGAATCGCGTGAACTCTTCGAACGGCTGCTGGAGTTGCGCAACGATGTGGGGCTGCTGAGTGAGGAATGGGGAGTCAAGTCAGGCCGCCAACTGGGCAACACGCCGCAGGCATTCAGCCACTTCGCCCTTGTGACTAGCGCTCTTGAGCTCCATCAGGATACGGTTCGGCGCAGTGACACCCCCCTTCCGTCCGCAAGGGCGGATTCGCGCTGAGGCGGCGCGGACCGGGGCTGAACTTCTCCTTCGCAGGATAGATAAGTATACTTACTAACACTTCATGGAGTGCTCCCAAGCACAGCGCCGTGATTGATGGAGGAGTGATAGCTATGGCCGGATTTTTTGAGCTCGTTGATGCCCCTGACGGTGGTTACCGCATCAGGATGATGGATGGAAGCGGGAACCTGATGGCCATCTCGGTCACCTTCCCGACCAAGAGGGCAGCGGTGGCAGGCGTCGCCATGGCCCGGGAAATCGCAGGCACGGGCCTCATCCGGGACAAGAGCCTGGACGGTGCCGGGTCCGTTATTCGTGAGCGCGTGCGGCCCGTCAGTTCCCCCAAGGAGGAGGCGGCCAGGCGGAAAAAGGCGCCTGACGTGCGACGGGCAGCGGTGGGCTGATGACCGAGTCCATGACACCCCCTGGCGACGTCCGCCGGGGGGTCCTCTTTGACGTTGACGGCACCCTGATCGACTCGTCCTACATCCACACCATTTCCTGGTGGGGCGCCTTCCGCCAATACGGGCACGACGTGCCCATGGCGGCCATCCACCAGCTCGTCGGCATGGGCGGGGCCCGGTTGGTGGACAACCTGCTGCCACCCGACCGCGACCGTGACGAGGATGAGGACATCATGACCAGCCACGGGGCGCTGTACGCCTCGCACTGGCCCTCGCTCCGCCCCCTGGACGGGGCCAAGGAACTGCTGGGCCAGTGCCACGCCGGCGGGCTGGCCGTTGCGCTGGCCTCCTCGGCCCGGCAGCGGGACCTGCAGGTCATGCGGTCCGTCCTGGACGCGGACGCCTTCATTGACGTGGCCACCAGCGCCAACGATGCGAAGGAAAGCAAGCCGGCGCCGGACATCCTCGAGGCCGCCCTCGAATCGGCCGGCGTGGATGCGGCGCATGCAGTCTATGTCGGCGACGCAGTGTGGGACATGAAGGCGGCCGGAGCCCTGGGTATTCCGGCCATTGGGGTCACCTGCGGGGGCATCCAGGCCGCGCAACTGCGTGAGGCCGGCGCCGTCGAGGTTTATGAAGGTCCGCGGGATCTGTTGGAAAATCTCGGCTCCAGTGCCATTGGCCGGCTGCTTGCGCTGCAGCCGAATCCTTAGTCCGCAGCGGCTGGCCGGTTCACAGCGGCTGGCCGCCCGGTACTGAATCTTCGTTGCCGGCAATGGCGGGTTTTGGCCACGACACGACCACCTTGACGGAGCCGTCGTCGTTCCGCTCAATATCCGTGGCCACCTCGGCCGCGGGGGCGCCCATCTCCTCCACCCGCCTCCGGTACGTATCGACCAGTTCCACCAGGCTGTCCTCCGTCCATTCGCCCGGACGCATGCGGGTGGAGATCTCTACCGGTTCCGGCTGGTACAGCGACATGGCGTTCCTCTTTCGGGTGCTCTTTCTTGGTGTTCCGGGACTCTTCCTACGCTAGAAGCAGTAGGCGGCTGCCACAAGCTTTTAGTCAGCATGCTTACTTTTTTCCTTCAAAACCGATACCGTCGAAGAAAGGGTGCCCGCGGGTGCCCTGCCCCGCCCCAGGGAGACCCCCACGGGCAAAGCAGAGCGAAAGGGAGACTGTGAAAGCACTGACGTGGCAAGGAAAGCGGTCGGTAAGCGTAGAAGAAGTACCCGATCCCGTCATCCAGGAACCGACGGATGCGATCGTACGGATCACCTCCACCGCCATCTGCGGATCTGACCTGCACCTCTACGAGGTCCTGGGCCCGTACATGCACAAGGGCGACGTCATTGGCCACGAGCCAATGGGGATCGTGGAAGAAGTAGGCAGCGGCGTCACCAATCTCCGCAAGGGCGACCGCGTGGTGATTCCGTTCAACATCTCCTGCGGCTCCTGCTACATGTGCAAGATGGGACTGCAGTCCCAGTGCGAAACCACCCAGGTCAAGGAAAAGGGCTCCGGCGCCGCCCTCTTTGGCTACTCCGAGCTGTACGGTTCCGTTCCCGGCGGCCAGGCCGAGTACCTGCGGGTACCGCACGCCGACTACGGGCCGGTCAAGGTGGGCAACGAACTGCCGGATGACCGGTACCTGTTCCTCTCCGACATCCTGCCCACCGCCTGGCAGGCCGTGGAATACGCGGACGTCCCGGCGGGCGGCACGCTGGCAGTGTTCGGCCTCGGTCCGGTAGGCCAGTTTGCCGGCCGCATCGGCGTCCACCGCGGGTTCCGCGTCATCGGCATCGACCCCGTCCCGGAGCGCCGGGAGATGGCTGCCCGGCACGGCGTGGAAACGCTGGACCTGAGCAAGACCATCGGCGACGAACTCCGGGAAATGACCGGCGGCCGCGGCCCGGATGCGGTGGTTGACGCCGTCGGAATGGAAGCCCACGGCTCCCCGGTGGCCGGCTTCGCCCACCAGGCGCTGGGACTCCTGCCGGACAAGCTTGCGCAGAAGGCCATGGAGACCGGCGGCGTGGACCGCCTGGCAGCGCTGCACGCTTCGGTTGACGCAGTGCGCCGGGGCGGCACCCTGTCCCTCAGCGGTGTGTACGGCGGCACGGCCAGCCCCATGCCGCTGCTCACCATGTTCGACAAGCAGTTGCAGGTGCGCATGGGCCAGTGCAACGTGCGGAACTGGACTGACGCCATCCTTCCCCTCGTGGAGGACGACGCCGATCCGCTGGGTGTGATGGACCTGGTCACCCACCGTTCGGGCCTGGACGGTGCGCCCGCCCTGTACGAGAAGTTCCAGAAGAAGGAAGACGGCTGCATCAAAGTGGTCCTCAACCCGGGCGCCTAAGCCTTACCAGCAACACATAAAAAGCAGGGGCCGTTATGGAAATCCATAACGGCCCCTGCTGCTGCCCGAAGGCGGAAACGGCTAGGTGAGCTTCACCTGGCGGTTCATGTCCTTGTACAGGAGGTAGCGGAATTCGCCCGGGCCGCCGGCGTAGCAGGCCTGCGGGCAGAAGGCGCGCAGCCACATGAAGTCGCCGGCCTCCACCTCCACCCAGTCGTTGTTGAGCAGGTACATGGCCTTGCCTTCCAGGACGTACAGGCCATGCTCCATGACGTGCGTTTCCGGGAACGGGATCACGCCGCCTGGCTGGAACGTGACGATGTTGACCTGCATGTCATGCGCCAGGTCGCTGGAGTCCGTGAAACGCGTGGTCTTCCAGACGTCGTTGGTGTCCGGCATGGACGTGGGCTCGATGTCCTTCTCGTTGGTGACGAAGGACTTGGCCTCGTACCCCTCCAGCCGCTCGTAGGCCTTGCGGATCCAGTGGTAGGAGACGACGTCGTCGGAGACGTTCTCCACGCCCCACTCCGAACCGGCGGCCAGGTAGGCGTAGCCGCCTTCCTCCATCTGGTGCAGCTCGCCGTCGAGGGTCAAATTGAGCTTGCCCTTGGTCACAAACACGACGCCCTCCACGCCTGCCTCGAATTCAGCCTTCGGTGCGCCGCCGCCCGGGGCGATCTCAACGATCAGCTGGGAGAACGTGGTGGCGAAACCCGAAATGGGGCGGGCGATGATCCAGGAGCGGGTGTTGGAGAAGCCCGGAAGGTTGGACGTGACGATGTCCGTCATCACGCCCTTCGGGATCACCGTGTAGGCCTCGGTGACGATGGCGCGCTCGGTGGTCAGGTGGGTCTGCGGCGGCAGTCCGCCGCTGGGGGAGTAGTACTTGCCCATGAATCGATTCCTTTGGCTTAGGAGTTGGAAGTGGTGGCCAGCCGCGGGTGCGCCAGTGCGGTGAGCTGCGGAATTCCGACGCCGGCAAGCGCCTGGACTTCCTCGGCACCAACGGCGCCGCACTGGACGCCGCGGAGGACGAACGCGGCCAGGGCGCGGGCGGTGGCGGGCTCGTCCATGACGCCACCTTCAGTCCGCTCCACGTAGTTGCGCAGGCGGGCCGCCGCGGCCGGCAGGCCCTCGCGGTAGAAGGCGTAGGTGGCGGCGAACCGGCTGGGCAGCTGGGCCGGGTGCAGGTCCCAGCCCTGGTAGTAGCCGCGTTCCAGCGATCGCCGCACCAGGCGGCCGTGCAACTGCCAGGCGTTCTCCACGTTGTCACCCACGGGGATGATGTTGGTGGAACCGTCGGAGAGCCGGATGCCGGTGCCGGCCACGGCCAGCTGCATGACTTCTTTGGCGAAGTCGGCCACCGGGTGCTCCATCGACTGGTACTCCGCGGAGATCTGCAGGGATGCCGAGTAGTCGTACGTGCCGTAGTGCAGCCCGCTGATGCGCCCGGGCACGGCGTGCGGCAGCTGGGCCACCGGCGACGTGCCTTCCGGGCCCAGGATCAGCTGCGGCGCTTCCACCTGGACCTCGAAGCGGAGCCTGCCCGCGGGCAGGCCGTGGACTTCCTCCAGCCGGGAGACCGCGTAATCCATGGCCTTGACCTGGGCCACCGTGGTGACCTTGGGCAGGGTCAGGACCAGGCCTTCCGGCAGCTCGCCCGCCTGGGCGAGGCCGGAGACGAACAGGTCCAGGGTCCGCAGCCCGCGGGCCCGGGTGGGGGCCTCGAAGCACTTGAAGCGGATACCGATGAACGGGGGAGCGGACCCGGCAGCGACTGCCGTGGCCACCGCGGAAGCCGCGGCAACCGCGGCGGCGTCCTCGGCGTCGTCACCCCTGTCCCCAAAGCCGTCCTCAAAGTCGAGGCGCAGGTCCTCGATCGGCTCGTCGGCCAGCTTTGCGGCCACCCGGCCGGCGACTGCCTCGGCGAGGCCGGCTTCCTGGCCCAGGAGCCGGCCCAGCTTTTCGAACCCGCCGTGGGCTTCCGCCGTCGCGGTGGCCTGGGCGCCCCAGTCGGCAGCCAACGACGGCGTAAACCGGTCGGCGGGCACGTACACCGTGTGCACGGGCTGGCGGGAGCCGTCGTCGCCCGGGTAGTTCTGCTCCAACAGCCGGTCCGTGGCGGCAAGCTGCCCGTCGATGGCGGCCAGGTCTCCGGCGGAGAGCGAGGGTTTGGGTGTTGCCATCTCAGCCCACCAGTTCGTACGCGGGAGTGGTGAGGAAGTCCGTGTAGTCGTCGGAGAGGCAGATGTCCGCGATCAACTCGCTGGCCGGCTGGTAGTAGCGCCGGAACGCCTCATCGCCGAACTCGGTGCGGAGCCGTTCCGTTTCCTCGCCCAGGACCTTCTCCACCAGTTCCTTGGTCACCGTGTTGCCGGTGTCCGCAAGGATGGACTTGTTGCGGATCTGCTGCCACACCTGGGAACGGGAGATCTCCGCGGTGGCGGCATCCTCCATCAGGTTGTGGATGGCGACGGCTCCGTTTCCGGACAGCCACACCGCGGTGTAGGCCACGGCCACGTACAGGTTCAGGCGCAGCCCGGCCTCGGTAACCTGGCCGTCAGCGGACTGGACGTCCAGCAGCTGGGCCGCCGTCACGGAAACCTCGGGGCGCTGCTTGTCCACCTGGTTGGGCTTGTCGCCGAGGACCGAATCGAAGACTTCGCGGCAGGTGGGGACCAGGTCCGGGTGGGCCACCCAGGAACCGTCGAAGCCATCGTTCGCCTCCCGGGTCTTGTCAGCGCGGACCTTCTCGAAGGCAGCCGCGGTGACTTCCGGGTGGCGACGGTTGGGGATGACCGCTGCCATGCCGCCCATGGCAAACGCGCCGCGCTTGTGGCAGGTCTTCACCAGGAGCTCGGTGTAGGCACGCATGAACGGGGCGGTCATCACCACGGAAGCGCGGTCCGGCAGCACGAACTCCTCGCCGGCGTCCCGGAAGTACTTGATGATGCTGAACAGGTAGTCCCAGCGGCCGGCGTTCAGGCCGGAGGCATGGTCCCGCAATTCGTACAGGATCTCGTCCATCTCGAAGGCGGCCGGGATGGTCTCGATCAGCACGGTGGCACGGATGGTGCCCTGGTTCAGGCCCAGGTAGTCCTGCGCGAACACGAACACGTCGTTCCACAACCGGGCCTCGAGGTGGCTCTCCATCTTGGGCAGGTAGTAATACGGGCCCTGCCCGTTAAGCACCAGCTGCTTGGCGATGTGGAAGAAGTGCAGCCCGAAGT
This sequence comes from Arthrobacter sp. SLBN-83, assembly GCF_006715285.1. NCBI lineage: Bacteria > Bacillati > Actinomycetota > Actinomycetes > Micrococcales > Micrococcaceae > Arthrobacter > Arthrobacter sp. SLBN-83. The sequence goes on from NZ_VFMX01000001.1 coordinate 2,005,890, forward strand.
CCACCAGCGCGCCCACGGCCAGTTCGCCGTTGATGAGCAGGTGCTTTTCCTGCATGTGCCAGCCGCGGGGGCGGGCCACCACGACGGCGAGCGGCGCGTCGGTGCGGAGGCGGTACTCCTTGCCTTCCTCCGAGGTGAAGCCCAGCGTGCCCTGGGCCGCGTCGCGGAGGTTCAGGATGGCGTCGATGACGTTGGCCCAGGTGGGCGTGCTGGCGTCCTCGAGGTCCGCCAGCCACACCTTGGCGCCGGAGTTCAGGGCGTTGATGGCCATCTTTGCCGGCGACGCGGGCCCGGTCATTTCCACCCGGCGGTCCTGCAAAGCCGCCGGTGCCGGTGCAACCTTCCAGTCGCCGTCGCGCACGTCCTTGGTCTCCGGCAGGAAGTCCAGCTTGCCGGTCTCGGCTACCCGCTGCCGCTTGACGGCGCGGGCCGCCAGGAGCTCGTTGCGGGTGCCGGCGAACCGGTTGTGGAGTTCCTCCACGAAGGCCAGTGCCTTGGGCGTGAGGATCTCCTCCGCGCGGTCGATCGGCCGGGGATCTGTGACGGTGATGGCCATTTCTGGTCCTTTCCTTGGGCTGGGAAGTCGGGCGGGTCAGGCGGAGGCAAGTGCCGGCGCTGGTTCCTTGGCAGAGTCGGCCGGTTCGGTAGCCGTTGCAACGTTTGAGGCCTGGGCTGCGGCCGCGACTGCGGCTGCGACGTCGGCGGTCACGTGGGGGTCGAAAATGCTCGGGATGATGTAGCTCGCATTGAGCTCATTATCATTCACGCGGTTTGCGATTGCCTCGGCGGCAGCCACCAGCATTTCCGGCGTGATGTCGCTCGCGCCGACATCCAGGAGCCCGCGGAAGAGGCCGGGGAAGGCCAGGACGTTGTTGATCTGGTTGGGGAAGTCGCTGCGGCCGGTGGCCACCACGGCTGCGTGCCGGGACGCGACGGCGGGGTCCACCTCGGGGGTGGGGTTGGCCATGGCGAACACGATGGCGTCCTTGGCCATGGAGGCAACGTGCTCTTCGCCGAGGATGTTCGGGGCGGAAACGCCGATGAAGACATCTGCGCCCACCAGGGCCTCGTGCAGGCTTCCGGCGAAGCCTTCCTCATTGGTGTTGTCCGCGATCCACGTGCGGTGGGAGTCGTTGTAGGTCTCGCCCTTGTGGATGGCGCCGGAGCGGCCGGCGGCCACGATGTGTCGGGCGCCCTGGGCCTTGAGCAGCTGAATGATGGCGGAGCCTGCAGCACCGACGCCGGACACCACGATCTTCACGTCCGCGATCTTTTTGTCCACCACGCGCAGGGCGTTGACCAGGGCGGCCAGGGTGACGATGGCGGTGCCGTGCTGGTCGTCGTGGAACACCGGGATGTCCAGTTCCTCGCGCAGGCGCGCCTCGATCTCGAAGCAGCGGGGAGCAGCGATGTCCTCCAGGTTCACGCCGCCGAAGACGGGTGCCAGGAGCTTGACGGTGCGGATGATTTCCTCGGTGTCCTGGGTGTCCAGGCAGACGGGCCAGGCGTCCACGTTGGCGAACTGCTTGAAGAGTGCGGCTTTGCCTTCCATGACCGGGAGTGCCGCGGCGGGGCCGATGTTGCCCAGGCCAAGGACGGCGGAGCCGTCGGTGACCACGGCAACGGTGTTGCGCTTGACCGTCAGGTTGCGGGCAGCGGCGGGGTCCTCGGCGATGGCCAAGCAGACGCGGGCGACGCCGGGCGTGTAGGCACGGGAAAGATCGTCGCGGTTGCGCAGCGGGACCTTGGGGACGACTTCGAGCTTGCCGCCGAGGTGCATGAGGAAGGTGCGGTCGGATACGTGCTGGACCGTGACGCCGTCGAGGGCGTTGAGGGCGTCCTTGACGCGTGCGGCGTGGTCGTCGTCGGTGGTGTTGCAGGTGACGTCGACAACGAGGGTCTCGTGGTGGGACTCGGTGACGTCCAGTGCGGTGATGGCTGCTCCGGCTGCACCGACGGCTGCGGCCAGTTCGCTGGTGGCGCTGAAGCTTGAGGGCGCTTCCACGCGCAGGGTGATCGAATTTCCGGGGCTGGGGTTCGCCATTGAATGTCCTCCTGTTTAGGCCTGGTCCGGCTTCTACTCTAATCCGAATGTTTTCGTATTATGGATATTATTATCTACTTTATGGAAACACAACCCCCCAGAATGCGACTGTCCCCTCGCATCGCGGCGGCGCTGGCTGTGCTGTATGTTGGGTGTTCTAAGCAACTCTTTTCACGATGCGGATAAGAGTTGTCGGATTCCGAGCCATAGGAGACAACGGAATGGCAGAAAAAGCCTCTGGCGGAGTGCAGTCGGTAGAGCGCGTCTTCGAACTGCTTGAGCTCATCACCGATGCCGGCGGCGACGTAACCCTCAGCGAGCTGTCGTCCTCCACGGACCTGCCGCTGCCCACCATCCACCGCCTGCTCCGCACCCTGGTGTCGCTTGGCTACATCCGCCAGCTGCCCAACCGGCGCTACGCGCTGGGCCCCCGGCTCATCCGGCTTGGCGAAGGTGCCAACAAGCAGCTGGGCGCCTTGGCCCAGCCCCAGCTGAAGATCCTGGTGGACCGGCTGGGGGAGACCTCCAACATGGCGGTGCTGGATTCGGACATGGTGATCTATGTGGCCCAGGTGCCGTCGCTGCACTCCATGCGCATGTTCACCGAGGTGGGCCGCCGCGCCCATACACATGCCACCGGCGTGGGCAAGGCAATCCTGGCCCAGCTCGACGACGACACCGTGCGGGGCATCGTGGCCCGCGCCGGCATGCCCACCCCCACCGCCAAGAGCATCGGCGATGTGGATGAACTGCTGGCCGACCTCAAGCTCATCCGCGAGCGTGGCTACTCCATAGACGAGGAAGAGCAGGAACTCGGTGTCCGCTGCTTCGCCATGGCGGTACCCAACGCCCCCACGCCCAGCGCCATTTCCGTCTCCGGCCCGGTATCGCGGGTGGATGAGGACTTCGCGGACAAGGCCGTGCCCATCCTCCGGGAGGCCGCCGAGGCTATCTCCCGCGAGCTGAACCGCACCTGAGGCACCCACGTTTATAAGCAATCGCGACGGCGGCCCGCACCTGATCCAAAAGGTGCGGGCCGCCGTCGTTCGCGGTGTCCTTGCTAATGCTCTGATGCCTTTTCGGCTGACTGGACGGGGACTTCCTTGCCGTCGCAGTCGATGAGCTTGCCGTTTTCAAACCGGTCGCCCTCGGCCAGGCAGCGGAGGTCCTCGGCGCGTACCAGGCGCTCGGTGCCGGCGACGAACACGGACTGGTTGTCCGAGTTGCCGGCCCGGAGGTGGTTGAACAGCAGGTTCAGCAGGATGGCCATGACTGCGGCCGAGCTGATGCCGGAGTGGAAGATGGTGCCGAACCAGGACGGGAACTGGTCGTAGAAGGTGGGAGCGGCGATGGGGATCATCCCGAAGCCGATGGAGGCGGCTACAACAATCAGGTTCATGTTGTTCTTGTAGTCCACCTTGGACAGCGTCCGGATGCCGCTGGCGGCGACGGTGCCGAAGAGCACGATCCCGGCGCCGCCCAGGACGGGAGTGGGCACTGCTGCCACCACACGGCCGAGGACGGGGAGGAGGCCCAGGACCACCAGGATGACGCCGCCGGCACTGACCACGAACCGGCTCTTGACGCCCGTGATGGCCACCAGGCCCACGTTCTGGGCGAACGCGCTCTGGGTGAAGGAGTTGAACAGCGGGGAGACGGCGCTGGAGAGCATGTCCGCACGGAGGCCGTTGCCGATCCGCTTGGAGTCCACCTTGGTGCCTACGATCTCGCCGACGGCGATGATGTCCGCAGAGGTTTCGGTGAGGGTAACGAGGATGACGATCAGCATGGAGATGATGGCCGCGACCTCAAAGGTGGGTGGTCCGAAGGCGAACGGGGTGGGGAAGGCGACGATGTCGCCCTGGCCCACCTTGGAGAAATCGGCCATCCCGAAAACGACGGCGATCAGTGTGCCCAGGACCATGGCCAGCAGGATGGACAAGCGGGAGATGGCGGCGCTGCCCACCTTGCTGAGGAGCAGGACGATGCCCATGGTGGCTGCTGCCAGTCCGATGTTTGCCATGCTGCCGTAGTTGGGTGCCTTGTTGTTGCCGCCCATGGCCCAGTTGGCGGCCACCGGCATCAGCGTCAGGCCGATGGTGGTGATCACCGTGCCAGTGACGACAGGCGGGAAGAAGCGGATGATCTTCGAGAACAGCGGCGTGATCAGCAGCCCGATCAGGGAGGCCGCGATGACGGAACCGAAGACTGCCTGGATGCCGCCCCCGCCGTGGACGATGGCCACCATGGTGGAAACGCCTGCAAAGGAGACGCCCTGGACCAGCGGCAACTGGGAGCCAAAGAAGGGAATGCCGACGGTCTGCAGGATGGTGGCGAGGCCGCCGACGAAAAGGCAGGCGGCGATGAGCAGGCCGATGTCCTGCGAGTTCATCCCGGCGGCCGCGCCGATGATCAGGGGCGGGGCGATGATGCCGCCGTACATGGTGAGGACGTGCTGGAAGCCGTATGCAAACATGCTTCCGATGGGGAGCCGCTGGTCTTCCGGGCGGGCCGGCCGTGCGCCTTTGCCGGCGGCTGCGGGGGCCAGTTTCTTCTTGGTGTTCATGGCAGACTTTCTTGGTTCATGGCAGACGTCATCGTCTGGCTAACTGGTGTCTGGCTAACGGGTGTTGTGAAGACGTTAAATATGTAGTTTTTGGTTTTACGGGGCTGGTTTCGACGGGCTCAACCACCGGTGGTCGAGCCCGTCGAAACCAGAAAGTGTGCCTTTAGCAGAAGCCGGCGATGCCGGACCAGGCAGCAGGGGCTGCCGCTGCATCTTCCCGCTGAACCGTGGCCTCGATCAGGCCGTACGGGCGGTCGGCGGCGAAGAAGACCTCGTTGGGGTTGTCGAGGCCGAACGGCGAGAGGTCCACCAGGAAGTGGTGCTTGTTGGGCATGGAGAACTTGATCTCGTCGATTTCGCTGTGTGCTTCGAGAACCTTGGTGCCCATGTCGAACAGGGTCTGCTGGAGCGCATGGGAGTACTTCTCGGTGAAGCCTTCAAGCAGGAGGCCCTTGACGTCGTCGTAGCTCTTGTTGAAGTCCAGCGTGCTGAAGTCCGTCCCGGTCTTGAAGCGCCAGCGGGCTGAAACGTCCGTGGCCAGGATGCGGTCGGTGGTTTCGGGCAGGGTGGTGTAGCGGTCCCGGGGGTAGCCGACAAAGCCGGACTGGGTGGACTTCAGGACGGTCAGGTCCTTCAGTCCGGAGATCAGGTGGCTTGTGGCCCCGTCCCGGACCAGGACGGCGGTCCGGACTTCCTGGCCGTTGCGGACGAACGAGTGGTCGTGTTCGCTGCCGTGGGCCTGGATCCGGTTCCAGGCGTAGGACTCTGCTTCCCAACGTCCGCCGTTGACCCAGTCGAAGCTGGAAGTGAAGTGCTCGCCGAGACGCAAAAGGAACTCTTCCGGCGAGCCAATGCCGTCGCGGGCAAAGGCGTAGATGGTGTTCTTTTGTGTGTCAGTGGCCACCACGTGGGCGTTGTCGCCTTCCAGGTGGGCCGCGGCGAAGTCGCCCCGCAGTTGCGAGGTGACGTTCAGGTCCTCAATCTCGTGGCGGTTGCTGTCGCGGGTGATCTTGACGACGCGCACTTCTGCCTTGCCGTACTGGTTCTCGCCGAGGATGATCTTGCTGCTCATGGTCTTTTCCCAACTTCCGGTAAGTGGAACCTAGGTTCCATCACTGAAATTAAGCGCGCGTTTCATGCGCGTTTCCGATGGAGCCGACCCAACAAAAAAAGAGCCGGCATCCGTTGATGCCAGCTCATTACGACCCTGCCTGCTGCTCCCAGGTTACGTGACGTGCGCCACGAGTTGCATAACAGCGTACCTCCACAAGCCGGTGGTGTACATCACAGATTCAAAAATCGCTTTGTGACCGGTTGGGGTGGGTGGGGCCGGCGTACGCGCGGGAGTGGCTATTGACCGCCGTGCCATCGCCCGCCTACTATTTTCACAAAGCAGAAATTGCTTTCCACAATATGAAAACGAGGAGGTTTCCATGTACCAGCAGGACAACCAGTCTGCGCCGGTAACGCCGTCCGCAGGAACCGGCGCAGAGGAGTTCTACCTCCCGCTCGGCGGCGGAATCGACCCGGATCTGTACGTGCCGGAGGACCGCCGTCACCCCACCGGCCGCTTCTCCCGGTGGATCCAGTCGCTGCCTGTTTTTGGGGGCACTGAGCGGCGGTAGGGGCAAGCGCTGGGGCTCGCGCAATCGGAATTGCCTGTGAGTACCCCGCGGTCATACCGCGTGTCGGTGAGATGAAAGGCGAGTAGTTGCTACTCGCGACTGCCGGCGGCGCTTCACCTAGCCTTGCACAATAGACGGCAGTCCACGGCCCTGGTGTTCAGCCCAGGACTTGGCCAGCCTCCGTTACGTGCACGGAAGGACAGCGATGCCACAGGCCACAGCCCGCTTGGTGCAGGTCCTGTGCTGCCTGTTGGTCCTGGCGGGGCTGTCGGGAAGTGCCATCCGGCTGCAGGACCCGGTTGATGCGTCTTCGCCCGGACAGGACCCGTCCGTGTCAGCTACTGACCCGCTGGCGGGGACGGCGCCTTCGGATATCAAAGACGGCGCACCGGAACAGGCGGCGGAGCGTGGTGGGTCCGCCGCGCAGCCACCTGAAGCCGAGGGGACTGGCAAGGCTGACGATTCCCCTGTCGAGGCGTCCGGCGATGACGCCTCCGTCAAAGGCACGCCTGTAGTGGCCAGTAAGGAAGCGGGACCTCTGGGCCCTCCAGGGCCGTGGCAGCTCGTGTTGGACGAGGAGTTCGACACTCTCAATACCAGCCTTTGGACTCCCTACTGGTTCCGTGACTGCCACCCCGGATCGACGAAGAACGGCGTCAAGACCTGTTCGGGCAACGTCAAAGTGGAAAACGGAAACGCGGTCCTCCAGCTGTCCGACTCCCAATCCGGAGCGTTGCTCTCCACCAATCCCAAAGACGGCGTTCCGGGCCATGTGGGCTTCCAATACACCACCGGATACGTCGAGGCCCGGATCTACTTCCCGGGAACCTGCTCGGGAGGGATCCACAACTGGCCGGCGTGGTGGACCACCGGCCAAAAGTTCCCCTCGACCGGCGAGATTGATATCGCCGAGCCGCTTGAGGGCACCATGACCACGGTTTATCACTCCACTGACAGCGACCCCGCTAAATGGTTCGTAGGCTGCTATGCCGGCGGCTACCACACCTATGGTGTGCACCGGAAGGCCGGCGTCAATGACATCTACTTCGACGGCAAGCTTGAGTTCTCCTACGCCACGAACGACGGGAACGCTCCGCACTACCTGATCCTGAATGTCGGCATTTGGGCGGACAAGAAGACGCTGGGACCGGCCGGAGCGGTCAAGGTGGACTGGGTGCGGGCCTGGCAGTGACTGGCGCCCGTCGTCAGGAGCCGGGCCGCCCCGGCCACTGCTTGCCGGCCCAGGGGTCGTAGTCCGCAACGAGTTCCTCCTGAACCGGGCGTTCGGCTTCGGGAACGTGCTGCAGGTTCACCCTTACCCGGTACCAGAGCGAGCTGGACCCACGCATCCCGTCCACCAGGACATCGGCGGGCTGGAGGAAATCGACGACGGCGGCGTGCCGGCTTTTCCACTCATCGAGCGCTGCGAGGGCCTCCGGCTTGGTCTTGGTGCGGGCCACCTCGATCAACGGCATCGAGGACTGCCGGCGCCCGGACCCGTTCCCTGCCCGGGGGGCCTTTTCGGCGGGGCCCAGCTCCTTGGCAAGGGCCAGGAGCCCGTCCAGCCTGCCCGCTGATCCATCAATGCCGGCGTGCGGATCACCGATCTGCGCGTACCGTTCCTGTACCGTGTGCACCGTGAACTGTTCAGGCCGGGCAGTGCGCAATTCATCCCAGGTGACCGGCGTGGAAACGCGGGCATCGGGCAGCGGCCGGACCGAGTAGGCAGAGGCCACGGTGCGGTCCTTGGCGTTCTGGTTGAAGTCCACGAAGACGCTCTCGCCGCGTTCCTCCTTCCACCAGCGTGCGGTTGCCAGGCCGGGAGCCCGGTTCTCCACCTCCCGCGCCAGCGTTTCGGCGGCAAGCCGGACATCCTTGTAGGACCACTCCGGGGCAATGCGGACCAGGATGTGCAGCCCGCGCGAACCACTGGTCTTAGGCCACCCCACCAGGTCTGCGTCCTCCAGCACCTCCTGTGCCACGTACGCCACGTCCACAATCTGCGACCAGTCCACGCCCGGCATGGGGTCAAGGTCCACCCGCAGCTCGTCCGGGTGCTCAAGGTCTTCCGCGCGCACCGGATGCGGATTCAGGTCCAGGCAGCCAAGGTTGATGACCCATGCCAGTCCGGCTGCATCCCGGATTACGGCTTCCTCCGCCGAGGTTCCGGATGCGTAATGCAGCGTGGTGGTGTCGATGAAGGGCGGATGGTTTTCCGGCGCGCGCTTCTGGAAGAAGGGCTCGGCATCGATGCCCTTGGGGAACCGCTTGAGCACCATGGGCCTGCCGCCCGCACCCCTCAACGCCCCGTCTGCCACCGCCAGGTAGTACCGGACCAGGTCCAGCTTGGTCAGCCCCGGCTCCGGGAACACCACTTTGTCCGGGCTGGAGATCCGCACTTCGATCCCATCAATGTCCAAAACCTCGGGTGGCGTCTTTGACGGTGTCATGGCGCCACGCTAGCAGCGGGCCGGGCGTGTGTCAGCCGTTGACCAGCCTCGTTGCCGCCGCAGAGTGCTCCGCGATAAGGCCGGCAACGTCCAGCCCCGGAATCTGTCCGTCCACCACCCGCCACTGCCCGCCCACCATCACCCGGTCCGCCCGGTCGGCGGCGCACAGGAGGAGAGCGGCGATGGGGTCGTGGCTGCCGGAGAAGCGGAGGTCGTCGAGCCGGAACAGTGCCAGGTCGGCCTGCATGCCGGGTGCCAGTTGGCCCAGGCCGGACCGTCCCAGGACAGCGGCGGATCCGCGGGTGGCCCAGCCCAGCGCCCGCTCCACCGGCACGTCAGCGCCGTAGCGCAGCCTCTGGAGGTAGAGGGCCTGCCGCGCTTCCAGGATCATGTTGGAGGCATCGTTCGACGCCGAGCCGTCCACTCCCAGCCCCACCATGACTCCGGCGTCCTCCAGTTCCAGGACCCGGGCGGTTCCGGAGGCCAGCCGCATGTTGGAGGTGGGGCAATGCGCGACGCCGGTCCCCGCCGCTCCGAGCCGCATGATCTCGGCGTCGCTGAAGTGGATGCCGTGTCCCAGCCAAGTGCGGTCCGTCAGCCAGCCCACGCTGTCCAGGTAGTCAACGGTCCGCAGTCCGAACATCTCCCGGCAGAAGTCCTCCTCGTCGAGGGTCTCTGCCAGGTGCGTGTGCAGGCGGACATCAAGCCGCTCAGCCAGGGCCGCGCTTTCAGCCATGATTTCCTTCGTCACCGAGAACGGCGAACAGGGCGCCAGGGCGATCTGGATCACCGCTGCATCCCCGCGCTCGTGGTACCGGCCCACCAGGCGCTCGCTGTCCGCCAGCACCACCTCCGGATCCTGCACGGTGGACTGTGGCGGCAGGCCGCCGTCGTCCGTTCCCAGCGTCATGGACCCCCGGGTGAGCGTGGCCCGCATGCCCAGCCGCCGCACCGCCTCAACCTCGATGTCGACGGCATCCTCAAGCCCCGCGGGGAAAAGGTAATGGTGGTCGGCGGCGGTGGTGCAGCCGGAGAGCAGTAGCTCGGCCAGGGCCACCGTGGCTGCCAGTTCCAGGTCTTTCGGCGTGAGCCGGGCCCACACCGGATAGAGGTTCTGCAGCCAGGGAAACAGCGGGGCATTGGCCACCGGACCCCAGGCGCGGGTGAGGGTTTGGTAGAAGTGGTGGTGGGTGTTGATCAGCCCCGGGAGCAGCACGTGGCTGCCGGCGTCGAACGTCTCCGTGCAGGGGGCTGACGGCTGCTGGCCAGCGGCCAACACCTCGGTGATGACGCCGTTGGCCACCACCAGCCCGCCCGAAGCGTCAAGGGAATTTGCGGTGAAAGCGGCCAGGGGTTTGCGGATCCATAGACGGGAGTCGGGTGCAGGGGAGGAAGGAGTCATGGCTGTCCTTGTCTGAGCGGAATGCGGTGCAGTTGTCCAGCTCAGTGATGCCCTGTCTGCTGATCCAGGTAGCCGTTCCTGCGGGCAGGTAACGGGTGGTGCCAGAGTAGGGAAACAGCCCCACCTGCGTCAACGCCTGCGTTTGTGACCGCGGCTGCGGGAGGGCGGTGAAGAGCCCGAAACAAGCATTTCACATAGCGAAATTAAATTTCCAGAAAACTATGGCGTGGCCCACAAACGGGTGCTAATCTCAATTCTGCCAAAGGCGGGCACCCGAACCCGGGAAGCTATCTACCAGGCGCAACTTAACCTTCACAGCACATGCTGAAGCCTGGTAACCGTTCGCACCTGGTTTTACTGGTCCTGCGCGGCAACAGGCTTCCCGGCAAAAGGAAGTCGCATCATGAGTACCACCGTCACGGCCGAACAGTTTTTGGCCCGCTCCATCCGGCTGGCAACGGCCAATGTCCTCAACAGCGGAGGCCCGTTCGGCGCCATGATCGTCATGGCGGACGGGCAGGCATTCGACGGCGTCAACCGCGTCACCGCGGATAACGATCCCACCGCCCACGCGGAAGTCACCGCCATCCGCACCGCATGCCGCGAACTGGGCACCTTCGACCTCAGCGGCGCCACCCTCTACACCAGCTGCGAGCCCTGCCCCATGTGCCTGGCCTCCGCGCTCTGGGCACGGGTAAGCCGCGTTGTCTACGCCGCAGACCGGCACGACGCCGCCTCCGTCGGCTTCGACGACGCGGTGTTCTACGAGTACTTCGAAAACCAGGACAGGGATTCCCTGATGCCGGTCTCCAAGCTGGAACTGGGCGATCCCCAGGCCCCGGCCCCGCTGGAGCCGTTCAACACCTGGAACACGCTCGAATCCAGGATCGACTACTAGGCCCGGCGGCTTCGATGACCATCCTGGACCATTCCCACGAGGAGCATTCGGCTCCAACCACCAGCACCACCCGGCGGGCGCCGCGCACTTCCACGCAGGCAACCGGAACACCGCAGCCGCCGGCACCGGAATCCTTCCTGGACCGCTTCTTCCAGATCACCCGGCGCGGCTCAACCCTTGCCCGCGAATTCCGCGGCGGCCTGGTCACCTTCTTCACCATGGCGTACATCGTCATCCTGAACCCCCTCATCCTCGGCGGCTTCAGCGCGGACAACGCCCCCACCGACGTCGCCGGAGGCTGGCTCTCCGCAGCCCAGGTGGGCGCCGTCACCGGCCTCACCGCCGGCGTCATGACCATTCTCTTTGGCCTCATCGCCAACCTGCCGTTCGGGCTCGCCGCAGGCCTGGGCATCAACTCCTTCCTTGCCGTCTCGGTGATCCACGAAGTCACCTGGCCGGAGGCCATGGGCCTGGTGGTGATCAACGGCATCCTGATTGTGCTGTTCGGCGTCACCGGCGCCCGGACCGCCATCTTCCGGGCGGTACCCAAGGAACTTAAAGCCGCCATCACCGTAGGCATCGGCCTGTTCATCGCCTTCATCGGCTTCGTGGACTCCGGCTTCGTCCGGCCCACCGCGGGCGGTCCGCCCGTCCAGCTGGGCGACGGCGGCTCCATCACCTCCGTGCCCACGCTCGTGTTCGTCGTCGGACTCCTGGCCATGGGCATCCTGGTGGCACGGAAGGTCCAGGGCGGCCTGCTCATCGGCATCGTCGGCACCACCGTGCTGGCCGCCGTCGTGGAAGCCATCATGAAGATCGGCCCCGCCAGCGCCACCAACCCCGGCGGCTGGCACCTGAACACCCCCGTCCTGTCCGGCCAGCTGGTTTCGGCGCCGGACCTGGGCCTGGTGGGCCAGTTCGACCTGTTCGGCTCCTTCGGCAGGATCGGCGGACTCGCGGCCACCATGCTGGTCTTTACGCTGGTGTTCACAAACTTCTTTGACGCCATGGGAACCATGACCGGCCTGGCCAAGAGCGCCGGCGTCGCCCACAAGGACGGCACCTTCCCGCGGCTGAAATCGGCCTTCATCGTGGAAGGCTTCGGCGCCGTGGCGGGCGGGGCCACGTCCGGTTCCTCCAACACCGTGTACATCGACTCGGCGGCCGGCATCGGCGAAGGCGCCCGCACCGGCCTGGCCTCGGTGGTCACCGGCCTGCTGTTCCTGGGCTCGATGTTCCTCACCCCGCTCACCAGCGTGGTGCCGCTCGAGGTCGCAGCCGCCGCCCTGGTGGTGGTGGGCGCCATGATGATGGCGCAGATCCGCGAGATCAAGTTCACCAAGTTCACGGTGGCACTGCCGGCGTTCCTCACCATCGTGACGATGCCCCTGAGCTACTCGATCGCCAACGGCATCGGGGTGGGCTTCGTGAGTTGGGCCGTCATCGGGGCCGCCTCCGGCAAGGCAAAGAAGATCCACCCGCTCATGTGGGTGGTCAGTGCCGGGTTCCTGGTGTACTTCGCCCGCGGACCGATCAACGCCCTGCTGGGCGGCTGACTGCCTTTCCGATTACCGTCCCACCACTGCGGGGGCCGGGCCAACCCTTGGCCTGGCCCCTGGCAGGACAGACAGGCAGGACCGACAATGGACACCACTGCTGCGGAAGAAGGAGTGCCGCCATGCTTGACCTGATCCCTTCACTTGGCCCTTGGGTGCCGCGGCTTGCGGGCGGGGAGTTCGCGGTGGCCACCATCGTGGCTGCATCCGGCTCGGTTCCGCGCCCGGTAGGGACCTCCATGCTGGTTGCCGCATCCGGCGCCGTCCTGGGCAGCCTTTCGGGCGGATGCGTGGAAGGCGCCGTGGTGGCGCTCGCCAAGGAGGCCATGAACGACGGCGTTCCGCGGCACGAGACGTTCGGCTTCAGTTCCGCCGACGCCTTCGCAGCCGGACTCACCTGCGGGGGAGAACTGGCCATCCACATCCAGCCGGTGCCCGCAGGCACCGGCGCTGCCGAGCACCCGCTGCGCGCGGCACTAAAGGAACTCGCGCAACTCAGCCCGGACCAACCCGTCGCACTGGTACGGCTGCTGGGAAGCCCGGGAGGTGCCGCCGTCGTACTTTCGGATCCCGCCGCCCTCCGCCTGGCTACCCACCCGGAGTTGGCGTCACTGCTGCAGGGGGAGTCCGCGCTGCAGGTGGAGGCCATGGTGCGCCGCGGCGGCGCCGGCCTGGTCCCCCTGGCCCGGCAAGGGGAGTGCGCTCCTGACCGCACCGGCCAAGCGCAGCTATCCGGGGAGCCCGCCGTCCTCGTGGAGTCCCGGCTGGCCCCGCCGCGCATGCTGGTGTTCGGCGCCAATGACTTCGGCGCGGCGCTGGTCCCGGCCGCCAAGCTGCTGGGCTACCACGTGACCCTCGTGGATGCCCGGCCCGCGTTCGCGTCGCAGCCACGGTTCGCCGCAGCGGACCAGGTAGTCACGGACTGGCCGCACCGCTACCTGGCTGCGGAAGCGGCTGCAGGCCGGACGGACAGCCGCACCGTGGCCGCCGTCCTCACCCACGACCCCAAGTTCGATATCCCCCTCCTGGAGACCGCACTGGCACTGGACCTCGCCTACGTGGGCGCCATGGGATCCCGCCGCAGCCACCTCCAGCGCGTGGACGAGCTCCTCAATGCGGGAGTCCCGCCGGAACGGATTGCCCAGCTGCATTCACCCATCGGCCTTGACCTCGGCGCCGTGACTCCCGCCGAAGTGGCGGTGTCCGTGACCGCCGAACTGATCGCCGCCCGGAACCGCGCCGCCACTTGCGTGCCGCTGCGGGACACCTCCGGTGCCATCCACCACCCGGCTGCCCCCGCAGCCGCAAACCTCAATACCCAGGAGATCGCATGGACATGAACACCATCGAGGCGGTGGTCCGCACCACCGACCCCGCACAATGGCGCGACGGCGATGCCTGGCTGGCCGGCGGCACGGTCCTGTTCTCGTACGGCAGCTACGCCTTTGGACCCCAGCCGCTCACCCGGCTCCTGGACCTCGGCGACGCCGGCTGGACGCCCATCACAGTCACCGACGACGGTATAGAGCTGGCTGCCACCTGCACCATCGCCGAACTGTACAAGCTTCCGGTGTCACCAGCGGCGGCAGGCCGCTCCTGGCCCGGGCTGGACCTGGTCCGCGCGTGCTGCGATTCGTTCGTGGCCTCCTTCAAGATCTGGAACATGTCCACCGTGGGCGGCAACCTCTGCACCTCCCTGCCCGCAGGGCCCATCATCTCGCTCTGCGCCGGGCTGGACGGCACGGCCACCATCCTCGGGCCGGGCGGCACCAGCCGGCGGGTCCCGGTGGCGGACTTCATCACCGGGGATGCGACAAACTGCCTGGCACCCGGCGAGCTGGTCCGCAGCGTCCACCTGCCGGCGTCGGCCCTTGCTTCCCGCGCGGCCTTCCGCCGGCTGTCCCTGAGCAACCTGGGCCGGTCCGGGGCGCTGCTCATTGGAAGGCTCGACGGCGGCGCCTCCCTGGTGCTGACCGTCACCGCCGCCACCAAGCGTCCGGTCCAGCTGCGCTTCGACGGGCTGCCGGATCCAGACCGGCTGGCCGCTGCATTGGACGATGCCATTCCGGTAGAGCTTTATCACGACGACATCCACGGCCTGCCTGCCTGGCGCCGGGACATGACCTACCGGCTGGCCGAGGAAATCCGCGCGGAGCTGGCAGCGCCCGAGGGGACGCCGGGGCTGGCGTTCTCCGGTGACTTCTGGCCGCCCCTCAATGCCGGTGCGCCGGCATCCGGTTCCACCGCACTTTCGAAAGGGGCCTGAGCATGGCCATCGAGATCAATGGCACCCCCGCCGGCGCCGCACCCCGGCCCGGCCAGTGCCTGCGCACGTTCCTGCGGGAGCAGGGCAACACCGGCGTCAAAAAAGGCTGCGACGGCGGTGACTGCGGCGCCTGCACCGTGCACGTGGACGGAACGCCGGTCCACAGCTGCATCTACCCGGCCGTCCGGGCGGAGGGGCATGCGGTCACCACCATTGAGGGGTTGGCTGCTGCTTCCAGTGCTGACGGGGACTTGCATCCGGTGCAGCAGCAGTTCATGGAGCGGCAGGGTTTCCAGTGCGGGTTCTGCACGGCGGGCATGGTGATGACGGCGGCCACGTTCGACGACGAACAAAAGGACAACCTGCCCCGGAACCTTAAGGGCAATCTCTGCCGGTGCACCGGCTACCGTGCCATCGCCGACGCGGTCTGCGGAGAGGCCGGCCATCCGAATCCGGCCGGGCAGGGGTCCGGCATCGCGGGGGAGGGGCAGCCGGATCCTGAGCCGGGCCGGTTGGGCGACGACGTTCCCGCGCCGGCCAGCCGGGCAGTTGTCACCGGCGCCTCCCGCTACACACTGGACCTCCCGGTGGAACAGCAGCAGGCACTGCTGCACCTGAAGATCCTGCGCTCACCGTATGCCCACGCGCGGGTTGTAGCCATCGACAAGGAGGCGGCACTGCAGGTGCCTGGGGTGGTGGCGGTCTTCACCCACGAGGACGCGCCGGAGCAGCTGTTTTCCACGGCCCAGCACGAGCTCTTCACCGACGACCCCGACGACACCCGGGTACTCGATGACATGGTGCGGTTCCGCGGGCAGCGGGTGGCCGCCGTCGTGGCCGAATCGGTGGGCGCTGCCGAAGCCGGCGTGCGGGCGCTGACGGTTGAATATGAGGAACTGCCCGCCGTCTTTTCCCCACAGGACGCGCTGCTTCCCGGCGCGCCGCTGGTACATGGGGACAAGGACGCCTTCGCGGCCCGCATCTCCCGGCCGGACCGGAACGTGGTGGCGGAGCTGCACTCCGAGCTGGGAAACGTGGCCGATGGTTTCGCCGCCGCCGACTTCATCCACGAACAGACCTACCAGACCCAGCGGGTGCAGCACGTCGCGCTGGAGACTCACGCGGCCATCGCCTCGGTGGATGCTGACGGGCGGCTGCAGGTCCGCACCTCCAGCCAGGTCCCGTTCCTGGTCCGGCGGACGCTGTGCAGGGTGTTCGGCCTGGACGAGGACAAGGTGCACGTGGTGGCCGGGCGTGTGGGCGGTGGCTTCGGCGGCAAACAGGAAGTCCTCACCGAGGACCTCGTGGCGCTCGCGGCCCTGAAACTGCAACGGCCGGTCCAGCTGGAACTCACCCGCACGGAGCAGTTCACCGCCACCACCACCCGGCACCCATTCACCATCAAGCTGAAGGCGGGCGCCGGCAGGGACGGCAGGCTGACGGCCATGGAGCTGGACGTCGTGACCAACACCGGTGCCTACGGCAACCACGGCCCCGGCGTCATGTTCCACGGCTGCGGTGAATCGCTGGCCGTGTACAACTGCGCCAACAAGAAGGTGGACGCACACTCGGTGTACACCAACACTGTTCCGGCCGGGGCGTTCCGCGGCTACGGGCTGAGCCAGATGATTTTCGCCATCGAGTCCGCCATGGATGAGCTGGCGGCCGGAATCGGGATGGATCCGCTGGAGTTCCGCCGCCGGAACATGGTCCGTGAGGGCGACCACATGCTGTCCACCCAGCCGGATCCGGAGGAGGACGTCCACTACGGCAGCTACGGCCTGGACCAGTGCCTGGACCTGGTCCGCGACGCCCTGGACCGCGGCAAGGCCCGCTACCGGGAAGCAGGCCTGGATGACCTTGGCCCGGACTGGATGGTGGGTGAGGGCACAGCGCTGTCCATGATCGACACGGTGCCGCCGCGGGGGCACTTTGCCCATTCCCACGTCCGGCTCCTGCCGGACGGAACGTACCAGGCCGACGTCGGGACCGCCGAGTTTGGCAACGGCACCACCACGGTACATGCCCAGTTGGCCGCCACCGCCTTGTCCACGGAGGCGGCCAGGGTGGCGGTGCGGCAATCCGACACGGACCTGGTGGAGCACGATACCGGTGCGTTCGGCTCGGCCGGCACCGTGGTGGCCGGCAAGGCCACGCTGGCCGCGGCGGAAGAGCTGGCCGTGCGAATTCGGGCCTTTGCGGCCGGAATTCGGCAGACGCAGGCGTCCGCCTGTGTCCTGGACGGCGACGCCGTGGTGATTGATGGAACCCGCGTGGCACTGGCTGACCTGGCGCGGGCTGCCGCGGATGCCGGCGTCGAACTTGCTGCCGAGGGCCGCTGGGGTGGCACCCCGCGCTCCGTGGCGTTCAACGTGCACGGCTTCCGGGTGGCGGTGAACCGCGGCACCGGTGAACTGAAGATCCTGCAAAGCGTGCAGGCGGCGGACGCCGGCGTGGTGGTCAACCCGCGCCAGTGCCGCGGCCAGATCGAAGGTGGGATCGCGCAGGCCCTGGGTGCCACGCTGTACGAGGAGGTCGTAGTGGACGACGCCGGCAAGGTCACCACGGACATCCTGCGGCAGTACCACATCCCTACTTTCGCGGACGTGCCGCGCAGCGAGGTGTACTTCGCCGATACCAACGACAAGCTGGGGCCGCTGGGGGCCAAGTCGATGAGCGAAAGCCCGTTCAACCCCGTGGCGCCGGCGCTTGCCAATGCCATCCGGAACGCCACGGGAGTGCGGTTCACATCTCTGCCCATCGCCCGGGACCGGATCTACTTGGGGCTCAAGGAAGCGGGACTGGTGCCCAAGCTGGAGCACGTGACTTCCTAGGCCGGCAGGTGGTCATACTTCCGCTTGCGCGGGTGCAACCCGGGGTCGGATCTGACCACGGGTTGCATCGTTGCATATAGTCGGGGGATGGAACAGCGGATTTTAGGCAAGACCGGACGGAACGTCTCCATCGTGGGGCTCGGCACCTGGCAGCTCGGCGCGGACTGGGGCAACGTGGATCCGGCACAGGCGCAGGCCATCCTCGCAGCCTCGGTGGAGGCCGGCGTCACCCTCTTTGACACCGCCGACGTATACGGCGACGGCAAGAGCGAGCAGGCCATCGGGAAGTTCCTGGCGGACAACCCTGGCCTCGGCATCACCGTGGCCACCAAGATGGGCCGGCGCATGGAACAGCGGCCGGAGAACTACACCCTGGCCAACTTCCGCCAGTGGGTTGACCGCTCGCGGAAGAACCTGGACATGGACACCCTGGACCTGGTCCAGCTGCACTGCCCGCCCACCCTGGTGTACAGCAACAACGAAGTTTATGACGCCCTCGATACGCTCGTGGCCGAAGGTGCCATCCGCAATTACGGCGTGAGTGTGGAACGCACGGACGAGGCCCTCGAAGCCATCCGGCACGAAGGAACGGCCTCCGTCCAGATCATCCTCAACGCCTTCCGCCTCAAACCGCTGGACGAGGTCCTGCCCGCCGCCAAGGCCGCAGGAGTGGGCATCATTGCCCGAGTGCCGCTGGCGTCCGGGCTGCTGTCCGGCAAGTACACCAAGGACACCACGTTCGCGGAGAACGACCACCGCAACTACAACCGCCAGGGCGAGGCCTTTGACGTCGGGGAGACCTTCTCTGGTGTGGACTACGAGTTGGGCCTGAAAGCCGTGAAGGAGTTCGAGCAGCTGGTGCCTTCCGGCGCTACCACGGCGCAGGCGGCGATTGCGTGGATCGCGGCCCAGGACGGCGTCACCACCGTCATCCCTGGCGCACGTAACGTGGAGCAGGCCCGCGCCAACGCTGCCGCGGCCACGGTCAGCGTGGGCAAGGAGTTCGACGACGGCGTCCGCTGGATCTACGACCACTACTTCCGCGAGTCCATCCACCCGCGCTGGTAAGGGTTTCCCGCGCTCCGGGTAGCTGTCACGCGACGAGGAGGGGCCGGTGAGCAAACGGTCGGATTACCGGGAGGTGCTGGAATCGCTTCCGCCTGGGGAGTGGACCGCCTACCTGAACGCTGAGTCCGGCCTGCCTGGGCCCAGGGCCAACCTCGAACTGGCGGCGGCGTTTGCCGACGTGGCGGAGCCGGACCTGGTCCGGCTGTGCGCCGGGAGCCCGGACGAGTACCTTGCCCTGTGCGGCGCTGTTGGTCTCGGCCGGCTGCTTGTGGAGGGCGATTCTGATGCTGCCGCTACCCTCCGGGCGCTGGCGGGAGACGACCGCTGGCGGGTGCGTGAGGGAGTGGCCATGGCCCTGCAGCGCCTGGGGGATGTGGATATGCCCGCCTTGTGGGCCCTGGCGGAACGGTGGGTGGACGGCGGTCCGCTGGTGCAGCGTGCCGTGGCGGCCGGGATCTGTGAACCGCGGTTGCTTCACGGTCCGGAGGATGCCGCCAAGGCGGTTGAGATCCTCGACAGGATTACCGCTTCGGTGGAAGGAACAGACCCTGCGTCCCGGAGGTCGGAGCAGTTCCGGGTGCTGCGCCAGGGGCTTGGATACTGCTGGAGCGTTGCCGCTGCCGCTGAGCCGGCCAGTGGCTTCGGGCACCTCGCGAAGTGGGCAGGCAGCCAGGACAAGGACGTGCGCTGGATCGTCCGCGAAAACCTTCGAAAAGCCCGCCTTCATAAAGCAGATCCGTCTGCAGCAGAGCGTTTGGCCGCGGTCCTCGAAAAGTCCGGCGAATGATGGCGTCCGGTATTGCGGCGTTCGTTGAGCGGCTTGCGGCCGTGGAGCTGGGACCTGCGTGCACCAACTTCTTCAACCATGCGGTTCCGGAGAATGCCCTGCGGAGGCGCAACCTGGAGCTCTACCTGCAGGAGATGCTGGACCGGCAGCCCAAGGTTCTGTTGGTAGGGGAAGCGCCCGGTTTCCGGGGCATGCGAATCACGGGCGTGCCCTTTACCAACAGGGTAATCCTCGGAGGCCCCGCCAACAGCTTCGGGCTGTTTGGTCCGGGCAAGGGGTACGTGCTGCCGCCCGAAGCTGCAGGGGTGGCTGCCGAGCCAACGGCGACGGTGCTGTGGCAGGTGCTGGAAGAGGTCGGGGCCCTGCCACTGCTGTGGAGCGCCTTCCCCTGGCACACGCACCAGCCAGGTAAGCCCTTATCCAACCGCACGCCCAGGCCTTCGGAGACGATGCTGGGGACTCCCTTCTGGCAGGAGTTGGCGGAACTGTTCGGTACTACCTCCATAGTGGCGGTGGGCAACGTGGCCCAGCACAGCTTGCAGCGCAGCGGCCTCACTGTGCCCAAGATCAGGCATCCTGCCCATGGGGGCAGGTCAGGCTTCAAACAGGGGCTGGAACAGTTGTTGGAAAGTGGGATGCAGGTTTGAGCTGAACACTTCATCGGGAGATTGTCGTACCCCCTTGTCATGATTGGTTTATGGGAAGGGCGGCGGTGGTTAAGGCTTATTCGGACATCCGGGCTGCCCTTGCTGTGCTCAATGCTGAGGTTGACGGGTGCGGTTCTGAGGCGTTTTCGGTGGCTGATCCGTTGGCTGGTTCGGCTGATGGGTGCCTGGACGTTCTGGCTGGTGCCCGGGAGGTTGAGGCCGGGTTCGCTGGTTTGAAGGCGAAGGCTGCGGTGAAGTACGCGGAGAGCGCCTCTGTTGTTGCCGGGCCGAATGTGCCGGTGCAGGCGCAGGAGATGGCGGTCGCGGCGGAGATCGGGTGTGTGCTGGCGTTGGGGCCGCGGGCTGCGTCATCGTTCCTGGCTGCTTCGCACGCCATTGTTTCCTCGTTGCCGCGGACCTTTGAGGGCCTGCAGGCCGGGACGTTGTCGTGGCAGCATGCGGTGGTGATGGCGGATGAGGCGGCCTGCCTTGATGCTGCGGGGGCGGCGGCGTTGGAGGCGCATTTCCTTGACCCTGCGGCCCCGGATGCTGCGCGGGGGTGCCCTGCCGGTGAGATGCCGGCGCACCGGTTTCGGGCCAAGGCCAGGACGTGGCGGGAACGCCACCATGCGGAGAGCATTGAGAAGCGCCATGCCAAGGGGGTGGCGGATCGGCGGGTGGAGTTCCGGCCGGAGCAGGACGGGATGGCGTGGCTGTCCGCGTGTCTGCCGGCGGCTCAGGCGTTGGCCGGGTGGAACCGGCTCACCGCAATGTCCCGGTCACTCCAAGGCCCCCAGGAGTCCCGCACCATGGCCCAGTTGCGGGCCGACACGTTCGCCGAGGCGGTCCTCGGCAGTGGCAGGGCCGGTGGGGTGCTTGGTGTTGGCGCAGGTGAAGCTGCCGATGCCGGGCGGCAGCCGTGGTCTTCGCCGATCCGGGCGCAGGTTCTGGTCACGGTTCCGGTGTTCTCCCTGATGGGGTTGACCGATGAACCGGCGATGTTGGATGGGTACGGGCCGATCCCGCCGTCGGTGGCCCGGGATTTGGTCGCGAACGGGGCGACGTCGTTTTACCGGGTGTTGGTGGATCCGCGGGACGGTGCACCCCTGGAGATCGGGCGGAAAAGCTACCGGGTGACCGGTGCGATGCGGGCCTGGTTGCGGATGCGGGACGGCAAGTGCCCGTTCCCGGGGTGCAGCAACAACTCCCTGGACAACGACGCCGACCACATCCTGGCCTGGGCCAACGGCGGCCCCACTGGGATATCGAACCTGGGACAGCCCTGCCCCAAACACCACAAACTCCGCCACGCCACTGGCTGGAAACCCACGCCTGCCACAAAGAACGAGCCACCCGGCTGGCTCTCACCAACGGGCCGCCACTACCAAAGCGAACACCAGGATTGGGAACCCACCCACTGGCCTGCCCTTCGCAACCGGGACCAGGTACCGGGGGAGGGAGCGCTTGGCGCACTTTCGGATCTCGTGCACCTCGACATATCCCCGGCAGAAAATTGGCTGGAGCGGATCCTGCACGCCCCAACCGCCTGACACGGCCAGGGGAATGCTGCCCTGACCGTGCTCGAGTGCTGGTGGAGGTCGCCTGCTTCTGGAGTACCGGGCGTTAGCGGAGAAGGCCCAGTTGGTCCGGCGTATCGACGTCCTCGCCGCTGGATTGGTCGCTGCAGTCCACTTCGTCCACCAGATCCGGGTGGGAGCGCAGGAAGCCGCGTGCCCCGGCGTCGCCCGTCACCGTTGCGCACACGGCATCCCGCAGGGATGCGTCAATGAGCAGGGGATGCCCGCGGCGCAATGCCGCCTGACCGCCGTCGCTGGAATCACGACGGCGGTACGCGGCGGCGGTTATCCTCCCCTGACGGTGCCGGGCCAGCAACCGTGCCACTGTTTCGGGGGTCAGTCCGGGCTGGTCCACAAGCGCTATCAAAAGGTGGCTTCCGGGATCCGCGGCTTGGTTTCCGAGTAGGAATGAGCTGCCCATGCCCGTCTGCCATTCCGCGTTGTCCACTACGCGGAAGCGGTCGAGGCTGGCTGCCGACTGGACTTCAGACGCTCCTGCCCCTAGGACCACCACCACTTCCCGGCAGCCACCGTCGAGCAGTGCGTTGGCGACGGACTCCACCAGCGGCCGGCCCCGGTAGGGCAGCAGGGCCTTCGGTCCCAGTCCCAGGCGGGTGCCCGCTCCGGCCGCAAGGACGACGCCAGTCACCCCGTGGCCAGTCGGGCCTGCGGGTCCGGGCGCGTCCGTGTTCTTCATAGCTGCACCCTAGCCAATGCCAAAGCGGTCGGGGCAGCCTCCCCCCCCCCGGAAACTGCCCCGACTGCTGCTGCCGGTGATTATCAGGCGTCTCCGCCCGCCCCGCCGGTGGTGCCGGCGTTGACGTCCAGGAGCTTGTAGCGGTCCATGGCGTACGACGGCGCGCCCTCCTCAACTTCACCCCTCGCCCCGAGCATTTGCAGCACTTTCACCACGATGGAGTGGGTGTCGTTTTTGAAGTAGCGGCGTGCTGCTGCTCGGGTGTCGGAGAAGCCGAAGCCGTCGGCGCCGAGGGTGGCGTATTCGTTGGGGACGAATTGCCGGATCTGGTCGGGGACGGCTTTCATGTAGTCGGACACGGCGACGATGGGGCCGGTGGCTCCTTCGAGTTGCTGGGTGACGAACGGGACGCGGGCGGGTTGGCCGGGGTTGAGGAAGGCTTCTTCTTCGGCGGCGAGGCCGTCGCGTCGGAGTTCGTTCCAGGAGGTCACGGACCAGACGTCGGCGGAGACGTTCCAGTCATCGGCCAGCACGCGCTGGGCTTCGAGGGCCCAGGGGACGGAGACGCCGGAGGCGAGGATCTGGGTGCGGGGACCGTCGATCTTTGCCGGGGCGAGCAGGTAGATGCCCTTGATGACGCCTTCGACGTCGAGGTTCTCCGGCTCTGCGGGCTGGATGATGGGTTCGTTGTACACCGTGAGGTAGTACATGACGTTCTTGTCCGTGGAGTTTTCCCCGTACATCCGTTCCAGGCCGGCGCGGACGATGTGTCCGATTTCGTAGCCGTAGGCGGGGTCGTAGGTGAGCACGGCGGGGTTGGTGGAGGCCAGCAGGGGGGAGTGGCCGTCGGCGTGCTGGAGGCCTTCGCCGGTGAGGGTGGTCCGTCCTGCGGTGGCGCCGATGATGAAGCCGCGGGTCATTTGGTCCGCGGCGGCCCAGAAGGCGTCGCCGGTGCGCTGGAAGCCGAACATGGAGTAGAACACGTAGACCGGAACCAGGGGGATGCCGTGGGTGGCGTAGGAGGTTCCGGCGGCGGTGAATGCTGCCACGGCGCCGGCTTCGTTGATGCCGGGGTGGATCAGCTGGCCCGCGGGGGACTCCTTGTAGGCCAGGACCAGGTCACGGTCCACCGACAGGTAGTTCTGGCCGGCAGGGCTATAGATCTTCGCCGTAGGGAAGAAAGCATCCATGCCAAAAGTGCGGGACTCATCCGGAACGATGGGCACAATGCGGTTCCCGAACTTCTTGTCCCGGAGCAAATCCTTGAGCAGGCGCACAAATGACATCGTGGTGGCGGCCATCTGCTTGCCTGAACCGCGCTTGGCAACCTCGTAGGACTTGGCATCCGGAAGCTCCACAGCCTGATGAGCTCCACGGCGCTCAGGAACAGACCCGCCCAGCGCCCTCCGGCGTTCGAGGAGATAGGCAATCTCGGGCGCATCGAATCCCGGGTGGTAGTAGGGAGGACGGTAGGGATCGGCATCGAGCTGTTCATCGGAAATGGGAATGCGCAGGTAGTCCCTGAACTCCTTGAGATCCCCGATGGTCAGCTTCTTCATCTGGTGGGTGGCGTTGCGGCCTTCGAAGTGGGGGCCGAGGCCGTAGCCCTTGACGGTGTGGGCGAGGATGACGGTGGGTTTGCCCTTGAATTCGGTGGCGGCTTTGTAGGCGGCGTAGACCTTGCGGTAGTCGTGGCCGCCGCGTTTGAGGTTCCAGATCTGGTCATCGGACAGGTCCGCGACGAGGTCTTTGGTCTGCGGGGTTTTGCCGAAGAAGTGTTCGCGGACGAACCCGCCGGATTCGGCCTTGTAGGTCTGGTAGTCCCCGTCGACGGTCTCGTTCATGATCTTCACCAGGGACCCGTCGGTGTCGCGGGTGAGCAGGTCATCCCATTCCCGGCCCCAGACGACCTTGATCACGTTCCAGCCCGCGCCGCGGAAGAACGCTTCGAGTTCCTGCATGATCTTGCCGTTGCCCCGGACCGGGCCGTCCAGGCGCTGGAGGTTGCAGTTGATCACGAAGTTCAGGTTGTCCAGGTTCTCGTTCGCGGCGAGCTGGAGCAGGCCGCGGGATTCGGGTTCGTCCATTTCCCCGTCGCCCAGGAACGCCCAGACCTGCTGGTCGGAGGTGTCTTTCAGGCCCCGGTTGTGCAGGTAGCGGTTGTTCTGGGCCTGGTAGATCGCGTTCATCGGCCCGATGCCCATGGACACGGTGGGGAATTCCCAGAAGTGCGGCATCAACCGCGGGTGCGGGTAGGAGGACAGGGCGTGGCCCTCGCGGGACTTTTCCTGCCGGAACCCGTCCAGGTCCTCCTCGGAGAGGCGGCCTTCCATGAAAGCGCGGGCGTACATGCCGGGGGAGGCGTGGCCCTGGAAGAAGACCTGGTCCCCGCCGCCGGGGTGGTCCTTGCCGCGGAAGAAGTGGTTGAACCCGACCTCGTACAGGGTCGCGGCCCCGGCGTAGGTGGAGATGTGGCCGCCGACGCCGATGTCGGGCCGCTGCGCCCGGTGCACCATGACCGCGGCGTTCCAGCGCATGTACGCCCGGTAGCGGCGCTCGTATTCCTCGTTGCCCGGGAACTGCGCTTCCTGGTCCACCGGGATGGTGTTCACGTAATCGGTGGTGGTCACCATCGGCACACCCACGCTCTGCGCGCCCGCGCGCTGCAGCAGGCTCCGCATGATGTATTGGGCACGCTCGGTACCCTGTTCCCTG
Organism: Arthrobacter sp. SLBN-83; assembly: GCF_006715285.1. Classification (NCBI taxonomy): domain Bacteria; kingdom Bacillati; phylum Actinomycetota; class Actinomycetes; order Micrococcales; family Micrococcaceae; genus Arthrobacter; species Arthrobacter sp. SLBN-83. Next base: position 2,031,022 of record NZ_VFMX01000001.1, read on the forward strand.
ATCAACGCATCCAGGGACTCAACCCACTCGGCAGTCTCTTCCGGATCACGATCAGGCAGCTGGTTAGTCAACCCGCTGAGGATATGGGAGGTATCTTCTCCTGCAGCCACGGCAGCCTCTTTTCATCTTTGAATGCTTCGGCTCATGTTTTCGGAATGTGAGAAAACATTATTGCTAGACGAGATTAGTGAGCGAGGCGTCCTGGGTCAACGTGACAACCGCCACCACCGCCCAATGGCGCTCATGGAAGCGAGGCGACGGATTGTGACCGGCCTGAAGCACTCCTGGCGCTTGACCGTCAGTGACCTGGGTCAGACCATTATTTCACTATTCAATATCTCATTTCCGCTAGGTGGAATAACAGAAGCGACTCCCCGGTCGGCCTCACCACCCGGAATCCTCTAAAGAATTGAGACCCCTATGCAAACCCCTCCCACGGCGGGCGCTGCTGCTGAGCAGGGCCTGACAGCGTCGTCAGCCCCCGCAGCACACACCCCCGGAAGCGTTGAAGCCCTCTGCGAATCAGCAAGCGCAGCTTCGGGCACGAGCATCAGCCCTTCCCTGTACAACTCCGATCTTGCCCCCACCAAACGAGCCGGCCGGAGCTGGACCAGCTACAGCATCTTCACCCTTTGGGCCAACGACGTGCACAGCCTGGGCAACTACGCCTTCGCCATTGGCCTGTTCGCGCTGGGGCTGGGCGGGTGGCAGATCCTGCTGGCCCTCGGCATCGGTGCCGCGCTGCTGTTCGGCCTCCTGACGCTGTCCGGCTTCATGGGCGTCAAAACCGGTGTTCCTTTCCCCGTCATGAGCCGCATCAGCTTCGGCATCAGGGGAGCCCAGATTGCCAGCCTCCTCCGCGGGGCCGTGGCAGTGGCCTGGTTCGGCATCCAGACCTACCTCGCATCCGTGGTGTTCCGCGTAATGCTCGTAGCCATGTTCCCGGCCTTGGTGGACATGGACAAAGACTCCATCCTGGGCCTGTCCACCCTGGGCTGGATGGCATTCGTGACCCTCTGGGTGGTCCAGCTGGTGATCGTCAGCTTCGGCATGGAAATGATCCGTAAGTATGAAGCCTTCGCCGGCCCCGTCATCCTTGCCACCATGGCCGCCATGGCCATCTGGATCTTCGTCGAAGCCGGCGGAAGCATCGCCTGGTCCTCCAACAAGGCGCTGGAAGGGCCGGAAATGTGGCTCACCATCTTCGCCGGTGGCGCCCTGTGGGTGTCCATCTACGGCACCTTCGTCCTGAACTTCTGCGACTTCACCCGCTCGGCGGTCTCCAGGAAGGCCGTGGTGCGCGGCAACTTCTGGGGCATCCCCATCAACATGCAGGTCTTCGGCGCCATCGTAGTGGTCATGGCCGGCGGCCAGTTCAAAATCAACGGCACCATCATCAAGAGCCCCTCGGACATCGTCCAGACCATCCCCAATACGCTCTTCCTGGTCCTGGCCTGCCTCGCCCTGCTGATCCTGACCATCGCCGTGAACCTGATGGCCAACTTCGTGGCCCCCGTTTACGCGCTGACCAACCTGTTCCCCAAGCGGCTGAACTTCCGCAAGGCGGCCATGGTCTCGGCGACGATCGGCCTGGTCATCCTGCCCTGGAACCTCTACAACAACCCGCTGGTCATCGTGTACTTCCTGGGTGGACTCGGTGCGCTGCTCGGCCCGCTGTTCGGTGTTGTCATGGCCGACTACTGGCTGATCCGGCGCGGCAAGGTCAACGTGCCGCAGCTCTACACGGCATCCCCTGACGGCGCGTACTTCTACAAAAAGGGCGTCAACCCCCGCGCCATCATTGCCATGGTTCCCGCCGCCGTCCTGGCCCTGCTCATCGCTTTCGTGCCTGGACTGGCTGCGGCAGCCCCGTTCGCCTGGTTCTTTGCAGCAGGCATTGCCGCCACGCTCTACTTCTTCATCGCCGACCGCAACCAGAGGCTCGAAGACCACGACGGTGAGGCAATCGCCGTCGTCAGTACCCACTGAGCCCCACCAGCAAGCGGCCCACAGGGACCCGCAGCACCAAAGGACCTTCCCCATGCGCATACTCGTTGCGAACGTAAACACCACCTCGTCGATGACCGACTCCATCGCCGCCTCGGCGCGGAGTGTAGCCGGTCCCGGCACGGAGATCGTCGGTATCACCCCGAGGTTCGGGGCCGACTCCTGTGAGGGCAACTTCGAAAGCTACCTGGCCGCCATCGCCGTCATGGACGCCGTGACGTCCTACCCGGAGCCCTTCGACGCCGTTGTCCAGGCAGGCTATGGTGAGCATGGCCGCGAAGGCCTCCAGGAGTTGCTGGACGTGCCGGTGGTGGACATCACCGAGGCCGCGGCCAGCACCGCCATGTTCCTGGGGCACAAGTACTCGGTGGTCACCACCCTGGACCGGACGGTTCCGCTCATCGAGGACCGGCTGAAGCTGGCCGGACTGGATGCGAGATGCGCTTCCGTGCGGGCCAGCGGCATGGCGGTGCTGGAACTCGAGGAAGAGCCGGAGCGGGCCGTGGAAGCTATCGTCAACCAGGCCATGCTTGCGGTCACCCAGGACAAGGCCGAGGTCATTGTGCTCGGCTGCGGCGGCATGGCCGGGCTGGACGAGCAGATCCGCCAGCGGGCAGGCGTACCCGTCGTGGACGGCGTGGCTTCCGCGGTGACCATCGCCGAATCCCTGGTCCGGATGCGCCTCTCCACCTCCAAGGTGCGGACCTTCGCTGCGCCGCGGCCCAAGACCGTCATAGGCTGGCCGCTGAACAAGCCGGCTGTACCGGCGCAGCCCTAAGCCAGGAGACAGAATGGATACGCCCCCTCCCACTGCCCGCGTCGCCGTCGTTACCGGGGCCGGCTCCGGCATCGGCCGGGAGGTTGCCAGGCAAATGCTGGCCGATGGCTACCGCGTAGTGCTGGCCGGCCGCCGCGAGGCGCAGTTGAAGGAGACGGCGGACAATCATCCGGACGCGCTCGTGGTGCCCTGCGACGTTACCCGGCCCGACGACGTCGAATGCCTTTTCGACGCGGCCCGCCAAAAGTGGGGCCGCGTGGACGTCCTGTTCAACAACGCCGGCGTGTTCGGGCCCGCAGCGGGCGTGGACGAGATCAGCCTGGCGGACTGGAACGCCACCCTGGCCGTGAACCTCACCGGGTCCATGTTGTGCGCGGCGGCCGCCGTCCGCACCATGAAGGCGCAGCGCCCGCAGGGCGGGCGGATCATCAACAACGGCTCCATCTCGGCCCATTCGCCCCGGCCCCGGACCGTTGCGTACACGGTCACCAAGCACGCCATGACCGGCTTGACCAAGAGCATTGAGCTGGACGGGCGCGGCTATGGCATCACGTGCGGGCAGATCGATATTGGCAATACGGCCACCGAGATCATGGACACCATCGGCGTCGGCTCGGGGGCGCTCCAGGCGGACGGCAGCCGCAAGGTGGAGCCGATGTTCCCCGTGAAGGACGCGGCGCGTGCGGTGCTGATGATGGCCAACATGCCCGCCACGGCCAGTGTTGGCTCAGTGGTGGTCACCGCCGCGGGCATGCCCTTCATCGGCCGCGGGTAAGGCGACGCGGCAGAGGCAGGGGGTGCGCGGGGCTGCTAGAGGGGCAGCAGCGCCGACAAGTCCGCGCGCAGCCCTGACGCTGCCACCTTGCCGGCAGAGACTGCGTCCGCCCAGCGCTCCTGTCCCGTCACCATCGCAAGCCAAGTGCCGGCGTCGCACTCGATAACATTGGGCGGGGTGCCGCGCGTGTGCCGCGGGCCTTCCACGCACTGCGTGACGCCAAAGGGCGGCACGCGCACCTCAACAGAGTTGCCCGGGGCGCGGGCGGTCACTTCCTCCAGCGAGTACCTCACGGCGGTGGCCAGGACAGTGCGCGGCACGGAAGCGTCCGACGGCGTCTGGGTGGCTTCCAGCCATGCCTTCAGTGCTGCTTTGCCTTCCTGGACGTCTATACGACGGCGGGCTACGGCCATGCTTTCAGTCTTTCCTTTAGTGTCGGTCTGGAAATGCGGCGTCAGTCCAGGAGCGCGGAAACCGCCGGGCCCAGACGGATCTTGCCCACCGGACGGCCGCCACCAAGCACCGGCTCCACCACCCTGTCCAGGGCACTGGCAACGCCCGGAATTTCTACCGCCCCCGCTGCCGCCAGAAGTGTCAGGGCCACGAGTGAGGTGGCGCGGACGTTCCCGTCGAGGATCTTGACGGCAACGGAAACGCCCTGGGGCGTGGCCATGGCCAGGACGCCCTCGGCTCCGATCTTGGCGATGATCTCGAGCTCGTCCATCACCAGGGTGTTGGCCTCGCCGCGGCCCTGCACGGCCCATGGGTAATCGAGCATCGAGGTGGCAATGGTGGCCGCCCTGGCGCTGAAGCTTTGGTCCCCTGGGGCCTTGGCCAGCTGCGAGTACGCCTTGGCCAGCCCCTTCAGGGAAACGGCTGCCACGGGCGCACCGCAGCCGTCGATGCCCAGGTGCGCTATCTGCTCGCCGGTGTATTCCTCGATGACCGTGCGGACCCGCTGCTGAAGCGGGTGGTTGGGCTCCAGGTAGCTGTGCGTGTCCCACCCGTTTTCGGTGCAGGCCCAAAGGAAAGCGGCGTGCTTCCCTGAACAGTTGTAGGCCAGCCGCGACTTCCCCTTCTCCGAGCGCACCAGCCAATTGCGGGCTGTTTCATCCTGGGGCCAGGCTTCCGGGCATTGCAGCTGGTCTTCACGGACGCCGGCGGCCTTCAGCATGCCCGCTACCACGTCCATGTGGTCCAGCGAACCTGTATGGCTCCCGCAGGCGATGGCCACCTGGGCGCCGCGCAGTGGGACCCCGGACTGCATGGACGCCAGCGCCTGGAACGGCTTCAACGTGGAACGGGCGAAGATGGGGGTGTTGATATCGCCAAGCTCGGTGACCACCGACCCGTCGGCGGACAGAAGGACGGCGGAACCGATGTGCCGCGACTCCACAAAGCCGCTGCGTTCGATCACGGCCAGTTCGACGGCGGAGTCCACGGTGAAAGTGGCATGCGGATTATGCGGCATACCGCCAGTCTATGGGCCAGACTGCTACCTCACGGGGACCCACTGCTGCAGGGTGACCATCTACTGCACGGTCACCATCACCGACTGCCAGCCGGAGGCGCCGTCAGGAACCGGATCGGCGCGCTTGTCCGTCTGTACCTCGCCGTTGCCGTCGGTGGCCCGGACCTTGATGTAGTGCGGGCCGGGCGTGGCGTCCCATTCGTAGGACCACTGGCGCCAGGTGATGGTGGAGGCTTCGGTGGAAAGGGTGGTTTCCACCCAATCCGCGTTATCAATCTGGATCTCCACCTTGGTGATGCCGCGCGTCTGTGCCCAGGCGGTACCACCCACGGCGACCTTTCCTGCCGGTACCTTTGCAAAGGACTTGGGCACCTCCACCCGCGCCATGGTCTTGATGGGGCCGCGCTCGGACCAGCCGCGGTTGGTCCAGTAGGCCTTGTTGTCGGCAAAGCGGGTCACTTCCAGGTCAACCACCCACTTCGTGGCGGAGACGAATCCGTAAAGCCCTGGGACCACCATCCGCACGGGATAGCCGTGCTCCAGCGGAAGGGGTTCGCCGTTCATGCCGATGGCCAGGATGGCGTCGCGGTCGTCCTGCAGGACCTCCAGGGGTGTGGAGGCGCTGAAGCCGTCGATAGAGGTGGACAGCACCATGTCCGCGCCGTCCTTGGGCTTGGCCCGGGCCAGGACCTCGCGGATGGGAAGGCCCAGCCACTTTGCGTTGCCGGCCAGGTTGCCGCCCACCGGGTTGGAGACGCAGGTGAGGGTGACATGTGATTCGATCAGTTGGGCATCCAGCAGGTCCTGGAAGGTGAGCGTCACTTCCTGCTCCACCAGCCCGTGCACGCGCAGTTCCCAGTCGTTGACGTTGATTTCCGGAACACTCAGGGCCGTGTCGATGCGGTAGAACTCATTGTTCGGCGTCAGCCAGGGGGTAACGCCCTGAACGGGGGACTGGACGCCGGCGGGTACTGGCGCTGCCGCCTTGGCCGGTGCCGGAAGCCGGAGGGCCTCCCTGGCCTGGGCCACGTTGTTGCGCGCGGCACCCAGGAGCCGGCCGCCGGTGGCCGCGATCCCGGCGGCCACCGCGGTGATGCCTGCGGCGGTGAAGAAACCCCGGCGGCTGGTGCCTTCGCCGCCGTGGCGCGTGTCGCCGTCGTGCGCTGCATCCGCCGGCGCTTCGGGCCATTCCTTCATCCCCCACAACGGCACCAGCAGGCGGCGCAGGACCACCAGCCCGGCGACCGTCCCCAGCACCGAGGGAATGGCGTCCGCGGCACCGACCCCGGCACGGCTCACCACGCAGGCCACGATCACGGCGCCCATGAACAGCACCCCAAGGACCCCCAGCGCCCACTTCCGGTAGGCCACCACGCCAAGAATGCAGGCAAGCACCGCGATGGTCAGGCCCATGCCCACGAACAGGGCGGCCTTGTCGTTGGTGCCGAACGTGGCGATGGCAAAGTCCTTCAGCCAGGGCGGCGTGAAGTCGATGAAAGTGGACCCCAGGGCAAACAGCGGGGTTGCCCTGGCGGTAAAGAATGCGCCAATCAGCTCCGCAACGGCAAGGACGACGGCGGCCGCCACCACGCCTGCCAAAGCGGCCATGGCGGCGGGGCCGGTTTTCCGGTTTCGAAGCGTTGTCATGTGTATGGTTCGGAGCGGGCAGGGGTACGGATTGACGGCCGGGCAGGCGAGGTCACAGCTTAGGAGCGGGAAGGGTGCACAAAGTACCCTTGGAGACTGTGAAGGTACTCGTCATTGGCCCTGGAGGCCGCGAACACGCCATTGTCCGCTCCCTGCTTGCCGATCCCAACGTGTCCGAGGTCCATGCGGCGCCCGGCAATGCCGGCATCAGCAAGCTGGTCCCTACCTACAACATCAACGGCAACGATCCCCAGGCCGTTGCGGAGCTGGCCACACGGCTGGCCGTGGACCTCGTGGTGGTGGGCCCTGAGGCTCCGCTCGCCGCAGGCGTCTCCGACGCCGTGCGCGAAGCCGGCATCCCCGTCTTCGGGCCCAGCAAAGCTGCCGCCCAGCTGGAGGCCTCAAAGGCTTTTGCCAAGGAAGTCATGGCAGAGGCCGGCGTACCCACGGCCATGGCCATGGTGGCGGCCAACGCCGAGGAAGCCGCATCCGCACTGGACACCTTCGGCGCCCCCTACGTGGTGAAGGACGACGGCCTCGCCGCCGGCAAGGGCGTGGTGGTCACCAGGAACCGCGACGAGGCCCTGGCCCACGCCCAGTCCTGCTTCGACGCCGGCGGATCCGTGGTCATCGAGGAGTTCCTTGACGGCCCCGAAGTTTCCCTGTTCGTGCTCTGCGACGGCCAAAACACCGTCGCCCTTTCACCGGCGCAGGATTTCAAGCGCATCTTCGACAACGACGAAGGCCCCAACACAGGGGGCATGGGCGCCTATACCCCGCTGGAGTGGGCTCCCGAAGGCCTGGTCCAGGAAGTCCTGGACCGGGTAGCCCAGCCCACTGTCAACGAGATGGCCCGCCGCGGCACCCCGTTTGTCGGCGTGCTGTTCGTCGGCCTGGCCCTCACCTCACGCGGCACCCGCGTCATCGAATTCAACGTCCGTTTCGGCGACCCCGAGACGCAGGCGGTTCTCGCCCGGCTCAAGACGCCCCTCGGCGCCCTGCTCATGGCAGCTGCCAAGGGCGAACTGGACAAGGCAGAGGAGCTTCGCTGGTCCAAGGAAACTGCTGTCGCCGTCGTCGTCGCCTCGGAAAACTACCCGGACAAGCCGCGCACCGGGGACCGGATCCGCGGGCTCAAAAAGGTGGAAGCGCTGGAAGGCGTGCACGTCATCCATGCCGGAACCGCCCTGGACGAGGAAGGCAAAGTGGTTTCCGCCGGCGGCCGCGTCCTGGCCGTCGTCGCCCTGGGCAACGACCTCGTGGAGGCGCGCGAAAAGGCGTACGACGGCGTGGAGCTGGTCCAGCTGGAAGGCTCGCAGTTCCGCAGCGACATCGCCCGCAAGGCTGCGCGCGGAGAAATCAAGGTTCCCTACGGCGCCACCGGTTCAATGCCCATCGTGAAAGCAAAGGCCTGACATGACTGACACATCGGAGAACCGCGGCTACGCCACCGCAACCCTGGACCTGCCGGGCTGGAAGCACATCTACTCCGGCAAGGTCCGCGACCTCTACGAGCCCGCCGACCCGTCCATTCTGCAGCGCGTGGGCCAGGACTGTGTGCTGGTGGTGGCCAGCGACCGCATCAGCGCCTACGACCACGTGCTGTCCAGCGAAATCCCGGACAAGGGGCGCATCCTCACCCAGCTGAGCCTCTGGTGGTTCGACCAGTTGGGCGTTGAGCACCACGTGCTCGGTTCCACCGTGGAGGACGGCGTCCCCGCCGAGGTTGAGGGCCGGGCCATGATCTGCAAGAAGCTGGACATGTTCCCAGTGGAATGCATCGCCCGCGGCTACCTCACCGGTTCGGGGCTGCTGGAGTACAAGGCCTCCGGCACGGTGTGCAACATCCCGCTGCCCGAGGGGCTGGTGGACGGCTCGCGGCTGGAGCACGCCATCTTCACCCCGTCGGCGAAGGCTTTGATCGGCGAGCACGACGAGAACATCACCTACGACGCCGTGGTGGCACTGGTGGGCGACGACATCGCCGCCCGCCTGAGCGAGCTGACGCTGAAGATCTACACGACGGCGGAGAAGATCGCCCGGGAGCGCGGCATCATCCTGGCCGATACCAAGGTTGAATTCGGGTACGACGCCGTCTCCGGGTCCATCACGCTGGGCGACGAGGTACTGACGCCGGATTCCTCGCGGTTCTGGGACGCCACCACGTACAAGCCCGGCCAGGCGCAGCCGTCCTACGACAAGCAGTACGTGCGGGACTGGCTGACCTCGGCCGAGTCCGGTTGGGACAAGTCCTCCGACACCCCGCCGCCGGCACTTCCCGCCGATGTGGTGGAGCGTACCCGCAGCCGGTACGTCGAGGCGTACGAGAAGATCACGGGAAAGACGTTCTCCTAGCTGGCCGAACAGCCAGGTAAGCCCAAAGCCAGGTAAGCCCCGCAGTGCGCGGGGTTTACCTGGCTTTTTTATTGGTGGCTTAGCTGCTAGCTGGCTTTGGCGGCGGCTGCCGCTCGTTTTTGTGCGAGCTTTATTTCCAGGATCGCGTCCAAGGCCTGCTGGACCCGGTCCTGTGCGCCGGCCGCGGCAAAGGCCTTTTGGGCTTCCTCGAGGTGCACCAGCGCTTCGTCGGTATCGCCTGCGGCCTTGAGTGATTTGCCCAAGAGCAGGGAAACTTCGCCGGCTGTGTGCTTTGCGAGGTGTTCCCGCTCGGCGTGGATTTCGCGCAGCTTCTCGACGGCGGCAACGATGTCGCCGGTCAGATACAGCCAGCGGGCGCGAATGAAGGCAACCTCCAGCTGGTCGGACTTGTTGCCGCCCACGATGGACAACGCCAGTTCGGCGCGCTCAATCGCTGACAGGGTTTCTGGTTCAACGATCCCCGAGGAAAGCCTCACGGCGGCGGATGCCTTGTTGAACCGGGCCCAAAGGCCGATGTCATTGGCGGGAGACAGCAGGCGGGCCGCGCGCTCATGGTGCTTGACGCCTTCTGCATAGTCATGCCGCATGAAGGCAACGTTTCCCACAACCCAGGCTACTTCGCCCGCGAGTTGGGTCATGGAAAGCTCGTCCACGTGATCGATCATGGCCAGGCAGTACTTCCACGCCTCATCGAGCCGCCCACTTTCGGCAAGAGCGCCGATGAGGGCGTGATGGGCGTTAACGATAAGAGTGGATCCCTTGGGGAGCTGCCTGCAGAGATCTACGGCCTGGATCCCCTGGTCGACTGCAAGGCTTAGCTGGCCTTGCCCCTGATAGATGCCTGCAAGCATTTGGTGCGCCCGCACAGCCAGTCCCGCGGATTCCCTTGCCATAGGGTGTTCCAGCAGGTGCTCCATGATCTTCTGGGCTTCGCGCCAGTTGCCCTGTTTGATGAGGCATTCGGCCTGCATATAGGTCATGTTCCACCAGGCGCTGGTGTTACGTCCTTCAAGGGCGATCTTGGCGGCGGTGGCAGCATGACTCGCCGCGAGGGGATAGTCGCGAAGGTCCCAGGCCTGGCGCGCATAGAGGCCGGCAAGCACGTATTCAGCGTCGCTGACAGAAATAGGTTGGCTCCAAGCCTCAAGCGCCTTGGGTGCCAACTCCAGCCTGCGGGCCAGTTCTTCAATGACTTCAGCCGTCGGTTCACGCCGGCCCGTCTCGAGCAGTGAGATGTAACTGGGTGAATACAGGTCCTTGCCCAGTTCGGCCTGCGTCAGTCCACGCTCAAGGCGCTCCGCGCGGAGTTTCTCTCCGAACCCGTTGCCCACGCGTTTCCTCCTTCTGGACACTTGGCCCGCCGAATGCTTGACAGGCCCTGTGGAAAATATTTTACAATGTGTGTCAACAAGGACAGTGCTGGCTTTGTAACGAATCCGACTCGTATTGAGGAACTTATATGTTGAAGAAGATCGCAACTGCGGCCGCCTTGGCTGGGGCCCTGGCTTTTTCTGCGGCGGCTCCGGCCGTCCTGGCTTCAGGTTCCGTCGCCGACAATTCGGGTGTGTCGGTAGCTGTTGGTAACTGGCCTGATCCCGCCTCCGCAAAGGTGAAGGGCAAGAAGACCACTACCACCGACACAACCGTCGTCACTTATGTAGGCAACTGGCCTGACCCCGCATAAATAGCTTCCTCACAACAGGAGGCGAGGACAGCCCCGGAGCAACAGCTCCGGGGCTGTTCCTTTTAAGGTCGGGAGCTGGTTCAGGCAGGAGCCGGCGCGGCGAGGACTTCGCAACCCTTTCGAGATGCGAAAAGAGGGCCTCCGTTAGGAGACCCTCTTTTCGTTATGGTCGGGATGACAGGATTTGAACCTGCGACCTCTTCGTCCCGAACGAAGCGCGCTACCAAGCTGCGCTACATCCCGATCCGCTGCAAAAGCAACTTTACAAGGATAGCCGATTCCCGGCCCCGATGCGAAATCCGGTGCCCGACCCCCAAAGCAGGACCAGCAGAAAGCTGGGCTCGGGAGAGCAGGCCGCGCAGCTAGACCAAGGAATCCTTCCACGCCCCGTGCAGGTCGGCAAAGCGTCCACCGCCGCCGATCAGTTCTTCAGGCGTCCCGTCTTCCACGATACGGCCGTCATGCACCACCAGGACACGGTCCGCCGTCTCCACCGTGGACAGGCGGTGGGCGATGATCAGCGCAGTCCTGCGTGCAGCCTCCGTGCCGGCCAGCAGCCGGGCCAGTCCGGCCTGTACCAGCCGTTCGGACGGGATATCCAGCGAGGAGGTGGCCTCGTCCAGGATCAGTACCGCCGGCCGGGCCAGGAAAGCCCGGGCGAAGCTGATCAATTGCCGCTGACCGGAGGAGACCCTGCCGCCGCGCTTGTTGACGTCCGTGTCGTAGCCTTCGGGAAGTTCAAGGATGAACTCGTGTGCACCAACCGCCTTGGCGGCTTCCTCGATTTCCGCCCGTGAGGCTTCGGGCCGGCCCAAAGCGATGTTGTCCGCCACCGAGCCACTGAACAGGAAGGCCTCCTGCGTGACCATGACGATGTTCCGGCGGAGGTCGGACGTGGCCAGATCGCGGAGGTCCACACCGTCCAAGGTGAGCGTGCCCGATGTGACGTCGTAGAACCGGGCGATGAGTTTCGCCAGGGTCGATTTGCCGGCGCCCGTCTGGCCCACCAGCGCCACGGTCTGCCCGGCCGGGATGTGCAGGTCCAGGCGGGGGACCACCACTGGGCCGTTCCCATAGCGGAACTCGACGTCGTTGAAGTCGATCCGCCCGGTGGCGCTGGTCAGGGCAACCGGGTTCTTGGGTGGCCGGACCGTGGGCACCTCCTCGAGCAGCCCGGAGACTTTTTCCAGGGCCGCCTGCGCGCTCTGGAACGAGTTGTAGAACATGGCCATTTGGTCCACCGGCTGGAAGAACCGCTTGGTGGAAAGGATCAGGGCCAGGAGCACGCCCACAGCCAGGTCGCCGCCCAGCACCCGGAAGCCGCCAAAGAGCAGGACAACTGCCACGCAGACATTGCCGATCAGCACCAGCCCCGGCTGGAAGATGCCGTTGAGGTTGATGGAGCGGACAGTGACCAGCCGGTAGTCTTCGGCAAGCTTCCCGTAGCGCTCGGAGTTTTCGTTTTCCTTGCGGAAGGCCTTGACGGCGCGGATGCCGGTCATGGTCTCCACGAAATGAACGATCAGCCTGGCGGAGACAACGCGGGACTCGCGGAAGGCGATCTGCGAGTGCTTCTGGTACCAGCGGGACAGGAAAAACATGGGCACACCGGCAGCCAGTACCAACAAACCGCTCCGCCAGTCGAGGGCAAAGATGGTGATCGCGGTGAAAGCCATGAATAGCATGCCCGAGGCCAGGGAGCTGACGCCGGAGTCCAGCAGTTCGCGCAGCGCCTCCAGGTCAGAGGTCTGCCTGGCGATGATTCTGCCGGAGGTGTACTTTTCGTGGAACTCCAGGCTGAGGCGCTGGGTATGCCGGAAGACGCGCACGCGCAGGTCCAGCAGCATCGCCTGGCTGAGCCGCGCCGTGGAGGTGACGTACAGGGCGGTGAGTCCCGCCGTCGCAATGGCTGCCAGCAGGTAGGCGACACCGGTGAACACCAGCGGGAGGTTGTCGCCGGCCCGGAGCGCGGGAAGCGCGTGGTCGATGCCGAAGGCGATCAGCGCCGGGCCGGCAACGCGTGCGGCCTGCGAAAGGACCACCATGGCGATGGTCAGCCAGAACCGTACCCGCACCGGACGGATCAGGGATCCCAGCAAGGAGAGTGACCGCCGTCGTACTGCCCTGCTGTCGCTCTTGCTGAGGAGGGCATTGTCCTCATTTGCGGTGCCGAAGGTAGCGGTGCTCATCGGGTCACTTCCTCGGCCTGGTCCTCAAGCGCCGACAATTCGGAGTCCAGGTCCCGCGGTTCGCGGTCCAGGCTGGCGATGACGTAGCGGTAGTGCTGGTTGTGCGCCAGCAGTTCGGTGTGCGTCCCGACGGCCGTGATCCGGCCGTCCTCGAGCAGCGCCACACGGTCCGCGAGGGCCACCGTGGAAGGGCGGTGGGCCACGATCAAGGTGGTGGTGTCCTTCAGCCCTTCGCGGAGGCGGGCTTCAACGAGTTCCTCGGTGTGCACGTCCAGGGCGGACAGGGGATCGTCCAGGACCAGCACGCGCGGGTGTGCGGCGATGGCGCGCGCCAAGGCAATCCGCTGCCGCTGGCCACCGGACAGGCTCAGCCCTTCCTCGCCGATCAGGGTGTCCACACCTTCGGGCAGCGAGTAGGCGAAGTGGGCCTGGGCCACGTCCAGTGCTTCGTCCAGGACCTCCTCCGTCCGGACCGGGGCGCCCAACAGGACGTTGTCCCTGACGGAGTTGGAAAAGAGTGTGGTGTCCTCAAACGCCACCCCGACAACCCTGCGCAGTTCCTCCACGTCGAAGTCCCGGATGTCCACGCCGTCGATAGTTATGGCGCCGGTGGTGACGTCGTAGAGACGCGGCACCAACTGGATCAGCGCGCTCTTGCCGCTGCCGGTGATCCCCACCAGGGCCATGGTTTCGCCGGGGCGGATGTCCAGGCTGATGTCCTTGAGGATGGGCTTGTCCGGCGCGTCCTCGAAGGCGAAGGTTGCGTTGGTGAAGCGCAGCGCACCGGCCAGTTCCCCCGGACGACGGGGCTGGGCAGGGCTGGTGATGGTGTTTTGCGTGTCCATCACTTCGTAGTGGCGGTCGACGGCGGTCTTGGCCGTAAGTGCCATGGCCAACAGCATCCCGGAGAATTCCACGGGTGAGGCAATGACTGCCGCGGTGGCGAAGAACGCAACCAGCGCGCCAATGCTCAGTTGGCCGGTGGCGCACAGCATGACGCCCACCACCAGCCCGGCGCCCAGTGCCAGTTCGGGAAGCAGGGTGACCACCATGGTGAAAGTTGCCTGGTGGCGCGCCTTTTCGATCTCGGTCTGGCGCAGTTCCTCGGCCTGCTCGTTGAAGTTTTCCAGGGCTTCCCGGCTGCGCCCGAAGGCCTTGAGGACCCGGATGCCGTGGACGGATTCCTCCACCGTGGTGGCGAGGTCGCCGGCCTGGTCCTGGCTGCGCCGGGCAACCTTGCTGAACCTGGTGCGGAACCGGAAGCTGTTGATGGTGATGGGAACGGCGGCGGCAAGGAAGATCAGGGCCAGCTGCCAGCTCATGGCGAACATCGCAACGATGCCGATGATTACGGTGAGGCTGGTGACCACCAGCATGATGGCGCCGAAGGCCATCCAACGGCGCAGGAAGTTCAGGTCTGTCATGGCCCGGGACAACAGTTGGCCGGAGCCCCAGCGGTCGTGGAACGAAACGGTGAGTTCCTGCAGGTGGTCGTAGAGGGACACCCGCATCCGCGTTTCCACCGTGGTGGCAGGGTTGATGACGAACTGCCGCCGCAGCGCCACCAGTCCGGCTTCCGCGATGCCCAGGACCAGGATGATGCCGGCTGAAGTCCAGACTGCCTCCGGGGCACCTCCGGGCTGCAGGGCGGTGTTCACCAAGACCCGCAGTACTTGTGGGATGGTCAGCGCAACGATGCTGGCCATCAGTGCGCAGAGCAGCCCCAGCACGAGCCTTGGGATGATGGGCCGGACGTGGGGATAAAGACGGCTGATGGATCGGAAAAAGGGAGTCTGCTTGGCCATGCCCGCTTCTCAAGCTATAAAACGAATGTAGTTTCCTCTAGCAGCAACCCTATGCCATGCCGTGAGCCGCTTCACAGGGATTGTGATGGCCGCCAGCTGCTTCCGCAGTTATTGCAGTCCGTAATGCGGATGCCCTATCAGGTATGGTCCCCAAAACCCTCTTTTGGGGACCATACCTGATAGAGCAACGGGTCAGCTGGGGGAGGTGAGGGTCAGCAGGACGGCTTCGGGTTTGCAGGCGATCCTTACCGGAGCGAAGCGCGAGGTGCCGATGCCGCCGGAGACGTTGACCGGCGTCGTACTTCCGTTGCTTGACCAATCGTTGAGGCCTTTGGCGCGCCAGGTGGGAAGATCGCAGTTGGAGATGATGGCGCCATAGCCGGGGATGCACAGCTGGCCGCCGTGAGTGTGGCCCGCCAGCAGGAGGTCCGCACCACTTTCGGTGAAGTGGTCCAGTACCCGCTGGTAAGGGGCGTGGATGACAGCCACCTTGAGGTGGTCTTTGGCATTCTGGCTGACCGTTCCGCGGGGCCAGCCCGCGTACCGCTCCCGCTTCAGGTGCGGATCGTCGACCCCTGAGAAGTCAAAGCGCATGCCGTTGAGCACCAGTGACTGGTTGCGGTTGGTCAGGTCCACCCAGCCGTTCATGCCGAAGCCTGAACGCAGGCGCGGCCAATCCAGGGCAACCGGCTTCGGCTTCACCTTGGACGGCCCCAGTAAATACGACGCCGGGTTCTTGGGGCTGGGCGCGAAGTAGTCGTTGGAGCCGGGGACAAAGACGCCGGGGAACTGCAGGAGCGGCTTCAGGGCCTCCAGAAGCGGGTCCACTGCCTTGACGTGGCTGAGGTTGTCCCCGGTGTTGACCACCAGGTCCGGCCGGAGGTCCGCCAAGGAGCCCAGCCACTCGGCTTTCTTCCGCTGCCCGGGCACGAAATGGATGTCGCTGAGGTGCAGAATGCGGAACGGTTCGCGGCCGGGCGGGAGGATGGCCAGGCTCTCTTCCCGGAGGACGAACTGGTTCTTCTCCCACAGGCCGTAACCGAATGCGGCAACGCCGGCGGCCGCCCCGGCACCGGCAGTGACGGCAAAGCCGCGCCCGATTGAACGGGCGCGGCTTGCCAGGCTATCGATGCTCATATGCGGTTAGCCGTTTCCTTTGCCGTTGTTGCCGTTTCCGTTGCCATTGCTGGTCGGGGCGGGCGCCGGCGCCTGCGTGGCAGGAGCCTGCGTTGCCTGCGGGGCCGGAACGGGAGCCTGGGTGGTCTGGGGAGTGGTCCTGCCAGGCGAAGGCGAGGTAGTGGTTGTGCCGTTGATCATGTTGCTCGGCGGGGCAGGGAACGGGTTGGTCCCATAGGCCGGAGCAATCTTGGCCATGTAGCTGGAGAACATGGGGCCCGCGATCATGTAGCCGTCAATGCCCTGGTAGAACTTACCGTTTACCGTGATGTTCTGCCCGGCGCGGTCCTGGGCGCCCAAGGGATCGCCGAACCAGGCGGCGGTAGCGAGGCCGGTGGTGTGGCCAACAACCCAGGTGGACCCGTTGTTGTTGGAAGTACCGGTCTTGGCGCCGATGGGGAAGGCCGTGGTGGTGGAAATCCGGGGCCGAATCAGCGAACCTGACCCCTTGTTGAGAACCTGCTCCAGCGCATAGTTGACTCCGCGGGCAACCTCCGGCTTGATGGCATCGCGGCAACTGCTGGATTGTGCCGGCAACTGCTTGCCCGTGGCGTCGACAACCGAGGTGATGGCGATCGGTTCACAGTACTTGCCGTCGTTCGCGAACGTGGCGAAGGCGCTGGCCATGGTCAGCGGTGAGGTCTGAGTGGAACCCAGCAGGTTTCCAAGGGTCATCATGTTCACCTTGGGATTCGGTTCACTGCCATCGGCCGAAGGCAAACCACTGTGGAGTCCAACCGCATCAACGATCTTCTGGATTCCACAGAAGTCCAACTGCGCCGCTGAAGCAAACGTGACGGTGTTGATGGAGTTGTAGAGGCCCTCCAGGACGGTCAGCGGCTTGTACCACTGCGGCTCCGCGTTCTGCAGGTCGTCCGTGGCATCCAAGCCGGCGTTCTTCTGGGCGGTGCTGTAGGCGCCCTGTACTTTGCCGCAGGTGTTTTTCCACGGGTAGCCGATGGGGTAGACGCGCTGGGCCGCGTTGACCATAGTGTTCATGGTCTTGCCTTCATTCAGCCACTCCGCGAAGGTGAACGGCTTCATGGTGGAACCAGGCTGCGCACCGCCCATGCCGTTAAGGTCGTTGCCGTCCTTGTCCAGCTTGTCCACGTTGAAGTTCAACTGGGAATCGAAGCCCTGGCCGGGCAGGAACGTAGTGTTCTGGGCCATCGAGATGATTTTGCCGGTGCCGGGCTGCACCGACACCATGGAGGCGCCCCACTTGTCCGGGTTGGCCCCGGCCGCAGCATTCACCTGCTCCTGTGCGGTGGCCTGCGCGTTGGGGTCCAGAGTGGTGGTGATGGTCAGGCCGCCGCGATAGATGACGTGCTGCCGTTCCTCTTTGTCCGCACCATAGGCCGGGTTGTTCTCCAGCAAGTGCAGGATGTAGTCGCAGAAGTAGGGGGCAGAGGCCGCATACGCACAGCCCTGCTTGGGCTGGGTTACCTTGGGCTCCACCGGGGTGGCCACAGCGGCCTGGTACTCCTCAGGGGTGATCTTGCCCTGGTCCTTCATCAGTCCCAGCACCAGGTCGCGGCGCTGCTTGGACTTCTCCGGATTGGTGATGGGGTCAAAAGCCGAGGGGCTGTTCACCAGGCCGGCCAACAGGGCTGCCTGCGGAAGGGTCAGGTCCTTCGCAGTGGTGCTGAAGAAATAGCGGGAGGCGGCTTCGATGCCGTACGCGTCCCGGTTGAAGAAAACGATGTTCAGGTAGCCCTCAAGGATCTGGTCCTTGCTGAACTCCTTCTCCAATGCGATGGCGAGCTTCATTTCGCGGAGCTTGTCGCCCACGCCCTTGTTGACGCCGTTGAGCTTGATCTGGTCTTCTTCGCCGGCGGCCGCGAGGTTGGCGTTAAGCACGTTGTTGACGTACTGCTGCGTGATGGTGGACGCACCCTGCTTGTTGCCGCGGACAGTGCTGACCAGTGCACGGAGGATGCCGGTGGTATCCACGCCGCCGTGCTCGTAGAACCGACTGTCCTCCACCGCAATGATGGCGTTCTTCATGTTCGGAGAAATCTGGTCCAGCGGAACCTTGGTGCGGTTCTCCGTGTAGACACTGGCAATCTCGCTGCCGTCCGCAGCCAGGATCCGCGTGGTCTGGCTGGGCGGATCGACCTTCAGCTCTGCGGGAAGGGAGTCGAAGAAGTCGATGGAACCGCTTGCAGCGCTGCCTGAGACGGCAGCGGCAGGGACCAGCAGGCCCGCCACGAGGACACCGCAAATTGCGCTCACGCCAAGGAAGAGAAGAATCTTACCCAGTGTGGTGGCAGTGTCGAATAAGGGGTTGTTGCGAGTCGCCATGTTTTCCACTTTACCGGCAAGGGCTACGCTTTCTCTCATGACCAAATGGGAGTACGCGACGATTCCGCTCATTATCCACGCCACAAAACAGATCCTGGACCAGTGGGGAGAGGACGGCTGGGAGCTCGTCCAGGTAGTCCCGGGACCTGACGGCAACGGCCTTGTCGCCTATCTCAAGAGGGAGAAGCAGTAGCATGAGCACCCCCGCAGAAGCCCAGTCCAGCGCGGCCCCAGCGCCCGCATCCGCCGTCGAGCAGCGTCTCGCGGAACTTGGCATTACCCTCCCCGAAGTGGCCGCTCCCGTGGCTTCCTACGTTCCCGCTGTGGTATCCGGCAGCCACGTCTACACCTCGGGCCAGCTGCCGTTCATCAACGGCAAACTCGAAGCTACGGGCAAGGTGTCCGCAGGCACCGAAGGGTTCGCCGACGAGCCCACTGTCTCTCCCGAGGACGCCCAGAAGTACGCAGCCATCTGCGCCGTGAATGCCCTTGCCGCCGTCAAGAGCGTCATCGGGGACCTGGATCGGATTACCCGCATCGTCAAGGTTGTGGGATTCGTCTCCTCGGACCCCTCGTTCACCGGCCAGCCCGCCGTCGTCAACGGCGCGTCGGAACTGCTGGGCCGCGTCCTTGGTGACGCCGGGCAGCATGCGCGTTCCGCCGTCGGCGTTGCCGTTCTTCCGCTCGACTCTCCTGTAGAGGTCGAGCTGATCGCCGAATTCAGCTAAGACCGGACACTTCCCTTGCCTCACCTCGCACGACGCCTTTTTGCACTGCCCCAGGATCTTGAAGGGGCAGCGCAAAGCTGGCTCGAACACGGCGAGCGCACCCCCAGGGCCGCGCGCTTCGCCTCATCCGTTGTCCTCCTCCGGGATTCACCCACTGGGCTGGAGACATGGCTGGGCTACCGGCCCGGCTCTTCCCCGCTGGGGGTCCTCGCCTTCCCCGGCGGGTCCCTGGACCCGGCCGACGACGAGCCCATGGGCTGGTTGGGCCCCTCACCGCAGCATTGGGCTGAGCAGATGGGAACGGACGACGTCGGGCTGGCGCGCCGCCACGTGGTGGGCGCCATCCGTGAACTGTTCGAAGAAACAGGCGTGCTGTTGGCCGGTCCGGATATGTCGAACACCGTCGAGGCCACATCAACGTCGGAGTGGATGCGGGCCCGGGTAGCCGTGGCAGACCAGGAGAAGACGCTTGCCCAGGTGTTGGGAAAGCGCGGCCTCTCCCTGCGCACCGACCTGCTCAAATCGCTGGTCAACTGGCGTAGCCCGGACTTTGCGCACCGCAGGTTCGACACCCGCTACTTTGCCGCGACCCTCCCGCTTGGCCAGGAGCCGTCCCTGCTGGAAGGCAAGGGCGTCTGGGGCCGGTGGGTGAACGCGGCACAGGTGGTCCAGCAGCGGGACACCACCGCCTTGGGCGATGAAGCCGGCCAGGAGAACACGACGGGCCGCACCCTGGGGGAGTTGCTGGTTCCCGGTTCTGAAATCATGCTCGAGAAGATGGCCTCGGCGAACGGGTGCATCGCCTACCTGAGCTACAAGCGCAAACCCCACGTCTACCAGCCCAGCCTCGTGGAAGAGGACGGCAAGCTCATGCTGGAAGTCGAGGCTGCCAAAACCGTGGCGGGAGACCACCAGCGCGAACGCTGATGCCCGGGGCGCCGGGTAAAATCTTCACCAAAGCCACTCCGGGAGCAAGGGGGCGCCTTTGCGCGCAACGGTCAAGGACGTAGCGCGTCTCGCAGGGGTTTCGCCAAAGACCGTCTCGAATGTCATGAACGGCATAGTCCCCGTCAGTGGTCCCACCCGCTCCAGGGTGGAGCAGGCCATGGCGGAACTGGATTACGTTCCCAATCTTTCTGCCCGGGGACTGCGCAATGGCAGGTCCGGCGTCATCGCGTTGGCGCTGCCGGACCTGGCCACCGCCTACTCTGCCGAATTAACGCACAGCGTCGTGGAGGTAGCCCACGAGCAGGGGTGGAGTGTGCAGCTCGAAGAGACCGGTTCTGATCCCGCCCGCGAATATGAGCTGATGTCGCGGGCCCGGTCAAATCTGATTGACGGGCTCATCCTCAACCCGGTTGTGCTGGACGAGAGCGCCGTCAAAGTGGGCGTTTCGCTCCCGCCAGTGGTCCTGCTCGGGGAAGTGTCGCAGAAACTGGCCGACCGCGTATGGGTGGACAGCGTGGCCGCGGCCCGCGACATGACGCTGGCGCTTGGCAGGACGGGAAGACGGCGTATAGCGGTCTTGGGCGCCCCCGGGCGCCGGGGCTCTGCGGCGGCCGTCCTGCGCACCCGTGGCTACCAGACGGCGCTTGAGGAACTGGGCATGGCGTGGGATGACTCGTTGATTATCCCGTGCGAAAAGTGGAGCCCGGATGCGGCCGCCAGGGCACTGTCCGCGTACCTCGATTCAAACCCCGTTCCCGAGGCACTTTTCTGTTTCACGGATTCCATGGCCCTTGGCGCCCTTAGCGTGCTGTGGAAACGCGGCATCAGGGTTCCCGATGATGTTGCCGTAGCCGGATTCGACGACATTGGCCACGCGAAGTATGCCGTGCCTGCACTGACGACCGTTTCCTTCAACAAGCGCCAAGTGGCCCGTGAGGCCCTGCGTCTCCTCACCGAACGCATGGGCAACCGTGAGGGCCCGCAGCGGGTGGTCACCGTTGATTACGAAATCGTGGAGCGGGAGAGCACCGGCCCCTAGCGCTGGAGCCATGGTTGGGCCCCATGCGGCCCTAATTGAGACCGGCACGTCACTTTGCGAACGCTAACAAAATTTCATTGCGGCGGCTATTACAACGATGTAACGTGTTGCCTGCGTCACACCTGAGCTTGCGGGGCTGCAATGGGGGGATCCCTGCAGGCAAGGGTTGAGGCACGAAATGACTTTCAGCGGACCCATCCAAAGGAGTGACGGGTGAAGCAGTTTGATTTTTTCGCAGGCAGGCAGCTGTCCAGGCGGCAGCTACTGTCAGGAACCGCAGCACTGGGCAGTGTCTTCGCTGCTGGCGCCTTGGCAGGATGCGGTGGAAACGCCTCCGCCGCAGCTCCCAGGGACATCCAGTTCTGGCATCTCCTGTCCGGCGGCGACGGCATAAAGATGCAGGCCTTGATCAGCAAAGCCAATGAGGGCAACCCCGGGTTTAAGGTGCACCCGACCGTCCTCGCATGGGGGCCGCCCTACTACACCAAGCTCGCCATGGCATCGGCCGGCGGCCGGCCGCCGCAACTGGCCATCATGCACGCCAGCAGGGTCCCAGGTTATGCGCCCGGTGGACTGATCGATCCATGGGACCTGAACCTGCTGTCGGAGAACGGCGTCACGGCCGACAACTTTGCGCCCAGGATCTGGGACAAAAGCCAGCAGAACGGCAAGGTGTTCTCCATCGCCCTGGATTCACATCCGTTCATCATGTTCTACAACACGGACGTGGCAGGCAAAGCCGGTGTCCTGGCCGGCAATGGACAGCTGCAGGAAGTGAAGTCCCCGCAGGAGTTCATCGCCATGGCCAAGGAGATGCAAAAGGTTACCCAAGCCCACGGGTTGTCCTTTGGCTATTTGGGCAGTGGGTCCCAGATGTGGCGGCTTTTCTACACGCTCTACAAACAGCACGGCGCGGACATGGAACTGACACCCGGCCAGCCGATGAAGGTTGACCGTGACGCCGCCATAGAGTCATTGGAATTCATGGCATCGCTTTTCGATGACACCATCGCGGCCAAGAGCGGCGATATCAGTACCGGCATCGCGGAATTCGCCCGCGGCGGCTCCGGAATGCTGTTCAGCGGTGTCTGGGAGCTGCCGACAATGAAGAAGGCAGGCCTCCCGGTGGACGCCGCAACCATCCCCAGCCTCTATGGCACAGCGGCTGCATACGCCGACTCACATTCCTTCGTCCTGCCACGGCAGCTGAACCTGGACGAACAGAAGCGCCGGGACGTCTATAAGTTCGTCAGCGACATCCTCAAGGGATCACTCTCGTGGGCAGAAGCAGGACACATTCCTGCTTATCAGCCCGTGGTCCAGTCCCAGGCCTACAAGGACCTCAAGCCGCAAGCGCATTACGCCAATGCCGCGGATGTCATTGCTTACGATCCCGAGTCCTGGTTCAGCGGCTCGGGCTCCGACTGGCAGACCTACTTCGCGGAAAACGTACAGAACGTCCTCCTTGGACGCGATAAGGCAGCTGATGGATGGGCCGCCTTCGAGAAGCGCACCAACACCCTTCTTTCCCGGCCCAACCCGGTCTAACCGCACTGAGTGACAAAGGAGTCCTTCATGAGTTCTTCATTAATAGCCCGGCGGAGCCCGGGGAACCGGGTTTCTTCACCAGCAGCCCGGGGGACCCGCAGCAGCGTCACCAGGAACAACCTAAGCGGTTGGGGGTTCGCAACGCCCTTCCTGGTATTTTTCCTCGTTTTCCTGGTGTGGCCGGTTGTCTACGGCATCTACATGAGCCTCACGGGCAAGTCCCTTACCGGAGCCAATGACAGCGTAATTGGCCTGGCGAACTACGCCGAAGCCTTCGCGGACGCCGACATGTGGCGCTCACTCGGAAATACCCTCTACTTCACGGTCATCAGCACGGTCCCACTCGTGCTTGTCGCCTTGGTGATGGCGGCACTGCTCAACGTTGGACTGCCGGCTCAGTGGCTGTGGCGCCTCTCGTACTTTGCCCCGTACCTGCTGGCGTCCACCGTGGTCTCGCTGTTTTTCACGTGGATGTACAACCCGCAGCTTGGACTGATCAACGATTCCCTGTCCAAGATCGGCATCCCGAAGATCGCCTGGCTGAACGACCCCAACGTGGCCATGTGGGCGATCGTCATTGCCACGCTGTGGTGGACGGTGGGTTTCAACTTCCTGTTGTACCTGGCTGCGATGCAGAACATCCCCGCCCAGCATTACGAGGCGGCGTCATTGGACGGCGCCGGAGCCTGGCGCCAGCTCTTCTCCATCACACTGCCGCAACTGGGCCCCACCACCGTGATGATCGTGCTCCTTCAGGTCCTTGCCTCGCTCAAGATCTTCGACCAGGTGTACCAGATGACAGCCGGCGGACCCGGCGGTGCCACCAGGCCCGCGGTGCAGTACATCTTCGAAACCGGGTTCACCGGCTACCGGCTGGGCTATTCCGCAGCCATCTCCTACATCTTCTTCGGACTGATCGTGCTCGTCTCGGTCATGCAGTTCGTCATCACCCGCCGCAGGAGCGCATAACCATGGCAACCCAGACCCTCAACCGTGCCACGTTGGGCACAAGCACAAGCCCAGCAGTCCGCCAGCCCCGCAAAAAGATGTCGGCCGGCAGGATCGCGGCCGTCGTTGTCGCCGCGGTCATCGCAGTCCTGTGGCTGGTCCCCTTCGCCTGGGCTACCGTTACGGCGTTCAAGAGCGAGACGGATGCTGCCTCGCCGAAGGTCAGCTGGATCCCGCCGTCGGGCTTTACCGCCGACGCGTTCGTGAAGGTGTTCCAGGACGGCAACATCCCGCTCTGGACCTGGAATTCGCTGTACACCTCGGCGGCCATCACGGCCGTCACGCTGGTGATCTCGTCGCTCGTGGCGTATGCCTTGTCCCGGATCGACTTCAAGGGAAAGAAGGTGCTGATGACGGTGATCATCGCCTCCATCATCGTCCCTCCGCCGGTCCTGATCATTCCGCTCTTCTACCAGATGCTCGCCCTCCACATGATCGATACGTCGTGGGCCATCATCCTGCCGCAGGTCATCCACCCCGCCATGGTGTTTGTGCTCAAGAAGTTCTTTGACCAGATTCCCCGCGAACTCGAAGAGGCTGCAGTGATGGACGGCGCCAGCCGGATGCGGATCTTCCTCCAGGTGGTCCTGCCGCTGTCCCGCCCCATCCTGGCCGCCGTCGCCATCTTCGTGTTCATCGGCGCCTGGAACAACTTCCTGTGGCCGTTCATCGCCACCAACGACGCGTCCCTCCTCACCCTTCCGGTGGGCCTGCAGACCATCAAGAGTGCCTATGGCATCCAATACGCGCAGAACATGGCGTCCGCGTTGCTTGCAGCCCTGCCCCTGATCCTGGTGTTCCTGTTCTTCCAGCGCCAGATCATCAAGGGAGTTGCGACGACGGGCCTCGCCGGCACCTGATGCCTACCTTCACTTTCAACCCCGTACCTGCTGCACAACCAAGGAGATAGTTTTATGTCCCGCGCCAGAATCACCCTCGACCGCGACTTCACCATCGGCGAAGTGCCC
This sequence comes from Arthrobacter sp. SLBN-83, assembly GCF_006715285.1. Classification (NCBI taxonomy): domain Bacteria; kingdom Bacillati; phylum Actinomycetota; class Actinomycetes; order Micrococcales; family Micrococcaceae; genus Arthrobacter; species Arthrobacter sp. SLBN-83. Next base: position 2,055,473 of record NZ_VFMX01000001.1, read on the forward strand.
CGCCGGCTGTTTGGCTCCTTCGTGGAGCACATGGGCCGCTGTGTCTACACCGGCATCTTTGAACCCGGCCACCCGGAGGCGGACGAGAACGGCTTCCGCCAGGACGTCCTCAAGCTCGTCAAGGAGTTGGGCGCCACAGTGATCCGCTATCCCGGCGGAAATTTCGTCTCCGGCTATGACTGGGAAGACGGGATCGGCCCCCGCGAGGACCGCCCCCGCCGGCTTGATGGGGCGTGGCACACGGTGGAAACCAACGCCTTTGGCCTCCACGAGTTCGTGGACTGGTCCCGCCAGGCAGGAACCGAAATCATGGAGGCCATTAATCTCGGCACCAGGGGAGTAGACGCCGCCCGGGCGATCGTGGAGTACGCCAACCACCCCGGCGGCACCCGCCTCTCGGACCTGCGCGCTAAGAACGGGCACAAGGACCCGTTCAACATCAAGCTCTGGTGCCTGGGCAACGAGATGGACGGGCCGTGGCAAATTGGCCATAAGACCGCCGAGGAATACGGCCGCTTGGCGCAGGAGGCGGCCAAGGCCATGCGTTACGTGGACCCTGACATCGAACTGGTGGCCTGTGGAAGTTCCAATTCACGGATGCCTACGTTCGGCGACTGGGAGCAGACTGTCCTGACGCAGACCTACAACGAGGTGGACTACGTGTCATTGCACGCCTATTACCACGAGTATGAAGGCGACGCGGGCAGCTTCCTCGCAAGCGCGGTGGATACCGATTACTTCATCGAATCAGTCATCGCAACTGCCGATGCGGTCCGGGCAAAGGGAAAGCACAAGAAGCACATCAACCTTTCCTTCGATGAGTGGAACGTCTGGTACCAGCGCGGCCGGGACACCGAGGACCAGTTGCGAAACGTGGCCAAGGCGGGCTGGCGCGAGCACCCCCGACTCATCGAGGACAAGTACAACGTGACGGATGCCGTGGTGGTGGGCACACTGTTGAATTCGCTGCTCCGCCACGGCGACCGCGTTAAGATCGCCAACCAGGCGCAGTTGGTCAACGTGATCGGCCCCATCTTCAGCGAGGAAAACGGACCGGCCTGGCGCCAGACCATCTTCCACCCCTTCTCCCGGATGGCAGAACTCGCCAAGGGCCAGATCCTGCGGCTGTCCGTTGACTCGGACAAGTACGAAAACGAGCGCTTCGGCGGCACCGACCTGGTGGATGTCAGTGCCACCTGGAACGAGGAGACGGGCCGCGTGGCGCTCTTCTTCGCCAACCGGGGTCTTGAAGAAGCTGCGGATGTGGAGGTCAACCTGCGCGGTTTCGACGCACGCCGGGTGCTCCGCGCCGAAGTCCTGGAAATCCCGGACGGCGGCGACCGCTTCACCATCAACAGCCAGGAGAACCCGGACCGGGTTGGCCTCAAGCCGCTGGAGGGAGCAAAGGCAAACGGCTCCGAGCTGCGGCTGAGCCTACCCGCCCTGTCGTGGGCCGTCGTCGAACTGGACGTGGCGAAGAGCTGATCCGCTCCGAAGCAACAAACCCCAGGCAACAGGAAAGCCGCCCCTCGGGGCGGCTTTCTTGTTGGTGTCTGCGTGTCGTTTAGCGGGAGCGCTGGCGGAGGCGCTGCATGTCCAGGATGACCACGGCGCGGGCCTCGAGGCGGAGCCAGCCGCGCTGGACGAACTCAGCCAGGGCCTTGTTGACCGTTTCGCGGGAAGCGCCCACCAGCTGGGCCAGTTCCTCCTGGGTGAGCTCGTGCGCCACCAGGACACCGTCCGTTGCCGGCCGGCCGAAGCGGTCTGCAAGATCCAGCAGTGCCTTGGCCACGCGGCCGGGAACGTCGGAGAAGACAAGGTCGGAGAGGGAATCGTTGGTGCGGCGCAGGCGGCGGGCCAGGGCCTGCAGCAGCTGGGCCGAGACCTCGGGGCGGGTGCGCAGCAGGGTGTTCAGGCTTTCGTTCTTCAATCCGGCCAGGCGGGTCTCGGAGACCGCGGTGGCGGTCGCGGTGCGCGGGCTGGGATCGAACAGGGCCATTTCGCCGAAGAGCTCACCCGGGCCGAGGATGGCCAGGAGGGACTCGCGGCCGTCGGGGGAGGTCCGGCCCAGCTTCACCTTGCCGGACACGATGAAGTACAGCTGGTCACCCTGGTCGCCTTCGCGGAACACCGACGCGCCGCGGGAAAGGTCCACCTCGGTGAGCTCGTCCGTCAGCAGACGGAATGCGTCGTCGTCGAGCGTGGCGAAAAGGGGTGCTCGGCGCAGTACCTCGATGTCCATGAAATCTCCTACGTAAAAGTATCGGCTGTGGCGCTTTTGCCATTGTTTCAGAATTTTCAAGGTTCTGTGACGAACTTGGCAGTCGAAACACCAGCGGCAGCGCACGGCCGGTCGGGCCGGAGGGGGCAGCAGGCCACAGAAGATTGTCAGCCACCCCCACTAGAATGGAGGTTCAACTGTTAATAAGGAGCCTTTGTGGTCGGCCTGACTGTCCTGGACATTGTCCTGATCCTGGCGCTGCTGTCATACCTGATCTACGGCCTCCGCAATGGGTTCCTGGTCACTGTCGGCGGCCTCGCCGGCTTTGCTGCCGGCGCCATCGGCGCCTTCTTTGCAGTCCCCCTCGTCAGCGGCTTCGTTGAGGACTCCGGATGGCGGCTCACCGCCATCATCGCTGCCGCCGTCGTACTCATGGCACTGGGGCACGGCCTGGGCACCATGGTGGGCCGGCAACTGCGCGGAGTGGTGCGGATCCGGCCGTTGCGCGCCGTGGACCGGCTGGTGGGCGGTGCCCTGAACCTTGTGGTCGCCGCGCTGGTGATGTCCATGCTGGCGTTCAGCGTCAGCTCCCTCGGCGTGCCTGTTGTGTCCCAGCAGCTGGCCGAATCCAAGGTGATCCGCTTCATCGACGGGCTCACTCCCACACCGGTCAAGGCCACCATGGCGCAGCTTCGTTCCACGGTAATCGGCAACGGCATCCCCACCCTGATTGAAGGGCTGGACCAGGGCCAGGCGGTCCAGGTGCCGAATACGAGTACCAATACGCCGGCGCTGAACAAGGCTGCCCAGTCCGTCCTGAGGATCGCGGGCACGGCCTACGAATGCGGCCAGAACCAGACCGGCAGCGGCTTCGTAGTCTCCGATGACCGCGTGGTAACCAACGCGCACGTGGTGGCCGGCGTCTCGCAGCCCGTGGTGGAAATGCCCGACGGCGGTGCCATGCCCGGGCGCGTGGTCTACTTCGACACCAAGCGCGACCTGGCAGTCCTGGCCGTGGACAACCTGCCCTCCCAGCCGTTGCCCCTAAGCCGCGACCTGCCCGGCGGCAGCCAGGCCGCCTTCGCGGGGTACCCGCACGGCGGTCCCTTCCAGTCCAAGCCCGCCACCGTCCAGGACATCGCCACGGTCCTGGTCCCGGACATCTACGGCAACAACCCCTCCCCGGAGGACATCTACCGCCTGGCCGGCGACGTGCAGCCCGGAAATTCCGGCGGCCCGTTGCTCACCACCGACGGGCAGGTAGCCGGGGTGGTCTTCGCCAAGGCAACCTCGGATGCCGAGGTAGGCTTCGCCATCACCATGAATGACCTGGAACCTGTCGCAGAGCAGGCCCCGGGACTGTCCTCGCCGGTTTCCTCCGGACAGTGCATCCAGAAATAGAGCCTGCCGGCTACAGGACCTCGGCCAGGTAGTCGATGGCCAGCTTGTAACCGAACACGCCGGCGCCCACGATCACGGCCGCGCAGACCGGCGACAGGTAGGAGTGGTGCCGGAATTCCTCGCGCTGGTGCACGTTGGTGATGTGAACCTCGACGGCGGGAAGCTGGACGGCTGCCAGGGCGTCACGGAGTGCCACGGAGGTGTGCGTGAAGGCCCCGGCGTTCAGGACGATGCCCGCGGCGGTGCCCCTCGCTGCATGGATGGCGTCCAGCAGGACGCCCTCGTGGTTGGACTGGAGGCATTCCACCGCAAAACCATGTTCCTTGGCAGCTGAGGCCGCCAGCTGTTCCACGTCGGCAAGGGTGGAGGTACCGTACTTTTCCGGCTCGCGGGTGCCGAGGAGGTTCAGGTTGGGGCCGTTGATGACCAGGATGGTGCCGCGGCCGGCTTCGACAGTGGAGGAGGCTTCAGTCATGCCTGCAAATCTATCGGGTGGCTCCGCCTGCCGCGCATTCTTACGCCGGCCCGTCCCGTCCATTGCTGAGCACTTGTCGTTCTCGAGCTCGAAAACGACAAGTACCCAGCAGTCGATGGTGGTCTAGAGGGCTGTTACCTTCAGCAGCAGGGCGTGTTCCGGGTTCAGGATTGGCATCGGCAGGCCCACTTCCGCAAGGAACCTGCCGGTGGCCACCGCTCCCTCAGCCAGCCACGCGGGCGGCTGGACCTGGGTGAACGTGTGGCGGTAGTCGGCATCGTCCGCCGTGGGGAAGACCGCCTCCACGCGGTAGCTGCGGCCATCCTCCAGCCCCGGGATGCCGATCCGGCCCGGCTGCTCGGCCGCCGAGGTGCGTGTGCTGACCAGGGCGAACAGGGCCGCCGTCGTGCTTTCCGCAACGGATCCATCCGCCACCACGCCGTGCAGCAGGAAGGAATCGTCCGCAACGTCAGCGTGGACGGCGCGGCCGCTGTGGATCAGGTTCCGGTGCTCCTTGTACAGGCCCACGATGCGCCGCAGCTCCTCGCGCTCCCTGCCCTGCACGCTGCGTACGTCCCATTCCATCCCGAAGTGGCCAAACAGCGCGGTGATGCCACGGAAGGAAAGGTCGTGGGTGCGGGCGGTGGTGTGCGAGGTGGTGGGGCCGATATGGCTGCCCACGAGTTCCGGTGGAACCACGGCCTCCGTCCAGCGCTGGATGGTCTGCCGCTCCAGGGCGTCGTTGCAGTCGGATGCCCAGATCCGGTCCGTCCGCTCCAGGATGCCGAGGTCCACCCGGGCACCGCCGGAGGAACAGCTCTCAATTTCGACGCCGGGGTGGGCCTTGCGGAGCTCGTCGAACAGGCGGTAGGCGGCGAGGGTTTGTTCGTGGACCGAAGGGCGGCCGGCATGGCCCTGTTCGACGAGGTCCCGGTTCTGGTCCCACTTCAGGTAGCTGATGTTGTTGTCGGCAAGGAGTGCTGAGATCCGGTCGAAGACGTACTGCCACGCCTCCGGGTTCACGAGGTCGATGATGTGCTGGTTGCGCCACTCGAGGGGCAGCCGGCCCCCGTCCTTGTGCGCCACGGCGGAGGGGCCCGAAATCCAGTCCGGATGTGCCCGTGCAATGTCTGAATCCAGGTTGACCATCTCCGGTTCCACCCACAGGCCGAATTCCATCCCGCGGGAGGTGACGGCGTCGATCAGTGGGGTAAGGCCTTCCGGCCAGACGGTCTCATCCACATACCAGTCGCCCAGTCCGGCATGGTCGTCGCGGCGGCCGCGGAACCAGCCGTCGTCGAGCACGAAGCGCTCCACGCCAAGGTCAGCAGCGGAGTCAGCCAGCTCGATCAGGGTGTCCAGGTTGTGGTCGAAGTAGACCGCTTCCCAGGTGTTGAGCACCACCGGGCGGGGTTTTCCGGCCGGCAGGCCGGTGGCGGCGGGCAGCACGTGGTGCGGCCGGGACCGGAACCAGCTGTAGAAGGCCTCCGTGATGCCGTCCAGGCCCCGGTCCGAGTAGGCGGCGAACAGGGCGGGCGTGGTGTAGCTGCCGCCCGGTTCCAGGATGACCTCGGCAGGACCCAGGAGTTCCGAGCCGCCTATCATGGTCCGGCCGTCACCGATGGTGTCCGCGAACTGTTCGTGGTTGCCGCTCCAGGCAAGGTGCGTCGCCCAGACCTTGCCGTGCCGGTTTCCGAAGCTTCGGGTGCCGGCAGCGAACAGCAGGGAGGAATCGTGCCCGGTGCGGCCGTGGCGGCCGGTCCGGACCCAGGTGCCCTGCTGGATGGGCCGCCGCTGCGGGTGGCGTTCCCGGCACCAGCGTCCGGTCAGGTCCAGGAGTTCGACGGCGTCAGGTGCCACGGGCAGGACGGTTGCCAGTTCGTCCACCTGGAAGGGGGTGGTGCCGTTGTTGGTGAGGGTGTGCCTCAGCTCCAGCAGGCCGCCGGGGTGCAGCGTGAGCGAGGTCGAAACGCTGATGCTGGTTTCGTCGTCGGCCTGCTCGATGGTGGCCGAGGTCCTTTCATGACTGACCGACGTGACGCGGAGGCGGGAGGAGAAGTCAAGGCCAGCGGCGCCGTCACTGATCCGGTGGCCGCGCAGGGCCGGCCGGCCCCGCCATGACGACGAAGCCTGGGGGAGCAGGCTTGCGGGGACCCGTGCGTCGATGGAGGAATGCCCCACCGGCCCGGCCAGGACCGCCAGGTCCGGCAGTTCCGCGCCGAGGTCGGCGCCCCAATGGAGCACCTCGGCCTCCCCGCTGTCGAAGCTGATCAGCAGGCTGGTACCGGCGGAACGGAGGTGCAGGGGGTCCATGGCGGTCTCTTTCAGAGTTCAGGGCGTGCGCCTTAAGTTACGCACAAGACGAAATTGAGGGGAAGGGGTGGCCGGGTGCCGCCGTCGCGAGGAGGGGGACGGCGGCACCGGGCCGGGTGGCTGCGACCACGTACGCAGCCACGTGGGAGGGGGTTACTTGAACAGGGCGTTGACCTGGTCGTTGGCCTGGGTCAGTGAGTTGGCTTTGGCCTTGCCCGACACCACGGCGTCCATGGCGGGCTTCATGATGCCGTCAACCTTGGCTGCGTTGTCAGCAATCGGGTAGAGGAAGGTGGTGCCGTCCTTGACCTGCTGGCTGAACGGGGTCACATCCACGCCCTTTGCCTTGAAGGCCTCCACGGCCTTATCGGCGGAGGTCTTGATGGCCGGGAACACCACGGCCTTGGATGCCACCACGTCCTGGCAGGCGGCGGAGCCCAGGTACTCGACCCACTTGATGGCGGCGTCCTTCTTCTTGGTGCCGGCGTAGATGGAGTCCGCCAGGCCGTTGTACATGCTGGCGCGCTTGCCGTTAACACCGGTAGGGGTGGGGGCGATGCCCACCTTGACGTCCTTGTAGCCGGTGTACTGGCCGATCATCCACGAACCGTTGGCGTTGATGACGGACTTGCCGGCGGCGAAGGTGTCCGCCATGCTGGCGCCCACCGTGGTTTCGAGTTTGGGCATGTACCCCTTGTCCACCAGGCCGGCGAACCAGTCGATGCTTTCCTGGAACTTGGGGTCGTCATAGTTGTAGTGCTTGCCCCACGGATTCTTGTCGGTGTGCGTCCAGCCGGTGGTACCGGTGAGGTAGCTCCATTCGGTCTGGCCCTGTCCGGAGCCGGACCCGTTGAGGCCCAGCCCGTAGACGGCCACGTTGTTCTTGTCGAAGCCTGGCTCGTCGCCGCGCTTGCCGTTCTTGTCCACGGTCAGGTGGGCGATGGTCTTTTCGTACGTGCCGCCGTCCTGGGGGTTCCAGGTGAGGTTGGCCATCTGTTCGGGAGTCACGCCGGCGTCTGCTGCGAGCTTGGTGTTGTAGAACAGGGCGATGGTGTCCCAGTCCTTCGGCAACCCGTAGCGCTTGCCGTCCTGTCCCACCCAAAGGTCGGCGAGCCCGGAGTTGTAGACGCTGGTATCGATGTTGTCCTTCTTGACCGCATCGTCCAGCGGGAGCAGCTGCTTGTTCTTGATGAATTCCGGGTACTTGCCCAGGTGGTCGGTGAACACGTCCGGCGCGGTGCCGGCCACGAAGCCGTTGGTGAGGGTGCCCCAGTAGTCGTCCCAGCCGCGCTGGGTGACCTTGACGGTGATGTCCGGGTTGGCCTTGTGGAAGTCGTCCGCGCACTGCTTGTACGCGGGGAGCTGGTTGGCGTCCCAGAGCCAGTAGTTGATTTCACCCTTGCCGGCGTCGGCGGAGCTGCCGCCGCCGCAGGCGGAGAGGGCCAGGACTGCGGCTGCCGCTGCAGCCAGGGAGGTGAGTGCTTTCTTTTTCATGGGAGGGGTCCTTTCAAGGTGCTTCCGGGCAGGCCGCCATGGCCGGGCGCCGGAGGAGCGGCCGGTGGGATTGTGGAGGGGTGGTTGGAGGGAGGGTTATTTGATGCCGGAGAAGCCGATGGAGTTGACGATTTTCTTGCCGAAGGCGGCGAACAGGATCAGCACGGGCAGGGCCGAAACCAGGGTGGCTGCCATCAGTCCGGACCAGTCGGGAGCGCCCTGCGGGGATTGGGACTTGAAGACGCCCAGGCCCACAGTGAGGACGCGGACCGATTCGTCCTGGCCCACCAGCAGCGGCCAGAAGTACTCGTTCCACTGGCCAATGAAGGTGAGCAGGGCAAGGGTGGCGATGGGGGCCGCGGCGTTGGGCAGGATGATCTGGAAGAAGATCCGGAGGTGCTTGGCGCCGTCGAGCATTGCCGCCTCCTCCACCTCGCGGGACATGTTGAGGAAGAACTGCCGGAGGAAGAAGATGGCGAACGGGGTCATGAAGATGTACGGGAGAACCAGGCCCACCATGGTGTTGAGCAGGCCCAGGTTCTTGATGAGGAGGAAGTTGGGCAGCGCGGTGAAGATCGGGGGCACCATCATGGTGGCAAGGAACAGGCTGAACACCACGTTCCGTCCGCGCCAGCGCAGCCGGGCAAAGGCGTAGGCCGCCATGGCGCTGAAGAACACGGCCCCGATGGTGGTGATGGAGGCAAAGAGCACGGAGTTGCGCAGGTAGTTCCAAAAGTCGATCTGCGCCCCGGAGCCGCCCTGTGCCACGGCATCTTCGGGGGACTGCAGGCCAAAGACGCGCTGGAATGCGCCCAGGTTAAAGTCCGCGGGAAGCAGGTTGGTGGCGTTGCCGGCCAGCGACCCGTTGGTGGACAGTGCCGTCCGGAGGATCCAGTAGAACGGAAGTACAGAGACGGCAACTGCCAGGGCGACGAGGACCCAGGCGGCCCCGCGGCGCCAGCTGAACGGACGACGGCGGGTGGCGGGCCGGGCAGGGGCGGAAACTTTTGCGGTGGTCATTGGAGCGTCCTTAGTCCAGGTCCGATTCGTTGCCTTTGAGGAACTTCATTTGGATGAAGGCCACCAGGGCGAGGATGACGAAGAGGATGACAGCCAGGGCTGAACCGTAGCCGAAGTCTGATTCGGTGAAGGCCTTTTGGTAGATGTAGAACTGCAGCACGCGGCTGGCGTTGACCGGCCCGCCCATGGTTGTGACGGCAACGGTGTCGAACACCTGGAAGGAGCCGATCACGGTCACGATCAGGACCAGCACCAGCACGGGGCGGAGCAGCGGCATGGTGATCTTGCGGAAGGTCTGCCAGGGGGAGGCGCCGTCCAGGTTGGCCACCTCGTAGACGTGGTTGGGGATGGCCTGCAGTCCGGCGAAGAGCAGCAGCGCGGTGTAGCCCATGTGCCGCCAGGTGTTGATGAGGGCCTGGGTGGGGATGGCCCATTCCTCGCTGCCGAAGAATGCCACCTTGGGCAGGCCCACCGCCTCGATGAAGTAGTTGACGATGCCGATCTGGTAGTCCAGCAGCCAGAACCACAGCAGGGCGGCGATCACGTTTGCCATCAGGTACGGCAGGAGGAGCGCACCGCGGATGAGGGTTGACTTGGCCACCCGGTGCATGAGGAGCGCCAGTCCCAGTGCCAGCGCGGTCTGCAGGACGATATTGATCAGCACGTACTGCGAGGTGACCGCCAGCGCGTTCGAGAACAGGGGGTCCTTGGCGATGGCCTCATAGTTGGCGGTGCCAATCCAGGTGGGGTCGCCGAGGATGCTGTACTCGGTGAAGCTGAGGTAGATGCCCCGGAGCGTGGGCACCAGGTAGAAAACTATAAATCCGATCATGGCCGGCGCGATGAAGAACAGTGCTGTCTTCAGGTCGCTGCGTCCCCGGCGCTTCACCGCCCGGCGCACGGAGTGCTGAACCGGACTGGCGTTCCTGGTAAGGGTGGTCATCGTCGACCCTTTCCTGAGTGTGATGGAGGTAACAAGCTGGGAAGAAATCTACACGAGTAGATACAGTGGTGGCAAGAGTCTCCTTTTTGTTTCGGACATTGGAGTTATTTCCGTTTATTAGATGTTGACTCGAGTAGATGCCGATGCAAGACTCAGGTATCCCCTCACGGAAGGCACAAACAATGACGTTCTCCATCGGCATCGTGGGCGCAGGCCAGTTCGGCTCCCAGTTCGCGCACCTTTTCAATCTGCACCCCGGCGTGAAGGCCGTCTACGTGGTGGACGAGCGCCCTGAGCGCGCCGCCGAGGCCGTGGATCGTTACCACCTGGCGGGGCAGGAAGCGGACTTCGACGCCCTGCTCGCCTCCGATGTCGACGCCGTGGCGATCTTTACCCAGCGCTGGACCCACGGCCCGCTGGTGGAACGGGCCCTCCGTGCCGGCAAGCATGTCTATTCGGCCGTTCCCATGGCGGTGTCCGAGGAGGAAATCGCGCGCATTATCGACGCCGTCCGGGACACCGGCCTGGTCTACATGATGGGGGAGACCAGCTACTACAACCCGGCCACGGTCTACGCCCGGGAACAGCACGCCGCCGGTAAGTTCGGGCGCATCTTCTACTCGGAAGGCGACTACGTCCATGACATGGACCTGGGCTTCTACGACGCATACCAGTACAGCGGCGGCGATCGGTGGAAGGAGACGGCCAGCTACCCGCCCATGCTCTACCCCACGCATGCGATCGGGGGAGTGCTCGGCGCCATCCCGTCGCACGCCGTCAGCGTGAGCTGTATCGGAGTCAGGGACCAGCGGAACGATGGGGTGTTCGACAAGGACATCAGCATGTTCGGCAACGACTTTTCAAATGCCACGGCGCTCTTCGAATTGAACGATGGCGGTGCCATGCGCACCAACGAAATGCGGCGCGTGGGCTACCCCTCCCACATCCGGGAATCCCGGTTCCGCTTCTTCGGCACCGAGGCCAGCCTGGAGCAGCTTGCCAAGGTCACCGTCTGGCAGGACAAGCAGAACGTCCACGACATCTCCGAGCAGATGGAGACCCGCCCCAGCCTTCCGCTGGACGATCCATCGCTGGCCAACGTCGCCCCGGAACTCCGCGACGCCTTTGTCTCGGGACTTTCCCCGGTCCACGATGCCGAACGGCTGCCCGCGGAGTTCCTTGGTGCCCCCAACGGACACGAAGGCAGCCACCACTTCCTGGTGGACGACTTCGTCACAGCCGTGAACAACCGCACGCTGCCGCCGGTCAACGCCTGGGTTGCTGCCCGCTTCACCCTCCCCGGGATCGTGGCCCACGAGTCGGCCCGGCAGAACGGCGCGCGGCTGCCCATCCGTGACTTCGGCGACGCCCCGGCCAACTGGTAGCTAGCATGTACTCCATGACCACTTCGGCTGTGCCCGCCCCGCGCGGGCCGGTGACGCGCAAGGATGTTGCCCGCTTTGCGGGCGTCAGCACCGCCGTCGTGAGCTATGTGGTCAACGGCGGTCCAAAAAAGGTGGCGCCGGCAACTGAAGCCAAAGTCCAGGACGCCATCCGCGTCCTGGGCTACCGGCCCAACGCCGCCGCCCGGGCGCTCAAGCTGGGTTCCAGTGAGACGCTGGGCCTGATCGTCCCGGACATCTCCAACCCGTTCTTCTCGCTGTTCTCCCATGCTGTGGAGGATGCGGCCGCGGCCCTTGGCTACGCCCTGGTGCTGAGCAACTCTGACGGGAACCTCGCCAAGGAACGGCGGAACGTCCGCAACCTCGCCGCACGGCAGGTGGACGGGGTCCTGCTGGCCAGCGTTCTCTTCGAACCGGACCTGGAAGCCCTGGAAACGGCGGACATTCCGTCGGTGCTGCTGAACCAGGAACGCGACGCGCCGGGCTTCAACAGCATCGGGGTGGACCTGGCGGCCGGTGCCCGGATCGCCGTGGAACACCTCATTGGCCATGGCCACACCAATATCGGCCTGGCGATGGGTACCAACGTCTCCGGCTCCACCGACGGCCGCGAAGTGGGCTGGCGCGAAGCCCTGCAGGAGGCGGGCCTGCCTGAGGGACCCATCTCCTACAGCGCCTTTACCAGGCCCGGAGGCTACGTTGCCGGGCAGCGGCTGCTGGCGTCGGTGAACCGGCCAACGGCGATCTTTGCGACGTCGGACATGCAGGGCATTGGGCTCCTGCGCGCCATCCATGAAGCGGGGCTGTCCGTTCCCGGCGACATCGCGGTGGCGTCCTTTGACGGCTCCGCTGATTCCGAATACTCGTGGCCGCCCCTGACAACCGTCGAACAACCCGTGGCCGCTATGGCGGAAGCTGCGGTAGCCGCGCTGGTGGGAGCCAGCCGCGGCGAAAAACCCCGGCACCGCATCTTCCCCACAAAGCTGCACATCAGGCAGTCCTGCGGCTGCCCCTAGGCTGGCTGGGCTATCAGGCTGCGGCGAGCCGAAGCTTGCCCACCCGGTCCTGCAGGACCCGCTGGGCTTCGGAACCCAGGCCGGGGTCGCTGATGACCTCATCCACGTCGTCCAGTGAGGCAATCGAGCTGATGCCCAGCACACCCCACTTGGTGTGGTCAGCCAGCACTACGGTCTTCCGGGCTGCGGCCACGAAGGCCCGGTCCGTTTCGGCCTCCAGGAGGTTGGGTGTGGTGAAGCCCGCCACCGAGTCCATGCCGTGGACGCCGAGGAACAGCAGGTCCAGGTGAAGCTGCTTTAGAGCACTGGTGGCGATGGGCCCCACCAGGGCATCCGACGGCGTGCGCTGGCCTCCGATCAGGATCACCGTGGAGCTGTAGCGGGCCGGCCCTGTGGTGGCGGCGTGGTGGAACAGGTCGGCAATGCGCACGGAGTTGGTGACCACGGTGATTGGGGGACCGTCCACCAGTTCCTTGGCCAGTGCCCACGTGGTGGTCCCTGCGCTTAGCCCGACAGCCATGCCTTCATGGACAAGGGCGGCCGCTTCAACGGCAATGGCACGCTTTTCCGCCGTCAACTGGGTGGACTTCAGTTCGAAGCCGGGCTCGTGGGTGCTTGCGTCGCCGGGAAGCTTGGCTCCGCCGTGGATCCGCTCCAGCTTGCCGCTTTCCTCCAGCAGTTCGATGTCCCGCCGGACGGTCATGAGCGAGACGCCCAGTTGCTGGGCGAGGTCAGATACGCGGACCACCCTTTCCCGCTGGACGGCGTCCACGATGGCCTGGTGGCGTGCTGCGGGGAGCATGGAGTTCCTTTCGGGCGGCTAAGGGAGCGGTGTCCGCTTCTTGTTCCATCTTTGCCTACCCCTTGCTGGAACCGAGAGTCAGCCCCGCAACAAACTGCCGCTGGAGGAGCAGGTAGATGATCAGCGTGGGAATGACGGTGATGACAGCGCCTGCCGCCAGGAGGTTGTAGTTGTTCAGGAACTGGCCCTGCAGGTTGTTGATGGCCGTGGTGATGGGCAGCCGGTTGCCGCTCTGGATGAACAGGAGGGGCCAGAAGTAGTCGTTGTAGATGAAGATGACTTCCAGGGTGCCCAGGGCGGCGAACGCCGGGCGGCACAGCGGCAGGATGATCTCCCGGTACTGCCGCCAAATGCCTGCACCGTCCACCAGGGCGGCCTCGGTCAGGTCGGCGGAGAGCGCCTTCATGTAGTTCGAGAGCACGAAGGTGCAGAACCCCATCTGGAATGCCGTGTCCACAGCGATGACGATGATGTAGGTGTTGAGCATGTTGCCGGAATCGCTGAAGGAGTAGGGCACCTGGAAATGCTTGGCCATCTCGAAGAGGGGCGCCGCGAGGACCTGCGGGGGCAGCAGGTTTCCCGCAGTGAACATGATCAGCAGGGTGATGTTGAATTTCCAATTGACCCGGCTGACGGCGAAGGCCATAAGGGAGGCGAGGAACAGGGTCAGCAGGACCGCAGGCACGGTGATGAGGACTGAATTCCAAAAGTAGGTGGCAAAACCTCCCTGGGTCCAGGCCTGGACGAAGTTGTCGAAGTTGAAGTCGCCGGCAACGCTGAAGTAGCCGTGCTCGTTGGTGGACGCCACCGGACGGAGCGCGGTGAATACGGACCAGCCCAAGGGAACCAGCCAAACGGCGGCCATCACCACCAGGAAGATGTGGGTCCCGTAATGCCGCTTGGGGCGGCTTCCGGACCTGTCGGTGGCTTCTGCGGAGGCCCTGTGGGCGCGGGCTTCGGCGACGCTCATGCTTGGTTCTCCTTGCCAAAGGTGCGGCTGAGGTAGAAGACGATGGGGACGAGTGAAATGACCAGCAGCACCACGGCGAGGGCGGAGCCGACGCCGATCACCTGGCCTTCGCCCACGAGGTTCTGGATCACCAGGGCGCTGAGCATCTCCAGGCCGTTGGTGCCGCGGTTGATGACATAGACAACGTCGAAGGCGCGGAGGGACTCAATGATGGTGATGACCACGATCACGATGTTGATGGGCCGCATGGCCGGGAAGACCACCCGGAAGAAGGTCTGCACGGCGGAGGCGCCGTCGATGGCCGCTGCCTCCTTCAGGCTGGGGTCCACGCCCTTCAAGCCTGCCAAATAAAGCAGCATGACGTAGCCGGCATGTCGCCACGTGGCCGCAATCATGGCCGCCCAGATATTGACCGACGAGTCGCCGAACCAGTCAACGGCCTGCGGCGTGCCCGCCGTCCCCAGGAGGAAGTTGAGGAGGCCGTTGTCCCGCTGGTAGAAGAGCTGCCAGATGATGCCGATCAGGGCGAGTGAGAGCATGACGGGTGCGAAGAAAATGCTTTGGTAGATCCTGCTTCCGCGGATGTTTTGGTCCAGCAGCACCGCGAGCAGCAAACCCAGCGGGGTGGCGATCAGGGCCAGGAACAGCAGCCAGAGCATGTTGTGCTGGACGGCCGGCCAGAACGGTGGGTAGTCCTGGGCGATGAACTGGTAGTTTGCCGTGCCAGCCGGGCGGATATCCGCCAGGTCCAGGCCGTTCCACCGGGTGAAGCTGAGCCCTACCGACATCAGCATGGGCAGCCAGACCATCGCCAGTTCAATTAGCGTGGGGATGCCCACCATCAGGGACAGGACCAGTTTGTCCCGACCGGACAGGCGGCGCACCCGGCCGCCTTTGGCCCGGCGGGCAGGTGCGGCCGGTTCCCGCGCCTCCGGCGGAATCAGTTCTCGTGCGGTGCTGCTCATGGCTGTCTTTCCTTGCTGTTGGATGCAGGAGGATGGACGACGGCGGGAGCCCCGTGCCGCCGTCGTCCTTCCTTTTGTGGGGCTACTGCGCTGCGTAGAGGTTCTTGGCCTGGGCCTCGAGGTTCTTGACGTCCACGCTGCCGTCCTTGATGAAGCTCTGCAGCGCCGGGATCATCACGTTGTTGGCCATGGCCGGCAACGCGTCCCGGTCGAAGAACTGGCTGATGTGTTTCGCATTGGCGATCGTCTCCGCACAGGTCTTGTTCAGCGGTGTGAACTTCGAGGTGTCCGTGCCCTTGGCGGTGGCGATGTTCGAGTTATCAACCTTGGCGTAGGCGTCCTGGGCCTCCGGGGTGCCCATGAACGACATGAAGTCGCGCGCCGCCTTGTTGTCCCCGCCCTTCTTGGACAGCAGCAGGCCGTCAATGGGCGCTTCGACCGCGTCCCGGCCTTCCATGGCGATCTCCGGGAAGGGGAAGAAGTCGATGTCCGCCAGCACCGCCGGGTCCGTGAACTGCTGCGTGACGAAGGAGCCCAGCAGATACATGCCGGTCTTCTTGGCTTCCAGGGCCTTTGCCGCGTCCTGCCAGGTTTGGCCCAGGGCGGCTGGATCCTGGAAGGGCAGCAGCGCCTTCCATGTGTCGAAGACGGAAGTGACCTTCTGCTGGTCCCAGGATTCCTTGTGGGCGCAGAGGTCCACGTGGAACTGGTAGCCGTTGAGCCGCATGTTGATGTAGTCGAAGGTGCCCATGGCGGGCCAGCCGTCCTTGTCGGCAAAGCCGATGGGAATGATTCCGTCGGCCTGCATCTTTGTTGCCAGGGCCTTGAGCGCATCAAAGGTTGCCGGCACCTGGTACCCCTTCTCCGCCCACAGGCTCTTCCGGTAGAAGAAGCCCCACGGGTAGTTGTAGTTGGGTACGAAGTACATCTTGCCGTCCGGCCCCGTGGATGCCTTCTTCAGCGCATCGGAGTAGTTGCCGCCAATGGTCTGCCAGACATCGTCAATGGGAGCCAGGAGGCCCTTGCCCGCGTAGTACTGCATCCGGTAGCCGGCGAACCAGGTAAACGCATCGTCGGGAGAGCCCTGCAGGTAGGAATTGATCTTGTTCTGGAAGTCGTTGTGGGGCACCACGTTGGTGGTGACCTTTTTGCCGGTCTTGGCCGTGAAGGCATCGGTGACCGCCTGGTACGCCCGCTTGGGGACGTCGTCGGAGGAACCTGAACCGAAGGTGAGGCCGGAAGAGTCGGATCCTGTGCCGGACGGCGCGCTTCCGCCGGTGCAGGCTGCGAGGAACGGGATGCCGGCCAGGCCCACTGCCCCAACGCCGACGGTCTTGAGGATGGTCCGCCTGCTGGGGAAAGCAGTTGCCGACGCATCAAACTGTGAAGCCATGGTCTCTCCCTTGAGTACTAGCCGCATGTGAGGCACCTCACATTAGGTCTGACTATAACCTCGCAAAACAGAACATGGAATAACGGTAAATAACATTTTGGGTGTCGGTGCCGTTTGAATCGTCACAACAGGGGAATGGCCCCGTTTTCCCTGTAACGACAGGGAAAACGGGGCCATTCCGGGGCGCCGTAGCAGGTACTAAGCCTGTGTTACTTTCTGAGCGACTGGGCGATCTCCTGCATGATGGACGGGTCGGAGAGGGTGGTGGCGTCCCCCGGGTCACGGCCTTCGGCGACGTCCTTGAGGAGGCGGCGCATGATCTTGCCGGACCGGGTCTTGGGCAGTTCGGGCACCACCAGGATGTTCTTGGGTTTGGCGATGGGGCCGATTTCCTTGCCCACGTGGTTGCGCAGTTCCTGGACGGTGGCGTCGCCGTTGTTCGCGGCATCGGCGCGGAGGATGACGAACGCGACGACGGCCTGGCCGGTGGTTTCGTCCGTGGCGCCTACGACGGCGGCCTCCGCCACGGCGGGGTGGCTCACCAGGGCCGATTCGATCTCCGTGGTGGAGAGCCGGTGCCCGGAGACGTTCATGACGTCATCGACGCGCCCGAGCAGCCAGATGTCGCCGTCCTCGTCCTTCTTGGCGCCGTCCCCGGCGAAATACATGTTCTCGAAGCGGGACCAGTAGGTGTCCTTGAACCGCTCCGGGTCACCCCAGATGCCGCGGAGCATGGACGGCCATGGCTCGCGGATCACCAGGAAGCCGCCGTGCCCGTTGGGGACCGACTCGCCCATTTCGTCCACGACGTCCACGGCGATGCCGGGCAGTGGCACCTGCGCCGAGCCGGGCTTGGTGGCCGTGACGCCGGGCAGCGGGGCGATCATCTGGGCGCCCGTTTCGGTCTGCCACCAGGTGTCCACGATGGGCGCCTTGTCGCCGCCGATGACCTTGCGGTACCACATCCAGGCCTCGGGGTTGATCGGTTCACCAACCGAACCCAGCACGCGGAGCGAGGAGAGGTCGTACTTTGCCGGAATTTCCGAACCCCATTTCATGAAGGTGCGGATGGCGGTGGGGGCGGTGTAGAGGATGGACACCTTGTACTTTTCCACGATCTCCCACCAGCGGCCCTGGTGCGGGGAGTCCGGGGTGCCTTCGTACATCACCTGGGTGGCACCGTTGATGAGTGGCGCGTAGGCGACGTACGAGTGTCCGGTGACCCAGCCGACGTCGGCCGTGCACCAGTACACGTCCGTTTCCGGATGCAGGTCAAAGACCGCCTTGTGGGTGTAGGCAGTCTGGGTGAGGTAGCCGCCGGTGGTGTGCAGGATGCCCTTGGGCTTGCCGGTGGTGCCGGAGGTGTAAAGGATGTACAGCGGGTGCTCGGAGTCATGGCCCACGGCGGTGTGCTCGGTCGATGCGGTCTCCACGGTATCGGCCCACCAGTGGTCCCGGCCTTCCTTCCAGTCAACGTCCTGGCCGTTGCGCTTGACCACCACGACGTTCTGCACGGTATGGCCATCGTGGGCCAGGGCGTCGTCGACGGCGGCTTTGAGGGGGCTCGGCTTCCCGCGGCGGTAGGTGCCGTCCGCGGTGACCACGAGCTTGGCCTCCGCGTCATCGATGCGTGACCGCAGGGCTTCGGCGGAGAAGCCGCCGAACACCACGGAGTGGACCGCCCCGATCCGGGCGCAGGCCAGCAGCGTAATGACGGCCTCCGGGATCATGGGCAGGTACACCGCCACCCGGTCGCCCTTGGCCACGCCCAGGGATTCGAAGGCGTTGGCTGCCCTTTTCACTTCCTCGGTCAGCTGCGCGTACGTGTAGGTGCGGGTGTCACCGGGCTCGCCCTCAAAGTAGATGGCAACCCGGTCTCCGTTGCCCGCTTCAACGTGGCGGTCCAGGGCGTTGTAGGCGGCGTTGAGCTCACCGCCCACGAACCACTTTGCAAACGGCGGATCGGACCAGTCCAGGGCCTGGGTGAAGTCCTTGCTCCAGGTCAGCAGCTCCCTTGCCTTCGTGGCCCAGAAGGCAGGCCGGTCGGCATTGGCTTCGTCATACTCGGCCGCGGTGACCACGGCGTTGGCTGCGAATTCCGCGCTGGGCGGGAAGGCCCGCGTCTCATGCAGCAGGTTCGCAAAGGCATCGCCCTGGTGGCCCTGCTGCCCTGCGGGCTGGGCGGAAGCGGACGGAACGGTGGCCGTGGAGCTGGGAGTGTCCTGGGACATGTGAACCTCATCATTCATCGATCTTTGCCGCGCGGGATGCCGCCACCGAAGAGCCCGCCGCCTGCACGGCGCTGGGCTCCAGCCGGGACGGGCATACCGCAAAGAGCTGTTCCGAAACCAAGCCTAATGCTTGCCGCGCATCCGCTGTGCGCCGCATCACAGATGCCACCATGAGCGGCATTTTTTAAGCGGTGAATGGTGTCTGCGTTACCTGGCAGGCACGGCCGAAGGCCTGTGTCAGCTAGTGATCAGCTTGGCTGTTGACTAGGCTGAAATGGAATTGTGACTTCACTTCGGACCACTCCGGCCAGGCGCGGATTGCGCTGCGCCGGGCCGGGACCGCATGTCAAGACGGCACAGTTTTCGGGTCCGCAGGGCCCGGTGCCGCCACGCTAAGGAGAGCAGAATGAACCAGCAGAGCTTCGGCCAGCGAACGGGCCCGGACACCGGGGCGGGGCCAGGAGGCTCCGGAACCATGGCCGGGGGACCGGGGCAGCCAGCTGCCGCCGGCGCCGCCAAAGGACAGTCTGCAGGACAAAAGGCCGGCCCCGGAAAGCTCGATCCGAACGCCAACCAGGCGGTGCTCGGCCCGTTTACCGTGCGCGACCTCGCCGTCTTTACAGCCACGCTCATCCTGTTTGTTGCGTCCCTGCTGCCCCTCTTCGGCACCCGGTACAACCTGTGGAACCTGAACAACCTGTTCTTCCTGGGATTGGGCATCATCCTGCCGCTGATCACCAGCGCCCTCTTCGCTGCCCGCCGCCTGGCCCCTGCCACCAAAATCCGGGTGGGTTCGCTCTCGATCGACCAGTTCGCATCCGTGGTGGCCTCCTTCGCGGTTGCCTTCTTCTTCCTTTCGGTCGCGGGCGGCTACGTGAGCAGCCTGCTGGTGGGCCTGATCGGTTCGCTGGTCCTCTTCGCCGCCACGGTGCTGGGCCGCTTCCTGCCCTACCTCTCCGGCGACTTCAAGGACCGGCCAGAGGCACCGGCACACCTGGTGGCACGCGAAGCCGCGGTCCCGGTGCGTAAGCCGCGGGCTCCCAAAGCACCCAAGCCTGAGGCCAGCCCCAACCAGTCGAACGGCGGCCTCAAGGGTGCCGGCATTTTCGGCGGTGCGGGTGCCGGCTCCTCTGCCGTCCAGCCCGGGTCACCTGTCCAGCCCGAGTCCTCCAGCCCTGAGCCTGTCCGGTCAAACCACATTCCGGCCACCGCTGCAGTCCCCGTGGCTGCGGGAGGAGCCGCAGCTGCCGGAGCCGGCGCGGGGAGCAGCAGCACCCCAGCTTCCACTCCCGCTTCCGGTGCCGCAGCTTCCGGCCCAGCAGCTGCCGGAGCCGCACCTGCCGGAGCCGCATCCGCCGGCGCTGCAGGCCCTGGTCCTGCAGGTCCGGGCGCGGCAGCGCCCGTATCAACCGCCGAAGTCTCCGACCGGACCCCTGAAGTGGATGCCGGCCCGCCCACCCAGGCAGCCGACGTCGTCCGTCCTGCCTCTGCGCCCGCCGCCGAGGAGACCCAGCACGGGGAGGTCCCCGCTGCAAACGCTCCGCAGGCAGCATGGGAGCCGCCGGCCGCCACCGCCGTCCACCAGCAGGTCCGCTCCGAGCAGCCCATCGGGGCTACGGTGGACCCGGCCAGCCGCCATGACGAAGCAGACGGGCAGCCCATCCACGAGGCCTTCTGGTTTGCCGTCGCCCAGCACCGCACGGCCTTCGACCCCCGCACCGGCGCCCCTGCCTTCGTGATCGAACCCGGGGGCTGGGTCCTGGCCCTGGAGGACCGCGGCCATGAGTTCCTGGTCCAGCACACTGACGGGCGGCTGGGCGTCCTGCGCGACCTCAGCAACATCGAGCGCGGCTGACGCGGTGGCCGGGGTGCGCACCAAAGCGGGCCAGGCCGCCGGAATGCCGGCGGTCTCGTCCGAATCCGTCCTGGCGCTGAAACGGCGGGCGCGCCGTATCCACCGGGCCCTGGCCGAGAAATACCCCTACGCACATGCGGAGCTGGATTTCCGTAACCCGTTCGAACTGCTCGTGGCCACCGTCCTGTCCGCCCAGACCACCGACGTGACGGTCAACCAGGTCACCAAGGTCCTGTTCACGCGCTACCCCAACGCGCGTTCGCTGGCCGAGGCGGACCCAACGGAACTTGAAACCATCCTCAAACCCACCGGGTTCTTCCGCGCAAAGGCAAGGAATGTCCTTGCCCTGTGCACCCGCCTGGTGGACGATTTTGACGGCGAGGTCCCGGGCCGGATGGAGGACCTGGTCACGCTGCCGGGGGTGGGGCGGAAGACGGCCAACGTGGTTCTCGCCAACGCGTTTGGCGTTCCGGGAATCTCCGTTGACACGCACTTCGCCCGCCTGGCCAAACGGTTTGGGTGGACCCAGTCCGAGGACCCAGTGCAGATTGAACAGGACGTGGCCGAACTGTTCGAGCGCAAGGACTGGACCATGCTGTCCCATCGGGTCATCTTCCATGGCCGCCGCGTGTGCCACGCCCGTAAGCCCGCCTGCGGTGCCTGCCCCGTTGCCAACTGGTGCCCCAGTTACGGGCTGGGCGAGACTGATCCCGACAAAGCGGCCAAGCTCCTGAAATATGAACTTGCGCCTGGCAGCGAGGCACTGCTTGAGCAGTACCTCGCAGAGCAGCACAGGGCCGCCGAGATCCGGATGGCGTCGCAGACGAGGACCCCGTGAGCGCACGCGAAGACCTGGCCGAGCTGATAAGGAGGGCGGAAACCGGAACGGCCGGGCCGCCCGATCCCCGCTGGGCCGCACTCACGGTGGACGCCGCACGTGCCCGCAGGGCCGCTGTCCTGATGCTTTTCGGCGTCCTTGACGATGTCCCGGCGGAGTCCGGCAAGCCGCTGGCGCCGGCCGACCTCGACGTTTTGCTCCTGGAGCGCGCCCACACACTGGGGTCGCATCCGGGGCAGGTTGCGTTCCCCGGCGGCGGCATCGACAGGGGAGAAACCCCGGTGGCCGCGGCTCTCCGCGAAGCCGAGGAGGAGACCGGACTGGACTCGGACGGAGTAGAGGTCCTGGGCACGCTGCAGGAACTGGGCCTGGCCCACAGCAACTTCCTGGTGACGCCAGTGCTCGGATGGTGGCATGCCCCGTCTCCGGTCCGGGTGGTGGACTACGCTGAATCCGCGCAGGTATTCCGCATCCCGGTTCGCGACCTCCTGGATCCGGACAACAGGGTGATGGCCACCGTGCACCGGGCAGGACGCACCTTTGAAAGTCCTGCCTTCACCGTAAACGGCGTGGTGGTGTGGGGCTTCACCGGGATTGTTTTGAGCGGCCTCTTCGACCAGCTCGGCTGGTCGGTTCCCTGGGACCGAAACCGGCTGCATCCCATGGGGGTCTGATTTTCAGGCCTGCTGGCGCAGGTCCACCACGATTCCGGTGGCGGCGTTCTCGCGCATGGCGTTGATGCCGTCACGGAGCAGGCTGAGGGACCTGAAGGTTGGCGACACCGCAACCACATTCCCTTCAGCGTCGGTGAGCCGCAACCGGTACGACTCGTCGCCTGCACGGTGGATTTCAAATCTTCCCGCCATGGACGGGGACCTCCCTGGTATGCGTCATTGCATCAGCGTGCGGACCGATCTGCTTCAGTCGCCGCTATGACTGTAACGTCCGTCACCGGACCCGCATAGCTACCGCCGGGTAGATTACCTTGCATCTCGAACGTAAGCGCTGGCGGCCTTTGCGGGGCGCTTATTTCGCGAGGTCATACGAGTCAACCACGGCGAGGCTGACCGGAAACTCGACGGGGACAGAACCGAACAACAGCTCCTTCGCAGCCCTGGCCGATTCCTCGATCGCCCTGATGCAGACGTCCACGCCGTCCGCAGGCGCATGCACCATCACCTCATCGTGCAGGAAGAAGACCAGCTCAGCCCGAACCGTCCCGGCACCGCCGCCCGTGCCCGCCGTCCGCAAGGCGCGCAGCCGCCGTCGTAATTCCGCCAGCCAGCACGCCGCCCAATCCGCCGCCGACCCCTGGACCACGAAGTTCCTGGTGAAGCGGCCCCGGCTCCGGGCGATGGACTCCGCCCGGCGCTGCTCCTCCGCCGTTGCCGAGCGCTGGCTCAGGAACCACCGTTCCGAAGGCGGCGGGCTGCTGCGGCCCAGGCGCGTGGTCACCGTCCCGCCGGCCTCGCCCGCCCTTGCTGCCTTCTCCACGAAATCCACGGCGCGCGGATAGGTGCGCGCCAGCTGCGGCATCAGCCGGCCTGCTTCGCCGGAGGTGGCCCCGTACATGGCGCCCAGCAGGGCTACTTTTGCTTTGGCCCGGTCGCCGCCGAAACCCTTGGCGGCGATGCCGGCATAGAGGTCCTGGTCGCGTGCGGCCTCCGCCATGATGGCATCCTGGGCAAGGGCCACCAGGACGCGCGGTTCCAGCTGCGATGCGTCCGCAACGATCAGCTTGTGGCCTGGATCGGCGTGCACCGCGCCCCGGACCTGGCGCGGGATCTGCAGGGCGCCGCCGCCCCGGGAGGCCCAACGCCCGGACACTACGCCGCCCACCACATACTCGGGACGGAAGCGGCCGCCGTCCACCCAGGCGTCCAGCCAGGACCACCCGTTGGCCGTGTGCAGGCGGGAAAGCTTCTTGTACTCCAGCAGCGGCTCGATGGCCGGATGGCCGTGCTCCCTGAGCTCCCACTTTCGCGTGCTTTTCACTTCGATCCCGTTGCGGTGGAGGGCACGCATCAGGTCCTGCGGAGAATCCGGGTTGAGCCCGGGAGACTGGAGCAGGGAACGCAGTTCCGCCGCCAGCGCTTCAAGTTTTTGTGGCCGCTGCCCGGCCGGCGGGCGCGGGCCGAGATGGCTGACGAGGATCTGCTCGTGCAGGTCCTCCCGCCAGGGAACGCCCGCGTGCTGCATCTCGGCAGCTACCATGGCGGCAGCAGACTCCGCCGCAAGCAGCAGCTGAAGGCGCTTCCGGCGGTTGTCCTCCGTGCCCACCTCCGCCAGTGCGGCCTGCTGGCCAGCGTATTCCGCCCGGAGATCCTCAAGGGCAACGCCCGGCGGCGGTCCGGGCGCGGGATCATCGAACAGCGCACCTTGGTCTGCGGGGGGACGGGGCGGCAGCAGCGCCTTCGGCGGAAGTACGGGATCCTCCACCGGGGTTCGGTCGGTGGTCCTGGCGTACTCCGTGTGGGCGCTGAACTGGGAAAAGGCCAGGATATTGCCGCAGAGAGTGATGTCATAGCAGCGCTCCACCTCTACGCCGGAGGCGAGCAATTGCGGGTACCAGTCCTGGGTCCGGTGCCAGATCCAGCGGGGCGGCAGGCCGCCCGGGCGCGTGGCTTCGAGTTCGCGGACGACGGCGGCGAGGTCGCTGAGTGCCACCACTTGGGGTTCGGGGTTGGCCGGCTGGGCATGCCCGGCCTGGGTCAGTTCCTGGAGGGCCGCGCCGCGGGGGTGGGCGGCGAGCAGCAGGTACATGCTCCCATTGTGCCCTGTCTGGAGATGACGCAGTTCCGGGTTGTCCACATACAGGATGTGCTCCCTTACCTGGGCGATGGTGCAGGAACAAAGTGGTTCCATGAGCAGGCACCAGTTGAACGCAGCGCCATCCGGGCAGGAAAAGACGGGAGCTTCCTCCTGGCCGCCAACGGATCCGGCCTCAGCACCACCGGGGAGTCCCTTGGCGCCCGGGGATCCCTTGTCCGTCGGGACGGGGGAACGTGGTGCCCCATGGCTTCCGGATGGCGCCGGTCACTATGGGGCCGGGCCATATGGTGCCGGCCGGCACGACGCATCGCTCGCCGATCCGGTGCCGGGTGCGTCAGTGGCGGTGGGTCCGGGCGAGGTACTGCTGGTCACCTCCGCCGGCGTCCTCCGCGCCGAAGTGGAGCGCATTGTGGCAGC
Organism: Arthrobacter sp. SLBN-83; assembly: GCF_006715285.1. NCBI lineage: Bacteria > Bacillati > Actinomycetota > Actinomycetes > Micrococcales > Micrococcaceae > Arthrobacter > Arthrobacter sp. SLBN-83. The sequence continues at coordinate 2,080,002 of NZ_VFMX01000001.1, forward strand.
CGCCGGCGCCCAGTTGCGCGTCGTCGAGGACGCGGTGGAGGGCGGGCCCTACTGGGATTCTGCATCGGCCGTCCTGGTGGGAAGCGACATTAGGGAACTGCCGCCCCGGCGGAGTACGCCCGCGGTCATGGTGGGCCTTGACGGCGAGGGGGACAGCCTTTGGCATCTTGCGGCTGCTCTGGGTGCCGAACGTGTTGCAGTGCTGCCTGACGCCGCAGCCTGGCTGGCGGACCATCTCAGCCGGTCGCGCTCGCCGGGTCCGGGCGGCCTGGTCCTCGGTGTTATCGGCGGCTGTGGTGGCGCCGGGGCCACTACCGCCGCCATCTGGATAGCGCAGGCCGCGGCAGGGCTGGGCGCCAGGGTTCTGTTGGTTGACGGCGACCCTTGGGGAGGAGGACTGGAACTGGCGCTTGCCGCCGAGGAGAGTCCCGGTCTGCGCTGGCCGGACCTCGCCGAGGCCAGGGGAAGCATTGACCCGCTGCAGCTCTCAGATTCCCTCCCGGTCGCGGGCGGCTTTTCCTTCCTGTCCTGGCCTGCCACCCGGGAACCGCCCGCTGCAGTCGCCGCCGCTGCCGCAGCCGGGGTTCTCGACGCCGCGCGGCGGGGATACGAACTGGTTGTCGTCGACGTGGGACGCGGTGCCGAGCCGCTCCACACAGTGGCATGGGACTGCGACCGCATCTTGCTGGTGGTGCGGGCCCAGCTGAAGGCGGCGGTGGCGGCCGTACGCCTGCTGCAGGAGCTTCCCCCGGTGGAGGGGGCCCTCCTGGTACGGGGGCGGACCGGCGCGGCGCTCGACAGTTCCCTGATCGCTGAGGCCGTGGGGCTGCCGGTGCAGGGCCGTATCCCCGAACTGCGTGCTGTCGCCGGGGCTATGGAATCCGGGCGGCTTTTGGACCTGGGTAAGCGGCGGAATGTGCGGCACTTCGGCGGAACCGTGCTCGACTGGCTCGGAGAGGATCTGCAGGCGGAGGACATGGCGTGAGGCGGGCATGGGGTACTCCGATAACGTCGGCCCCGGAAACGGGCAGGACCCCAGGGGCGGGCGGCCTCGGGGAACGGCGCAGCGCCCGGATCCTGGCAGCGAACCAGGCTGGACGCGCCGGGCGCGGCAGGGACACCGCCGGCACCGGCAGGGCCGTGGATTCCGGGCTGCTGGAATCCGTCCGCGAGTCGATGATGGCTGAGGCCGGAGCGGTGACGCCGTCCCGAGTGGCCGCGGCGGTCCAGGCCACGGGCAAATTGTTAGGTACCGCCGGATCGCTCGCAGCCGTGGAGCGGATCAGCGCCGAGCTCAATGGGCTGGGGCCGCTGCAGGAGCTGACGCGCGACCCCGGCGTCACAGACATCTTCGTCAACGCTCCCGACTCCGTCTGGGTGGACCGGGGGCGGGGCATCGAACGCGTTGCCGTCCTGTTCGACGGAGAGGCACAGCTGCGGGCACTGGCCTGCAGGCTCGTGGCTGCAGGCGGTCGCCGCCTCGATGACGGTTCACCCTGTGTCGATGTCAGGCTTGCCGGCGGTTACCGTGTCCATGCCGTGTTGCCGCCGGTATCCACGTCCGGGACGCTGCTGAGCGTCCGGATCCGGAGGGAACGTGTCTTCACCATGGCGGAGCTGGGCTCCGGCGGCATGTTCGTGCCGGGAGTGCGTGCGGTGCTGGAGAGGGTTGTCGCGCAAAGGTTGAGTTTCCTTATCAGCGGGGCTACGGGCTCCGGCAAGACGACCCTGCTGTCCACCCTGCTCGGCCTGTGTTCCGTGGAAGAGCGTTTGGTCCTGATCGAGGACGCGTCCGAACTGAACCCTGTCCACCCACACGTCGTCGCGCTCGAATCACGCCACGGAAACCTTGAAGGCGGCGGCGCGGTGGACTTGGGGGAACTGGTTCGCCAGGCGCTGCGGATGCGCCCGGACAGGCTGGTGGTGGGGGAGTGCCGGGGCGCTGAAGTACGCGAGCTCCTCACCGCGATGAACACCGGGCACAGCGGGGGCGGAGGCACCATTCACGCAAATACGGCAGCAGCCGTACCCGCCAGGCTCAACGCCCTCGGCGCGCTCGCAGGGCTCGGCCCCGAGGCGGTGCGGCTCCAGGCGGCCAACGCGCTGGATGTGGTCATCCACGTCGGCAGGACGCAGCGGGGAAGGGAAGTCCTGTGCATTGGACTCATCAACGACGGCCCGGAAGGACTGACGGTGGTGCCGGCCGTTGGACAATCGGGGACTCCGGGCCCTGCATGGCCGGCGCTGGCAGCCCGGCTGGGGATGGACCCCGAGGGCGTGTTGTGACTCCTCTCTTCACCCTGGTGCTGTGCGCTGCTGTGCTGTTGCTCCTCAAGCCGCCCCTGGATGCTGCCTCCAGGCTGCGGGCAGCAACCAGGAGCAGTTCCAAATCGCCCGCGCTTCCAAGGATTCGGAAACTGCCGTGGGCCAGGGCGGCCGGCGGAAACGCCAAAACGACGAGACAGCCCGGCCTGACCCTGGTGGTGCAGCAGCTTGCGGCGCTGCTCAGGGGTGGACGAACACCTGGGCGTCTGTGGGACGAACTCTGGACGGTCTACGGCGTCCCCAACGGGAACGGGCAGCCGCATTGGGGGCCACTCCACCCCGGCTCGGCGCTCTCAGAGGGATCAGCTGCCGTACTCGCGTCCGCGCGGGCGGCTGCCGCAACGGGAGCTCCCGTAGCCGAAGCCATCCGGCGGGCACTGCCCACAGCCTTCAAGGGCAGGGACAGGGAGGCCCGGACCTGGTCCCAGCTCGCTGCCTGCTTCGACATCGCAGAAGCCAGCGGATGTCCGCTCGCCGACGTGCTGGCGCGCTTTGCGGCCCAGCTCGAAGCGGAGGATGACGCAGACGCGGCGCGGCAAACAGCCCTCGCCGGGCCCAAGGCAACCGTCCGGCTACTGACCTGGCTTCCATTGATGGGTCTTGGACTGGGTGCGGCCCTGGGGGTGGACCCACTGGCCACCCTGCTGGGAACACCTCCAGGACTGGCGGCACTGTTGGGCGGAGCAGTCCTCACGGTTGCGGGGAGGGCCTGGTCCGCGCGACTTGTAGCGGCGGCCGCCGGGTCAGGAACTCCATGAGCACGGGTTTGGGCCCGGGTCTCGCGCTCTTCCTGCTGCTCGCGGCCGGCGCCTGGCTCGCCTGTTCCAGCCATGACCGTTCCCGCCAACGGCTTCGCCGCCTGTCGATTCCGGTGCCGGGTGCAAAGGCCACCGCTGGGCCCGGAAGCAGTCACGGCAGGGGCCTGAACGATACGGCGATGATGCTTGAACTCGTTGCAGCGATGCTCGATGCCGGGGCCGGGATTGGGCGATCGCTCGAGCTGGTGGCCGCCTCGGCGGCACCGGAGTACAAAGACTCGCTGCGGCCCGTGGTTTCGGCGCTGGCCATCGGCGCCGACTGGGAGACCGCCTGGCGCAGCTCCGCCGTCCGCAGCACCGGGATCCTGGAGCTCCGTGATGCCCTGGCCTTCGCAGCCCTCACCGGCGCCCCGTCCTCCGCGATCCTTTATGCCCAGGCCGCAAGGCTTCGCCGCGAGCGGTTCCGGGCCGGGGAAAAGAGGGCTGCCTCGCTCGGGGTAAAGCTGGTGGTTCCGCTGGGCCTGTGCTCGCTTCCTGCCTTCATTTGCCTGGGAGTCGTTCCGGTGCTGCTGGCCCTGGTGCCGTCAGGCTTTTAGCGGGCGAGTGCCGTCAGGCTCCCAGCAGGCCAGCCATCCAGCTCCCAGAGTCCATGGTTCCGGCCTGCTTCACGTGCAGTCATTCGTGGGCGTCTCTTCCTCCACACAGGGAGAGATGCCCGGCTTTTCCACTTAGCGAACCGCTTCCCTTACCGGCAACAGCTACGCGGGGAAGAGTCAAAGGCAGCCGGCAAAGCCACCGGCAAACAACCGAAAGGAAACCATATGTCCACCAACCACCGCCGTCGTCAGTACTCCGCCAGCTACTCCGCCGGGACCTCAGCGCTCGCCGCTTCCGGACTGCGGCCAGGGCCGCTGCAGTCCGGTCGAGGTGACGGCCGCCTTCGTAACTCCGGCGGCACCCAATACCCTTCCAGCCCTGCACCGCTCGTGGACGCACCTTCCAGGAAGGCATCGGCCCCAACAGTTTCAGCCCCGACCACGTCCGTCCCTCTGCCAGGCAACGTGGTGGAGCTCTACCCCAATTCAGTGGGGCATGGTTTTGTTGGTCCCCGCTCGGTGGATAGCCGCCCAGTCGTGTCCGGTCCAGCCGGCGCCTCGCCGAAGTCCCCGCGCACCGCAACGCTGATGTGTTCCGAAGCCGGAATGGCAACTGCGGAGTATGCCATTGCCACCCTGGCCGCGGTTGGGTTTGCCGGGCTGCTTGTGTTCATCCTCCGCAGCGATGAAGTTCGGGGTTTCCTGCTCAACCTCATTCGCACCGCCTTGGCGCTGCCGTGACACCAACACCTGCCGTGACTCTCCTTCGTTCCGGGCGACCGCTTCCAACTAGCACCGGCAGCGTGGACTGCAGCCGAGTCGTCAGCAGCCCGGTGTCCGGGGTCGCAGTCGCGTGTTGCCGCATCACCGGCACTAAAGCAGCCAGCGGGAACGGCGGTGGGCATGGAGGCAGGGCATTGAACGCAGTAGTCAAAGCACGCGGTGCGGTAACGGCAGAGTTTGCCGTGGCACTTCCTGCCGTGCTGGCGCTGCTGGCCATGCTGCTTGCCGGTGCCGCCGCGGGCATGACGCAGCTGCGTATCGAAGAGGGAGCCCGGGCCGGTGCCAGGGCTTTGGCGAGAGGCGATGACCCGGCAGCGGTGGAACGGACAGTCCGGACGCTTGCCGGCGGCTCGGCGGCGGCATCCGTCTCTGCTGACGGCGGATGGTTCAGCGTCACCGTGACGGACCGGGTATCAGGACCTTTAGGATCCGCCATCCCCTGGACCCTCACCGCCCGTGCCACAACGCGCAGTGAAACAGCGGGGACCGGAGTGGGTGGTGGCGTTGGCGGTGGCCTGACCGAGGGCGCAGGGCTCAAATGATGGGGCAAGCCAAGCTACGCCCTGTGGGTAACGCAGGTAACCGGGCCAGGCAGTGCAACAGCGCTCTAACCGGGCAGTGCGGAGGCGGCCCGGCCAGGCAGTGCAACAGCGCTCTAACTGGGCAGTGCGGAGGCGGCACGGCCAGTCGGTACCGCCCTCTTTCCAGGCCTTCTACCGGCCGGTGGCGGTCGGGCATCGCAGATGGCAGTCAGCGCGGCTCAGGGACGGTTCTGGCTGCAGGGCTGGGGCTTGTGGTCATAACGGCCATGGCGGTCATGCTGCTGCTGGCCCAGTCAGCGGTACTTGCAAGCCGTGCGGCCTCGGCCGCAGACCTGGCCGCGCTCGCGGCGGCGGACGCACTTCGCGGCATCAGCAGTGGCGAGCCCTGCACGGTTGCCGCCGAGGTGGCAGCCCGCCACGCGGCAACGGTCCTCGGCTGCACCGAGGGGGCGGGACAAACCATTGAGGTGCGGACCGAGCTTGCGGAGCGCTCACTGTTGGGCGCGGCCACCGGTCGTGCCCGGGCCGGACCTCCACCATAGGAATCGCGGCCTTGCGGGAGTCAGTTCCGGGCTTCCTGTTCCACCGGCACCGCTTCCGTGGCGTCCTTGAGCAGGACATCCAGCAGGGTCACCGCGGCAGCCTTGTCCAGCGGGTTGTTCTTGTTTCCGCACTTTGGGGACTGGACGCAGGACGGGCAGCCCGCCTCGCACTCGCAGGCCTTGATGGCGTCCCGGGTGGCCGCGAGCCACACCATGGCCTTGTCGAAGCCACGCTCAGCGAACCCTGCGCCGCCGGGGTGCCCGTCGTACACGAAGATGGTGGGCACTCCGGTGTCGGCGTGCAGTGCCGTGGAAACCCCGCCGATGTCCCAGCGGTCGCTGGACGCAACGAGGGGCAGGAGCCCGATTGCTGCGTGTTCCGCTGCGTGCAAGGCACCGGGGAACTGCGCTTCAATCAGTCCGGCCCCGGTCAGCGAACGATTGTCCACCACAAACCAGACCGCCTTGGTGAAGAGCTCACGTGCACCCAGCTCAAGCGGCTCCTCCCCAAGGACCTCGTTGGAAATCAGGGCTTTGCGCTGGAAGGAGACAACCTGCGTGGTGACCTTCACGTCGCCGAAGTGGACCGTGACATCACCCCACTGCATGGTCCGCACGGTGTCCAGCACCTCGATCTGGGTCACATCCCGTGCAGTGGTGTAGAAGTCGGGATTTGCCCGGCGCACCATGACGCAATGGTCGTCCTCGTTCAGGTCCTCCACCACGTAGGTGTCGCCCTGGTGGACGTACACCGCTCCGGTGTGCGCCTGGTAGTGGGTCTGCGGCGAGTCCATGGTTCCCAGGAGGGAACCGGTCTCGGCGTCGACGATGCTGACCGGCCCGCCACCGTCGGCCCGGAGATTGACCATGGCGGCGGCGCTCTGCGAGTGGGTCCAGAACCAGCCCGCGGGCCGCCGCCGGAGGTAGCCCTGTGCCACCAACCGGTCCAGGAGCATTTCGGCGGTTCCGCCGAAGAGGTCAAGCTCGGCAGGTCCCAGCGGAAGTTCCGCTGCCGCCGCGCACAGGTGCGGTCCGAGCACGTAGGGGTTGGACGGGTCAAAGACGGTCGCCTCGACCGATACGTCGAAGATGGCTTCGGGGTGGTTCACCAGGAACGTGTCCAGCGGATCGTCGCTGGCCACAAACGCCGCAATGGCGTCCTGGCCCGCGCGGCCGGCCCTGCCTATCTGCTGGAACAGCGATGCGCGCGTGCCCGGCCAGCCGGCCACCAGGACGGCGTCAAGGCCGGAGATGTCGATGCCCAGCTCCAGGGCGGATGTGCTGGAAACGCCCAGCAGCTGCCCTGAACGCAGGGCTTTTTCCACAGCACGCCGTTCCTCCGGCAGGTATCCGGAACGGTAGGCCGCCACCCGCTGGGGAAGGCTGGGATCCACCTCGTCAAGGAGGCGTTTGGTGATGGCGGAGATGGTCTCGGCCCCGCGCCGGGACTTGATGAAGGCAATGGTGCGGATCCGGGCTGACACCAGGTTGGCCAGCAGGTCCGAAGTCTCCGCAACAGCGGTCCGCCGCTCCTTGGCTCCGTTCTCGCCCCGGACTTCGGTCAGCGCCGGTTCCCACAATGCCACGGTGGTGGCCCCGTGAGGCGAACAGTCGCTGGACACCGGCTTTACGGGGGCGCCGATGAGGCGGGAGAAGGAGACATCGGGCTCCGAAGCGGTGGCGGAGGCCGCAATGAACACGGGCTCCGGGAACGCCGTTCCTGCCCCGTAATAGGCGCAGATCCTGCGGAGCCGCCGCATCAGGTTGGCCACATGCGATCCGAACACGCCGCGGTAGCTGTGGGCCTCATCCACGATTACACAGCGCAGCCGGCGGAAAAACCCTGCCCACCAGGCGTGGTTGGGAAGGATGCCAAAGTGCAGCATGTCCGGGTTGGCCAGGATGAAGTTGGCGTGGTCCCGGATCCACCGGCGCGCGGCCGGATCAGTATCGCCGTCGTAGGTTTCGGCCCGGACGGTGGGCAGTTTGAGGGCACGGATGGCGTTCAACTGGTCGGCTGCCAGGGCCTTGGTGGGGGAGAGGTAGAGGGTGACGGCGCCGTCGTCGTGGATTTTTCCCGGGTCCGCGAGCACCTGCAGCTCGGACCGGTGGATCGCGTCCAGCGCCGGCAGCTGGTACGCCAGGGACTTTCCGGATGCGGTTCCGGTAGCCACCACGACGTGCTGGCCCGAGTGGGCTGCGTTGGCCGCATCCACCTGATGCAGGTATGGCTCCCGGATGCCGAGGGAGCCGTATGCCTCAGCGATGTCCGGATGCAGCCACTCAGGCCATGGTGCGTGGACCGCCTCCCGCGCGGGGATGGTATGGACATGACGAAGCTGCTCCGGGTCCGGGCCGCGGCCCAGCAAAGGAATCAGGGAGTCATGGGGGTTCACCCCACCATTCTTTCATCCGGCGCCTAACGCACGGCCAGCGGTTCGCCCACGGAAAAACCGGGCAGCCAGCTTCAGCTCAGCGAGAGGTCCGCGCCCTCGTGGGACGCCGAGAGCATCAGGACCCGCGCTACCGTGGTCCAGCCGAGGTGTGAGTAGAGCTTCTGCCCGTCTACCGAAGCCAGCAGGAGGCCGGTCCTCACGTCGTGGCCGAAGGCCTGGGCCGCCAGGGCGCGCATGATGAAGCTGCCCAGGCCCCTGCGCTGGAACCGGGGTTCGGTGATGATCTTGTCGAACACTGCGGTGTCACCCACTACGAACACCCTGCCGCTCGCCGCTAGGGCATCTCCGGAACGGACCTCGGCATAGTGGACGCCATCCTGCTCGAAGGTGGACAGGCTCAGCTCATCGTCGGAAAGCCAGGGGTCCTCGGCGTCCTGGGTCTCCATGTCCACGATCATCATCGTTTGCGTGTCTGAGGTGACATTCAGCCCGTGCCGGGCAGCCAGGTCCGCATACCGGGAGGGGTCGTTGGTGAGGACGGTGAGCACGCGGGCCGGGGATTCGGCCGTCCTGGCGGCCAGTGCTGCGAACTCATCGGCCGTGGGTTCGGAGGCGAAGACTTCCCACTCCCCACTTGTGTCGGACCGGAGCACGGAGGGGAAGCGGCCCTCCGTGGAGGTCCGGTAGCCGCGACATCCCGCCCAGCCGGCAACCCACACTTCGAGCAGGCCAGTGATGTCTTCAACCAGGGTTTCCGGACTCATGGGATGAACAATATTCCAGCCCGATCGCCAGCAACAGGGGGTGTGGAAGTGCTTATGCAATTGTGATGAGCACCAGGGCTGGGTTATGCGGGGCAGGCAGGGACAGGCAGCCCAGCCGGTACCCTTAAATACGTGGCTTTGAACAAGATTGTGCTCTTTTACGGCTTTACCCCCATCGCCGATCCCGATGCGGTGCGGCTCTGGCAGCGCGCGCTGTGCGAGAAGCTGGGCCTGACCGGCCGCATCCTCATCTCCAAGGACGGGATCAACGCCACGGTGGGCGGGGAAATCCGCGCCGTTAAGCAGTACGTCAAAACCACCCGGGAATACCCCGGCTTCCGCGGCATCGACGTGAAGTGGTCCGACGGCGGCGCGGAGGACTTCCCGCGGCTCAGCGTCAAGGTGCGGGACGAGATCGTCTCCTTCGGTGCTCCCGGAGAACTCAAGGTGGACGCGGACGGAGTGGTCGGCGGCGGGAAGCACCTCAAGCCCGAGCAGCTGCACGAGCTCGTCGAGGCCCGGAAGCAGGACGGCGAGGACGTGGTCTTCTTCGACGGACGGAACGCGTTCGAAGCGCAAATTGGCCGGTTCAAGGACGCGGTGGTCCCGGACGTGGCCACCACCCATGACTTCATCAAGGAGCTGGACTCCGGCAAGTACGACGCCCTGAAGGACAAACCGGTGGTCACCTACTGCACCGGAGGCATCCGCTGCGAGGTGCTCTCCAGCCTGATGGTGAACCGCGGCTTTAAAGAGGTGTACCAGCTGGACGGCGGCATCGTCCGGTACGGCGAAGCATTCAAGGACCAGGGACTTTGGGAAGGCTCGCTCTACGTCTTCGACAAGCGGATGCACCTGGAGTTCAGCGAGGACGCCAAGACCATCGGTGCGTGCGCCCGCTGCTCCGCACCCACCAACAAGTTCGAGAACTGCTCCAACCCCAGCTGCCGGACCCTGACGCTGTACTGCGCCGAGTGTGCGGCCAGCCCCGAAACCCTCCGCTGCCCGGACGGCTGCGCAGCGGCGTAGCAGACGCGTTCAAAGCCGGCGCACGCGGAAGGCGTAGTTGGCAGGCGTCCTGGCCTCCACCCGGACCGTGAGGACGCTGTCCGTTGACAGGTAGATGACGTTTTCGCGGTTGATGCCACACCGCAGGGCCAAGTCCACCAAGGTGAGGGTTTCGGTGCGCACCGTAAAGGTCACCCGGCGCTGGCTCCGGCAGGCGATGGCCAGGATGTAGGTTCCGGTCTCAAGTACCGGTGACGAAACATGCCGTACCTCCCCGGCGCCCAGGAGCCCGGCATCGGCCTGGACCACGGGACCGGCGCTCTCCGGCAGTGCCCGCGACACCCAGTCGCCAAGCTCGGCGTCGCTGACCGGGTCCTGCTGCAGCGGGTCGCGGGTGAAGGCCGGCGCCGGGGCGACGGTAGCGGTACCCTGCGCGCTTCCGGCGCGGTCGTCGTACGTATATTCACAGGCCGCCAGCGCACCTGCCGCAAGCACAAGTCCAAGGGCGACGGCGGCCGCCGGCTTCGGTGCCAGGGGCGCCCGTGCTGTCCCTCGGGTAAGGGGCGCGGAGTTTCTCCGCACGCTGGGCATAGTCCGACCTTATGCCCGCAACGGGCGGCGGGCCAGAGCCGGAGGAGGGGCTATTGCGCGGGCACCAGCCGGTAGGCGTAGAGCAGCGGAGCGTCCACGCTGGAGGTGCTGATTTCCACCCGTCCGGCGGCTGGAAGGGTGATCCTGGTGGATTCCTGCCGGCCATTGCACGCTGCCCCGGCTTCCGCCACGGCCTTGCCGTCCAGCGACACGGCGAAGAATGCCTTGCCCGTGCCGTCGCACACCGCCGCGAGGGTGTAGCTGCCGGCGGGCACCCTTGCGGCTTCCTGCACGATGCGGTCCCGGTTGAGGATCTTCCCCGAGTCCTGCAGCACCACGTTGGCCGGAGATGATGGCAGGGCAGTAGCCCGCCACTTCGGAACGTCGGCATTTTCCACCGAGCTCACCGGCGAACATCCCGCCAGGGCCAGGCCGAGTACCGCGGCAGCCGCCGGCCCCCGCAGCCAGCGCCGGACACTCGAGCCTCCCATGGGGGCAAACGAGGCGGCCGTGCGGGCACACGGAACGGGGGAAAGGCGGGAAGGCATGGCTCCACCGTACCCCGCAGCCATGCCGGACTAAACTTGAGCGGTGCCTAAATCCCCTTACGAGTTCACCGCCGGCAACACCCCCGACGCTCCCCGCAGCGACCTCCCCGGCCTGCTGGCCGCGCTTGCTGCGGACCTGCGCCGCCTGGACTACACGCTCGACGGCGTTGCCCGGCTCCTGGGCCCCACGGCCTCTGCGGCGTTGAACCGGGACCAGACCATTCCCGCACTGCTCGCTGCCGAGCAGGCTGTAAGGGAGGACAACCGCGTGGTGCCGCTTGCCGCCATCGTCCGCCTCTGGCTCCTCGCCGAGCCACAGGAGCGGGAAACGCTCGACGCTGCGCTGCCGGATACCGGCGTGGAAGGCCTCCTGGAACTGGGGCTGGTGCAGCCCGTCCCCGGCTCGGCGCTGCTCACTGCGAAGGCAGACCTGCGGCCGTACGGCTGGGACAAGAATGATGACGGCAGCGGCGGAGCGGAGCTGTGGGTTGCCAGCGACCTTGCCGCCCATCAGCAGGCGGGCGTGCTGAGGCACGACCACGTCCTGGGCATCGGGCAGGCGTCCACCACCTTGGTCCAGACCACCATCCGCCGCCACACCGAGCGCGCACTGGACCTGGGCACGGGCTGCGGCATCCAGGCCTTCCACCTGCTGCACCACTGCCAGCATGTCACCGCCACTGACATCTCCGAGCGGGCCCTGGCCTACGCGCGGTTCAACATCCTGCTGAATGCTGAGGCGCTTTCGGTGGACCCGGACCGGCTCGAGGACCGGGTGAGCCTGCGCCTGGGTTCCCTGTTGGAGCCGGTCGCGGGCGAGGAGTTCGGGCTGGTGGTCTCCAACCCGCCGTTCGTTATCACCCCGCGCAGCGCGGGCGAGGATGCCGCGGACCAGTTCACCTACCGCGACGGCGGCCTGCCGGGAGATGAGATTGTCGCGTCCCTGGTGGCGGACCTGCCCGGCATCCTGGCGCCCGGCGGCTGGGCCCAGATGCTGGGGAACTGGGAAGTCCCAGCGGATGACGCCTGGGACGAACGGCCCAGGTCCTGGGTGCAGCCGGGCACGGACGCCTGGTTCATCCAGCGCGAGCAGGTCAGCCCGGAACAATACGCCGAAACCTGGCTGCAGGACGCCTCGGAATCCCGCGACCGGCAGCACTACCGGGAGGCGTACGCGGCCTACCTTGCGGATTTCGCCTCCAGGAATGTGGCCGGGATCGGCTTCGGCATGGTGTGGCTGCGCCGCCCTGCCAGCGGCGTGCCGGCCGCCATCAGCCGCTTCGAGGAACTCACCTACCCCATCGAGCAGCCCATCGGCCCCCACCTGGGTGCCGCCGTCGACCGTTGTGACTGGCTCGCTGCGCATGATCTTGGCAACACGCACCTGCTGGTGGCGGACGACGTTACCGAGGAACGCCACCAGCGCCCCGGCGCCGAGCACCCAGGCGTGATCCTGCTCCGGCAGGGTGCCGGGCTGCGCCGCACGAACCTGATGAGCACCGAGCTGGCCGGGTTCGTGTCAGCGTGCGACGGCGACCTTACCGCCGGGCAGATTGCCGGCGCTTTGGAGGCCCTCCTGGGCGGGGGTTTTGCCGGCGAGGAAGCCTTCGACGCCGGGTCCTTCCAAGGTGCGCTGCTCGCGGACGTCGCCAATCTGGTCCGCGACGGCTTCCTCATCCCGGCCGGGATCCCTGCCTGACGGGACGCCCCCGTAAGCCCGCAATGGAGCCCCGTCTTTTCCACATGAATGCGCACGATTCCCCAAAATATGGTGAACTAGGCGAACATGGGCTCATCTGCCCCAGCAACCTTTTTCTGTAGGAGCACCGTGCCAAGCAAGGCCAAAACCGGCAAGAAACTCGTGATCGTGGAGTCTCCGGCCAAGAGCAAGACCATCGCCAAGTACCTGGGCGAGGGCTTCATCGTGGAGGCCTCCATCGGTCACATCCGGGACCTGCCGCAGCCGTCCGAACTGCCTGCAGAGCTGAAAAAGACCTCGGTGGGCAAGTTCGCCGTCGACATTGACCACGACTTCAAGCCCTACTACGTGGTGTCCCCGGACAAGAAGAAAAAGGTCACCGAGCTCAAGGCCGCCCTCAAGGACGCCGACGAACTTTATCTCGCAACAGATGGGGACCGCGAGGGCGAAGCCATCGCGTGGCACCTGCTGGAAGTACTCAAGCCCAAGGTCCCGGTGTACCGGATGACGTTCGGCGAAATCACCAAGGAAGCCATCCAGCGCGCCATGGGCAACCTGCGCGACGTGGACCAGGACCTGGTGGACGCCCAGGAAACCCGCCGCGTCCTGGACCGCCTCTACGGCTACGAGATCTCGCCCGTGCTGTGGCGCAAGGTGGCCCGCGGCCTCTCCGCCGGGCGCGTGCAGTCCGTGGTCACCCGCATGGTGGTGGACCGCGAACGCGAGCGGATGGCCTTCAAGGCTGCCTCCTACTGGGACCTGACCGGCCAGTTCGGCGCGGAATCCGGCTCCTTCAAGGCCAAGCTTGCCGCCGTGGACGGCGCCAAGGTGGCGACGGGCCGCGACTTCAACGACAACGGTGAGCTCACCTCCCGGAACGTGGCCCACCTCAACGAGGAACTGGCAACGTCCCTGGCGGCCGGACTGCAGAACGCGGACTTCCGCGTCCGCTCAGTGGACACCAAGCCGTACACGCGCCGTCCCGCTGCCCCGTTCACCACCTCCACGCTCCAGCAGGAGGCCGGCCGCAAGCTGCGCTTCTCCTCGAAGAGCACCATGCAGATCGCCCAGCGGCTGTATGAAAACGGCTACATCACCTATATGCGTACCGACTCCTCGGCGCTGAGTGACGAGGCCGTCACTGCCGCCCGCCGGCAGGCGTCCGAGCTGTACGGTCCGGAATACGTGCCGCAGTCCCCGCGTGTGTACTCGAACAAGGCCGCCAACGCGCAGGAAGCGCACGAGGCCATCCGTCCCGCCGGTGACTCCTTCCGCACGCCTGCCCAGGTGGCGAAACAGCTGTCCGGGGACGAGTTCCGCCTGTACGAACTCATCTGGAAGCGCACCGTCGCCTCCCAGATGGGCGATGCCAAGGGTTCGACGGCCACCATCCGCCTGGGTGCCGTGTCCACCGACGGGCGGGACGCCGAGTTCTCCGCCTCCGGCACCGTGATCACGTTCCCCGGCTTCCTCGCCGCCTATGAGGAAGGCAAGGACGAGACCCGCGGCGACGACGACTCCGACGAAGCCCGCCGGCTGCCCAACGTGGCCAAGGACGACTCCCTCACCGCAACGGACATCCAGGCCGTGGGCCACGAGACCTCCCCGCCGCCGCGTTACACCGAAGCATCCCTCACCGCGGAACTGGAGAAGAAGGGCATCGGCCGCCCGTCCACCTACGCTTCCACCATTTCCACCATCCAGGACCGCGGCTACGTCCGGAAACAGGGCTCGGCCCTGGTACCCAGCTGGATCGCCTTCTCGGTTATCCGCCTGCTGGAGCAGCACTTCTCCGACTACGTGGATTACGAGTTCACCGCCGACATGGAAGGCGACCTGGACAAGATCGCCAACGGCCAGGAAGCCGGGGCCTCCTGGCTGCGGCACTTCTACTTCGGCGAGGATTCAGACCCCGGCCTGTTGAGTATCGTCAACAACCTGGGCGAGATCGACGCCAGGGAAATCAACTCAATCCCCATCACGGACGAGATCACGCTTCGGGTGGGCAAGTTCGGCCCGTACCTGGAAAGCTCGGCCGCCGTGGTGGACCCGAAGACCGGCGAAATCGTGGAATCGGCCCGCGCCAACGTTCCTGAGGACCTGGCGCCCGACGAGCTGACCGCTGCCAAGGCCATCGAGCTGATGGAGACGGCGGCGCCGGAGGAGCGCGTGCTCGGCACCGATCCGCACACGGGCCACACGGTGGTGGCCAAGAATGGCCGCTACGGCGCTTACGTCACCGAGATCATTCCCGAGATGACGGATGACGAACTGGCCAAGCAGCCTGTGGAGTACTACAAGAACGGCAAGCCCAAGCCGCCCAAGAAGCCGGTCAAGGCCAAGCCGCGCACGGGCTCGCTGTTCAAGTCCATGACTGTCGAGTCCGTGACCCTGGACGAGGCACTGCAGCTCATGAGCCTTCCCCGTGCACTGGGGGAGGACGCCGAAGGCAACCTCATCACGGTCCAGAACGGCCGGTTCGGCCCGTATCTGAAGAAGGGCACCGACTCCCGTTCCATCGGCTCCGAAGAGGAAATCTTCACCATCACCCTGGAACAGGCCCTGGAGATCTACTCCCAGCCCAAGCAGCGTGGTGCCCGTGCCGCGGTGCCGCCGCTGGCCGAGTTCGGCCCGGATCCGGTGTCGGAAAAGAACATCGTGGTGAAGGAGGGCCGGTTCGGGCCCTACATCACCGACGGCATCACCAACATCACGGTTCCCCGCGCCACCTCCCTTGAGGAGCTCACGCGGGAGCAGGCAGTGGAGCTGCTGGCCGAGAAGCGCGCCAAGGGACCGGTCAAGCGCACCGCCACCCGCAAGGCGCCTGCCAAGAAGAAGGCAGCGGCCAAGAAGTAGCGCTGGGATCGCCGAGTTCGCCGGAACGGTGCGGTCTCGCTGGAAAGAACCGGCGAGACCGCATTCTTCCGGCGATTTCGCGTTAAGACAGCGACTCTGTTTGCGGTGCAGGGCACAACGTGATCGGCTAGTTGTATGACTGAACAGCAGGGAATCGACGACACCAATCCGCTCAACGACCTCGAGGAGAAGCTCTCCACCGGCGGGCAGCCTGATGCGAACCCCGTGGACGTCATCCTGTCGTTCCTCAACAGCGAGGTCTACATCATCAGCTCGGACACGGTGGAAGGCGTGGACTCCCAGGTGGAGCCGCTGGTCCTGGCCAACGCCGATGGCGACCCCGTCCTCGCCGTTTTCTCGCACCCCAGCAGGGTGGACCAGCAGTACCTGAAAGCGGCCCCGAACGTGCTGGGCACGCAGGGGGCAGCCATCATCGCCAACCTCGGCGATGAGCTGGGCATGGTGATCAACCCCGGAGCCGCCTACGGCTTCGAGATCAACCCCGAGGGCGTGGCCAACATCCGGCGCGACTTCAAGCGCGCTGACGAGCAATAATGTCCCCATGCGTCTAGGCGTCCTCGATATTGGTTCCAATACTGTCCACCTGCTCCTGGTGGATGCCCACCCCGGCGCGCAGCCGGTCCCGTTCGCGTCCCACAAGCGGCCGCTGTCCCTGGTCCAGTACCTCGAACCGGACGGCAGCATCAGCGACGAAGGCCAGCATGAGCTGACCGAGTTCGTGCTGGAAGCATGGGAATTCGCTGCCCGGCACAAGGCCGAGGACCTGCTGGCATTCTGTACGTCTGCCATCCGCGAGGCCACCAACGGCCCCGAGGTCCTGGCCCGGGTCAAGCACGAAACCACGGTGACCCTGCAGGAGCTCACAGGCAGCGAGGAAGCGTCCATGACGTTCTTCGCTGTCCGTCGCTGGCACGGGTGGGGTGCCGGCCCCATCCTGAACCTGGACATCGGCGGCGGTTCCTTCGAAATGGCCTTCGGCCAGGACGAGCTGCCCGAGGTGGCCACCTCCGTGCCGCTGGGTGCCAGCAGGCTTACCAGGGACTGGCTTGCCGACGATCCGCCGTCGGCAAAGAGCGTCAAGGAACTCCGCCGCTACATCAGGGCCACGCTCAAGCCTGCGGTCCGCGAGTTCGACGGCCTGGGCCGGGCAAACGTGGTGGCCGGTACGTCCAAGACCTTCCGTTCCCTGGCCCGGATCGCCGGTGCCGCCCCCAGCGCTGAAGGCCCCTACGTCAAACGCGAACTGCACGCCTCGGACCTGGGCATCTGGACCCAGCGGATCTCGGCCATGAGCTCGGAAGACAGGCTGCATCTTCCCGGCGTGTCCGAGGCACGGGCCCACCAGCTGCTTGCCGGCGCTTTGGTGGCTGAGGCCGCCCTGGAGATGTTCAAGTTCAAGAAGCTGCGCATCTGCCCGTGGGCCCTGCGTGAAGGGCTCATCCTGCGGCGCCTGGACCAGCTGGTGTTTTCCGGCCCGCTCCAGCCGGCGCCCCACGTAGCCGCCGCGCAATCGGTGGACGCACCCGTCTAAGCGGCGGGCGCCTTGCTGCCTCCCGCCGTCGTACTCCCCGGCGAAGCCCTGGCTGTTGAAAGCCCGCGGTTAAAAGCGGAAGCACCGGGGCGGGCAACAGGAAAATGGGGGAAAACCTGTTGCCACGCCGCCGGTGCCCTGGCAGGCATCCCCATGCCTGCCGCATCACTCGCACCCTCAATGAGGTAATAACTACGTTAGGACCGTAAGTTGTGTGCTGCCTGCGGTGAAGATGGGAGTTGCCTGTGAATGCATGCCTCCTGCAATGATGGAGGCATGAGCAACCGAATCGCATTCCTTGGCTGTGGATCCATGAACGAAGCCATTCTTGGCGGCCTGCTGAAGGCAGGAACGGACCCCGGGGATGTGGTGGCCACCGTCCGCCGCGCTGAGCGTGCCTCGGAACTGGCCGAACGGTACCACGGCATCACTGCCATCGCGGGCGAGGAAGAGCCCGACAACAACAGGCAGGCCGCCAAGGGATCCGCCGTCGTCATCCTTGGCGTCAAGCCGGTGGGCATCGCGGACCTGGCCCGGGAAATCAGCCCCGCCCTGTCACCGGACACCGTGGTGGTCAGCGTGGCCGCGGCCGTGTCCATCGCCCAGCTTGAGGCCGCATTGCCGGCCGGGCAGCCGGTGATCCGGACCATGCCCAACACCCCGGCAAAGCTGGGCCGTGGCGTCGTCTCCGTGTCGCCGGGAACGCACTGCACCCCCGAGCAGCTTCAGTTGGTCAAGGACATCCTGAAGGGTGCCGGGACCGTCGTTGAGGTCCCTGAGGAGCAGGTGGATGCGCTCTCTGCCATCAGCGGATCCGGGCCGGCCTACGCCTTCTACCTTGCAGAAGCCATGGCCAACGCGGGCGAAAAGCTGGGCCTGGACCGTGAACTGTCCCTGCTGCTTGCGCGCGAAACGGTGGCTGGGGCAGGCCTCATGCTGGCCGAGCCCGGGGCAAACCCCGCAGCGTTGCGCAAGGCGGTCACCAGCCCCAACGGCACCACGGAACGCGCCATTGCCACCTTCGACGAACAGGGCATCCCGGCCATCATCGCCGCCGGCGCCAGGGCGGCCGCCGACCGCGCAGCCGAAATCACCAAGCAGCTCGGCTAGGGGCGCGCTGCGAACCTCTCCAGCAGGTCCACGTGGCCGGAAACGATCAGCATGTCCCGCGAGGACACCTTGGTCTCGGGCCGCGCATAGGTGAAGTCCTCGCCCGGGGACTTCACCCCCACAATGGTGACGCCGTACTTGGACCGGACCTTTGACTCGTCCAGGGTGAAACCCACGGTTTCGCGCGGCGGGTACATTTTGACGATGGCGAAGTCGTCGTCGAACTCGATGAAGTCCAGCATGCGCCCGGACACCAGGTGCGCCGCGCGCACGCCTGCGTCGGCCTCCGGGTAGATGACGTGGTTGGCGCCGATCCGGGTCAGGATCTTGCCGTGCGAGGGCGTGATGGCCTTGACCCAGAGGTGCTCGATGCCCAGGTCCACCAGGTTGACGGTGATCAGCACCGAGGACTCGATGGAGGTGCCCACGCCGACGACGGCGGAACTGAACTCCTGGGCGCCGAGCTGGCGCAGGGCATCGATATTGGTGGCGTCGGCCTCCACCACGTGGGTCAGGAGGGGTGCCCACTTCTGGACCAGGTTCCGGTCCCGCTCGATGGCCAGCACTTCCCGGCCCTGCTTGACCAGTTGCTCTGCGGTGGATGATCCGAAGCGGCCCAGTCCGATCACAAGGACCGGGGAGTTGTGGGCGGGGCGCCGGGGGGCGTCTGTGGAACTAGCCAATGATCGGCCTCTCTTCGGGGTAGTGGTACAACTGGCTGCGCTGGCGCAGCGCCAGCGCGGCGGCGAGGGTTACGGTGCCCACACGGCCTGCGAACATCAGCACCGTGAGGACGTAGACCCCGGCGGGCGGCACCTCGGCGCTTAGGTTGGTGCTGAGTCCCACCGTGGCGAACGCCGAGATGGTTTCGAACAATACGCGGTCCAGCGACTGGCCGCTGATGTGCAGCAGCAGGAACGCGGACACGGACACCAGGGTGGCGCCGGCAACGATCACGGAGATGGCCACGCGCATGCTGCCCTGCGGGATGGTCCGGCCGTACACCTTGACGTCGGCATCGCCCCGGGCCTCGGCGATGATGGCCAGGAACATCACCGCGATGGTGGTCACCTTGATGCCGCCGGCCGTTGACGCCGAACCGCCGCCGGCGAACATCAGGGCGTCGGTCAGCAGCATGGTGGTGGAGTCCATCTGGTTCTGGTCCACCAGGTTGAACCCCCCGGAGCGCATCATCACGGAGGCGAACAGCGCGTGCGTGATCTTGTCGCCCACGCCCATGGAACCGATGGTCCGGACGTTGTCCCACTCCATCAGTGCCCAGAGGAATGCCCCAGCCACCAGGAGGATCAGGGACACCTGGATGGTGAGCTTGGTGTGGAGGTTCCACTTCTTCCAGTTCAGGCCGTTCTGCTGCAGGACCATCACTACGGGGAACCCCAGGCTGCCCAGGAAGACCCCCACCATGAGGGGGATGAGGATCCACAGGTCCGTCTCATAGGGCACGATGCCGTCCGAGTGCGGGGTAAATCCGGCGTTGTTGAACGACGAAATGGAATAGAAGATGCCGTGCCAGACGGACTGCCAGAAGGGCTCGCCCAGGGTGAGGAACCGCGGGATCAGCGCCAGCGCCAGGATGCCCTCGATCACCACGGAGGTGGTGATGACGATCCGGAGCAGGGTACCCACCTCGCCCAGGCGGCCGGCGTTGTTCATGGACTCGGCGGCAATGATCTTGCCGCGCACACCCAGTCGCTTGCTCACCATCAGGGCCAGCAAGGACGCCAGCGTCAAGGTTCCCAGGCCGCCGATGAAGATGCCCACCAGGATCACCAGCTGCCCGAAGAAGGACCAGTGGACCGCCGTCGACACCACCGTGAGGCCTGTGACGCACACAGCCGAGACTGCGGTGAACAGGGCCTCGTCGAGGGGGGTGGGCGTTCCGTTGGCCGAAGACACCGGCAGGGACAGCAGGAAGGTGAATACGAGGCATACGGCGGCGAAGGCCGTCAGCGCCAGCCGTGCCGGGGTGGTGTTGGCGATGTCGTCAATGAAGTCGCGCAGCCGTGTCAGGATCCAGAGGCCCTCCCGCTCCTGTGCCGGGGGGTGCCAGATGGCCGGGGTCCGGGGCCTTGACTGGCTCTGCGTCATGTGTGGCTTTTCCTCGGTTGAAACGGCTTCCTTCAGTAGTAAACCACTAAAGCCGGCGTCCTGGCCGGGCGGACGGCAGGCCGGGCTCGGGTAGCCTGTGATTGATGACATACCTGCCCGGCCTCAGCCAACCCGCGCCGCCAACGGTGGTGGCGTGGAGTCCTGACATGACAGCCTACAACTTCGGCCCGGGCCACCCCATGGCGCCGGAGCGAATGGAGCTGACGGCGCGCTTGGCCCGGAGCCTCGGTATCTTCGACCTGGAGCATGTAGACGTGGCGGCACCTGAGGTGGCATCTGACGCGGAACTGGAGTCCGTCCATTCATCCGATTATGTGGCGGCAGTCCGCCGGGTCAGCGCGGACCCGTCCCGGCCGGACGAGTCCCGCGGGCTGGGAACCGAAGACGATCCGGCCTTTGCCGGCATGCATGAAGCCGCGGCGCGCCTTGCCGGAGGGTCCCTGCTCGCAGCGCAGCGGGTGCTGGAAGGTTCTGCCGTACATGCCGTGAACTTCGGCGGCGGCATGCACCATGCGGCCCGGGAGCGGGCCAGCGGGTTCTGCATCTACAACGACGCCGCCATTGCCGTGCAGAAGCTGCTCGACGGCGGCGTACGCAAAGTGGCGTACGTCGATGTGGACGCGCACCACGGCGACGGCACCCAGAACATTTTCTGGGACGACCCCCGGGTCCTTACCGTTTCGCTGCACGAGACCGGCCTGACGCTCTTTCCCGGAACAGGGTTCGCCAACGAAATCGGCGGCCCGGCAGCCGAAGGGACGGCGGTGAATGTCGCGCTGCCGGCCGGCACCTCCGACGCCGGATGGCTGCGCGCCTTCTACGCCGTGGTGCCGCAGTTGGTGGGCGCCTTCGAACCGGACGTGATCGTGAGCCAGCACGGCTGCGACTCCCACCGCAGCGACCCCCTCACGCACCTCAACCTGAGTGTGGACGGACAGCGCGAGGCAGCGAACGCCGTCGGGCATCTGGCCGAGCGGTACTGCGGCGGCCGCTGGATCGCCACCGGCGGCGGCGGGTACAACGTGCTGGACGTGGTGCCGCGGGCCTGGAGCCACCTGGTGGCCATCGCCGCGGGGCGGCCCGTGCCGCTGCGGACGCCCGTGCCACAGGTTTGGCGGCAGTACGTGGCGGAGAAGTTCGGCAGGGAAGCGCCCGCCCTCATGGGGGATGACGTGGAGCTGTGGTGGCGTTCCTGGGAGGTGGGCTTCGACCCGAATGACGCGGTGGACCGCACGGTCATGGCCACCCGCAAGGCGGTGTTCCCGCTGCACGGCCTGGATCCCTGGTTCGACTAGCCGGCTCCACCAGCGCCAGCCGAAATAGTTGATGCCTTTCGGCGTATATGTCGTTAGGGTGGGAGGCATGGTGACAGACGACGTATTTGCCGTCATAGCGGAATCCACGCGGCGGGACATCCTGGTGGCCCTCCGTGCAGGAGACAAAGCCGTGGGGGAACTGGTGGAGGAACTGGCGGCCAGCCAGCCCACCATTTCCAAGCACCTGAAAGTCCTCCGTGAAGCGCAGCTGGTCAGCATGCGCGCGCAGGGCCAGAAGCGGTACTACGCCTTGAACCGGGGCCCGCTGGAGGGCATCGCCACCTGGCTGGAAACGTTCGACGTCGACACCCGCACCAAAGCCGCCGCCGCACCAGCCGGCCAGGACCAGGCAGTCCCCGCCCACCTGAGGGAGGGCGTCGCCGCTGCGGCGGCGTCGCTGCCGCCTGCCTCAAGGCCCCTGGAAACCGCGCAGCCGGCCGGGGAGGAAGCCCCGGCCCCTGTCCTGGTGCGGGAAGGCGCCGAGCTGAGCCCCGCCGTCGTGATTCCCGGCGGCACCACCGCGCCGCTGAGCGACGACAGCGTTCCGCAGCAAATCGGACGCACCGTTGGCCGCGCCGCCACCAAGGCGGCCGACCTGCTGGCGAACCTTCCCAACCTGCCCAAGTTTGGGCGTAAGAAGTAGGGAGCTACTGTCCCAACAGCCGCACGTGGTCCGGGGTGAGGTCGGAAACCCGGCTGACGCCCAGCAGGGCCATGGTGCGGACCATGTCCTTTTCGAGGATCTGCAGGGTGCGGTCCACACCGGCCCGGCCGCCCGCCATCAGACCGTAAAGGTACGCACGGCCGATCAGGGTGAAATCGGCGCCCAGGGCCAGCGCGGCCACAATGTCCGCGCCGCTCATGATGCCGGTGTCCAGGATGATGGCGGCATCGCTGTTGTCGCTGGCGAAGGCCTGCTTGACCTCGGGCAGCAGGTGGAACGGGATGGGCGCGCGGTCCAGCTGGCGGCCGCCGTGGTTGGAGAGGATCACCCCGTCGGCGCCGTGGTCCACAACGCGGCGGGCGTCCTCCACGGTCTGGATGCCCTTGACCACCAGGTTGCCCTTCCACGTTTCGCGCAGCCAGTCCAGGTCCTCGAACGTGAGCGTGGGATCGAACATGGAATTGATCAGGTCCGCCACGGTGCCCGTATAGCGTGACAGCGAGGCGAAGGTGAGCGGCTCGTGGGTGAGGAAGTTGAACCACCAGGCCGGCCGGTAGGACGCGTCCAGGACGGTCTTGAGGGTCAGGGCCGGCGGGATGGTCATGCCGTTGCGGACGTCGCGGAGGCGGGCGCCGGCCACGGCGGTGTCCACGGTGACCATGAGGGTGTCGTTGCCGGCCTTGGCGGCGCGCTCGATGAGCTCCAGCGAGCGGTCCCGGTCCGTCCAGAGGTACAGCTGGAACCAGTTGCGGCCGTTGGGGGCCGCCTCGGCGACGTCCTCCAGGGAGGCGGTGCCCATGGTGGAGAGGGTGTAGGGGATACCTGCGGCCTCCGCCGCCTGGGAGCCGGCATATTCACCCTCGGACTGCATCATCCGGGTGAAACCGGTGGGGGCGATGCCCACGGGCAGGCGTGAAGGCTTGCCCAGGATGTTGGTGCTGAGGTCGATGCTGGAGACGTTCCGCAGGATGCCCGGCCGGAACTCGATGTCCAGGAACGCCTGGCGTGCGCGGCGGAGGGTAATTTCCGCTTCGGCTGCCCCGTCCGTGTAGTCGAAGGGCGCCTTGGGCGTGCGGCGCTTGGCGATGTCGCGGAGCTCCCAGATGGTGCTGGCCCGCTTCAGCCGCGCCTCCTTGCTGAACTCCGGCTTCTTGAACTGCATCAGCGGGGCCAGGTCGGAGTACTTGGGGACCCGCCGTTTCAGGGCTGGGGGCAGGGCGGACGACGACGGAGCCTTGGCAGGTGCCGGCGCTGCGGGGATGTCCGTGGCGTCCGGCGCCGGGGTGGCCTCCGGATTGTTGGGCTGGATGGTGTGCGTCATGGCTCCTCCTATGGGGTTGGGTAGCTTCGGGTGGCGGCAGCAGCGGCCGTGCGGCCCGGCCGGACTGCGGCAGGCTGTCGTCCTGGGTCAGCCGTGGACCGTGCTGCGCGGTGCCTTGGCCGGTCCCGTGCTGGCCCTGACTTCCAGGCGGGGCTGGTAGCGGCTGCCGGAGGTTCCGTCGCCTTCCTGGCGGATCAGCGCCCTCAGTTGGTGCCATGCCTGCTCGCCCAGTTCGCTGATGGGGACGGCGCCGGTGGTGAGCGCCGGCGTCGTATACCTGGCGAAGGGGATGTCGTCGAAGCCGGTCACGGAGATGTCGCCGGGGACGTCCAGGCCCCGCTCGTGCAGGCCGCTCATCAAGCCCATCGCCACCAGGTCGTTGAAGGCCAGGATGCCGGTGGCTCCGCTGGCCAGGACGGCGTCCACCGCTTCATGGCCGGTGTCGAAGTCCGAGCCGCCCTCCAGCATGGTCACTTCAACCTCCGGGTGGGCGGCCTTGAAGGTTTCCAGGCCCCTGAGCCGCATCTCGTTGGAGGCACTGCGGGGCGGCCCTGCGAGGAACGCCAGGCGGGTGTGGCCCAGTTCCACCAGGTGCCCGGCGATGTCCTGCACGCCCTGGCCGTAGTCCACCACCAGGCTGGGCACGCCAGGGGTGGCCGTGGTGCGGTTGATCAACACCAGTGGGTGCAGGGAGGGGGCAATCTCTTCCAGTTCCGCATCCGACATGCGCGGGGCGCACAGGACCAGCCCGTCGCACCGCCGGCGGGCTTCGCCGGCCAGGATGGACTCTTCGCTGGAGACTTCGAACGAGTCGGCGATAAGGACGCGGTAGCCGTCCTGGGCTGCCGCCCGGCTGAGGCCGCGGAGGATCTCCTGGAAGGTGGGGTTGGCCAGGTCCGGCACCACGATGCCGATGGTGTCCGTCTTGCCGAGCGCCAGGCTGCGTCCCACCGGGTTGGGCTGGTACTTCAGTTCCGCGGCGGCGGCACGGACCCTGGCTGCAATGTCCGGATCTACGGTGAAGTTCCCGTTCATGACGCGGGAGACGGTGGCATGGGAAACTCCCGCCTTCACGGCGACATCCGCGATGCCGATCCGGCCGCTTGCCGATTTCCTGGCCATGGGGGACCCCTTCTTTTACGCCGCCCGGCCGCGTCCTCCGGAACAGTCAGTGACCTGGAGGGCGCAGGCCGGAAGGCAGGTGCTTTGAAGGACAGCATATACGGCTTTGGGAAAGCGATTTCTTTCTTTTCCCGCTGTTTTCCCGACCCTTCGCGGAGCGATCCGAAGCTGGTGGCTAGAAAGCGCTTTCTTCCAATGCCTAAAGTGGTTGACGTACCCGCTGGCGGATTGATACAACTGCTATAGCGAAGCGAGAAAACGCTTTCTCGTCCGGTGCCCGCGGGCACCGCGCCGAACGTCAACGGCCGCTCCCACGGCCGGGTAATGAGCTTTTCGAAAGGGACCCATCATGGTCAACACCGCCGAGACCACTTCGGCCGCAGCTGCCTCCCGGCCCGGCACCGCCGCCGGAACCGCCACCACCGCCGGGGACGGCCGGAAGGCCCGCATTGCCCTGATCGGCACCGGCGGGCGATCCGAGATGTACATCCGCGCCATTTTCGGCAAGCATGCGGACACTGCCGAACTGGTGGCATTCTCCGACGTGAACCCCGGGCGGGTGGAGTTCTACCAGAAGCTCATCCAGGAACTCGGCGCCCCGGGCCCGGTGGCCGCCTTCGAGCCCGGCGACCTCACCGCCTTCATCCAGGCCAACAACATCGACCGCATCATTGTCACCACGCCGGACTACACCCACGCCGACTACATCGTGGAGGGCCTGCGCGCCGGGGCTGACGTGGTGGTTGAAAAGCCCCTGACCATCGACGCCGAAAGCTGCCGCCGCATCGTCCAGGCCGTCCACGAGACCGGCCGGAACGTGGTGGTCACCTTCAACTACCGCTACTCGCCACGCAACAGCGCCCTGAAGGAAATCATCCAGAGCGGCGTGATCGGCAAGGTCACCTCCGTCGACTTCAGCTGGGTTCTGGACACGGTCCACGGCGCCGACTACTTCCGCCGCTGGCACCGGGAGAAGAAGAACTCCGGCGGCCTGCTCATCCACAAGGCCTCCCACCACTTCGACCTGGTGAACTGGTGGATCGATGATGTCCCGGAGCGGATCTTCGCCTCCGGCGGCCTGAAGTTCTACGGCGACAAGAACGCCGCCGAGCGCGGGCTGGGCCCACGCCCCGAGCGTGGAACGCCCGACGCCGATGCCCCCGCAGGCGACAAGGATCCCTTCGCACTGGACCTCAGGGAGGATGAGCGGCTCAAGGCCCTCTTCCTGGACAACGAACACTACGACGGCTACCGCCGCGACCAGGACGTCTTCACCAGCGGCATCACCATCGAGGACAACCTGGCCCTGGTGGTGGAGTACCAGGGCGGCCCGCGCCTGAGCTACTCCCTGAACGCGCACAGCCCTTGGGAGGGGTACCGGGTGGCGGTCAACGGCACCGAGGGCCGGGCCGAGCTCGAAGTGGTGGAACGCGCCGCCGTCCTGCACAGCACGGACCAGAAGACGGTGGTGGACCCCAGCGCCACACCGGTCGAGGAAGAGGACGCCGTACGCCGCAACGGCGAGCGCCTGGTGGTGCAGCGCCACTGGGAGGCTGCCTACGAGGTGCCCATCATCAATGGTGAGGGCGGCCATGGCGGCGGTGACGAGCTGCTGCTGTCCGACCTGTTCAACGGACCGGGCGAGGATCCGCTGGGCCGACCCTCCGGCTACCTGGACGGACTGCGTTCGGTGTCCGTGGGCATCGCCGGCAACCGCTCCCTCGAAACATCCCTGCCCGTGCGCGTCGAGGACCTGGACCTCGGCGTCGACCTTCGCCGCGGCAAGTAGGAAAAGGCCATGAGCAGGATATTTGTCACCGGCGGCTCGGGCCGCCTGGGCCGCAGCGTTGTGGCCGGGCTCGCCCAGGCCGGCCACGAGGTAGTCTCGGTGGACCGCGACGCCGTACCCGCTGAACTGCTGCCGGCCGGCGTCGTCCAGGAAACCGCCGACCTGCTGGCCCCAGGTGAGGCGTTGCGCCTGATCGGGGCAGCAAAGCCCGACGCCGTCATCCACCTTGCAGCAATCGCCGTTCCGTTCAGCGCACCGGAGGACGTCATCTTCGGCACGAACACCCGGCTCGCCTTCGCGGTGATCAGCGCGGCGACGGAGGTGGGGGTCCCCAAGATCGTCACGGCCAGCAGCCCCACCGTGCTCGGTTACGGATGCCCTGCAGGATGGCTGCCGCCGTCGTTCCCGCTGGACGAACGCACCCCGGCCAAGCCCTGGAACGCCTACGCCCTGTCCAAGCTCATCGCCGAACAGACCGTACAGATGTTTGCCGCAGCGCAGGGGGAGAGGATCCGGTATGCGGCCTTCCGGCCGTGCTTCGTGATCTCGCCCGAGGAATGGGAAGGCGCCCCCACGCAGCAGGGCCACACCCTCGCCGAGCGCCTGGCGGACCCTGCACTCTCCGCCCCGGCCCTGTTCAACTACGTGGATGCGCGGGACGTGGCGGACTTCCTGGACCTGCTGCTGCGGAAGATGGAAGACATCCCCAACGGGGAAACCTTTTTCGTGGGCGCGGCGGACGCACTTGCCACTGCACCCCTTGCGGAACTGATGCCGAAATTCCTGCCCGGAAGCGAAGCACTCAGCGCCGGCCTCACCGGCCTCAGCCCCGCATTCTCCATCGCCAAAGCCCAGGAACTGCTCGGCTGGCAACCCAAGCGCACGTGGCGCACCGAACTCAAACCCACCCTCAACGACGAGGCCTCCACGCTGGTCACTGCCGGCGGCGGAGCCAAGGAGACATCATGAAATTCGACGGCGTTCTCTTCTTCCCCGTCACCCCGTTCACGGCCGAAGGTGCCGTTGACGTGGAGCTGCTCAAGGAACACATCAGCTCCCGGCTACCCTTTGGGCCCGGCGGCGTGTTTCCCGCCTGCGGCACAGGTGAATTCCACGCCTTGAGCATTGACGAGGTCCGCACCGTGGTGGCGGCCGCCGTCGAAGTCGTCGCGGGCAAGGTTCCCGTGGTGGCCGGTGCAGGCGGGCCCTTGGGCCACGCGCTCGCTGCGGCGCGTGCCGCTGAGGAGGCTCGCGCGGACGCCCTCCTGGTGCTCCCGCCCTACCTGGTCACGGGCCCGACGGATGGCCTGGTGGCCTACATTGAGGCTGTGGCCAACGCCAGCAGCCTGCCGGTCATCGTGTACCACCGCGGCAACGCGAAGTTCACCGCCGCGTCCATGGCCAAACTTGCGGCCAATCCCAAGGTGATCGGCTTCAAGGACGGCCTGGGCGACGTGGGCCTGGCCCAGGAGATCGTGACCGCCGTCCGCGCCACCGGCCGGACAGACTTCTCCTTCTTCAACGGCCTGCTCACCGCCGAACTGACCCAGGGCGCCTACCGCGGCCTGGGCATCCCGCTCTACTCCTCCGCAGCCTTCGCCATGGCCCCGGAGATCGCCAAGGCCTACTACGACGCCTACGTTTCAGGCGACGAGGACCGGCGCAGCGCCCTGCTCGAGGGTTTCTACGCACCCCTGGTCCGCCTGCGCGACCAGACCCCGGGGTTCGGCGTTTCCCTAATCAAAGCGGGACTGCGGTTGGCCGGGCTGCCCGTCGGTTCGGTGCGCCCGCCGCTGGTGGACCCCACGGAGGAACAGCTGGTGGAGCTCAAGGCCATCCTGGCCAAGGGCCACGAGCTGGCCGGCAGCTGATGACGGCGCCTACGGCCGAATCCGTCCGCACCGTTCCCCGCATCACCGGGCTGGCCACGCGGCTCCTCACCGTTCCGCTGCGGCGGCACTGGGGTACGGAGGCACCGGAGAACCACGTGATCGCCACCGAGCTCTCCACGGACGACGGCGGCACCGGCTTTGGTTTTTCCTGGACACCCACCATCGGTCCCCAGGCAGTCAAGGCGCTGCTTGATTACGACATCGCACCTTTCATCACCGGCCTGCCGGCCACGCCCGAGGCCGTGTGGGACGCGGTATGGAAGCGCCTGCACGAAGCCGGTGGCGGCGGGCTCACCACCATTGCCATGGCCGGGGTGGACCTCGCACTGTGGGACCTGCAGGCGCGCCGTGCCGGAACATCGGTCACCGGATTGCTGGGCCAGCGCCAGGACTCCGCCGAGGTCTACGGCTCCGGGGTGAACCTGCACTACACCCTGGACGAGCTGGTGGCGCAGGCCGAACGCTGGGTCGCCGCGGGCCACCAGGCGGTCAAGATCAAGGTAGGCAAACCGGACATCCGCGAGGACGTCGAACGCCTTGCCGCAGTGCGCTCCGTCCTGGGCCCGGACCGCAGGCTCATGATCGATGCCAACCAACGGTGGGACCTGCCCACCACCTTCCGCGCCCTGGATGTCCTGGCCGAATTCGGGCTGGAGTGGCTGGAGGAGCCCATCCGCGCGGACGACCTCTGGGCCTACCGGCGGCTGCGGAAACATTCACCGGTGCCCATCGCCCTCGGCGAAAACCTGCACACCATCTACCGGTTCCGCGATTTCATTGAGGCGGAAGCGGTGGACATCATCCAGCCCAACATCATCCGGGTAGGCGGGATCACCCCGTTCCGGCGGATCGTGGAGCTGGCACGGACCCACAGCATCAAGGTGATGCCGCACCTGCTGCCGGAACTGTCCGGACAGCTGGCGCTGACCCTGGCGGAGCCCACCCTGGTGGAGGACGTCGAAGATGCGTCCTTCGAACAGCTGGGCATCCTCGACGAACCATCGCCGGTGCGGTTCAGCAACAGCCGGGTGACGCTCGCGGACCACGCCGGGCTGGGTTTCCGCTTCAAGAACAGGCTGCAATGATGAATTTCCAGACGACCTCTATTGGATGAACAGGTTCCTGACGTGACAACTGCAACGCTTTCCCTCACCGAACTCACTGCCGCCGCTACGGCGGCGGCAAAAATCGCCGCGGCTGCCTCCGACGCCGAACGCGCCGGCTGGTTGAACGCGGTGGCAGACGCCCTGGACGCCAACGCCGCCGAGCTGGTAGACATCGCGGACGCCGAAACCAGCCTGGGGGCCACCCGCCTGACGGGCGAGGTGGCCCGCACCACCGGCCAGCTGCGCCTGTTTGCGCGCGTGATCACCGAAGGCTCCTACCTGGAAGCCATCATCGACCACGCGGAGCCAGCCGCCACCCCGCCCCGGCCGGACCTCCGCCGGATCCTCAAGCCCATCGGTCCGGTAGCGGTTTTCTCGGCGTCCAACTTCCCGTTCGCCTTCTCGGTGGCCGGCGGAGACACTGCCTCGGCGCTCGCCGTCGGCTGTTCAGTGATCGTCAAGGCACACTCCGGCCACCTGCGGCTCTCCGAACGGACGGCGGAAATCGTGGCGGAGGCGCTTCGCCGCGCCGGGGCACCGGAGGGCCTGTTCGCCCTGGTCCACGGCCGCGAAGTGGGAACAGCCCTGGTCCAGGATCCTGCCGTCAAGGCCGTGGGGTTCACCGGGTCCATCCCCGGCGGCCGTGCCCTGTTCGACCTTGCCACCTCCCGCCCCGACCCCATCCCGTTCTACGGGGAACTGGGCAGCCTCAACCCCGTGGTCATCACAGCGGAAGCGCTGCAGGCACGCTCAGCGGAACTCGCCGCCGGACTTGCCGGGTCCTTCACCCTGGGCGCCGGGCAGTTCTGCACCAAGCCGGGCCTGGTGTTCATCCCCGCGGGAACCGACTTCGCCTCGGAGGTGGCAGAAGCGAGCAAGGACAAGCCGGCCCTGGGCATGCTGACCAGCCGCATCGCCGAGGCCTACCCGGACGGGCTCCGCAGTTTCGCTTCCGTTGACGGCGTGGACGTGGTGGGCGGCAGCGTAGACCAGGACGCCGTGGCCAACGGCGCCGCTCCGGTGGTCTTTTGCACCAGTGCCGCCAAAGTCCTGGAAAACCCGGAGCAGCTGCTGGAGGAATGCTTCGGACCCACCACCATCCTCATCGAGTACAAGGACCGGGAGGAGCTGGCTGCCGTCCTGGCCAAGGTCCCGGGAAGCCTCACGGCAACGCTCCACAGCGAGCAGGGTGAGGATATCGAGGCCCTGGTGGAGCAGCTCTCCGGGCTGGCCGGACGCGTCCTGTTCGAAGGCTGGCCCACGGGCGTGGCCGTGAACTGGGCCCAGCAGCACGGCGGCCCCTACCCCGCCACCACATCGCTGTTCACCTCGGTGGGTGCGACGGCGGTCCGCAGGTTCCAGCGCCCCGTGGCCTACCAGGACGCCCCGGAAAGCGTGCTGCACCCAGCACTGCGGGAGGACAACCCGCTGCGCATCCCGCGCCGGGTGGACGGGGAACTGCAGCTTCCTTAGCTGACAAAGAAAACCCCGGAGCCTTTCGGCTCCGGGGTTTTCTGCTGCCCGGGAAACTCGTTTCCTACAGCTGCAGCGTCACCGGCCGCTCCAGCCCGTTGACGGTGCTTATGGGCCAGCGTGGGTCCACCGTCAGGACGCGGAGGCCGGACTCCGTGAGCTGGACGGTGTCTTCGATCTTGACGCCGGGGCCTGACGGGTTCCAGGTGAAGGCCTGGTCCAGCACCACAGTGTCGGTCACCGCAGACGTCACCCTGGGATCACGCCCCGCGTACCCGGCCGGTCCGCCCTGGTGATGCTGCTCCCACTGGTCCGCCCCGAAGCCGTGCCGGGCGTACGCTGCCTGGATTTCGGCAAAGATCCTGTCCAGGCGCGCCCCGGGGACCGTGGCATCGAAGATGTCCGCTTCC
This sequence comes from Arthrobacter sp. SLBN-83, assembly GCF_006715285.1. Lineage (NCBI taxonomy): Bacteria > Bacillati > Actinomycetota > Actinomycetes > Micrococcales > Micrococcaceae > Arthrobacter > Arthrobacter sp. SLBN-83. The sequence goes on from NZ_VFMX01000001.1 coordinate 2,111,295, forward strand.
ACGGCCGCGACACGGGCCTCGGCGTCGCGCTCTTTCGGGGTGCCGGCGTCGAACCTGATCCAGCGGGTGATGTTGGCCACCAGGCCGTCCCGGCGGGCGCACACCACGGCCATGGCACGACGGCCCAGCGGGGCGTGGGTGGCCAACGGGTGCCGGAAATCGCTGCGGGAGCTGCCGTTGCACAGGAGTACCAGCGGCTCCGCGCCGGCCGCCACCACGCGGGCGGCCAGCGCCGAGACGAGTTCGAACTCGGTGGTCTCCGGGCGCGCTGCGGAAAGAACGTCCGTCATCATGGCAGCCAGCTCGGCGCTGAGCTGGGAGTACCGCGCGCTCTCGGCCGGGAGGAGCTGCTGGCGGGCAGCGCGCAGTTGCGCTGTGACGTCCGCTTCCGCGAGCGGCGGCCGGTAACTGCTTCCGAGGGCGGCGGCGGTCTGGTGCAGGTTGCCGTACCAGGGCACGGTGTGCAGGTTGACCTGGGCTGGAAGCTCTTCGGCCGCGATCCGCCCGGCCTCATTGTTGAACGTCACCAGGTGGTCGCCGTCGCGGTCCACCAGGAGGGCTGCGATGGGGTCGCCGGCCAGGCTGACGTGCACGCGGCTGCCGTCCAGGTACCACGTCAGGGCAGTGTTGGAGGTCAGGAGCAGGGAGTCCCGCCCGGCCGCGTCCAGGATGTCCAGGACGCGGCGGCGCTTGATGGTGCGGTCCGTCCTTGAGCCCGGCGGCCGCCGTGCCTCCTTCGGGGGAGCGGCTGTGGTTGTTGTTTGCGTCATGACGGGTCCCCCTGTTGGTTAATTAGCGCTTCTACGTCGGCGGTGGCCAGGATTCCGTCGGCCACGAAAACGGTGATGTGCCGCCGTACCGGGTTTCCCGGCCGGGCCAAGACGGGACTGTCCCAGGCGAGCGACTGTCCCACGCCGGGGTAGCCCTCCACACGGACAAACCACGGGTCCGTGCAGCCTTCCGGGGCGACGAACACCAAGGTGGCCGGCCCGCCGTCGAACCTTCCGGACCAAGCGAGCCAGCGCGTGACGCTGCCGTGGGTCTTCGACTCGCCGCTGCCGGCCTGCGTCCACACCGCCGCTTCCCCGCACGCCGGGAGGCGCCAGAAGAAGCCGCCATAGCCGCCCTCGAAGCGGCCGTTGGAGCCCGGGCTGCCCAGGCTGACGGGCTTGTCCCACGCGGGGGACAGGGCAAAGTCCACGGACAACCGCCAGATGGAAGGCGCGACGGCGGACCACGCCCAGGTGCGTTCCTCCACCAGGACGGGGGAGCCGTCGGGGCCGTTCCACTCCAGGGTCTCCTGGAGCCTGCCCTTTTGCCCGTCGCTGTCGTCGGTCTGCTGTGAAGCGGTGGCCGTGATGCTGCCGTGGTCCGGGCGCCAGATGTACTGCCCGGCCTTCCGCGTATAGGTGCGTCCGCCCCAGAAATTGACGCCGTCCACGTCCTGCAGTGCCACCCCAACACCCAGATGCCACACGTGGTCCAGCGGCATGTGGTCCGTGACCACAGTGCCGCCGAGGGTCCGGACAGGGTGCAGGTAGGGGCGCGGGGAGGATACGGCGCGGATGTGGCTGCCGTCCTGGTAGTCCGCCACCGGCCGGCCATCCAAGGCCAGCGCCCGGACCGGCGGGAGGGCCCGGGCCCACGGGACGCCAAGTTCGGCGTACGTTGCCTGTGACTTGATGGCGCGCCCGATCAGGTCGCTGATGCCCTGGATCACGGGGTGGGCGTCGTCGCCGTCGCCCTCCCAGGACATGGATGCAGCATCAATCGGAGCCGGCGCGGGGGAGGTGCGGATGGCTTCCAGCACTGCGGTGAAGGCGCCGGTGTCCTGCAGGGCGCACAGCAGGGGCGTCCCGGTTGCGCGGGCGTCCAGCAGGTTCTCCAGCAGGTCGGTGCGGCCGTACGTTTCATGGCGCTCGCCGTCGGCGCTGCTGATCACCACCTCGTCCCGCGTGTAGTAGAGGGTGATGTCGCCCAGGGTTCCATGCACAGTGACGGTGGGATCGAGCTGCTCGAGGGCGCACAATGTGAGGGCGCACAGCAGGGTGTTCCCGCCGGCGGTGCGGATCCGGAGCACCGAGGTGTCGTCGCTCTCGGTCTGGTTGGCCCGGTAGAGGTCGGTTTCCACGGAGGCGACGTCGGAGAGCGTGTGGGCGCCGGCCAGGGACAGGCCCGTGGCAACGGCGTGTGCCAGCGCATTCGTGGCCACGCCATCCACCACGTCGGTGCCGTCCAGGCTGCGCTTCCCTGCCCAGCGTGAGCGCTTGAAGTAGGCCTTGGTCCGCAGCCACTGGCCCGTGGCGCTGATGCCCAGGACGGTGCCGATCTCCCCGGCAGCAACTTTGTCACGGATGGCGGGCAGGGCGTGGGATCCCAGGCTTTGGAAGCCCACTTGGACCAGGCGTCCCTTCTCCTGTGCGGCGGCAAGGACCTGATCGTACTGCGCCAGGGAGGCCACCGGTGGCTTTTCCACATAGACGTCCATCCCGGCGGACAGCGCGGCGAGGGCCAGCGGCGCGTGGGTTTGGATGGGGGTGGCAAGAATGACGACGTCGGCACCCGGCTGTGCGGCCAGCAGCGAGTCCAGATCGGGGAAGACGGCAACCGTATCGGCCAGGGTGCCGGCCTGCGGCGGAAGGGGATCGGCCACTGCCACCAGTTGCAGGGCACCGGCTGCCTCGAGCCGGGCCAGGTTGGCGAGGTGGCGCTCGCCGAAGCCGTGCACGCCCACCAGCGCAACCCGGGGGATGGCGGTGGAGGTCGGCTGTTGCTGGGCGGATTCCGCTGGGTGCTGTGTGGTCACGTGGGTCCTCGGTGCTGTTGGAAAGGGGGTCAAGAGGTCAGTGTCCCGGCCAGGAAATCGAGGGCCTCGTCCTGCATGCCCGCCGTGAACACGTGCCCGCCCGGCCAGAAGCTGCCGGTGTAGGCGTCCGTGCCGGGGTGCAGGGATTGCAGCAGTTGGTCCGCCTGGCGCATCCCGTCCTCCGGGAACAGCTCATCCGCCAGGGCGTACTGCACCAGAAAGCGTGCTGTTTCCGCCCGGCAGGTGAGCTCCGGCCAGTCGCCCAGTTTCCACAGGCCGGGAGTCTGCAGCAGCCAGGAGTGCGCGTCCAGGTAGGCGGGGAAGAGCGACTCGAAGGTGGTCATCATGCAGGTGACCACAGCGGCCCGGACGCGCGGGCTGAGGGCGGCGAGGGCAAGGGAGCGGCCGCCGCCGCCCGAGAAGCCGATGCAGCCCAGCCTGTCCTGGTCGACGTCCGGAAGTGCTGCCAGGATGTCCAGGGCGGCAAGGTCGTCATGCGCCACCATGCCGGCCAGGCTGGTGCCCAGCAGGCCGGCTGCCTTGGCAACGGTGTCTTCATGAAAGCCGGCAGCGGCGTTGTATTCCTCCGCCTCGGAAGGCACTACGCCGTCCTCCCGCCACTGCGCCCGCCTCGCCGCTGTTGCGGAGGCCGTCCGCCATGGGGGAGTTTCGAGGTTGAACCTGCGGCTGCCCCACGCGAATGTGTCGTGGGCCAGGACGGCAAATCCCCGGCGGGCGATGTCGGTGGCCAGGGCGCGGCCGTCATAGTGTCCTGCGCGGGCAGCGGCAGCCGACGGGTGGTTGTCCGGGAGTTCCACCAGCCGGTCGGCCCCGCCGAACTTGTTCCCGCCGTGGCAGTGCAGTGCCAGGACGCCCGGCAGCGGACCAAGACTCCCGGCCGGCTTCACCAGCCAGCCCGTAGTCCGTGGACCGAAGCCCAACTGCCAGCTGAGCTGGGAGGTGGTGGCGCCGTCGTATGTTTCCTCCCAGTGCACCGTCACCTCAGGAAGTGCCCCGCGGTCCGGGACGCCCAGCGCGTCTGACAGTTCCTGCGCCGCAGCGCTGGAGGCCTGGTGGCGCTGATGGTCCCGGACGTAGGCGGGCCAGTCCTCATAGCCGGCGATCGCGCTGGGCCGTGCTGTTGGAGTCATGTGGCTGGCCTCCTTACTTGGGTAGTTCCGGTGCTGTGGCGTGGCTGGTTGCCGTGGTGGATCAGGCGAGGTTCTGGTTGACCTCGGAGATCATGCCTTTGGCGGCATCGCGAGGGGAGATCTTTCCGAAGAGTACATCCGTGTTGTAGCGGTTCAGAACTTCCATGGTGGCCGATGAGCCTGCCGGGAACGGCTTGGGTGCCTGAATCTTCATCCCGGCGATCCGGTCAAGGTACGCCGCCTCCTTCTGCTGGGTTTCCTTCAGCAAGGGAGTGATGCCCGCCTTCAGTTCCGTGTTGGCTGGCATGCCCCGGTCGCTCTTGATCTTTGACGCTGCGTCCATGTTGTTGACCAGGTAGTTGATGAAGAGGGCCGCTTCCTTTGACTGTGGCGACTTGGAGGAGATGGCGTATTCCATGGAGGAACGCAGCCAGGAACCGGGCCGGGTGCTTTCACCGGGCAGCTTCACCATGACCAGGGGCGCACCGGAGTAGGACGTCATCTGGTTGCTCCAGGAAATTTTCATCCCCTGCTTCCCCTGGCCCATCAGGGTCATTTCGGGCTGCGCCGAGCCGTCCTCGACGGTCTGGGAGGCCGAGGGTGCACCGCCGGTTTCCGTCAGCTTCTTGTTGAGCTCGAACCAGCGGGTCAGGGTGTCCTCGCTGATGCCCATCTTCTTTCCATCGTCCGTGTAGAGGGCTTCACCGTTCTGGCGCGCCCAGACTGCGAGGAACGAGTCGTTGGCCATGGGCGTGGTGCCAAAGGTTCCGGCCGGCGACTTCTGGGTGATCTCGGCCGCGATCCTGGCGTAGTCGTCCCAGGTCCAGGTCTCGTCATCCGGCAGTGCCACGCCGGCGGCCTCGAAGACTTTGGGGTCGAGGACCATGGACATCGAGTTGACGCCGGCGGTGATGGTGTACTGCTTGCCGTCGATCTTGCCCAGATCCACGGTTCCCTCGGCAAACTTCGAGGTATCGATCTGGTCCTTGACCTTGTCCAGGTTCAACAGCACACCCCGGCTGGCGTACTCGCTGGGGTAGGCCCCGCTCATGGCGATGACATCCGGCATGGTTCCACCCGCGATCTGGGTGGCCATCTTGTCCCAGTAGGAGCTGTATTCGGTGTTCTCGCCCTGGACCTTGATGGTGGGGTTCGCGGCTTCGAAGGCCTTAATCACCTCCATGGTGGTTTTGGCCCTGGAATCGTTGCCCCACCAGGCAAACCGGATGGTGACGGGGTCCTCGGCAGTCCCCACTTTTCCTGCTTGCGGGCTGCTGCCGCAGCCGGTGAGGACCAGGGCGGCTGCAGCAAAAGCGCCGGTAATGCCCATGACGGATTTCTTGAGACCAAACCTCATTGTTGTGCCCCTTGGCGGGTAGGTTGTGCGCGAGTGACGTCCGTAACAGAAAGCGTTTTCTCAAAAACTAACAAAGGGCTATACAGGAGTCAAGAAAGCGTTTACTTTGGTACGGAGCCGCAATTCGAACGGACCCCGCGGTGCCGGAACCGCTTCAGCTTTCACAGGCAGGAGCATGGCCGGACGCGGGTGCCGGTTACCCCCATCGCCCTGCGATGAAACAACGTGGAGGCCACGATGACCAAAGGAGACCACATGGCCGCAAAACACATCCCCAGGACGGAGCAGCTTCCGTGAGCGCCATCAGTGAGCTCAGCTCCCTTTCCCGGCGGAAAGGCAAAGTCACGGCTGCCGAGAAGAAGGCCAACAGGCGGGACAACAAGGCCGCCTACATCTTCCTCCTGCCGTGGCTGGTGGGACTGGTGGCCATCACCATCGGCCCCATGCTGATGTCCCTCTATCTGTCCTTCACGGATTACAACCTGCTCCAGCCGCCGGAATGGACGGGGCTGGACAACTTCACCCGCATGCTCAGCGACGCCCGGCTGCACAACTCGCTCCGCGTGACGTTTACCTACGTCTTCGTGGGTGTTCCGCTGCAGCTGGCCGTGGCACTGCTGATCGCACTCGTCCTGGACAAGGGGCTGCGCGGCCTTCCGTTCTACCGCTCGGTGTTCTACTTGCCGTCGCTCCTGGGCGGGTCCGTGGCCGTTGCCATCCTGTGGAAGCAGATCTTCGGCACCACCGGCCTGGTCAACCAGGTCCTGGCCATGTTCGGCATCCAGGGTCCGGGCTGGATCTCGGATCCCAGCACGGCGCTGGGATCGATCATCCTGCTGCATGTCTGGACCTTCGGCGCCCCCATGATCATCTTCCTGGCGGGCTTGCGGCAGATTCCAAACATGTACTACGAGGCCGCCAAGGTTGATGGGGCCACCACGCTCCAGCAGTTCTGGCGGATTACCCTTCCGATGCTGAGCCCGATCATCTTCTTCAACCTGGTGCTGCAGATCATCGGTTCCTTCCAGTCGTTCACCCAGGCGTTCATCGTCTCCGGCGGCAACGGCGGGCCTTCGGACTCCACCATGTTCTTCACGCTGTACCTCTACCAAAAGGGCTTCGGCCAGTTCGACATGGGCTACGCCTCAGCCATGGCGTGGGTGCTGCTGCTCATCATCGGTGTCTTCACCGCCATCAACTTCATCGCTTCTAAGTATTGGGTTTTCTATGACGACTAAGCTTGAGACGCTGCCCACCCCGGAGAGGAAGTCCACCGGCGCCGGCAAGCCAAACAACCGCAAGCCCAGGGTCCGCGAGTCCCGGGGAACCCTGTCCTTCAGCCGGGCACAGCGAGGCAAGTCGCTGATGAAGCACGGCATCCTCATCCTTGCCGGCGCCCTGATGATCTACCCGCTCCTGTGGATGGTGGTGTCCTCGCTGCGCCCCAACGAGATGATCTTCCGGGAACCCGGCCTGTGGCTGAACAGCCTGGAAATGAGCAACTACACCTCCGGATGGTCGGCCCTGACGCACCCGTTCGGCCACTACATGCTGAACTCGGCGATCGTGGTGATCGGCTCCATCCTGGGAAACCTGGTGTCGTGCTCCATGGCCGCCTACGCCTTCGCCCGGCTCCAGTTCACCGGCAAGCGGCTGTTCTTCGGCATCATGCTGCTGACCATCATGCTCCCGTTCCACGTGGTGATCGTTCCGCAGTACATCCTGTTTTCGCAGATCGGCTGGGTCAACACCTTCTGGCCGCTGCTGGTGCCGAAGCTGCTGGCCACGGATGCGTTCTTCGTCTTCCTGATGGTGCAGTTCATCCGCGGCATTCCCCGCGAACTCGATGAAGCGGCACGCATCGACGGCGCAGGCCATCCGCGCATCTTCCTGCGGGTCATCCTGCCGCTGATGGTGCCGGCCCTGGCCACCACCACCATCTTCACCTTCATCTGGACCTGGAACGACTTCTTCGGCGCGCTGATCTACCTCACGGACCCGGACATGTTCACCGTTCCGGTGGCGCTGCGGGCCTTCGTGGATTCCCAGTCGGCTACGAGTTGGGGTTCATTGTTCGCAATGTCGATCGTGTCCCTGTTGCCGGTCTTCCTGGTATTCCTGTTCGGCCAGCGGTTCCTTATCAAGGGCATTGCCACCACCGGCATCAAGTAACCGGCGCTGCAACTTCACATCCCGAACGGCCCGTCCTGTGGCGGGCCGTTTCGTTTGCCCACGCCGCTCGAAATCTTTCAGAACTGTTGGCCGCGCATCTTGTACTACAAGTTTCGCACTTGTAGTATCAGAAGGAGAAGGCGCTTTCACGATATTTTCGGCCAGCCTCTGTTGCTGCCGGACCAAGTCCCCACTTGGAACACCACCCGCACCTGGATCAAAGAAGATCGGAGTACCCAGTGCCGCTTTTTCCCCGTCCTGCAGCTGCTGCAAAGCAGCGGGCAGGGGCACCCATTTCAGGCGCATCGCGCCACGGCCGCCAAGGCCGAACCCGTAAAGCCGGCGCCGTTGCTGCCGCAGTGGCCGCCGTCATGGCACTCAGCGCCTGCGGCGGGGGAGCAGCCCCGCAGAACGCGGACGGAACCGTCGAGCTCCGCTTCTCCTGGTGGGGCGGCGACAAGCGCGCCCAGCTCACGCAGGAAGCCATCAAGCAGTTCGAGGCCGAGAACCCCAAAATCAAGATCAAGCCGGAGTTCGGCGACTGGAGCGGTTACTGGGACAAGCTGGCCACCCAGGTTGCGGCCAATGATGCCCCCGACGTCATCCAGATGGACGAAAAGTACATCACGGAGTACTCAAGCCGCGGCGCGCTCCTGGACCTCTCCAAGTACGACATCGACACCTCCAAGCTCGATGAGGCTGCACTCAACGCGGGCAAGGGCGAGAAGGGCCTGACGGGCATCGCAGCAGGCATCAACGCCGCCACCATCCTTGCCAACCCGAAGGTCTTCGAAGCCGCCGGTGTCCCGCTTCCGGACGACTCGAAGTGGACCTGGGAGGACTTCGGCAAGATCGCCGCCGACATCACCGCCAAGTCGCCCAAGGGAACCTACGGTGCGGCCGCCTACGGAACCGACGAGGCCTCCCTGGGCGTGTGGCTCCGGCAGAACGGCAAATCCCTGTACACATCCGACGGCAACCTGGGTTTTGAGCCCGGCGACATTGCCGAATGGTGGGCCTTCCTGAAGAAGCTCAGCCAGGACAAGGCGGTGCCTTCCGCGTCCGAGGTGGTGGAGGCCGAGGCTGCCCCGCTTGACCAGAGCGGACTGGCGACGGGCAAGAACGGCATGGCCTTCTGGTGGTCCAACCAGGCCCCTGCCCTGGAGAAGGCCAGCGGCGGGGACCTGAAGATCCTGCGCTTCCCCACCAAGACGGGCTCGGCCGCTGACGCCGAGCTCTGGTACAAGGCGTCGCAGTTCTGGTCTGCTTCCTCACGCACCAAGCACCCTCAGGAAACCGCAAAGTTCATCAACTTCCTGACCAACAACGTCAAGGCGGGCGAGGCACTCCTGGCCGACCGCGGCGTGTACCCGAACTCCGATGTCCGGGCAGCCATCCAGCCGAAACTGACCCCGGCCGACGTCAAGGTGGTCAACTTCATCGACCAGATCAAGGATGAGCTCGGTGAGGCCCCCGCGCCGCCGCCGAAGGGCGCCGGTGCCATCCAGGAGATCATCAAGCGCTACACCTCTGAAGTCCTCTTCGAGCGCTTGTCCCCGGAAGATGCCGGGAAGAAGGCAACCGATGAGATGAAGTCGGCCATCAGCAAGTAAGTCTTCACACCGCCAATACGGCTCCGGGCAGTCTGGAGGGACGCCTCCCAATCCAGACGTTCGACGGCGGGTGGCAGCCCTGCTCCGGAAGGTAACCACATGGTTCCTCCCGGGGCAGGGCTGTTTAAGCGGAGGGCACTGCGGTGACCTCGCGCGACATCACTGTCCTCGGCCACGAAGCCAGCCCGTGCCGCTTCTCCCGCTCCACAACGCAGCGGAGCCAGGCAGGGCGCTCCGTGCCGGGGAGATGCCTGAAGCCGAGCCGCTGGTAGTAGGGGGCGTTCCACGGCACATCCCTGAACGTTGTCAGCGACAGGCGCTCAAGTCCCCGCTCCACCGCCCATTGGTCCACCTGCGCGATCAACGCGGCTCCGATTCCGCGGCGGCCGTGCTCCGGGTGCACCGTGACCTGCTCGATATGGGCCCAGCAGCCGTGCATCTCGACCAGGATGTATCCGGCAACCCTGCCCGCCGGATCGGTTGCCACCCATGCGGTCCCGGCGGCTACATACGCGTTCAGCTCTTCCACGGTTGGCGGCGGGTCATCTGCGATCGCATCCATGCCTACAGTGCGGAAAAGTTCACCGGCGGCAGTCTCGATCTCCTGGATGCGCTTGAGGTCCGCCGTCTGGGCTGGTCGAATCACCAGTCCAGTATCTGCCACTCCGCCCTGCCTGCCACAGGCCTGCTGGTTGGTCGCACCGACACGGAGTTAGCCGTCAGGTCAGGTCATGCCGGGCCGGATGACGCGCCCCAACACCTGGACGGTTGGTCGCGGCGGCCCACCCGGTGGCCCTGGGGAGTAGCCCAGTTGCCTTCCCCGCGAGAGAGCGCGACGGAGTTGCCTACCGTCATTCCTCGACGTGTTGATTCCAGCCCCGATGTCCGGTCTCGCCGACGCACTTCCGGGGAGTGGTGGGGCGGTGGAGTGGTAGGTGTGGCCGGTTGGGGTGGTGGTTGCGACGGTGTGGCGTGGGCCGGGGACGGGTTTTGCCGTCCAGCCGGGGGTTTCTTTGGTGTGGTTGCAGGCTTCGCAGAGGCCTTGGCCGTTGGCGGCGGTGGTGGGTCCGCCGTTGTGCCAGGCGGTGATGTGGTCGTGGTGTCTGATCGGGGCGTCGCAGTACGGGGTCCGGCAGGTATCGTCCCGGACCTGGAGGAAGCGTTTCAGGCTGGCCGGGAAGATCCGTGCTTTGGAGTCCATCGCCACCAGCTCGCCGGTACCGGGGGCGGTGTAGAGCCGCCGGACCCAGAGCTTCAGGTTGTGACGGCCGGAAGCGTCCAGGGCTACCTCCGTAGCTTCAACGGTGGTGGTCTTGGCCGCCATTGCGGTGCCGGCAGGGGCTGGAGAACCGGGGCTGCTGGGGCCGGGGACTGTTGCGGGCGTTCCTGTCGAGGATTCAGCTGTGAGGGTGAGTTCCCGTGCCCAGGCTGCGGGGATGGTGCCGTAACCGGGCAGCCGGGCGGGTTCGGCGTCGGCTTGGAGGAGGGTGCGGTCGGTCATGACGAGCTGGATCTCCACCCCGTTGATCCCGCCCGGGGTGCCGGTGACGCGCTCGACGAGGGTGTCGGCCATGACCTGCCCCCGCGACCTGTCGTCCCCGGCAGAACGCAGCGCGTCGGCGTCCTTGGCCAGGGCGGAGTACGCGGCGACACCCTGGGCGACCGGGAGCAGCGCGGTCAGGTAGGCCATGGTGTCCGGCGCCGGGCGCAGGGTCACGCACCGCTCACCCACGGCCCGGGCAGCCCGCTTCGCAACCGAGGCGGGATCCCGCCGGTACGTCGCCGCACGGACCGCGGCGATTACGGCTTTGTCTCCCATGCCGTCCAGGGCGCCGGTGTCGGCGGCGAGTTCCTCATCCACCCCGGCCCGGTCCTCCGGGGAGAGGCAGATGGTTTCCTTCACCACCAGCGTGACCCGCCACTCGTTCAGCAAGCCGGCCCGAAAAGCGGCGAACGTATGGGGCATCCCGGGAAGGGTCTTGGCCAGTCCCAGCAACCGGGAACCCTTAGCCGGGGACTCCCGCCGCGCGAGCGCGATCTGCGCCGCCACCCCGGCACCCTGCTCATTAGCAGGGACACCGGCCGCGGCCTGCTCCCGCCGCTGCTGAAGATCAAAAGCAACAGCGGTATCGGCCTGGCGTGCACCGGCCAGGCACTTCAGGTCCTCAAGGCCGCGCAGCTGATCGATCATCCCAGCAGGATCGGCAGCCAAAGGAACACGAGCCAACAGGCTCAGGACATCAGCAATTGAAGGGGCGGCAGCAGCAACTCCCGGAACAGCGGGTGGAAACAGAAACACATCGGCAGCAGGCAGCCCCAGAGGCTCCGCCTCCAGTAATCCCGCCGTCCCCACAACTGCTTCCATAACCAAAGTCTTCCAGCACCCACTGACAATTCCGACGGCCCGTATCTCCTATGTGGAAAGTTGCTGAAGGAGAGGCGGAAGCCGTCAGGCCAGAAAGGGTGGCAGAGGAAGAACGTTCAGTCCGGGTCCTTTTTCTGCGACGCGCTGGCGGATTCGTCGTCCCGTTGCTTCCCTTCCCGGTTCCAGCACAGGAGCTCAGCGGCTACCTCTGCGAGGGCCTGGACCACAGCCCCAACCGCCTCCACGAAGATCGACATCGTGCCACGGTACGATTCCGGAAAGGTTGTGCCAAGAGGCACCTGGCCTAACATTTCGATGCCTACTCAGCACCGTCGGCTTTAGGGCTGACCCCGCATTAGCAAAACGGCGGCACCCGGGAGGGCGCCGCCGTCGTACCTCTTGGCGCCTTAGTGCTTTCCTGAAGCTGAAGCCTAGCCTTCGGCGACCACCGCCACGCCACCTGCCGGGACAACGCCGGCGAACGGCTCTCCCGTGAGCAGGTCCGTGCCGGCGGCAGCCACAGAGGCGTCCTCGCGCGTGTGGTTGATGGCGAACAGGAAGCCCTGCCCGTCGGCCGAACGCCGGCGCACCAGCTCCACGCCGGTGTCGGCCACGGCAACGGGGGAAACCCCGGACTCAGCCAGCAGCCGGTCCACGAGGGAGCCGATGCCATCGGGGTCAGGGAAAGTGGCCAGGTACCAGGCGGCTCCGGAACCCACGGCCCGGCGCGTGAGGGATGGCACGCCTTCCAGCGGGTACTCGGTAAAGGTCTGCACTGCTTCCGCGCCCGCCAGGTGGACATGTTCGCTCCAGACCGAGGACGCGGTACCGTCGCTCAGCTTCAGCTGCGACCCGGCCAGCAGCGGGTGGAACTCCTCCACCCGCACGCCCAGGAGTTCACGGAACGCCCCCGGATAGCCGCCCAGCCGCACATGGTCCTGCATGTCCACGATCCCGCTGAAGTAGCTGACCAGGACCGTGGCCCCGGCCGAAGCCGCTGCAGCAATGTTGGCCGCGTGCTCATCGGAGACCGCGTACAGCGTGCACACCAGCACCAGGTCGTACCCGTCCAGGGGCGCGGAGGGATGCACCATGTCCACGGTGACGCCGCGGAGCATCAAGGAGCGGTGGAAGGCCCGCAGCACGTCCAGGTACTTCACGTCCACGCTGGGCTTCGAATCGATTTCGCTGGCCCACCACGCCTCGTAGTCAAAGACAATGGCCGCACGCGACTGGACCCGCGAACCGCGCACCGGCTCCAGCCGTTTCAGCGCGGCGCCGAGCTCCACCACTTCCCGCCACACGCGCGTGTCCCGGCCGCCGTGCGGCACCATGGCCGAGTGGAACTTTTCCGACCCCGCAAAGCTCTGCCGCCATTGGAAAAACATGACGGCGTCGGCCCCGCGGGCCACATGCGCCAGGGAGTTCCGCAGCATCTCGCCGGGCATCTTGGGCTGGTTGCGCGGCTGCCAGTTCACGGCCGACGTCGAATGCTCCATCAGGATCCACGGGTCGCCGCCCGCGATGCCACGGGTGAGATCCGCGCTGAACGCGAGTTCGACGTGCCGTTCAGGGTCCGCCGCCACCAGGTAGTGGTCGTTGGCGATGACGTCCAAATCCTTGGCCCAGTCGAAGTAATCCATGGACTTGGTGGCGCTGGAGGCCATCAGGTTGGTGGTGCACGGGATGTCCGGGGTGACCTCGCGCAGGACCGCCACCAGCTCCCGGTAGTAGTCCATCAGCGCCCAGGAGTTGAACCGCTGGAAGTCCAACTGCTGGCCCGGGTTCAGGGTGGAAGGAGCGACGGCGGGCGGCAGGATTTCATCAAAGGAACCGTAATTTTGGGACCAGAACGCAGTGCCCCAGGAGGCGTTGAGCGCTTCGATGCTCCCGTAGCGGCGTTCCAGCCAGGCGCGGAAGGCGGCGGCATCCTCCTCGCCGTAGAACTCTGATACGTGGCAGCCCAGTTCGTTGTCCACGTGCCACAGTGCCAGGGCCGGGTGGTCCTTGTACCGTTCGGCGAGGACGCGGGTGATGCCGGTGGCGTAGCGGCGGTAAACGGCCGACGACGGTGTGTAGTGGCGCCGTGAGCCCGGCCCCAGCACGGTCCCGTCAGCCGTGACCGGCAGGATTTCCGGATGCTTGCGGACCAGCCAGGCCGGGGGAGCGGCGGTGGCGGTGGCCAGGGCCACCTTCACCCCGATTCCAGCAAGGTTGTCCATGACCTCGTCCAGCCACCCGAAGTCATACTGGCCCTCTGCCCGTTCGAGCAGTGCCCAGGAGAAAATCCCCACGCTGAGGAAATTTACTCCGGCTTCCTGCATGAGTTCGAGGTCCTCCAGCCGGACACTGGCAGGCCACTGCTCGGGGTTGTAGTCACCGCCGAAGGCGATGCCCTGGACGTTGTTCCAAATGCTCGGCTCTCCGGGGGTTGCCTGCCGTGTCATAGGACTCCTTTGTCTGCTGGGAAGATGGAACAGGGCTGATGTCAGACGTTTGGAAAACGCTTGCCCAATCCTGGGAATGTCGCTATTGTATCGTTTCAGAAGCAGTGTAAGCCAGCTCACTACCCGTGTTGTAGACCGAGAAATGGCAAACACCCATTGAGCAAGGAGGCTCCCATGATCAACAGAAGGCATTTCCTTACAACCGTCGCCATTGGCACCGCATCGGCAGCAGCACTGTCGGCCTGTGGGAACGGATCCGGCTCGTCCGGCCAGACCGGCTCGGCGGACAAGCCCGTCACCATCAACTACACCTGGTGGGGTAACGACGACCGCGCCGAGCGTACCCGCAAGGCCATCGCCCTGTTCGAGTCGAAGAACCCGGACATCAAGGTCAACGGCAACTTCACCGACTTCGCCGGCTACTGGCAGAAGCGCGCCACCGAGGCCGCCGGCGGCGGCCTGCCGGACGTCATGCAGTGGGACCTGTCCTACCTGCGCGACTACGGCCAGCGCAACCAGCTCCTGGACCTCGGCACGGTCAAGATCAACACTGACGCCTTCGAGAAGTCCCTCCTGCCCTCCGGACAGATCAAGGGCAAAACCTACGGCATCCCCACCAGCACCAACGCCTTCGCCGTCTACTACGACCCCGCCAAGCTGGCCTCCCTGGGCATCGCCGAACCGGACGGCTCCTGGACCTACAAGGAATTCAACGACTTCCTGACCCAGGTGGGCACCAAGAGCAACGGCGCCCTCTACGGCGGCACCGACTACACCGGCGTTTGGTGGATGTTCAACATCTGGCTGCGCCAGAACAAGATCGAGGCCTTCACCTCCGAGGGCAAGCTCGGCTTCAGCGAGGACGACCTGAAGAAGTGGTGGAACCTCACCGCAAACCTGCGCGGTACGGGTGCCATCATCCCCGAGGACCGGGTGACGCAGCTGGCGCCGAAGTCGCCGTTCGGCTCCAACGCCACGGCCACCGAGGTGACCTGGGACAACTTCATGGCCGGGTACCTGGGTGACAGCGGAGCCAAGGAACTCAAGCTGGTCCCCGTTCCGTCCGATGACCCTGACAACCTGGGCCTGTTCCTCAAGCCCTCCATGCTGATGGTGGCCAGCGCCAAGACCAAGTTTAAGGACGCAGCCGCCCGCTTCATCGACTTCATGGTCAATGACCCCGAGGTGGGCCAGATCTTCAAGACCTCCCGCGGCGTTCCCGCCTCCAAGACCCAGCGTGACGGCACCACCTTCGAGGGGACCGACAAGCTGGTGGTCGATTACGAAAAGTCCATCGAGAAGTACCTCAAGGACGCCCCGGAGCCGCCCATCGTCGGCTTCGGCACGCTTGAATCCTCCTTCAAGCGCATTGCCTCGGACCTGAACTACGGCAAGCTCACCGTCGACGGTGCAACCGATGCCTGGTTCAAGGAAGCCGAAGACCTCATCAAGCAAAACGGCTGATCCGGCCGCCATGCCCACCCTGGTCCCCACGACTGACGGAATGAACTCGTGACTTCAAGCCCAACACTGAGCAGGCGTTCGGCGTCGTCCGCCCCCGCGCAGCTTCGCACATCGAAGCGCAACGGGGCGGACGCCCGTGCCGGCTACACCTTCCTGCTGCCCTGGCTGCTGGGATTCATTGCCCTGACGGTAGGGCCAATGATTTCCTCGCTGTACCTGTCGTTCACCAACTACAACCTGTTCGAGCCGCCCAAGTGGATTGGCCTGGACAACTACACCACCCTGTTCCAGGACGAACGGTTCCTCCAGTCCGTGGGCGTGACCGTGGGCTATGTGGTGTTCGGTACGCCCCTGAAGCTCGCGGCGGCGCTGGCGGTGGCCATGCTGCTGAACAGCAAGCGCCGCGGCCAGGGCTTCTACCGGTCGGCGTTTTATGCTCCGTCGCTGATCGGTGCGTCCGTGTCCATCGCGATCGTTTGGAAGGCGATGTTCGGCGATTCCGGTCCCGTGGACCAGGGCCTGTCCTTCTTCGGGATCAACCTGGGCGGTTGGGTGGGCAACCCCGCCATGACCATGCCTATGTTCATCCTGCTGACGGTGTGGCAGTTCGGCGCGCCGATGGTGATCTTCCTGGCCGGGCTCAAGCAGATTCCCGGCGAGCTCTATGAAGCAGCGTCGATGGACGGCGCCGGCCCGGTGCGGAAGTTCTTCAATATCACCTGGCCCATGCTGTCTCCGGTGATCTTCTTCAACCTGTTGATGGAAACCATCCATGCGTTCCAGATCTTCGCGTCGGCGTACATCATTTCCAACGGTGAAGGCGGCCCCGCCGGATCCACCCTCTTCTACACCCTCTACCTGTACCTGCGCGGTTTCAGCGATTTCCGGATGGGCTACGCCTCGGCCATGGCATGGCTGCTGGTGGTCGTGGTGGGCATCATCACGCTGATCTTCTTCCGCACGTCCAAGTCCTGGGTCCACTACAGCGGTGATTCACGATGACAACCATGGCAACCCCCACCCAGTCCACCCCGGACACCGCCCCCGCCTACAACCCGAAATCAGAGTCGGTTGGCGCCAAGCGGGCCAAGAGCGTCATTTTCCACGCCGTGGCCCTGATCCTCACCGCCATCGTGCTCTACCCGGGCCTGTGGATGATCGCCTCGTCGTTCAAGCCCAACTCGGAAATCGGCGGGCAAAACACGTCGCTGTGGTCGAACAACTTCAGCTTCGACAACTTCGTCACGGCCATGGACGGCATCGGCGGCGTGTCCACCCTGCAGTTCTTCACCAACTCCCTGATCCTGGCCCTGGGCGCGGTGGTGGGAACCATCCTGTCCGCGTCCGTATCGGCGTACGCGTTCGCCAGGATAAACTTCCCCGGCCGCAGCATCTTCTTCGGCATGATGATCGCCACGCTGCTGCTGCCCTTCCACGTGGTGATCATTCCGCAGTACATCGTGTTCCAGCAGCTGGGCCTGGTGGATACGTATGTGCCGCTGCTGATCGGCAAGTTCCTGGCCGCGGACGCGTTCTTCGTCTTCCTCATGGTCCAGTTCATGCGCGGCCTGCCCACGGAGCTGGATGAGGCGGCCCGGATCGACGGTGCCGGCCACGCCCGGATCTTCTTCTCCATCATGCTGCCGCTGATGAAACCGGCCCTGATCTCCACCTCGATCTTCTCCTTCATCTGGAGCTGGAACGATTTCCTGGGCCCGCTGCTGTACCTGAACACCCCCGACAAGTACCCGCTGCCGCTGGCCCTGCGGCTCTTCGTGGACCAAACCCAGTCCTCGGACTATGGCGCCATGATCGCCATGTCCGTCCTGGCCCTGCTCCCCGTGCTGATCTTCTTCCTGATCTTCCAGCGGTACATCGTCGAAGGCGTCTCCACCCAAGGCCTCAAAGGCTAAAAGCAACAAAGGACGAAAATGAGCGTCATGGACAGCACCACACCCGCATCCGGCCACGAACCCATCCCGGTGAACCGGTTCGCCCTGTTCTCCGAAACCCTCCTGGCAGGGGTGCTGGTGCTGGTGCTGTCCCTCCCGCTCGTCACCATCCCGGCCGCCTACGCCGCCGGGACCGCCCACCTGGAGCGGCACCTGAACGGCCGGGACGATTCCATCCGCGGCTTGTGGGGGCTGTTCAAGGCCGCCCTGCCCGGCAGCTGGAAACTTGGCATCACGACGGCGGCAGCCGCCGTCGTGATTGTCCTCAACCTTTTGCTCGCATGGGTGGGGCAGCTCCCGGGCCGCGGCCTGGTCCTTCCCGCCACGCTCATCCTTGCCGCCGGTGCCGCCATCGTGCTGCTGCGCACCGCCTCCGCCTGGTCCGACTACACAGGATCCGACAGTGCAGCCCACGTAGCCGGCGGCAAAGACACCTGGCGCCAGGCCCTCAACGCCGGGCAGGCGATCTCCCTCCGCGACTGGACCGGCTCGCTGCTGCTCGCCGCCGCCCTGTTCTGCGCCGTCGTCTTCGTCTGGATGCTCGCCGCACTGTTCGTCGTGGTCCCCGGAACCCTCATCCTGGCCGCCGCCGCAGTAAAATTGCGCTCCGGCCGCATTAAACGCTGACCGTGCCGTCCCGACGCACCCGTCCAGCACAGGCAGCACCCGAACGAATCGACCAGCCCCGCTGGTACCACCCCCTAAAACAGCACAACTACCGCCTCTTCCTTGCCATGCAATTGGCCGGCAGCCTCGGCGTGTGGATGCAGCGCCTGGCCCAGGACTGGCTGGTGCTGCAGCTGACCGGAAGCCCCGGTGCGGTGGGAGCCGCCGTCGCCCTCCAATTCCTGCCCATGCTGGTGTTGGGTCCGCTCGCCGGACTGGTGGTGGACCTCTTTCCCAAACGCCGGATCATGATGGCGTGCCAGTCCATCATCGTGCTGCTGGGCCTGGGGCTCGCGGCCTGGGCTGCCAGCGGCACCATCACCGTGTGGGTGGTCTACGCCAGCTGCGTTGCCCTGGGCGTCACCGCCGCGGTGGACCAGCCCACCCGGCAGGTCTTCGTCAACGAGGTGGTGGGCGACGCCGCGCTGCGCCCCGCCATCGGACTCAACAACGCGCTGTCGCAGCTGGGCGCCATGGCCGGGCCTGCGCTCAGCGGTGTGCTGATTGCCCAGGCCGGACCGGCCGCCGCCTTCGCCTCGAACGCGGTGATTGGCCTGGTGGTGCTGGGCCTGATCTCCGCCGTCCGCCTCCACGAACTGCACCCCGGTACGCCCGCCGAACGGGGCCGCGGGCAGGTGCTCGCCGGGTTCCGGTACGTCCGCGAACGGCCACGCCTGCTGCTCCTCATCCTGCTGGCGGGGCTGCTGGGCGCCTTCGGGATGAACGGGCCGGTGGTCCTTGCCGCGTTCGCCCAGCAGGTGTGGCACAACGGGGTGGAGGGCTTCGGCCTGTTCAACACCGTCAGCGCCGTTGGAGCCCTGGCCGGCGCGCTCCTGGCGGCCCGGCTGGGAAACATGGGCCGCAGGGGCATCGTCGCCGCGGCCGGCCTCTTCGGGCTGTCCCAGCTGGTGGCCGCGCTGATGCCCACCCTGGTGCTGTTCGTGGCCATGCTGGTGGTGGTGGGCATGATGACGTTGCTGTTCCTGACCAGCGCGGCCACTGCCGTCCAGCTCGAAGCCGGCCCCGCCATCCGTGGCCGGGTCATGGCGCTGTACCTGCCGCTCCTGCTGGGCGGCCACGCGTGCGGCGGCCTCCTGGCAGGCTGGCTGACTGAACAGTTCGGCGTCCGGACCGGCCTGGTGGCCACCGGCGCCCTGGGCATGCTTTCCGCCGCCGTGGTGGGACTACTTCTGTGGCGGCACGGCCGGCGGCAGGCCAGGGTTTAAGCCGGGGTGAAGGTCCAGGTTCCGGTGTGCACGCGGAAGTCCCCGGTGCCGCCCGCTTGATGGCCGTCCTCCCCAGCGGAAACTACGACGGCTGCATCCGCACCCTGGTCGCTAAAGGTCCCGGGCCCCTTCAACCCGTAGGTGCCGGCAGGCAGCCGGACCGTGGCAGTGGTTCCGGGCGGGACTGTGCACTCCAGCTCCACCAGGCCGCCGCGGCGCCGCCAGTTCGCATGCACGTAACCGTTGCCCACAGGGACGCTTCCGCGGGCATGCTCCAGCCGGCACAGGGGTGGTTCGATCAGCACGTCGTTGCCACCCGGCGCGGTGTAGCGGATGCCCAGCAGGTGTTCGAGGATTTCCTTGATGACGGACGCGGACCAGGCATGCGACTGGCTGTAGTCGGTGCCGTCCTCGAGGTCCCATGCTTCCCAGGTGAAGGTGGCGCCCCGGTCCAGGAGCCGCGCCCAGCCGGGCTGGTCCTTGCTGGTGATGAGGTCCAGCACCGCGTCCGTCCTGCCCTGGCCCAGCAGGGCCCGGACCAGCCGGTGCACCGTCATGGGTCCCTGCCGCATGCCCATACCGGCGATCCGGGCGGCATCGGCTGCCGCGTACGCAGCCCCGGTGATTTCCAGGGACAGCGGGAAGGAGGTTGCATGCTGGGAGGCGTGGGAGCTGGGCGTGCCATCGGGATGGAGCCCGTCCACCATGACCCCGTCCACCCGCAAGCGGGTCCGGATGGCGTTGGCGAGGGTGCGCGCAGCCGCGGCATAGCGGACTGCAGCGGACTCGTCCCCGGCCACACTGCAGAGCCGTGCCGTGGACACCAACGCGGAGTAGGCCTGGGCGTTGACCGTTGTCTTGGCCACGCACTCCATGTCGTAGCCGAACCGACCCGGCGCCGGCCAATCCACGATGCCGTGCAGGTAGGGCCCGGAGCCGCCGCCCAGCCTGGTGACCAGCCCCGCCGTCGGACCTTCTGTGGGAATGTGGCGCAGCGCGTAGTCAGCCGTGTCGCGCAGGTGGGGGAGCAGTTCCCTGATCAGGTCCAGGTCCCCGGTGCGCAGGTGGTACTCCCCGGCCCATTCCGGCAGCATCAGGGAGAAATCGGGGATGTCGCGCTTGCCGTCGCCGTTGGGGTAGACGGCGTTATAACGCCCCTTTTCGCTGCTGGAAGTCCAGTAGCGGCGGGCCGACCACGCGAACTCGCGCAGCGCCTGCGCCGTGTAGGCATGCTCACCGAAAAGCGCCATGGTGGCATAGGAGATGTTGGCGGCGTCGGCCAGGAACTGGCCCTTTTCCCGGGTGGGAGTGTCCACGAACTGCTCCTGCACCCCGTACAGGGAAGAGTCGTGGAGCAGCCCGAAGACGGCGTCCAGGACGGGATCAGAGCTGCTGAAGCTGCCTTCACCAGGATGGGCGCCGTGGACCGTAAGGGCACCCACGCGGGACACTTCTGCGGCTTCGATGCCAGGCAACTCCAGGTAGCGGAAACCCAGGTGCACCGAGGCGCGGAACTGCTGTGGCCCTGACGCCTGCGTATAGGGGAAGGACATGTCCGTGTTCTGGCTTGCGGTCTTTCCGGCGTCCACCCTGCCGTCCGTGCGGAGGGCGTAGCCGGCCCGGAGCATCACGGTGCGGCCGGATACGCCGTCCAGGAAATCCACCTCCGGGCGGGCGGGTAGAACCTGGCCGAAGTCCGCCACCATCGTGCCGTCATCGGCAGTCAGGAACTGCCGGGGCGCCACGAACCCGCCGGCAAGGAACGTCCGGCGGGGGTGCAGCCGGGGAAAGTCCGACGACGGGTGACGGCCGGTGACCACGGCGGCAGCCGGGTCATCGGCCACGTCGAGTGACGCTGCGG
This sequence comes from Arthrobacter sp. SLBN-83, assembly GCF_006715285.1. Lineage (NCBI taxonomy): Bacteria > Bacillati > Actinomycetota > Actinomycetes > Micrococcales > Micrococcaceae > Arthrobacter > Arthrobacter sp. SLBN-83. The sequence goes on from NZ_VFMX01000001.1 coordinate 2,132,375, forward strand.
CCTGCGCGTCCAGGTGTTCGACCGGATCGCCCTCGTCGTTGCGGTAGCCGGACTGGCGGTACGGCGCCTCACCGGCGGACCAGCCTGGGCCGGAGACGAGGACATCGCGGCGGCCGTCATCGTAGTCCACGGTGAGGCGGACCAGCAGTCCCGGGACGCCTGCGGCCCGGCCCTGGCCCGGACCGTACCAGTGGAGCAGTGCCGTGACCGGAACTGTGGAGCCAGCCGGTTGTCCCGCGAGGATCTCCGTGATGTCGGCGGCGTCGTAATAGCCCTCACCGGGGTAGCCAAACGAGGTGGTGTCCAGGCACGGCGTTCCAGCCACGGAGAGCTGGGCGTGGTGGTGTGCGGCGACGTAGAGCCGCGCCCGCCGCACCGTTCCGGACAGCCGGAGCGCGGCGCGGAACAGGGTCCATTCGTCAGGCTGGCGGTGTGCCGTGGTCCGCGGCCAATCGGCCAGGCAGGAAAGGCCCTGGTCATCGTCCATGTCGAAGCGATGGTCAAACACGAGGGCTTCGGGCTGCCCGGGAGTGGTGTCGGTAAGCCGCAACTCTGCGTACTCAGCCTGGCTTCGAGGGCCCTGGTGCAAAGCAAGGACCCCCGCCTCATCCGCAGCGGCGGGCTCGTCAACCGCCAGCAGTTCCACCCCGTCCAGGGCAACCCGGATGGTCCGGCCATCGTCGCTGACGGTGAGGTTCCGCCATAATCCGGTGGCCCCCTCCCGGGCCTGGACGCGTGCCGCTGCCCTCGCCAGGATCTTGGTTTCCGGTGCAGTGGGGGAGGGGATTTCCCATCCCGGGGCGCGGCGGAGCAGCACCTGTCCGGCGGCGTCGAGTTCCACCAGCAGGCCCGTTCCGGCGCCGCTGCTGCGCAGGAGCAGCCCGGCGCGGCCCATCACGGGACGGAGCCTCGCTTCAAGCCGGAAGCTGCTCAGTACAGGGGAGGGAAGGGGCAGGAACGGCGACCCAGCCACGCGGAGCGCCCGGTTGAGGATCTCCAGCGGCGCCCGTCCACCCGGGGCGCGGCCCATCCAGCCGGCCTGCCAGGAGTTGTCAGCGAGGCCGGTACTGAACGGCTGCAGGTCTGACCAGGGCCCCGGAACACCGGCTGCGTCCATAATGCGCACCCGCCACGTGTAGTCCGTGTCGTCCTCGAGTTGGGGTCCGCCGTAGGGAATACCGCGCTGGGCGGCGGATGCCACCTGTCCGGAGCTCCACACAACGCCGCCGTGGACGTCACGGACCTCGAGCTCATGGCCCGTCTGCCGTGCAAGGGCAGGGTCGCCGTCGTCATCCTGCCGCAGCTGCCATTCGAACACAGGGGACGGGGCCGCCGTCAGGCAGTGGGCAAGACCGTCCGTCAGGAGGTTGGCGGCGTACAACTGGCCCGGGCTCCGTGGCTGGGTTGGATTCCCGGTTGCTGCCTCCTTCAGTCCCGCCTGGTCCACCATCAGCAGGCCTGCACATCAAAAGACACCGGAGCGGATGCAGCCCAGGGCAGCCCCAGTTCGCTGAAGGTGGCATGCTGCCGGACTGCTTGCTCCAGGGCTTCCTCGATGCCCTCCACGACAGCGTGCGCCGCGTCCCCCCCACCCTCCCAACGGATGTAGGCGGGATCGATGGGGGTGGGGAGCGGTGCTGTGCGGACTGCTTCCAGCACCAGCATGAAGGCGCCGCTGTCCTCCAGGCTGCTGATGAGCGGAACATCCTGGGCACGGTGGGCCAGGAGGTTCTCCGTCAGGTCGTCCCGGCCAAACGTTTCCTCCGTGCGCCCTGCCGCGCCCTCAACCATGAGCCGGTCCTCGGTGTAGTGGAAAACGGCGGTGCCGGCAGAGCCATGGAGAGTCACGTAGGGCTCAACGGACTCCGAGGCGCAAATGGTCAGGGCACAGGTAATGGGCAGGCCGGCCGCCGTGCGGATCCGAATCACGGAGGTGTCGTCAGATTCGATGTCGTTGGCGCGGTACAGTTCCGTTTCCACAGACGCCACGTCGGCCGTGGTGCGCGCCCCGGCAATCCGGAGGGCGGTTGCCACGGCGTGCGCCAGCGGGTTGGTGGCCACGCCGTCCACCACGTCCACGCCGTTGATCCTGCGTTTCCCGGCCCAGCGGGAGCGCTTGTAGTAGGCCCGGTCCCGGACCCAGCGGCCTGTGGCGGAGATGCCTTCCAAGGTTCCAATGGTTCCGGCGGCCAGCAGCTCCTCGATGGCCTTCAGGGCGTGCGAGCCGAGGCTTTGGAAGCCGATCTGGACTCCGTGGCCCGACACTGCGGCGGCTTCGCGCAGCCTGTTGAAGTCCGCAAGGGAGGCGACGGGCGGCTTCTCCAGATACAGTTCCGCGTCCGTGGCCAGGGCGGCCAGGGCCAGCGGGGCATGGGTCTGGATGGGCGTGGCAACGATGACCAGGTCCAGGTCCCGGGTTGCCCTGAGGAGGTCATCAAGGCCCGGGTAAACAGCGGTCGACGGCGGCAGGGCACCGGGTGCTGGTGGCTGCGGGTCCGCCACGGCAACAAGGTCAATGCGGCCGCCAGCCTGGAGCCGTTCGAGGTTCCGGAGGTGGTGGATGCCAAAGCCGTGTACCCCCACCAGCGCAACCCTTGCCGCCGGCGTAATGGTTGTTCCGGCCTCGCTGCCGGCGGCTTTCATTGCCGTTTCCATGGTTCTCCGTTCTGGCCTGCAGCACCATCAACGGGTGCCAGCGTCTGAGGCGCCAGCATTAAGGCAGCAAGCGCTTTCCGCCTTTCAGTGTGCGGCATGCCGCCTCCAAGAGTCCAGCTATGTAACGATTCAATTTATCGCTTGACCATGGAGTGGCGGCGGGTTTACATTTTCGAGAAACCGATTAACAGCGTGATGCGGGACACGTTCCGCTTTCGCCTCTGCAACGATGGAGAAACAGAAGGGAGCCGTGCCATGCTGTCCGGAACCTTCAGCGCGCGTGCCTACTCGTTTTTTGACACGCTCGTATGGATTGCCTGCCTGAACCTGCTTTGGATCGCGTTCACCCTGCTGGGCCTCGGCGTCCTCGGCGCCGGCCCCGCCACGGCGGCGGCCCAGATCGTGGTGCGCAAGCGGGCCGGGGGCGACGGTGGACCGCTGCTGCGGAGCTTCGCTGCTGGATACTTCCGGAACTTTGGCCAGGCGAATGCACTCTCGCTTCCGGTCATGGCCGTGGTGGCCGCGCTTGTCCTGAACTGGAACTACTTTTCGGGCGGCCGCGGGATCTTCGCGCAGTTCATGGCGGTGGGGCTGGTTGTCGCAGCCATCTTCCTGGCCGGGGCCATCTGCTACGTGTTCCCCATGTATGCCAGGTACCAACTGCCGTTGCCGCAATACCTGCTGGTGTCGTCCCGGTTCGCCGTGCGGCATCTTGCGGGGACCGTCATCCTGCTGTTCGTTTCCGCGGCCGTCGTGTACGCCAGCAGCGTGCTTCCGGGGCTGATCCCGTTTTTCAGCATCGGAGCCTGGCTGTACCTGACCGGCTGGCTGTGCGACCGCTTCTTCACCGCAAATGACCAGGCCGTTGCTGCGGTGGAACCTGCCGGGCATGACGTCCTGCAGGGCGCCTCCACCGCCTGACGGTGGTCTTTCCCTAATAGCCCAATCATCGCCCCCCGACCCGTCGGGCATTCAAATGAAACGTATCAAAGCTGGGCCCAACCGCCCGGCTCAACCCCAACGAAGTGGAAAAGGAAAATAATGATCCGTAGGAAACTTTCCCTCGCCGCCGCCGTCGTTACTGCGACGGCCCTGAGCCTGACAGCGTGCAGCGGCGGCGGTGACGCCCCGGCCGCCGACCTCACCTCCGTCTCCATCATGGCCCCGTTCCTTGAAGCACAGCCGCCTGCCGCGGACGGCGCAGTCCAGAAGAAGCTTGAGGAGCTCACCGGCAAGCAGGTCAAGATCAACTGGGCCCCCAACGCCTCCTACGAAGACAAGACCAACATCACGCTGGCGGGATCGGACATCCCGCAGGTCATGGTGATCCAGGGGAAGACTCCAGGCTTCGTCAAGAACGCCCAGGCCGGTGCGTTCTGGGACCTCACGGACAAGCTGGACAAGTATCCGAACCTCAAGACCACGTTCCCGGACATCCAGAAGAACGCCAGCGTCAACGGCAAGGTCTACGGCGTGTTCCGGGGCCGGGCTCCCATGCGGACAGCGGTCATGTTCCGCCAGGACTGGCTGGACAAGCTGGGCCTGCAGCCGCCCAAGACCGTCGAGGACCTGTACAAAGTGGCCAAGGCCTTCACTGAGCAGGATCCGGACGGCAACGGCCAGAATGACACCTACGGCATCACCATCCCCAAGTGGGGTGCGCTGGGTACCAACAGCCCGTACGACGTGATCGAGGAGTGGTACGGAGCCGGGAACCGCTGGACGGAGCGGGACGGGAAACTCGTGCCCAGCTTCGAGACCGACGAATTCCTCGAAGCCGACCGGTTCATCAAGAAAATGGTGGACGAGAAGCTCATCAACCCCGACTTTGCCACCTTTGACAGCACCAAATGGAACGAGCCGTTCTTCAATGGCAAGGGCGGCATCATCGTTGACGTCGATTCCCGGGTGAGCGTCCTGATCAATCTCTTCAAGCAGGCAGACCCCAACAACTTCCAGAACAAGGTGGGCTTCGTCGGAAACCTCGAAGGGCCCGACGGCAAGCTGCACGCCCACCCCACCGACGGTTACTCGGGCTTCCTGGCTGTGCCCAAGGCCAGCGTCAAGACCGAGGCTGAGCTGGACAAGGTCCTGCAGTTCCTCAACACCATGAACGGCAAGGACGTGGCCATCCTGCTGAATAACGGCATTGAGGGCGTGAACTTCAAGGTGGAGGACGGCAAGGCGGCCACGATCAAGCCGGAAACCCCGGAGGGCAAGGCTGTCACCACTGACATCAAGAGCTATGCCCAGCTGGGCATGAACGTTGCGGGAAACACCTTCTACCCGGTCAAGCAGCCCACGGACTACGAACAGCAGGTCTTCGACAAGCGCACCGACGTCATGGCTGAGGACCTCAAGAGCGCCGTCTACAACCCGGCCGCGCCTTACGTTTCCGCAACCTACGTGGCCAAGGGTGCCCAGTTGGACAACATCGTGGCCGATGCGCGCATCAAGTACCTGGCCGGCCAGATCGATGAGCAGGGCCTCAAGGACGCCATCAAGCTGTGGGACACCAGCGGCGGCGACAAGGTCAAGGAAGAGATCAACAAGCTCTGGCAGGAAAACAAGTAAATGGCAACCCCTGTCATTGACACCCTCGCCGGAGAGCGGGCGGGCAAGACCACGCCCGCTCCCCGGAAAGGGGGCAGGTTCTCGGTCCATTTTGCGCACTACAAGTGGCTGTACCTGCTGCTGCTGCCCGGCGTGGTGTACTTCGCGGTGTTCCGCTACGCCCCCATGTATGGGGTATCCATCGCCTTCAAGGACTATGTCCCCTTCCTGGGCGTTAACGGCAGCCCCTGGGTGGGGTTTCGGAACTTTGAGGACTTCTTCGCCAACCCGGACTTTCCCCGGCTGCTGGGCAACACCCTGATCCTGGCATTCCTGAACCTTGGGGTAGCCTTCCCGCTGACCATCATCCTGGCTCTGCTTTTGAATGAGGTCCGGCTGTCCATCCTCAAGCGCACCGTCCAGACCCTGGTGTACATCCCGCACTTCCTGTCGTGGACCATCGTGGCCTCGCTGAGCTTCCTGCTGTTCGCCCTGGACATCGGACCGCTGTTCAAGACGCTCAACGGGATCATGGGCACCAACATCGACTTCCTAAGCGACCCGGCCTGGTTCCGGCCCCTGATCGTGCTCCAGGAAATCTGGAAGAACACCGGCTGGGGCACCATTATCTTCCTGGCCGCCCTCGCCACCGTGGACCAGGACCAGTACGAGGCCGCCATCATCGACGGCGCCGGCCGCTTCCGCCGGGTCTGGCACATCACCCTGCCCGCGATCCGCTCCACCATCATCGTGATGCTGATCCTGGCCATCGGCCAGATGCTCAACACCGGCTTCGAACAGATCTACCTGATGACCAATGCCCTCAACCGCGAAGTGGCGGACGTCTTTGATACCTACGTCTACTTCGTGGGCATCACCCAGGGCGCCTACAGCTACTCCACCGCGGTGGGCCTGTTCAAATCCCTGGTGGGCATCGTGCTGATCTTCGGCACCAACTGGCTGGCCAAGCGATTCAACCAGAGCGGACTGTTCTAATGAAGATCCACAACACCCGCGGCGGGCGCATCTTTGACGCCGCCAACTACGTTTTCCTGTCCCTGATCGGCATCATCACGCTGCTGCCGTTCGTCTACGTCTTCGCCGGTTCCTTCGCAACCGAGGCCGAGATCACCCGAAGGGCGTTCTTCGTCTGGCCCGAGCAGTTCACCCTGGGCTCCTACGAGTACATTTTCGCCACCCCGGCGTTTGTCCGCGCCCTGGTGACCACCATCCTGGTCACGGCAGTGGGCACCCTGGTCCAGTTGGCCTTCACCGTGACCATGGCCTACCCATTGGCCAAGAAGACACTGCGCGGCAGGAACGTGATCCTGTCCCTGGTGGTCTTCGCCATGGTGTTCTCCGGCGGCATGATCCCCACATTCCTGCTGGTCAAGGACCTGGGCCTCCTCAACTCCTACTGGGCCCTGATCCTGCCGGCCGCGATCAACCCGTTCAGCCTGATCATCATCAAGAACTTCTTCCAGGAGCTCCCGGCTGAGCTGGAGGAGTCGGCCAAGATGGACGGGGCCACCGAAATCGGGATCCTCTGGCGGATCCTGCTGCCGCTGTCCAAACCGGTCCTGGCAACCTTCGCCCTGTTCTACGCCGTGGGCATCTGGAATGACTTCATGTCGCCCCTGCTGTACCTGAGCGACAACTCCAAGTGGACCCTGCAGATGTACCTGCGCCAGGTCACTGCCGCGTCGGACCTGTTGGGCACCGGCAACGTGGATCCCAACTACATTCCGCCTGAACAGGGCATCAAGTTCGCCGTGATCGTGGTGGCCACGTTGCCCATCCTCATTTTCTATCCGTTCCTGCAGAAGCACTTCGCCAAGGGCATGCTCATAGGCTCCGTCAAGGGCTGAACCATCAGAGGAAAGAACACCATGAAGATCCTGCTGGCCGGCGACTCCACCGTGGCCAACTGTCCCACCCACGAGTTCCCCATGAGTGGGTGGGGTGCCCAGCTGGCCCCGCTTACCTATACGTGGGGCGCTGTGCACAACTTCGCCAAGGGCGGTGCCAGCACCGAATCCTTCCGTGCCGAGGGGCTGTGGGCGGCCCTGCTCGCCGAGGCAGGCGCCGGCGACCTGGTGCTCATCCAGTTCGGCCACAACGACCAGAAGAAGCAGCATCTGGCGGCCCGCACCGGGTACGCGGCAAACCTGCGCACTTTGGTGGCCGAGGTGCGTGCCCTGGGCGCCGCTCCGATGCTCTGCACACCGGTGGAGCGCCGGCACTTCCTGGACGCGCCGTCGTCGGACGCTGTTCTGGAGGAAAGCCTGGAGGACTATCCCGAGGTGGTCCGCGAACTCGCCCTGGAGCTGGGAGTCCCCGTGCTGGACCTGAACGCCTGGACTCGGGACCTGTATCTGCGGCTGGGTCCGGGCCGGTCCCGTGAGCTCTTTTGCCACTTTGGGCCCGGTGAGCACGCGCACTGGCCCCACGGCTTGGCCGACGATACCCATTTTTCGCGGCAAGGGGCCGCGCTGGTGGCGGGGGAAGTGGCCGGGCAGCTTGGCGGGCTGGGGTACGGGGCGGTCGGCGCACACCGGCCGCCCGGTGTTAGGGAGTTAAGCCCGACGGCGGGACGCAGCTAGGTGGGCATGGCAGGCCTGGAGGCTGGCGTCCTTTACCGCAACCCGCTGGCCGGGCCGGACGACGTTGCCGGGTGGGTGGCGGAGGGGCCGCTAAGCCTAGGCAGCCACGACGGTGCACTGGAACTGTCCGGGAGCCTGGACGACCAGGAGTTCGGCGACCACGCGCACTGGACGTTCTGGTGCCCGGAGGAATTTCCGGATGGCATCCGCATCAGCTGGGAGTTCCTGCCGCTCGCGGAACCCGGCCTGGCCATGCTGTTCTTCGCCGCAGCCGGCCATGGCGGGCTGGACCTCTTCAGCCCGGAGCTTGCGGCCAGGACCGGCTACTACCCGCAGTACCACTCCGGCGACATCGATACCCTGCACGTCTCCTATTTCCGGCACAAGTACCAGTCCGAGCGGGCGTTCCGGACCTGCAACCTGCGCAAGAGCGCCGGGTTCGAACTGGTGGCCCAGGGTGCGGACCCGCTGCCGCCCGCGGAAGACGCCATGGACTTCTACCGGATGGAAGTGCTCAAGGACGGCCCGCTGGTGGCGTTTTCCATCAACGGGCTGCCGCTCTTTGAGTGGCGTGATTCGTCGGACAGGGTGCTTGGCGGGGGCCGGATCGGCTTTCGCCAGATGGCGCCGCTCCGGGCTGCCTACCGGAACCTGGCAGTGGAAAAGCTTTAGGCCGGCGAGCATATGCATGGCAAAGCGGGCGGCCCTTTCGGGGCCGCCCGCTTTGTTGGCATTGCAGGTTACGTTCCGGGAACTAGAGCCCCAGGATGCGGTTGAGCAGGTTGGCCAGGCCGTTCAGGCCGGTCCCGCCATCCAGGAGGCCGGTGACGGCGCAAAGGAGGTTGCCCACCAGGTTGCCCGCTCCGGTCTGGGACGTGATGTCCAGGACCACCTGGTTCAGGTCCACGTTAAGCCCCAGGAGATCCAGGTGCAGCGGACCGAGGACCAGGTTCAGGACGTCGCAGCTGCCCCCGGACGCCAGGGCAGCCGCGGTGGAGGGTGCCGCCGCGGCGGTGGTGGTTACCGTCTGGGTGACCGGGGTGGCAACGCCGTTAAGGTCCGTGAAGGTACCCTGCACCAGGCCGGTGACGGTCAGCTGGCCATTCTGGGCGCTGAAGCCGGACGGCGTGAACGAGCCTACGAAGGTGCCAACGCCGTCAATGGTCTGGTTGATGGTTCCCGTTACGTTGGCAACCTGTGATGACTGGGAAGCGGCAGAAGGAGCCGCTGGAGCCGCTGCCGTCGCCGGGCCTGCCATGCCGAAGAGCATGGCGCCGGAGAGGGCAATGGCGGTGACTGAAGCTGAGACCTTTGTTCGCATTTTCGGTAAATCCTTTCAGCGCCGGGTTGCGGCGCAGTGAACCCCCCGAGGCTCCGCCCCCATGGAGAACCCCGGCGGAACTGGTTATTTCAAATGCAGTTGTTCAGATGCAGCCCTCGCGGGCCGCGACACGCAGCTCCAGATGGTGATCCAGGCCACGGGCACGTCGACAACCTATTAGTAAGTATGCTGATTAGTCAAGCCGACTGCAGGGCCGCCCGGCGCGGGGCCGTCGTCCCGGCTCCCCGCGCTAAGGCAAGATAGTGGGGTCAGGAACTGCCCACTGGAGGGAGGCGGGCCATGGAACCCGTAATGGTCGACGGCGGCAAGGGCACGGTGGAGTTGCGCGCCGATGGCATCATCCACCTCATTTGGGAGCCCAGCGTCCGCATTGAAGTTGAGGATGCACAGGCGGCCATGGCTGCGGTGAACCGCATAGCCGGCGACGGCACCTATCCCATGCTGGTGGACATGGCCACCACCGAGAATGTCAGCATCCAGGCGCGCTCGGTCTTCTCCATCCCTTGTGCGGCCAATCGGATCGCCCTGCTGGGGGCAAGTCCCGTGGACCGGATCATCGCCAACTTTTTCCTGGGCGTGCACATCCCGCCGTGCCCCACGCGCTTCTTCACTTCCCGGAGTGACTCCATGAAGTGGCTGCAGCAGTCCGGCAAATAGCCCTTACCCTGCCGGCCTAACCTGCGGAGGGTGCGTCCGTGCTCTGCCGGACCACCAGTTCGGGGGTGAACACCACGGACCGGTGGACCGGATTTTGCGACTCCACTTCCTCGGACAGCAACTCGATGGCCGTCCGGCCCAGCAGTTCCGTCGGCTGGCGGATGGAGGAAAGCGGCACCACTGCCGACGCTGAGAAATCAATGTCGTCGTAACCAATCAATGCCACGTCCTCCGGGATGCGGAAGGTATGGGTCATGGTGAGCGACTGCATGACGCCCAGGGCCAGGAGGTCGTTGGCGCAGAAAATTCCCTCCGGCAACTCTTCCCTGCCCCGTTCCACCAGCATGTCGCCCACGCTGCGGCCGGCCAGCACGGTCTGACCCTCGGCTTCCAGCACCTCCAGTGTGGCTTCCGGCTCCTCCTTCACGGCCCGCTGGGCCCCCTGGAGACGGTCCGCCACCTGCCGGATGGAGGTGGGGCCGCCAACAAAGGCGAGCCGGCGGCGGCCGGTGTCCAGCAGATGCCGGGCGGCAAGGTACCCGCCGGCGTCGTCGTCCACTGCGACCGAACTGAACTTGGATTCGTCAGCCAGCCGGTCCACCAGAACCGTGGGCACTCCGCGCTCGCGGAGGAGGTCCAGCCTCTCCGTTATATCGCCCACCGGGGAAATCAGCAGGCCCTGGACGCGCTGTTCCTGGAAGAGGTCGATGTAGTTGGCCTCGCGCCCGGCATTGTGGCCGCTGTCGCCGAGCAGGACTGCACTTCCCTGTAGGGCGGCCGCGTCCTCGGCCGCCCGGACCACGGAGGTGAAGAAGGGGTTTCCCACGTCCAGGACGATGAGGCCGATGGTGCGGCTGTGGCCAACGCGGAGCTGCCGGGCGGCGTCGTTGCGGACGAAGCCGAGGTCATCGATGGCGCGCAGCACCCGCTCCTTGGTCCGCTCCGACACGCGGTCCGGATAGTTCAGGACGTTGGAGACGGTGCCCACGGCCACGCCCGCGTGGGTGGCGACGTCCTTGATGCTGGCTGTGCGGTTCATCGATTCTCCGTGCCGATATGCCCGCGGCAGTTGGTACCGCGCGGGAAATCAAAAGTTCTTGCCATTGCTTGACACCTGCTCAAATCCAAGAGTACTTTGAATCGTACCAATGAAACGATTCAAAAAATCGTGAAGTTTGAAGAGGAGTTCCAATGAGGGTGTGCTTCCGTTCCTCAGTCCAGCCGGCGCTGATTGATGAGTACCGCCGGCGCCACGCAGAGGTCTGGCCGGAGATGCTGCACGCCCTCAAGGAAGCGGGCTGGCACAACTATTCCCTCTTCCTCGGCGAAGACGGACTCCTGGTGGGCTACGTGGAATGCGACGACTTCGACGCCGTCCGCGCCCGCATGGCCCTCACGGACGTCAACGCCCGCTGGCAGGCAGAGATGGCAACGCTTTTCGAAGAATCCGGCCAGGCACCCGACGAAGGGTTCCAGGTCCTTGAGGAAGTCTTCAACCTCGACAGCCAGTTGGCGGCCCACCCCTCCGCGGGCTGAACGGGGCACAAAACCAGCACGGCTCCAGCAGCGGGGCACCAACCACAATGCAGCAGAATGACGCTCAAACACCGGAAAGAACCATCATGAATGACGTAGCAACGGCGCTGGGCAGGCTCGGGGAGCTTGCCATTGAGGTCCCTTCATGGGCCTATGGAAATTCGGGTACGCGGTTCAGGGTGTTCGGTACGCCGGGCACGCCGCGGACCGTGCAGGAGAAGCTGGCGGACGCCGCCAAGGTGCACGAGCTGACCGGCCTTGCCCCAACCGTGGCCCTGCACATTCCATGGGACAAGGTGGACGACTACGCCGCGTTGAAGGACTACGCCGCCGGCCTGGGTGTTGGCCTGGGCACGATCAACTCGAACACCTTCCAGGATGACGAGTACAAATTCGGCTCCCTGACGTCCTCCAATGAGGCCGTCCGCCGCCGGGCGGTCGACCACCACCTGGACTGCATCGAGATCATGCATGCCACCGGGTCCCGCGATCTGAAGATCTGGCTGGCGGACGGGACCAACTACCCGGGGCAGGACGATCTGCGCGGGCGCCAGGACCGGCTGGCAGAATCGCTGCAGGAGATTTACGCGGCCTTGGGCGATGAGCAGCGGCTGGTGCTGGAGTACAAGTTCTTCGAGCCGGCTTTCTATCACACGGATGTTCCGGACTGGGGCACCTCCTACGCCCAGACGCTGGCCCTGGGGGAGAAGGCGTTCGTTTGCCTGGATACCGGCCACCACGCGCCTGGCACGAACATCGAGTTCATCGTGATGCAGCTGCTGCGCCTGGGCAAGCTGGGTTCCTTCGACTTCAACTCGCGCTTCTATGCGGACGATGACCTGATCGTGGGTGCCGCGGACCCGTTCCAGCTCTTCCGCATCATGCACGAGGTGATTCGCGGCGGCGGGTACGGCAAGGACTCGGGCGTGGCCCTGATGCTGGACCAGTGCCACAACCTGGAGGAGAAGATCCCGGGCCAGATCCGGTCGGTGCTGAACGTCCAGGAGATGACGCTGCGCGCCCTGCTGGTGGACACGGCCGCCTTGGACGAAGCCCAGCGCGCCGGGGATGTCCTGGCCGCCAACGGTATCTTCAACGATGCGTTCTACACCGACGTCCGGCCCATCCTGGCCGAATGGCGTGAATCCCGGGGCCTGCCGGCGGATCCGATGGCCGCCTTCAAAGCCAGCGGTTACCAAAAGAAGATCAACGAGGACCGCGTGGGCGGCCAGCAAGCCGGATGGGGCGCATAAGAGTTATGAGCAACAAGACTGTTGAAGACCTGATCTCCCGTTCCAACCGCCTGGGCGCGGATAAGCGGAACACCAACTTCGCCGGCGGCAACACCTCCGCCAAGGGCACCGAAACGGACCCGGTAACCGGTGAGGACGTCGAACTCCTGTGGGTGAAGGGTTCCGGCGGGGACCTGGGCACGCTGAAGGAGCAGAACCTTGCGGTACTGCGCCTGGACCGGCTGAATGCGCTGAAGAACGTCTACCCGGGCGTGGAGCGCGAGGACGAGATGGTGGCCGCGTTCGATTACTGCCTGCACGGCAAGGGCGGCGCGGCCCCCTCGATCGACACGGCCATGCACGGGCTGGTGGACGCCGCGCACGTGGACCACCTGCACCCGGACTCCGGCATCGCGATCGCGACGGCGGCCGAGGGCGAGGCGCTGACCGCCAAGATCTTCGGGAACAAGGTGGTTTGGGTGCCGTGGCGCCGTCCCGGGTTCCAGCTGGGCCTGGACATCGCTGCAATCAAGGACGCCAACCCGCAGGCCATTGGCACCATCCTGGGCGGGCACGGCATCACCGCCTGGGGTGCCACCAGCGAAGAGGCCGAGGCCAATTCTCTATGGATCATCGAGCAGGCGGAGAAGTACATCAGGGACAACGGCAAGACCGAGCCCTTCGGCCCCAAGCTGCCCGGCTACGGGGCCCTGCCCCAAGAGGAGCGGCGCGCCAAGGCCGCAGCCCTGGCACCCGTGATCCGCGGCCTCGCCTCCACGGACAAGCCGCAGCTGGGGCACTTCAGCGATGACGCCGTCGTCCTGGACTTCCTGGAAAGCGCCGAGCACCCGCGCCTGGGCGCGCTGGGCACGTCCTGCCCGGACCACTTCCTGCGCACCAAGGTCAAGCCGCTGATCCTGGACCTGCCCGCCGACGCCACGATCGAGGACTCCATCGCGCGGCTGCACGAGCTGCACGCCGACTACCGGGAGGACTACCAGGCCTACTACGACCGGCATAAGGACGAGAACAGTCCGGCGCTGCGCGGAGCGGACCCGGCGATCGTCCTGGTCCCCGGCGTGGGCATGTTCTCCTATGGCAAGGATAAGCAGACCGCCCGGGTGGCCGGCGAGTTCTACATCAATGCCATCAACGTCATGCGCGGCGCCGAAGCCATCTCCACGTACGCCCCGATTGAGGAAGCCGAGAAGTTTCGGATTGAGTACTGGGCGCTGGAGGAAGCCAAGCTGGCCCGGATGCCCAAGCCCAAGTCCCACGCCACCCGCATCGCGCTGGTCACCGGTGCCGCATCCGGCATCGGCAAGGCCATCGCCACGCGTCTGGCGTCCGACGGCGCGTGCGTTGTCATCGCCGACCTGAACCTTGAGAACGCACAAAAGGTCGCCGAGGAACTGGGCGGTGCCGACGTCGCCATCGGCGTCCAGGCCGACGTGACCGACGAGACCCAGGTCGCTGCCGCGATCGACGCGGCTGTCCTGGCGTTCGGCGGCGTGGACCTGGTGGTCAACAACGCCGGGCTGTCCATCTCCAAGCCGCTGCTGGAAACCACCGAAAAGGACTGGGACCTGCAGCACAACGTCATGGCCAAGGGCTCGTTCCTGGTGGCCAAGGCCGCTGCGAAGGTCATGATCGCGCAGGGGATGGGTGGGGACATCATCTACATCTCCTCCAAGAACTCCGTGTTCGCGGGCCCTAACAACATTGCCTACTCCGCCACCAAGGCAGACCAGGCCCACCAGGTCCGGCTGCTCGCGGCCGAACTCGGTGAGCACGGTATCCGGGTCAACGGCATCAACCCCGATGGCGTGGTCCGCGGTTCCGGGATCTTCGCCGGCGGCTGGGGTGCCAAGCGCGCCGCGGTCTACGGCGTGGACGAGGAGAAATTGGGCGAGTACTACGCCCAGCGCACCCTGCTCAAGCGCGAGGTCCTGCCCGAGCACGTGGCCAACGCCGCCGCCGTGCTCACCAGCAACGAACTGTCCCACACCACCGGCCTGCACATCCCCGTGGACGCCGGAGTGGCCGCAGCCTTCCTGCGGTGAGTGCCTTGCCTAAGAGTGCCGACGGCGGCGTGCCCACCCCGGGTGTGTTCGCCGCCGTCGACATCGGAGCCTCCTCGGGGCGCGTAATGCTGGGACGGGTTTCCCCGGCCGGGGCGGCGCTGGAGACCGTCCACCGCTTCCCCAACGGCGTGGTGGAGCACGACGGCGGCCTCCACTGGGACTTCGACGCCCTGTACGCGAAGGTGCTCGAGGGCCTGCGTGCTGCCGCCACGGTGGCCGCGGTGCAGGGCGAAACCATCGCGAGCATCGGCATCGACACCTGGGCCGTGGACTACGGCCTGGTGGACGACGCCGGGAAACTGGCGGCGCAGCCGTTCAGCTACCGCGACGACCGCAGCCGCACCGCCGTCGACACCGTGCACGCCATACTGGACCCGGCGCGCCTGTACCAGACCACGGGGCTGCAGTTCCTGCAGTTCAACACCATCTACCAGCTGGCCACCGAGCAGGACCTGGACGGGCTGCAGGCGCTGCTCATCCCGGACCTGATCGCGTTCCTACTTACCGGGGCGCGCCGTACCGAGGCCACCAACGCCTCCACCACGGGACTGTTCGACGCTGTTGCGGGGGAGTGGGCCACCGAGTTCTTTGCGTCACTGGGCCTGCGGAAGGACCTGTTCCCGCCGCTGATCCAGCCCGGTGAGGCGTACGGCACCCTCCTGCCGGACGTGGCCCGGGCTGTGGGCCTTCCGGCGGAAACCACGGTGGTGGCGGTCGGCTCCCACGACACCGCCTCCGCCGTCGCCGCAGTTCCCGCCGGGGATGAGGCCTTCGCCTACATCTCCTCCGGCACCTGGTCCCTGGTGGGCCTGGAACTGAAGCACCCCGTCCTCACCCAGGCCAGCCGTGCGGCGAACTTCACCAATGAACGCGGCGTGGACGGCACCATCCGCTACCTGCGGAACGTGGGTGGGCTATGGCTGCTGAGCGAATGCCAGCGGGCGTGGGCCGGCGAAGGTTTCCAGCCGGACCTTGCCGCCCTCCTGGCTGCCGCCGCGGCACTTCCCGCCGGCGGGCCGCAGATCAATGCCGATGATCCGGACTTCATCGCCCCGGACAACATGCCCGAGCGCATCCGCGCCGCTGTGCGGCGTGCGGGTGCGGACCTGGCGAATGATCCAGCGGCCATTACGCGCTGCATCATGGACAGCCTCGCGGCAGGCTATGCCAGGACCATCACGGACGCGGAGCGCCTGGCGGACCGTCCGGTGGAGGTGGTGCACGTGGTGGGCGGAGGCTCGCAGAACGCCCTGCTCTGCCAGCTCACCGCCAACGCCACCGGCAAGCCGGTGATCGCCGGCCCGGTTGAAGCCACCGCCCTGGGCAATGTACTCGTCCAGGCACGCGCCGCCGGGGCCGCCACCGGCGGCCTGCCGCACCTGCGCGAAATCGTGGCGGCCGGAACCACCCTGCGCCGCTACGAACCGCTTGTCAGCGTCCACCAGGGGTACGTGCAGTAGAAATAGACGAACTCACCGCGAGCCGCCGCACAACCGAAAACAGAACAGGACAACGATGCCCCTCTTCGACCTTCCCCTGGCACAGCTGCGCAGCTACACCTCCGAGGTCACGCCGCCGGAAGACCTGGACGCGTTCTGGGATGCCACCCTCGACGAAGCCCGCGCCTTGCCGCTCAATGCAACCTTCGAGCCGGTGGAGAACTACCTCACGGTGATCGACACCTTCGATGTCACCTTCTCCGGCTTCGGCGGCGCACCGGTCAAGGGCTGGCTGCACCTGCCTGCCAACCGGGAGGCAGGTGCCCAACTTCCCGTGGTGGTGAACTACATCGGCTACTCGGGCGGCCGCGGCCTGGTGAACCAGGACACGCGCTGGGCACAGGCCGGGTACGCGCACTTCATCATGGACACCCGCGGCCAGGGGTACGGCGGCACGCTGGGGCACACCGCGGATCCGCACCCGTCAGCCGGGGACGTGGCGCACGCCGGCCTCATGACCAGGGGCATCACCAGCCGCGAGGACTACTACTACCGCCGGGTGTATGTGGACGCGTTCCGCGCCGTGGAAGCCGCCCAGGCCCACCCCGCCGTCGACGCCGCCAAAGTGGTGCTGGCCGGGGTGAGCCAGGGCGGCGGCCTGGTGGTGGCCACGGCGGGGCTCACCGCCGGACGGCTCGACGGCGTCATCGCCGCGCTGCCCGACGTTCCGTTCCTGCAGGACTTCCCCCGCGCCATCGACATCACTCCACGCGGACCGTACCCGGAAATTGCCCAGTTCCTGGCCCGGCACCGGGAGCGCTACGACGACGCCCTCGCCGTCCTCAACTATTTCGACGGCGTCAACCTGGCCCGGTATGCCACCGCGCCGGCGCTGTACTCGGCTGCCCAGATGGACGATATCTGCCCGCCGTCCACCGTCTTCGCCAGCTTCAACGCCTACGGCTCCGGGACATCCGCCGCATCCGCCACGGGAGCTGCCAAGGAGATCGAGGTGTACCGGTTCAACAACCACGAAGGCGGCCAGGAGCACCAGTGGATCCGGCAACTGGTGTTTCTGCGCAAGATTCTGGGGTAGATTCCTGTTCGGGTGAGAAAGCGGTTTCTCGCTCGGGGACAGGAAGAAATGAAGCCACTGAACACGGCCGCAATCGTAGGCTACGGTGCCGGCGACGCAGCCAACAGCATGATCATCAGTACTGCCAACATGTTCCTGCTGGTCTACTACACCGATGTGGCGGGGATCGGAGCGGCAGCTGCCGGAACCCTGCTGGTGGTTGCGAGGGTGTTCAACGCCTTCACGGACATCGCTGCCGGCAGGATCGTTGACCGTTTCCACAGCCAGCGGTGGGGAAAGTTCCGGCCCTTCCTGCTCTTCGGCTTTGTTCCGCTGGTGCTGGGCGTGGCCGTTTTCCATGTGCCCGACGTCGAGCCAGGCCTGAAGCTGCTCTACGCCTACTGCACCTACTTCCTGGTCTGCCTTGCCTACAGCCTGGTCAACGTCCCCTACGGCTGCCTGGTGGGCGCCATGACCCAGGACCCCCGCGACCGGGCCAGGCTGGCGGGAGCGCGGACCATCGGCGGCCTGTCGGTAGGGGCGACGCTGGGGTTCTTCGTGGCGCCGCTCCTGGGCAGGGGCGGGGATGTCCAGCAGATCTTCACCGTGATGACACTGGTCTTCGCGGTGCTGGGCTCCGGCCTGTACGTGTTCACCGGGACCGCCTGCCGGGAACAAGTTGCCGGCAGCGTTCCCAAAATCACCTGGCGCCAAACCATCGACGCTCTCAGGGTCAATTCGCCCCTGGTGGTACTTTGCCTCAGTTCGGTACTGCTGGTGACAGGAAACTCCGCCACCGTGGCGTCGCAGTTCTACTACCTGCGCGATGTCCTGGCCCGCCTGGACCTCTTCCCCCTGATGGCGGCATCGCAGGTGGTCATTACCCTGGCGCTTGCCGTGCTGATGCCGCGCCCTGTCGGCAGATGGGGCAAGAAGGCAGTGTTCGCTGCTGGCTGCGCCCTCGGCGCTGCAGGCGGACTGGTGGTTTTCCTGGCGCCGGCAGAAGCCCCCTGGCTGGCGGTGGCCGGGATGGTCCTGGCCCAGCTTTCGGCCGCGACGGTAAGCATCCTCACCTGGGCGCTCATCGCGGACACCGTGGAATACGGGGAGTGGAAAACAGGCGTCCGGGTCCAGGGCATCAATTACGCCCTCCTGGCCGCCACCCGGAAGCTGGGCATGGGCTTCGGCGGCGGATTGGTCGCCTTCGCACTGGCGTGGGGCGGCTACTCCTCGTCCGTCCAGGAGCAGGCGGCGCCGGCGCTCACGGCCATCCGCGCCGCCGCCGGACTGCTGCCGGCCGCATTGGTGCTGGCCGCCGTCGTCATCATGTCCTGGTATCGGCTCACGGACCAGAAACACGCCGAACTGGTGGCAGGCCTCCAGAAGTCGCGATGAAACAAATGTGACGGACGCTGATTTTGCGGCCACGCGCACCCGGGTTTATGGTCTCTTCCATGACTAACCGTTGGTATGCGTATTTTTCGTTGGCTCTGGAGGGGCCCGCGTCTAACTGACACGCATCCAGCATTCCTTCAGAGCCAACAGGGCAGAGATTATTCTCTGCCCTTCGCCGTTTCTCCGGCGGGTTCTGAAATCCGGGCCCGCTTCCCATCTGGAACAGGACCCCCAACATGAGCACCGCAACAGCATCAGCCCCCGCCACCGAGACCAAGTCCACGTCGAACCTGCGGGTCAGCGAATTCACCCCGCTGCCCACCCCCTCCGACCTCCTCGCAGACCTGCCCCTGGACGCCCGGGCAGCTGCCGTCGTCGAACGCGGACGCGATGAGGTCCGCGCCATCATGGACGGCGTGGACGACCGTTTGCTGGTCATCGTGGGTCCCTGTTCCATCCACGACCCCAAGGCAGGGCTGGAGTACGCCCGCCGGCTGGTCAGCCAGGCCGAAAAGCACAAGGAAGACCTGCTGATCGTCATGCGGACCTACTTCGAAAAGCCGCGCACCACGGTGGGCTGGAAGGGCCTGATCAACGATCCCCGGCTGGATGGCAGCCACGACATGGTCACCGGCCTCCGCACTGCCCGGCAGTTCCTGCAGCAGGTCACCGCCCTGGGCCTGCCCACCGCCACCGAATTCCTGGAGCCAATCAGCCCCCAGTACATGGCTGACCTCATCTCCTGGGGCGCCATCGGTGCCCGCACCACCGAAAGCCAGATCCACCGGCAGCTTGCCTCCGGCCTGTCCATGCCCATCGGCTTCAAGAACGGGACCGACGGCGGCCTGCAAGTTGCCATCGACGCCTGCGGGGCCGCGGCGGCGGCCCAGGCGTTCCTGGGGATTGACGGCGAGGGCCGGGCGGCACTGGTGGCGACGGCCGGGAACCCGGACACCCACGTCATCCTCCGCGGCGGCCGCAAGGGGCCCAATTACTCAGCGGCCGACGTCGAACGTGCCTCCAGCGAGCTGGCGGGCAAGGGACTGAACCCGCGCCTCATCGTCGACGCCAGCCATGCCAACAGCGGCAAGAGCCACCACCGGCAGGCCGAGGTGGCGCTGGAGATCGGCGCGCAGCTGGAGGACGGCGGGACGGCGGCGCGCGCCGTGGCAGGCGTCATGCTGGAAAGCTTCCTGGTGGGCGGGGCCCAGAACCTGGACGTCGCGGAACACGCAGCAGGGCGCTCTGAACTGGTCTACGGCCAAAGCGTCACGGATGCCTGCATGGACTGGGATGTTTCCGCGTCCGTCCTGGAGCAGCTGGCGGCATCGGCGCGGAAGCGGAGGCAGGCCAAATAGGGGGGGTGAAATAGGGGGGGCGCCCTACTTTCACATCTGCCACATGAACATCTAGAGTATCTATTTAGGTGGTTGGTGGATGGCTCAGCATCGGAACACCGCATTGGCACGTACCTGGGGTCACTGTTGTCCATCCGTCAGCAAAGGAAAATAGGGAAATGTCGGCAGAACAGAACTTCTCCAACGCGAAGTTCCTGACCGTGGCTGAAGTGGCCGAGGTCATGCGCGTCTCCAAAATGACTGTCTACCGGCTGGTGCACTCCGGCGAAATGCCGGCGGTACGCTTCGGCCGCTCCTACCGGGTCCCCGAAAACGCCGTTGAACAGTACCTCAAGGGTGCTGTCGTGGACGGCCACACCGAGACCGCCTGAGGCTCTGTCCTGAGCCGCTCCTGATAGGCGGTACCCTGTTAAGGAACGTTTTACGTCATTGTAAGAATCTGTCAGTTGTTCAGTTCGTAGCTTTGTCCACGGACATTCTCCATCAGACAGGTACTGCATCTAGTTTGTAAGGAACTTTCGTGGGTTCAGTTATTAAGAAGCGTCGCAAGCGTATGGCCAAGAAGAAGCACCGCAAGCTGCTTCGCAAGACCCGTCACCAGCGCCGCAACAAGAAGTAGGAATACTTCGAACAGCGTGGAAAAGCCCGTCGCCTTCCGAGGCGGCGGGCATTTTCTTTAACCGGGCTACACGCCGGGCTAGTTCCCGGGCTACTTCCCTGGCTAGGCCCGCGGGCCGCGCATCCGGGCGAAGCCCTTCCAGAGGCCGTATATGGCACCGCCAAAAGTGGCTGCCTTGAGGCCGAAGGTGGCAGCCCGGCGGCCGGCGCGGAAGTCGTAGACCGGCCAGTTGCGGTCGCGGGCGTGGCGGCGCAGCTTGGCGTCCGGGTTGATGGCAACGGGGTGCCCCACCAGCGACAGCAGCGGGACGTCATTGTAGGAGTCGCTGTAGGCCCAGCAACGCTTGAGGTCCAGGCCTTCCTCGTCGGCAATGGTCTGGACAGCCACGGCCTTGGCTGAGCCGTGCAGGATGTCGCCCACCAGCCGGCCGGTGTACATGCCGTCCGACACCTCGCCCACCGTCCCCAACGCTCCGGTCAGTCCCAGGCGGGTGGAGATCACGGTGGCCACCTCGATGGGTGTGGCCGTCACCAGCCAGACGCGGCGGCCCACCCTGAGGTGCTGTTCCGCCAGTGCCTTGGCCCCGGGCCAGATCCGCGACGCAATCATTTCGTCATAGACCTCTTCGCCCAGCGCCTTGATGTCGTCAACGGTGATCCCTGCGGCCAGTGTCAGGGCAGAATCCCGCACGGCATGGACATCGTCGATGTTTTCCCCGCGCGCCACGAACTTGAACTGCTTCCACGCGAAGCCGGCGGCCTGGGCCAGGGTGAACGCTCCGCGCTGGTGCATCTTCCGCGCCACATGGAAGAGGCTGGCTCCGCGCATCAGGGTGTTGTCCACGTCGAAGAACGCCGCTTCGCCTGGCTGCGGCTCGGCAACCGGGCGCGTGACTACGGCGACGTATTTCTCCTCGGGCATGGACTTGAGTCTAGTCAATCCAGTGGCCTGCCGCCGTCGGCGTCACCGGCAGCACGCGAACGGCGATACCGTTAAGCCATGGCTACACCCCGCGTCGTCCTGGTCACCAAAGCTGACTGCCACCTTTGCGAAGACGCGCGCGACGCCGTCAGCCGGGTTACTGCCTCATTGGGCCTCACGTGGAGCGAAGAGTTGGTGGACAACCAACCCGAGCTGCGCGAGCGCTACGCCGAGGAGATCCCGGTGGTGTTGGTGGACGGCGTGCAGCGCGACTTCTGGAAGATCGACGAAACCCGGCTGGAACGCGTGCTGCAGCGCGCCATGGCCCAGTAGGGAGTACCGGTGACCTCCCTGGACTCAACGCCGCAGCCCCTCCCGGACCTTCCGGACGCCACGGGCACCCCGCCCAAGCAGATACCGCCTGCCGCCGTAGCCCGGCTGACGCTCTACCTCCGTGCCCTGAACACCCTGCTCGCGGAGGGCGTGGAGCGCGTCTCCTCCGAATCGCTGGCGGAGGCCTCCGGCGTCAGTTCCTCAACCCTGCGCAAGGACCTCTCCTACGTGGGATCGTACGGAACCAGGGGCGTGGGCTACGAGGTGCAGTACCTCAGCCGCCATATCGCCGCCGCACTTGGACTGACGCACGACTGGAAAGTGGCCATTGTCGGGGCCGGCAACCTGGGCAAGGCCCTGGCCCGGTACGGCGGCTTCGAGTCCCGAGGGTTCGACGTCGTGGCCATTTTCGACGCCGACCAGATGGTGGTGGGCAGCGAAGTGGGATGGCTGCGGGTCAGCGACGTGGCGGACCTCGAAACAGTCCTGCATCGGACCGGGGCCAACATGGTGGTGCTCGCGCTTCCGGCCGCCGTGGCCCAGGGCGTCTGTGACCGGGTGGTGGCGGCGGGCGTGCACAGTGTCCTGAGTTTCGCGCCGGTGATGCTGCAGGTTCCCGACGGCGTCAACCTGCGCAAGGTGGACATGGCCACCGAACTCCAGATCCTGGCCTATCACGCCCAGCGGGCACAGACACCCGGCCAGACGGCCTAGGCGCCGGCTTACCGCAGGCGGCCCGGGAAGCATTGCTGCTTCCCGGGCCGCTTGTTTCCCGGCGGACGTGCTGGTTACCGCCCGTAGGGGTTGCCGAATCCACCGGAGTACGGGTTGGCGAAGGGCTGCTGCTTCCGGAAGTACGGCGCAGCTGCAGGCAGGTAAAGCAGCACGATGGCTACGATGCCCAGGACAGTTCCCAGCGTTCCGATGGAGGGAACCCCAAACAGGCCAAAAATGGACAGGGCCGCGAAAACTGTTCCCAGGATGCGGGCCCAGTTCCTGCCCTTGCGGATGAAGAAGGCCACCAGCAGGTAGAGCGCGGCACCGATGATGCCGAAGACCACCAGCGTGCCGGCAATGAAGCTCTTCATGCTGTCGTAGCTGATGTCTGTCCCGCTGGAGCGCATCTGCTGTTCAAAAAGCTGCCGGAGCTCGGGGCTGTCCAGCTGGGTGAGCCCGAGGATCATGCCGATGACGAAAATCACCCCCGACGCAATGAGCAGCCAAAAGGAGATGTTCACCAGTTGGGGAACGCCGTTGCTTCCGGCCGGCTGCGGCTGCTCGGAGGGGTACTGGCCGTAAGGGGACTGTCCATACGGCGACTGGCCGTACTGGGACTGGCCTCTCTGGGGCTGCCCGTAGCCGGGAACCTGGGGGGCGTTCTGCCCATACTGGGATCCCTGCGACCCATACTGCGGTGCGTTCTGGCCGTACTGCGGGGCATTCTGGCCATATTGCGGTGCTGCCGGCGGCTGCTGCGAGCCGTACTGGGGCTGGTTCTGGCCGTACTGCGGTGCGTTTTGGCCGTAGCGCGGGGGCTGGGCTCCGGACTGGTCGTTGCCGGATTGTCCGTTGCTGGTATGCGGGTCTTCGGACCCGGGAGGCGGGACGGGAGGAGTACTCATGGGCGTTCCTTCTGCAGGGTCGGGATCCAGGTAGGCTGCCGGGAATCGGTCCTCAGCCTTCCCCCCAGCATGGCTTAAGTCCACCGTACCCCCGGCGGGCGGCGTTGTGGATGATTCGGGAGGTGTCGATGCACGCGTTTGCCGGTGTACCTTTGCCCGTTAAACACGGCACCCCGGCCGTGCCGTGCAGGCAGGCCGGGGTGCCATGAAGGGGGGAATTAGGCTGCGGGAGCGATGAAGGCGAGCTCCAGGTTGATGGCCACCTTGTCGCTGACCAGCACGCCGCCGGTTTCCAGGACGGCGTTCCAGGTCAGGCCGAAGTCCTTGCGGCTGATGGTGGTCTCGGCGGAGACGCCGGCGCGGGTGTTTCCGAACGGGTCCACGGCCACGCCGTTGAACTCGGTTTCCAGGGTCACGGGACGGGTAACGCCCTTGATGGTCAGGTCGCCGGTGAGTTCGTAGCTGTTGCCCTTGGCCACCAGGCCGTTGGAGACGAAGGAGATCTCGGGGAATTTCTCAACGTCGAAGAAATCCCCGCCCTTGACGTGGCCGTCGCGGTTGGCGTCGCCGGAGTCGAAGCTGGCGGTCTTGATGGTGGCGTTGATCTTGGAATCCGCCACATCCTCGGCCAGGTCCAGGGTGGCGGCGGCTTCGGTGAACTGGCCGCGGACCTTGCTGATGCCCGCGTGGCGGACGGTGAAACCGATCTCGCTGTGGGAGTTGTCCAGGGTCCAGGTGCCGGTGGTGACGTCTGCGGGAAGTGCCATGATGTTGCTCCTTATATAGCTGTACCTGTTGAGATGTTGAAGCTTCATAAGTTGAAGCCTCAACTAACTTGCTGCATCCAGTATAAACATGCATTTGCATCTTTTGTTCCCGGGTCCGGAACATTTCTTCAAAAACTTCAGTTCTACTGCATGTAGAAGATTTCGGATCGCGCGCCATCTTTGAGAAACTGGTAAACATGCCCCAAGCCACTGTCCATCTGCTCCGCCACGGCGAGGTCCATAATCCCGACGGCGTTCTCTATGGGCGGCTCCCCGATTTCCACCTTTCCGAGCTGGGCCAGGAGATGGCCCGGATGCTTGCGGAGCACTTCCGGCAGCGCGCTGAGCGCGGGGCCCGCATCACCTACCTGGCTGCCTCCCCGCTTGAGCGTGCGCAGGAAACTGCACGGCCGACGTCGGAAGCCCTGCAGCTGCGCATCCACACGGACGCGCGGATCATCGAAGCCGAAAACTACTTCGAGGGCATGAAGGTCACCAAGGGCGAACTGCGCCGGCCCCGGCACTGGCCCCACCTGGTCAACCCCCTGCGCCCGTCCTGGGGCGAGCCGTACAAGCAGCAGGCGGCACGGGTGGCAGCCGCCGCGCAGGACGCGCGCCGGAAGGCCATCGAACTCGCAGCGGGCGATTTCGGCACCGAAGGCCCCGAGGCCATCCTGGTCAGCCACCAGCTGCCCATCTGGGCCACCCGGCTGAGCGCGGAAGGGCGGCCCCTGTGGCACGATCCTCGCAAGCGCGAGTGCACCCTGACCTCCGTCACGTCTCTGGTGTTCGACGACGCCGGATCGCTGCTCCGGGTGGAGTACAGCGAACCCGCAGCATCCCTTCTTCCCGGTGCCGCCAGCACCCCTGGAGCCTAGTAGTGAGCAACAACAACCTTCCCTCGCGCCGCAGCCTGCTGGCCGCCGGCGGCATGGCCCTGACCGCGCTGACCCTTGGCCTGTCCGGCTGCGCGCAGGAGGACGCCCTGGCCAAGCAGGCCAAGGCGGGGGACAACAAGAACTATGTTGCCGGTGACGGCTCCGTCACCGAGTTTGCCGCCGCGGACCGCAAGGAGGCTGTGCAGATCCAGGGTGCCCTCTTCAACGGCACCGCCGTCACCCCGGCCGACTTCCAGGGCAAGGTGAGCGTCCTGAACTTCTGGTTCGCAGCCTGCGCCCCCTGCCGGGTGGAAGCGCCGCTCCTGGAGGCGCTGCACCAGGAGTTCAAGGACCAGGGCGTCCAGTTCTTCGGCGTCAACCTCCGCGACGAGAAGCCCACGGCCGAGGCGTTCGAGAAGACCTTCAACCTGACCTACCCCAGCTTTAACGACAAGGACGGCGGCGTCCTGCTGTCCGTGTCCGGCCTGGTGCCGCCCGGAGCCGTGCCCACCACGCTGGTCCTGGACAAGCAGGGACGGGTGGCCTCCCGCGTCCTCGGCGAGATCGAGAAGGGCACCCTGAAGGCCCTCATCACCGCCGCCGTGGCGGAATAGGGACAGGCCGGGACCCCGTGAACAGCCCCTTCGCCGAAGCCATCCTCAGCGGCTCCCTCCTGCTGGCCATCCCGGTGGCGCTGCTCGCCGGACTGGTCTCCTTCCTTTCGCCCTGCGTCCTTCCGCTGGTCCCCGGCTACCTGGGATACGTGACGGGCCTGAGCGGCGTGGACCTGCAAAAGCAAAAGCGCGGCCGGATGCTGGCCGGCATTGGATTGTTCGTCCTGGGCTTCTCCGTGATCTTCGTCCTGCTGGGCGGCGCGTTCGGCCAGCTGGGCACCCTTATCACCGGCAGCCAAAACGCCTGGATCACCCAGCTCCTGGGCATCCTGGTGGTCATCATGGGCATCGTGTTCATGGGCGGCTTCAGCTGGCTTCAGCGGGATGCAAAAATCCACGCCAAGCCGCCGGCCGGTCTCTGGGGCGCACCGCTGCTGGGCCTGACCTTCGGGCTGGGCTGGGCGCCGTGCATCGGCCCCACCTACTCAGCCGTGCAGCTGCTGAGCCTCTCCGGCGGATCCTCAGCCGCCAAGGGCGCGTTCCTGGCATTTGTGTACAGCCTGGGGCTGGGCATTCCGTTCCTGCTGATCGCCCTGGCCCTGCGCCGGGGAATGGGCGTGATGGCGTTCTTCCGCAAGCACCGGCTGGCCATCCAGCGGACCGGCGGCGGAATCCTGGTGGTCCTGGGGCTGCTGATGGCCACCGGCGTGTGGGGTGCCTGGGTGACCGGGCTGCAGTACTGGTTCCAAACCGACGTGAAGTTGCCGATCTGATGAGCGAGCGTGTGAAGGTAAAAAAGAAGCAATCCGCCCCTGTCGCCGAGGCGAAGGCCCAGGCCGCCCTCCCGGCGCTGGGACTCAAGGGCATGCTCCGGTGGGCCTGGACCCAGCTGACCAGCATGCGCACCGCGCTGTTCCTCCTGCTGCTCCTCGCCGTCGCCGCCGTTCCCGGGTCGCTGTTCCCGCAGCGCCCGGCCAACCCGGCCACGGTGACGCAGTACATCAAGGACCACCCGGAGTACGGCAAGCTGCTGGACTCCCTGCAGCTGTACGACGTCTACTCCTCCGTGTGGTTCTCGGCGATCTACCTGCTGCTGTTCATCTCACTGATCGGCTGCGTGGTGCCGCGCGCCATCGCCCATTACAAGGCCATGCGCTCCCAGCCGCCGCGTACTCCGCAGCGCCTGTCCCGGCTGCCGGAATACGGCACCATGGTGATTCCCTCCGGCGCCGGCATCCCGGCGTCGGACGCCATCAACGGTGCCGCGGGGCTGCTGCGCAAGCGCGGCTACCGGGTTGAGGTGCGGGATGCCGACGGCGCCCTGCCGTCCCTGGGTGCCGAGCGCGGCTTCCTGAAAGAAGTGGGCAACCTGGTGTTCCACACCTCGCTCATCGGCGTGCTGGTGTCCGTGGCCGCCGGCGGCCTGTTCGGCTACAGCGGCCAGCGCATCCTGGTGGAAGGCGACACCTTCGTGAACACCCTGGTGGGCTACGACCAGTTCAACCCGGGCACCAACTTCCAGTCCAGCCAGCTGCAGCCGTACTCCCTCCAGCTGGACAAGTTCAACATCACCTTTGACCGTGAGTCCAAGGGCAAGTTCGGCCAGCCCATCGACTTCGCCGCCACCGTCACCACCAAGGAAAACCCGGACGCGCCGCCCAAGCAGGAAATACTGAAGGTCAACGATCCCGTCAGCCTGGGCGGCACCAGCATCTACCTCACCGGCAACGGCTACGCACCGGTGGTGACCATCCGGGACGGGGCCGGAAACGTGGCCATGCAGGGGCCGGTGGTGGCCAAGCTGCAGGGCCAGAACTACTACTCCTCCGTGGTGATCAAGGTTCCGGACGCCCAGCCGGACCAGCTGGGATTCGTGGGCTTCTTCCTCCCCACCGCGTTCGTCAATGACAAGAACGTGTCCTTCAGCGCCGACCCCGAACTGTTCAACCCGCAGCTGACCCTGAACTCGTACTATGGCGACCTGGGCCTGAACAAGGGTGCGCCGCAGAACGTCTTCGAATTGGACGTCAAGAACCTCACCCCGCTCAACGCCAGGAACCTGGCGGCTGGCGGCATCACGCTGGCCCCCGGCTCCACCTACACCCTGCCCGACGGCAAGGGCAGCATCAGCTTCGACGGCGTGAAGCGCTACATCGGCGTGGACATCCACCACAACCCCGGACAAGCCTCCGCCCTGGTGTTCGCCCTGCTGGCCGTGGCCGGGCTGATCCTCTCGCTCTACGTCAACCGTCGCCGCGTCTGGGTGCGCACCGGTACTGCCGCAGACGGCCGCACCATGGTGGAATACGGTCTCCTGGCCCGCGGCGAGGACCACCGCCTGGCCGGGGAAGCAGCGGCGCTCCGTAAGCTGTTCACCACGGAGTGGCAGCTGCCTGACGACGCCGACTCCGAAGGCACCGCGTCTGAAGGCACCGCTCCGTCCCAGCAAACTCCCAGCCGGACAGGCGATAATGTCGCAGGCTCCGTCGATACTGCCGCAGGCTCCACTGAAACTGCCGCCGGCTCCGTCACCACCCCAGCAGGCCCCACAGGGCCCGAAAAGGACCAGTAATGCCATTTGGAATCAACGAAACCATGGGCCAGTACAGCGAACTCTTCATGCTGTTGGCGGCGGGTACCTACACGGTGGCCTTCATCGCCTTCGCCTGGGACCTGGCCAAGAGCAGCAAGGCACTGCGGGCGGTTGACGCCAAGGCCGCCCAGGCCGGGACAACCGCCAAGGTTCCCGTAGCCGCAGGAGTGGGTGCAGGCTCTGCCGGGGGCCGCCTGGACGGGCCCGCCGACCGCGCCGAGCGCCCGTCGTCGTCCGCCAAGGCCGGCGGTGCGGGAACCGGCGGTGTGGTAACGGCCGACGGCGACATGAAGTACGCCACGGAGCGCCGGGTTCCGGCCCGGGTCGCCGTAGCCCTGACCATCCTCGCCGCCGTCATCCACGGCGCCGGCGTGGTCACCCGCGCGCTGGGCGCGGGCCGCGTGCCGTGGGGCAACATGTACGAATTCCTCACCACCGGCGCCTTCCTGGTGGCGGCGGTGTTCCTGCTCTCGCTGATCCGCCGCGACCTCCGCTTCCTGGGCACCTTTGTGGTGGGCCTGGTCATCATCATGATGGTGGCGGCTTCGGTGGCCTTCTGGACCCCCGTGGGCCACTTGGTTCCCGCCCTGCAGAGCTACTGGCTGGTCATCCACGTTTCCATCGCGGTGCTTTCCTCGGCCCTGTTCACCCTGACCTTCGCCATGTCCGCCCTGCAGCTGGTGCAGTCCCACCGGCAGAAGACCGTGGCCACCGACGGCAAGGACAAGCTCGGTTTCATGCGTCTGGTGCCCTCCGCCCTGAGCCTGGAAAACCTGTCCTACCGCATCAACGCCATCGCCTTCATCGGCTGGACCTTCACTCTGATGTTCGGTGCCATCTGGGCCGAGAAGGCCTGGGGCCGGTTCTGGGGCTGGGATACCAAGGAAGTGTGGACGTTCGTTATCTGGGTTGTCTACGCCGGCTACCTGCACGCCCGTGCCACCCGTGGCTGGACCGGAACCCGCGCCGCATGGCTGTCGATCGTGGGCTACCTCTGCGTGATCTTCAACTTCACCATCGTGAACACGTTGTTCAACGGGCTCCACTCCTACTCCGGCCTCTAGACTGCGCTTTTTGCCGGCCGGTTTTTCGGGCCTTAAGACCTGACTTCGGCTGCCAAGCGGCAATTGAGCGCCATATCGCCATTCGATGTAGCAACAGGGGTGTTCCCGGGTCCCGCAGAATGCTAATTTGGTGACTGTTCACTGTGATGAAGCTTGCATGTGGACCACCAGCCTTCCGAGGTAACCATGAGCTACGCCCTCGCCGTAGACGTCGGGACGAGTTTCACGGCAGCCGCCGTTGTTCGCTTTCACCAGGGTGCTTCCCCTGTGCCCGAGTGTCTGCCCCTGGGCGCCCGCGGAGCATCCGTGCCCTCCGTGGTGTACTACCCGGAGGAAGGCGCCGTCCTGGTGGGCGAGGCCGCCGAACGCCGCGGGCTGGATACGCCGGAGCGGGTGGTCCGTGAGTTTAAACGCCGGATTGGCGACGACGTCCCCATCATCCTGGGCACCCTGGCGCTGCAGCCTGAGGAAGTCTTCGCCACGATGGCCCGGTGGGTGGCCGACCGCGCTGCCGAGCGCGAGGGGGGCCCGGCGTCGGCCTTCTTCCTGACCCACCCCGCCGCCTGGGGCAGCCACCGCCTGTCCGTGGTCCGGGATGCCCTAGCTGCCCGCGGCTTGGAAAACGTCACCCTCCTTCCCGAACCGGAGGCCGCCGCCCTGCACTACGCATCTCAGGTACGGGTGGAGGAAGGCAGCACCATCGCCGTCTACGACCTCGGCGGCGGCACCTTCGATACCGCTGTCCTGCGGAAGTCCGGCAGCAGCCGCTTTGAGCTCGTGGGACGACCCGAGGGCATCGAAGACCTGGGCGGCGCCGATTTTGACGCTGCCGTCTTCCGCTACGTCGCCGGCCACAGCGGGAACGCGCTGGACCACCTCGACCCCGCCGATCCCGCAGTCCTCGGCGCACTGACCCGGCTCCGGCGCGAATGCGTGGAGGCCAAGGAAGCCCTCTCCGCTGACAGCGAGGCAAACATTCCCGTGCTCCTGCCCGGCGTCCAGCAGCAGGTCCGCCTGGTGCGTTCCGAGTTCGAAGCGCTGATCGAAGAGCCGGTGCGGGAAACGGTAGAGGCACTGGAACACTCCCTGGCCCAGCTCCACCTTGAGCCGGAAGACCTGTCCACGGTGCTGCTGATTGGGGGTTCGTCGCGCATCCCCCTGGTGGCACAGCTGGTATCCGAACAGTTGGGCCGGCCCATCGCGGTGGACGCCGACCCCAAGTCCTCCATCTGCCTGGGGGCAGCAGTGGCGGCACTCCTGTCCCACACCGCTGCAGCAGAGGCTGCGGCGCTGGCGGAAGCTGGCGCGGCCGAAGCTGATTCGGCACCAAGCGGATCCGCATTAACCGGAGCAGCATCAACCGGAGCCTCATCAGCCGCAGCGGCAGCTGGTGAGGCGGGTGCCGCCGTCGCGTCCTCCGACGCGCCGCCCGGACCGGACAGTTCGGGCCGGCCCAGCTGGTCGCGCAAATATTCGACGGCGGGAGGAGCCATCGCCGGGCCCTCCCGCAGTGCGCTGCACGGGAAAGGGGGCGCGCACGCCCCGAAACCCACAGTCCGGGTCACGGCTGTGGCCGCGGCCGCCGCTGTCCTTACGGTCCTCACCGCCACTGCCGCCCAAAGTCCGGACGGCTTCGGGAACCTGACAGCGATGTTCGTGCCGCAGGCCGGGGCCAGCACCACAGGCGGTTCCACCGGGGCAGGGGCGACGGAAGCGCCTGGTCCAGGGGCAGCAGCAGCGGCAGCCGTTCCCCAGCCGCTTGCGGGCATCGAAGCCAGCGCCAGGAAGCCGCTCACCGGGGAGTCCGCACCCGCAGCCTCCGCCCCGCCCACCGGCAAGCAGGCCACAGGCGGAGAGTTGACCGCGGCCGGCGGTGCGACGGCCGGCGGACCTGCCGCGGGCGCTCCCGGGAATCCGCCGTCCGGTTCCGGCACCGGGATCATTCCGGATTCCCTGACCGGGGCTGTTTCAAGCCCCACCGACACTCCCCAGCCCCTCCCGACGAGTCCTGCACCAACCAGCCCCGTGCCGACCGCCACCACTGCGCCCGGGACCACAACGTCCCCAACCACATCCCCTGCCCCGTCACCATCCGGCACCTCATCGCCCGGCACCTCATCGCCCGGGGTAACGATCAGTCCCACCCCTAATTCCGGACCGGCTCCCACGGACACGGGCACCGTTGGACCCACCAGCGGGAGCCCGTCTCCAACCATGACGCCTACAACAATGGCCGCCTCCGGCCCCACGGGTGATCCGCTCGTCACACCCACGGCAACTGAATTGACGCCCACGCCGGCCGTTGCGCCTCCACCCACGCCTGAGGAGTCCACCACTGCCGCCACTGACACTGCCGTCGCAACGGCCACGACCACAACCCCGGCGGCCTGAGATGGACGCGCACCTGCAGCGGGCCGAACGCCCCGTACCACTGCACACTTCCCCGGACCACCAGGGGCAGCCGCCCCACGCGGCCGAGCTGATGGCCAAGCAGTTGAAAGGTGCCAACGGAGCCGTACGTGAGCTGCTGCTGGCACTCTCGGTGGGATTCGCCCTGCCCGGACCACTCCCGGCCGACCTCCAGCGCAAATTCATCAACGGCACGGTCGAGGACCTGGATTCCCTGGTGGACCGGGCAGAGGCCGCGGGCCTGCTGAGGCCGGACGGCACAGTGGTGGGAACCGCCCAGCACGCCCTGCTGACCGCCACGCCAACCGCCAAGGTGCACGCGCTCCAGCGGGAGCTCGTGACTGTCTTCGCGTCCACCGGGCAACCGCTTGGCAACCTTGCGCGCGAACTCGCCAGGGGCGGACTTGCCGATTCCAGGGTTGCAGCGGAACTTGAGCAAGCGGCCGACGCTGCGCTGGAAAACGACCCCAGGCTCGCCTTCCAGCTCTATGAGGAAGCGCTCCTTGCCGGTGCCGACCCGCTGGCCACCGCGGCCCGGCGCGCCCAGGCCGCAGCCGGAGACGGGGAACTGGACACTGCCGCCCGCATCATCGACGCCCTACTGGTCAGCGCGGAACCGCCGGACGTGCGCCGGGGCGCGGACGTGGCTGCCTCCGTGTGGGCGCAGCGGGGAATGCTGGCCCGTGCGGCCGACGTCTACAGCTGGTTGGGACCGGGCCGAGTAGGCGCTTCGGCGCCCCTTGCCGCCGTCGCCATGATCGGTGCGGGAGACCGGGCAGGTGCCGAAGCCTTTTTCCAGCCCGACGCCCCGGCGTCGTCCCCAACACTCCTTGCGGCTGCCCTGGTGCAGACCGGCCAGGGAGTCCTTGCGTCACTGGGCGAGAAGCCGCAGCAGGGCATTTCCATCCTGATCCATGCTTCGGACATGTTGAACTCGGCGGGCATGGCCCTTCCGCTGCCGGAGACACCTGCCGCCCTGGCAGCACTCCTGGCCTTGCACAGCGGCGAGCCGCACCTTGCGGAAACAGTCTGCCGGGCCGCGGTGGCGGCCGGTCAAGGCGGCAACGCCGCGCAGCCCAGGCTTTTGCTGCTCCAGGCCTGGGCAGCCATGATGCAGGACAAACTCGAGGACGCCCGATTTGCCGCCGCGGAAGCCGCCAAAGCCAACCACTGGCCGCTGGTCCCGCGCGACGAGTTCATGTCCGCCGCGCTGGAGGTGGGACTTGCCCGCCGTAACGGCGACGTGCCGGAGCTCCTCAGGGCCTGGGAGCGGGCTCGGGAGGCAATGCTGCACACGTCCGTGGACCTCTACAACCTCCTGCCGTGGGGGGAGCTGCTGATTGCCGCTGCCCGACTGCGCGAGACGCGCCGCGTAGCGCAGTACCTGGAAGACGCATGGAAACTGCTGGGGCGCCTGGGCGGACCTGCACTGTGGGCCGTTCCCCTGCACTGGGCTGCCGTCCAGGCGGCGCTGCTCAATGAGAGCCCCGCCGATCTTGCCCCCCATGCCACCGCCCTGGCAAGGGCCTCTGCCCACAGCCAGCTGGCCGCCGTCCTGGCGACGGCGGGCAAAGCCTGGGTGTCGGTGCTGGCCGGCCGGTTCCGTACTCCTGAAGTGGAGGGCGCGGCGCGGCTGCTGGGCGCTGTGGGAATGCCGTGGGAGGGTGCCAGGCTGGCCGGACATGCTGCCGCGCGGGCCGAGGAACGGCGGGACATGATGCGCCTGCTCTCCTGCGCCCGGGACCTGCACCCGCAGGGCAGCCCGGGCGCATCCGGGGCCGCCGACGTGCAGCCGGGCAGCGGTGCCGACGGCGGGGGCAAAGGGGCCCAGCCGGACGCATCCGGCTTGAGCGAGCGCGAAAAGGAAGTTGCCAGGCTGGTGCTGGAGGGCAAGACCTACCGGGAAATCGGCGAGGCCATCTACATTTCGCCCAGGACTGCCGAGCACCACATCGCCAGGATCAGGCGCCGGCTCGGCGCGGAAAACCGTTCAGACCTGCTGGCCCGCCTGCGCCTGGCACTCGGCGTGGACAGTTCCCAGCAGCTGAATCCGCAGCAGGAATGAACCCCTAACACCCCTAGGCGCGCCGGGTCCGTTGCCCCGGAACGGCGGCCGCTGCTAGGGGGAAACCGCCCGATGCCCTTCCCCGGCAGCGAACCTAGGTTTGAGACAACCGGACACGTTCGCCGGATGATCCGCAACTCAAAGAAGATGTGAGGACCACGCATATGCCAACACTCGCAAACGACCTTGTTCAGTTCCTGATGCAGCTTTTTGGCAACCGGGAGGCGGTCCAGGAGTTCCTGGACGACCCCGAGCGGGCATTGGCGGAACACGGCCTGGGCAACGTGTGCTCGGCTGACGTGGACGCCGCAATGCCAGTTGTCCTCGACTACGCTCCCATCACCGTCAACGCCTCATCCTTCGACCGCCTGCACAACACCGGCGGAAACAGTGCCTGGTCCGGGCCTGGGGGGTCTGGGTTCACAGCGTCCGGGCCGGGAGGCACGACGGCGGCGTACGCCGGGAGTGCCGCGGCCATCCACGGTGGGGTGCACAGTCCAGGGCAAGGCGGGGCGGACTACGACCATGACGACCACGCCCACGCGGTCCAGCAGCTCCACAACGTGGTGAACCACTTCTCCTACACCAGCAACACCACCATGCTCGATCACCGGGACACCATGACGGACCAGTCCGTCAACCAAAATATCTGGGCGCACGGAGACGTGGAGCAGTGGTTCGACCATGACGCAGTGGTGGCCGCCGGGGACCACGCAGTGGCCGGCGGTGACGACGCCAGTGTCAGGGACTCCAACAACATTCGGGATTCCTACAACGCGGACCATTCGACCGATAACTCCACGAACAACTCCATCCATGCGGGCGGCGACATCGGCATGGGCAATGAACTGACCGCGATCTCCGGTTCCTTCAACGCCGACGACTCCTTCAACACGGACGTCGGCCTGGATGTGGACGATTCCTTCAATGACAACTCGAACAACGCGGACTACTCCGACCACTCGGACCACTCCGTCAGCACGGACACGGCCGTGGACGTCCACGACTCGTTCAACGACAACTCGGACAACTCCACCCACAACTCCGTGGAGGTGGAGGATTCCTTCAACCCGGACAACTCCACCACAACCGCGGTGGACGTCCACGTGGACGACTCGTTCCAGGACAATTCGGCCACGAACATCGTGGAGGACAACCTGGTGGTTGCCGACAGCCAGCTCGATTTCGCGGAGGACAATCCGACCCATCCCGATGTGGACCTGGACAACCACACCGCCGCCATCGACCATGGGGTGGTTGACGACTCCACCGCGCTGTAACACGCTATTCCAACAACACGCTGTTCGCGGGAGGCAAACCGCCCGGCAGGAGGCATCCACCTCCTGCCGGGCTCTTCCGGTATTACCGGCATTGGCAATTTTCGGGATCGACAGGGGGACACGCTGTGGCAGAAACAGCACCGGCAAGGCCGCCGGGGCCGGTCACTGCCGGTCAGTTGGGGAAGCTCGTGGAGCAGGGCCTGCAGCTGGTGGGCAGCGGGGACCGCGCGGACCTGCGCCGGAGGCTTGAGCAGGCCATGGCCCGGCTGCAGGACCCCAGTATCAGGGTCATCGTGGTGGGGGAGTTCAAACAGGGAAAGAGCAAACTCATCAATGCCCTGGTGAACGCGCCCGTATGTCCGGTGGATGACGACATCGCCACGTCGGTCCCCACAGTGGTCCGTTACGGGGAGCCGGCGTCGGCCGCAGTCCTTGTCCCCGCCCCGGACAACCCCGCCCCGGACAACGCCCCGGTGGAAAACCCCGCCGGGAATGCTGCCGGCGGCATCGAGCGGCGGCCCGTGGAGCTTGCCGACCTGCCGGCCGTTGTTTCCGAGCAGGGAAACCCGGGAAACAGCAGGAAGATAGCCGCCGCGGAGGTCTGCCTGCCCCGTCGGCTCCTCACAGGCGGGCTCAGCATCATCGATTCCCCGGGCGTGGGCGGCATGGGCTCCACGCACACCCTGACCACCCTCACGGCCCTGCCCACCGCGGACGCCATGCTGCTGGTCTCGGACGCGTCGCAGGAATACACGGAACCGGAACTGCGGTTTCTGCGCCAGGCCATGCGAATCACCCCCAACGTTGCCGCCGTCCTCTCCAAGACCGACTTGTATCCGGATTGGCGGCGGGTGGCGGAGCTGGACAGGGCGCACCTGGAGCAGGTGGCGCCGGACATTCCGCTGCTTCCACTGTCCGCAGACCTCCGCCTGGAAGCTGCCCGGCTCCAGGACAGTGAGCTCAACGACGAGTCGGGCTTCCCGGCACTGGTGGCCCACCTCCGCAACGACGTGGTGGGCAAGGCGGAGCGTATCCAGCGCCGCTCCGTCAGCCAGGACCTGCTGTCCGTCACCGAGAACCTGAGGCTGTCCCTGCAGTCCGAGCTGGATGCCTTGGAAAACCCGGGCGGCACGCCCCAGAGGCTAGCAGAGCTGGAGCAGGCCAGGACGGAGGCGGACCACCTGCGGAAGCGGTCCGCCCGCTGGCAGCTCACGCTCAGTGACGGCATCAACGACCTCATCGCCGATATGGAGTACGACCTGCGGGACCGTCTTCGCGGGATCCAACGGGAAGCCGAGAACGCCATCGACCAGGGTGATCCCGGCCCCGTGTGGACGCAGTTCTCGCAGTGGCTCGAAGAGTGTGTTGCCGCGGCGGTTTCGGACACATTCGTCTGGACCAGCGAGCGGTCGCAATGGCTGGCGGCCCAGGTGGCTGAGCATTTCGCAGCGGACGAGGTATCGCTGCCGGTCCTGCATGTCTCCGATTCCGGGGATGCACTGGATCCGGTGGAGCAGATGCCGGAACTGGATCCCGGCCGGGTGAACCCGATCCAAAAAGTCCTGATCGGCATGCGCGGGTCCTACGGGGGCGTCCTGATGTTCGGCCTCCTGACGGGGATCTTCGGGATGGCCCTCATCAATCCGCTGTCGGTGGGCGCTGGCCTGCTGCTGGGGCGCAAGGCTTACCGGGAGGACAAGGAGACCCGGCTGAAGCGGCGCCAGGGCGAGGCGAAGGCGCTGGTGCGGCGGCAGTTGGACGATGTGACGTTCCAGGTGGGCAAGCAGTTGAAGGACAGGCTGCGCCTGGTCCAGCGGACCATCCGCGACCACTTCACCGAGATCGCGGATGAATACCACAGGTCGCTGGCGGACTCGGTGGCCGCGGCGCAGAAGGCTGCGAACTCGTACGCGCAGGAGAAGGAAGGGCGCATCCGGGACATCAGGGCTGAGCTGAAGAAGGTGGATGCGCTGCACCGTGCCGCAGAAGCCGTGGCCGCGGAGGCAACCGCGGCCAGGACCCATACCCCGGCGGGGGTGGGATGACGGCGTCCACCACGGCTGGGGCCGCGGCGCTGATCCGGGAAGCGCTGGAGGTATACGCCGATGACCTTCACGCCACCCAGGAACTGCAGGGCTATGCCCGGCGGCTTGCGGAGCCACTGCGGATTGCCATTGCCGGCATGGTGAAGGCCGGCAAATCAACGCTCCTGAACGCCATCATCGGTGAGGAGATCGCACCCACGGACACCGGCGAGTGCACCCGGATCGTCACCTGGTACCGCCACGGCCACACACCCCGCATCACGCTCCACCCTACGGCTGGGGAACCCCGGGCCCTGCCGCTGAAGCGCGTGGAGGGGCGCCTGGTCTTCGTCCTTGACGGCGTACGGGCGGAAGAAGTGGAACGGCTCGATGTCGAATGGCCGGCGCCGGCACTGCAGCGCATGACCTTGATCGACACCCCCGGCATCGCTTCCGTCTCCCAGGACGTGTCCGCGCGGTCGCTGGCGTTCCTGACCCCGGAGGATTCGCCGTCGGAAGCTGACGCGGTCATTTACCTCATGCGCCATCTGCACGCGTCCGACCTCAGGTTCCTGGAAGCGTTCGGCGACACAACGGCTGGCCGCTCGGGCACGGTCAACGCCATCGCAGTGCTGTCCCGGGCCGATGAAGTGGGGGCCGGCCGCATCGACTCCCTTCTGTCCGCCGGCAACATCGCGGAAAGGTACAGCCACGACCCCAACCTGCGGAAGCTTGCCCTCGGCGTTGTCCCGGTGGCGGGGCTCCTGGCCCAAAGCGCCCGTACCCTGCGGCAGCCGGACTTCGAAGCACTCCAGCTGCTGGCCACCCTGGACCGAACCGAGCGTGAACGGATGATGCTGTCCGCCGACAGGTTCCGCCGGTCCACCGCGCCCGCGGGCCTGACGGAAGAGGCAAGGGAATCCCTGCTGGAACGCTATGGGCTTTTCGGCATCCGCCTGGCCGTGGTCCTGATCCGCAACGGGTTTGCCGAACCCACGCCGCTGGCCCACGAGCTGGCCCGGCGGAGCGGCCTGGACCCCCTGCTGGACGTCATGGACCGGCAGTTCCAGGCCAGGGCGGAAGCGCTCAAGGCCAGGACCGCCCTGGTGGCGGTGGAAAACCTCCTGGCCAGCCGGCCGCGGCAGGGGACGGAAAACCTGGCGGCGTCCCTGGAGCGGCTGCAGGCCAACGCGCATGAGTTCCGCGAGCTCCGGCTGCTGGGGGCGCTGCGGACATCCGGGGCGGAGCTGGCCCCGGAGCTGGCTGCGGAAGCCGAACGGCTGGTGGGCGGGTTGGGCGCAACAGCATACCGCCGGCTGGCCCTGGCACCCGATGCCGGACCCGAGATGCTGGCTGCTGAGGCCAGGCGCTGCCTGGCCCGATGGCGTGCAGTCGCTGAAAGTCCGCTGACACCACGGTCCGCGGGCGAGGTATGCCGGGTGGTGATCCGAAGCTGCGAGGGAGTGCTGGCAGAATGTGCGGGCAAGGACCGGCAGCCGCAGTCGGCGTAGCGTCAGTTTCTCCCGCGTTCCGGCTTCAGCCAGACCCCGGCGGATGGCAGGAAGAGCAGCGCCAGCCCGGCCAGCGCCAGGAGCAGCCCGGCGCCCCACAGCATCACCACGTAGCTGCCGGCGGCACCGGCGGGGACCAGGAAGGCCGATGCCAGTACAAGAATGAGGACGTGGCTGGCCAGCAGGGGAAGCAAGGCCCAGCGGGCCCAGTTTCGGCGGCCCAGCACGGCGGCAAGCGCCACCGCCTCAAGCAGTGTTACCACGAGCAGCGCGCTGATGCTTCCCCAGAAGACGATTTCCGCCGTCGTGCTAACGGACGCGGCGTCGCGGCCTGCTGCCATGCCAGCCACCAGGCCGCGCAGCCGCTGAAGGTTGGAGTCGCGGGCCACGAAGGATCCCAGCAGGACGGCCAGTCCCGCGGCGAAACTGAAGAGCCAGAGCGAGCGGGCAGTCCGGACCACACGGGGGAGCGGGGGGACGACTGGGATGGGCGGCGGGGTGGAGTAGGACAGGCCCGGCCTCGGTGGGGGAGCGGACCGGTGCCGCTCTTCTCCGCCGGGCTGGAACGCCATGGACCCTATTTCAGCCCGTCGGCGTCGTGCTCATCGGTACCGCGCTGGCCTTTTCCGCCGTCCTCCTTGGCCTTGGCCTCCAGTTCGTCGCGGAGTTTCTTCAGCCGCTCGGCTTCGGCCTGGTTGCGGCGGCGGGCCTCGAGGTTGCGGAGGAAGTCCGGGTCATCGTCCGGGGCCGTGGGGTGGGGGTAGCTGGGCCGCGGCTGCGCTGTGCCGCGCGGGCGCCCAATCAGCAGCCAGAGGATTGCGCCCAGGACCGGCAGGACGATCTGCACGATGATCCAGGCCGGTTTCGAAATGCCCCGGGTAAGGCGGCCTTCAGTGCGGATCACGTCCACCAGGCCATACACGAAGATGACGA
This sequence comes from Arthrobacter sp. SLBN-83, assembly GCF_006715285.1. Classification (NCBI taxonomy): domain Bacteria; kingdom Bacillati; phylum Actinomycetota; class Actinomycetes; order Micrococcales; family Micrococcaceae; genus Arthrobacter; species Arthrobacter sp. SLBN-83. The sequence goes on from NZ_VFMX01000001.1 coordinate 2,171,937, forward strand.
GGACTGCGACGGCCAAAGCCACACGGAACAGCATGCCGTTAAGTCTATCGTCAGGACGGGCGGGGGCCGCCGGGCGGAGGCGGCTAAACTTGAATAGTGGCCTTTTTGAAATATTCCCTTATCCGTTTGGCGATCTTTGTCCCCCTGTTTGCCCTGTTTATGCTCCTGCAGGTAGGGGCGCTGATGGCCGTGATCTGCGCCGCGCTCATTGCCTTTGCCATCAGCTACCTGTTTTTCCAGAAGCAGCGCGATGCTGCCGCGGCGGCCCTGCAGCACCGTTTCTCAGGGAAGGCCAAGCCGTTGCGCTCGGCCGGTGAAGTCCAGGACGCCAACGCCGAGGACGCCCTGCTGGACGCCAACCCGGACATCACCATCAACAACGCCAAGGGCACCAAGAACAGCTAGAACCCGTGGCTGAGGATCAGTCCCAGTGAGAACAGCACGCTGTAGCCGAGGTTGATCAGGCCGGTCTGCTTCAGGACCGGGATGAGGCTCTTGCGCTTGCGGCCGTTGATCATCAGCCAGGCAGGCATCAGGCAGGCGGGGATGAGCAGCAGCACGATCAGGATCCACGGCCGGGCCGGCGCCAGGATCACTACCAGCAGGATGGCGACGGCGAGCATCAGGACGTAGCTTTCCCGCGCATGCTTGTCCCCCAACCGCACCGCCAGCGTTTTCTTGCCGGCCTGCATGTCCGTGGGAATGTCCCGGACGTTGTTGGCCATGAGCAGTGCGGTGGCGATCAGCCCGGTGCCGATGGCGCCGATGACCGCTGACAGGTTGATGTGCCCCGCCTGGGTGTAGGTGGTCCCCAGGGTGGCCACCAGGCCGAAGAAGACGAACACGAAAAGATCGCCCAGGCCCATGTAGCCGTAGGGGTTCTTACCGCCGGTGTAGCCCCATGCGGCCATGACGCAGCCCAGCCCCACCAGGATCAGCCACCAGGCCTGGGTGAGGAACACCAGCACCAGGCCGAACACCATGGCCAGGGCGAAGGTGCCGAACGCCGCCCATTTGACGTGCTCGGGCTTGGCAGCGCCGGACCCCACCAGCCGCAGCGGTCCCACCCTGTCGTCGTCGGTGCCGCGGATGCCGTCCGAGTAGTCGTTCGCGAAGTTCACGCCCACCTGGAGCAGGAGCGCCACCAGCGCCGCGAGGATGGCGTTGGGCAGCAGGAACGAGTCCATCTCGTAGGCGGCGGCAGTGCCGATCAGCACCGGCGCGATCGCTGCCGGCAGCGTCCGGAGTCGGGCGCCTTGGATCCATTGGGCGGCTGTGGCCACGGTTAGTACCTCGTGTTGTTTCGGTAAGACGGCAGGATGGAACAGGCGCACCCGCCGCGGTGGTGCAGGTCCAACTCTACTTTCCCCGGTGCAGGGCGCTGAGTTCGGCGGTCATGGCGAGCCGGTCGGGCTTGCCGTTGGGCAGCATCCGCAGCGCGGGCGCCGTGAGGACTGTCTTGGGCGCCAGGACCCCCAGCTGCCGCTGCCATTGCTCTTGAAGTACGACGGCGGGATCCCCAGGTTCCTGCCCGCCGGCACCTTCTCCCGCGGTCCCTTCGTTGCCGTCCGTGCCCGCCGCGGCAAGGGCCACGTAGGCGGCCACGGCCTGCCCCCACTCCGCGGACGGGACGCCTGCAACAAAAGCCGCGGCGACGGCGTCGGATTTCTCCAACTGTTCCTGCACGTGGCCGGCGGAAACCTTCACGCCGCCGGTGATGATCACATCGTCGGCGCGGCCCAGCACGGTGAGCCGGCCGTCGTCGTCAATGGAGCCCAGGTCGCTGGTACGGTACCAGCGCACCCCGTCCTCCTCGAAGAAGGTTCCGGTTTCCTCGTCCGGTGCCTCGATGTAGCCGGCGGCCACGGTGTCCCCGCCCAGCAGGATCCTGCCGTCGGTGTCCACCCGCACCGAGACGCCTTCCAGCGGATAGCCGTCGTAGATGCAGCCGCCGGAGGTTTCCGCGGAACCGTACGTGGTGACCACCCGGACACCGGCGTCGCGGGCGGCCGCCAGCAGTGCCGGAGACGCAGGGGCGCCGCCCAGCAGGACGGCGTTGAAGCGGCGGAGCACGGCCAGCGTGTCCGGCGACGGATCGTCCAGGAGGCGCTGGAGCTGGGTGGGAACCAGGGAGGTGAAGCGGATCTCGTCCGTCAGTTCCAGTGCCGCGGCGGTGAAAGCCTCCGGCGTGAAGCCGCCGGACAGATCCATTACCCAGGGCCGGGTGCCCGCGAACAGGGAGCGGACCAGCACCTGGATGCCGGCCACGAACTGCACCGGCAGTGCCAGCAGCCACTGGCCTTCGCCCTTGAGCCGCAGCGCCGTGGCCATGGAAGAGGCGGCCAGGGACTCCACGGTCAGCAGGGTGGCCTTGGGGGTGCCGGTGGAGCCCGAGGTGCGGACCACGGCTACGGCGTCATCGCAGCCGGGGGTTTCGACGTGGCCCACGACGAGTTCGCCGTCCGGGCCCACGGAAAGTTCGACGGCGGGGCCCTCGCCGTGGAGGGCGGCCGCGAGGGCCTTCAGGGCGGGCTCGATGTTGAGCGGGCCGCCCTGGGCCGGGGTAAAGGATGCTTCGCTGTTCATTGCCGTCCTGCCTTAGAAGTAGTGCGGGAAGCGTGACCAGTCCGGGTCGCGTTTTTGCAGGAAGGCCTCCTTGCCCTCCACAGCCTCGTCCGTCATGTAGGCCAGTCGGGTGGCTTCGCCGGCGAACACCTGCTGGCCGGCGAGGCCGTCGTCCGCCAGGTTGAAGGCGAACTTAAGCATGCGGATGGCCTGCGGGGACTGCCGGGCGATGTCCGCGGCGTACTCCAGGGCCACCTCTTCCAGCCGCCCATGGTCCACCGCCTCATTGACGGCGCCCATGCGAACCATGTCTTCTGCGGAATATTCGCGGGCCAGGAAGAAAATCTCGCGGGCGGTCTTTTGCCCCACCTGCCGGGCCAGCAGCGCGGAGCCGTAGCCGGCGTCGAAGCTGCCAACGGTGGCGTCCGTCTGCTTGAACTTGCCGTGCTGCCGGGACGCGATGGTGAGGTCCGCGACTACGTGCAGGGAGTGGCCGCCGCCGGCGGCCCAGCCGTTGACGACGGCGATGACCACCTTGGGCATGGTGCGCATCAGGCGCTGGACTTCCAGGATGTGCAGCCGGCCGGCGCGGGCAGGGTCGATGGTTTCCTGCGTCTCGCCGTCGGCGTACCGGTAGCCGTCGCGGCCGCGGATCCGCTGGTCCCCGCCGGAGCAGAAGGAATGGCCGCCGTCCTTGGGGGAGGGGCCGTTTCCGGTGAGCAGGACGGTGGCGACGTCGGGCGTCATCCGGGCGTGGTCCATGGCCCGGTACAGCTCATCCACGGTGCCCGGCCGGAACGCATTGCGGACCTCGGGCCGGTTGAAGGCAATCCGGACGGTTGGCAGGTCACGCACCCAGCCGCCGTCGGAATCCCGCTCCACCTGCCGGTGGTAGGTCATGTCCTGGAAGTCCTCAAAACCGGAGACCACCCGCCAGCGCGTGGGATCGAAGACATCGGACACCGGGGCGGGGATCTGGTTGCTCACCGTCCAAGTCTAGTAATCGGTCTTAGCTGATGCAGAACTCGTTGCCCTCGGGGTCCGCCATGGTGTGCCAGGAATGCGGGCCCTGCCGGGCCGACCAGAGGAACGTCGCGCCCCGCGCCTCGAGCTCGCGCCGCACCTCGTCCTTGTCCCGTCCGTCCAGCCTGACGTCCCAGTGCACCCGGTTCTTGACCGTCTTTCCCTCCGGTGCGGCCTGGAACAGGATGCGCCGTTCCGGGGCCTTGGACTCGATCTCCTCCGGCGGCCTGATGGCGGCGCCGTCCTTCCACACCAGGTTCCCGCGGTGGGTCATGGTCTGGTCTTCGGAGGCGTAGCCCTGCTCGATCATCGAGCGGATGAACGCGGCGTCCTGCGGCTCCACGGTCCATTGAAGCGTTTCTGCCCACCAGTCCGCGAGCTCATGGGGCTTGGCGGAATCGACAACTATCTGGATATTAAGTCCCATGCGTCCACGGTAGAGGCGGGTGTGGCGTTGCGGAAGGTTCGGCGGGGCGCCTACGAAAGTATCTCCGACGTTCAAAAGTATTCTTGACTTTATGTCATGACATACGTCACAGTCGTGTCTGGAAAGGGTTTTCCCTCCTCATCCCGAGAGACAGGACAGAGCATTGTCAGAGAAGACAAGAATCTCAAGCATCACCCGTCGCCAGTTCGGCCTGACTGCCCTGGGGCTCTCGGCCCTGGCCGCTGGCCTTAGTGCCTGCGGCGGGGGAGGAGGGAGCTCCTCTGACGGAGGCGCCAAGACCCTGCAGCTTATCCTGTCCGGGGACACGAACCAGGGCGGCGCCTTCGCTGCCGCGGCGAAGAAGTACAAGGAAGCCACGGGCATCACCATCGAGGTGGTGGACGTTCCCACGGCGGACATCACCACCAAGCTGAAGAACGCCGCCACCGCGAATGATCTTCCTGCGCTGGCCCGCGTTACCGGACTTGATCCGCTGTGGGCCCATCAGCTCCAGGACCTTTCGGATATCGCGAAGAAGCACGGCATTGACGAGAAGTACCTCCAGGAGTCGCCGGACGGCATCACCCCCGCCATTCCCTCGGACCTGACGGCAGTGGGCCTGTTCGTCAACAAGAGCCTCTTCGACAAGGCCGGGGTGAAATACCCCACCGCCATCGAAAACACCTGGACGTGGGATGAATTCATCGCCGCCGTAAACCAGGTCCGCGAAAAGGCCGGCGCCAAGTACGGTGTGGTCATGGACCGCTCCGGCCACCGCCTGCGCGCCATGATGTACGAATTCGGCAGCACCGCCTTCGCCAAGGAGAACGGCAAGTACGCCGGCGACAGCAAGGCGGTTGAAACGCTCGAGTACTTCAAGAAGATCAATGACGACCAGACCATGCCCAAGTCCGTCTGGCTCAGCGGCGAGGACGGCAACGCCATGTTCAAGAGTGGCCAGGTGGCCGCATACTACTCCGGCAGCTGGCAGGTGGCGGACTTCAACAAGAACATCAAGGACTTCCAATGGCTGTCCGTACCGCTGCCGAAGAAGGAAGTGAATGCGACGAACCTCGGCGGCGGCTTCATGATTGCATTCAAGGACACGGGCGCCGACGAAGAAGCGAAGAAGTTCATCGACTGGTTCTATGAGGACGCCAACTACATCGAGTTCGCACAGCTGGGAGGCTACCTTCCGGCGAAGGACCTCAAGGTGGAGTACCAATTCCAGCAACCCTCCTTCGAGCTCTACCAGAAGCAGATTGCCCAGAACGACGCCAAGGGGGACAACGCCATCAAGCGCGTGGTGGCCGAAGCATACGCCGAAACCCCGTTCTCGGGAGACCCGCTGCGCGAGGAGACCGTCAAGATGCTCTCCGGCGGCCAGGATGCCAAGACCACGGTGGACAACATCGTGAAGCTCTACAACGGCGCCTGATCCCGTGGCACAGCCAACCATCAGTACAGCCGCGGCGCCGGAGGCGCCGGCGCCGCAGCCGGTCCGCAGCAAGACAGCGCAAAAGCGCCGGAACCGCTACATCATCGCGCCGCTGGTCCTGATCGGCGTCAACGTGGTCCTCTTCCTGGTCTTCTTCGTCTGGCCGGGCGCGCTGGGCCTGCTGTACTCCTTCACGGACTACCGCGGAATCGGCAAGCTGCACTTCATCGGCCTGGCCAACTTCCAGAAGCTATTCGCCGACGCCGGCTTCTACGCCGCACTGGGCCGGACCTTCACCTACACGGTCCTGTCCGTTCCGCTGGTCTACGTATGTTCCCTGGGAGTCGCCGCGCTGCTGGTCAGCAAAGCAGTCCGCGGCCGCACCGCAGCAAAAATGGTCATCTTCCTGCCCTGGCTGATCTCGCCCATCGTGGTGGGCGTGATCTGGAAATGGTTGTTCGGCCAGGACTTCGGATTCATCAACTTCGTCATCTCCACGGCGGGCGGGAACCCGCTGCCCTGGTCCAGCGACGGTAACCTGGCGCTGGCAGTGGTCATCTTCGCATCGGCCTGGGGCGGGACCGCCTTCAACATGCTCCTGTTCATCGCCGCGCTGAAGAACATTCCGGAATCCCTGCTGGAGGCAGCGGAGCTGGACGGCGCCAATGCGTGGCAACGGTTCCGGCATGTCACCCTGCCGGGCATCGCGCCGACGTCATTCATGGTCATCCTGTTATCGACTATCCATGCCATGAAGGAATTCGCCATGATCCAGGCCCTGACCGGCGGTGGACCCGGCACCCAAAACACCCTGATCGTGCAGTACATCTACAAGACCGGCTTTGAGCAGTCCAAGGTGGGCTACGCAAGTGCGGCATCGATGGTGCTGATGGTGGTCCTGCTGGCCATCGCGCTCATCCAGCTGCGGTTCAACCGGAAGAAGGGCTGACCCATGGCAACAGCTGCCAACATGCCTCCCGCTGTTGCGGAGGAAGCGGCCACGGGCGGGGAAAGGACCCGTGCACCGCGGCGGACGCGGAACGGACGGAACCAGCCGGGCAACCGGGAGCTCCGCGCCAAAGCCTCCATTCCCCTGACCGTGCTGACGTGGCTCATCGCCGCACTTTACGCCCTGCCCTTGCTCTGGTTCCTGCTGAGCTCCTTCAAGCCAGGCAGTGAATTGTTCAGCTACCCGCTGTCCATGATTCCCCGGGAGTGGACGTTCCAGGGCTTTGTGGACGCCTGGGAAAGGGTGGACTTTGCCCGGTACTTTCTGAACACCGCGACCGTGTCCATCGTGACCACCGCGTTGACGGTATTTTTCAGCGCCTGTACCGGTTACGCGCTGGCAAAGTACAACAACAAGGGGACCCGGCTGTTCTTCGTCTGCATCCTTGCCACTACCATGCTGCCCACTGAAGTGATCCTGAACCCGACGTTTTCGGTGATCAGGGACCTGGGCCTGTACAACTCGCTGGCCGGCATCATCGTGCCGTCAGTCCTGACGGCCACCGGCGTCTTCATGTTCCGGCAGTTCTTCCTCACTGTCCCTGACGACCTGCTGCACTCAGCCAGGATCGACGGCGCAGGGGAGTTGGCCATCTTCTTCCGGATCATGCTCCCGCTCTCCAGGCCGATCCTGTTCACCCTGGCCATCTTTTCCTTCCAGTGGCGCTGGAACGACTACATCTGGCCCCTGATCGTGCTGAATGACCCCAAGTGGTACACCCTCCAGGTGGCACTCCGAAGCATCGTGGGGGCGGAAAACATCGACTGGCCCGTCCTCCTGGGGGCATCCGTCATCTCCCTCCTGCCGCTGGTCCTGGTGTTCTTCGTTTTCCAGAAATACGTGCTGAACGCGGACGTCAGCGCCGGCCTGAAGGATTGAGGCAGCAAAATGCAGACAACCACAGCAGAGACAGCGTTCCTGGCGCAGGTGGGGGAAGCTGCGGACCGTCACGTAACAGCGTTCCTTGCAACGCACGACGACGACGTCCCCGCTTTGGCGCACCGGCCCGCCATGGCCAGGTTGCTGGACCTGGTCACGGTGTTCACCCAGCCCGGCTCCCGATTTTTCCGCAAGGAAGGTATCGGGGAGGCGATGATCCTGTGCCTGGATCGGTTGGAAGTGCTGCAGGGGCCAACGGGACTGTTCGATGGCACCAACCTGTGCTCGCCGCCTGACTCAGCCTTCACCCTGAACGACGTTTGCCTGACCCTGCGTCTTGTCCGCGCGCTGGACGGTGACCGGTTCCCGGGCGAGGGCCCGCTCCTGGGCGAGGTGGATGGACGCCTGGCCGCGATAATCGGCAGGTCCGTTGAAGCTATGGTGGCAGGCGGGGTCCATACCCCCAACCACCGCTGGGAGCTCTGCGCTGCCTTGGCCCAGATCAACCTGTTCCAGCCACGGCAGGACATCAGGGTCCGGATCGGCCAATGGCTGGCCGAGGGCATTGACCAGTTGCCGGACGGGATGTACTCGGAGCGGAGCCCGCTCTATGCCACCGCGGTCACTAATCCCTCTTTGCTGACAATCGCGGACAGCGCGGGCCGGCCGGAACTCCTGGACCATGTCCGGCGGAACCTCACCGCGTTCCTGCCCTGGTTCAATCCGGACGGCACTGTCGAATCAGTGTTTTCCAGGCGGCAGGACCAGTGGATGGCGTTTGGAGCCACCCCGTTCCTTCACCTGTACCGGCGCTTCGCCCTCCAGGATGGGCGTGCTGATTTCGCCGCCGCAGCTGCCTGGCTGGCCACGCTTCCGCTGCACGAACCCGCAAAGCTGCTGGCCCTCACCAGGCTGGATCCTTGGCTGGCCGGGGGACTTCCGGGCGCTCCGGCGTCGGGCCCTGGCCTGTCCCTGCCGCCGGCCCTGACGCCCCCGGACGCGGTACTGGAGAGCTGCGGTGCATACCGCTTTCGCGCGGGCGGTTCCGTAGCTACGGTCTTCGGCGGTTGCGACCCCCTGGTGCCCGGGGTTGGGTCCGGGCTGGCCACCAACCCCACGTTCCTCAGTTTCCGGCACGGCGAGTCGGTCCTGTCGGATGTCCGCTTGTCCCGGAGCTTCTTTGACCTGGGGCCGTTCCGCAGCCAGGCCACTTCGCTGCGGGACCGGTCAGTAGTCCTGTCCGAAGAGGTGCAAGCCAGCTTCTATCAACCATTGCCTCTGGACCGGCTGCGGGCCGATGGAATATACCCGCTGGAGCATGAAGGACGATTCAGCGCCGCCATGGGGTTCAGCGCCCGTGCAGCGGACGTCCACCGGCTCAAAACCGGTATGACGGTGACAATTGAGGACGGGCAGGCTTGCCTGGACGCCTGCTTCGACGGCACCCGGACCGCATTTGCGCTGGAACTCACGTTCCGGCCCGGGGGAGTGCTCGACGGCGTCGAACCGGCAACGGTTCCCGGCGCCTTCCGACTAGTGGACGGCACAGGCTCCTATCGGATGGGCAGGGACGTCATCGAGTTCGGGCCCGGGCTACCCCCGGACCCGGATGCCCCCGCGGCGTACAACCCTGGTGAGAGCTACCGCTATCTGGGCGGCACGAACGCTGCCGACGGCGTCAAGGTCTACATCAGCGGCTGGACCACGGGCCGCTACCTGTTTACGTTCCGGGGCTACTCCGCCTGATCTAGGCCTGGATGTTTTGCATCTGGTTGAAGACTTCCGGCGGGATGGCGTAGACCAGGATCACGGCCAGCAGGTTCTTGGCGGCGTGGACGAAGTAGGAGAACATGACGTTCCTGCCGGTCCACATGTAGACGAACACCAGCGTGGCGCCCATGGCCAGGTAGGGGAGCAGTGCGGTGAGGGTGACCGCCTCCTGCCCCACGATGTGCAGTGCCGCGAACAACACGACGGACAGGATGCAGCAGATCCAGATGTTCACCCTCCTGCCCAGCTTGCCGATCAGCAGGTGCCGGAAGATGTACTCCTCCACGAACGGCCCCACCACCACCAGCAGCGGCACCATGAGCCAGGCGGGGACCTGCTGCATCAGCGCCTGCAGCCCGGCCTGGTTCTGCGAGGTTTCCACCTGTCCGTTCGCCGCCACCACCACTGCGGTCAGGATCATCATGGCGATCACGGAAGCCGGCACCATCAGCAGCGTGAACCACGGCCGGGTCGCCAGGACCTTGAGGTCGCGGACCACCACCTTGCGGGCAGCCAGGAGCGCCAGTATTCCCACCGAGGCATAGAACATCAGGTTCACAGCGTAGGAGGCCGCTGCAGGGGACGGTGCTATCTGGCGCAGGAACGGGGCCACCAAATCCCCGGCGGCGGCGAAGAACGCTGCGATGGCAACGTAGAGGCACAGCGTGGCCACATCCATGGGGGAGAAACGGTACAGCTGGGGCTGCGGAGCGGGCGGTAAGCGGTGGGCTGTTGCCATGCTCCCAGCCTATCGCCGGGCCCGGCGTGTAGTGCGGGTCACGTACCACCCCATGCCAGGTTGTAAGATGGTCAGGTCGCGTGAAGCTTCGGCAGTTCGACGGTTCGCCCTCACATTCGCTGGCCATAAGGCCTACTAACCGAATTATGTGAGCTCGATCATACGAAGACCGGATGCGGCCAACCCCCAACCCACAAGGAACAGTTGTGCCTCAAAGTACCCCCACAGACCTAAAAAACAGCACGGCGCCATCCTCCGCCGTCGACCCCACCCTCAGCGCCGAGGGCTACAGCAAGACCCTGGGCCGCCGCCACGTCACCATGATCGCCATGGGCGGCGCCATCGGCGTGGGCCTCTTCATGGGAGCCGGCGGACGCCTCGCCTCCACCGGCCCCGCCCTGATCTTCTCCTACGCCATCGCCGGCGTCATCGCCTACCTGCTGATGCGGGCCCTGGGCGAACTCATCATGTACCGGCAGACTTCCGGATCGTTCGTCAGCTACGCCGGCGAAATGTTCGGCAGGAAGGGCGCCTTCCTCTCCGGCTGGATGTACTTCATCAACTGGGCCATGACCGGCATCGCTGAGCTCATCGCGATCGGCCTCTACTTCCAGTTCTTCTTCCCCAACGTCCCTGTGGAACTGTCCGCCATCGCCGCGCTGGTGCTGCTGGTGGCCGTGAACCTCTTCAGCGTCAAGGCGTTCGGCGAGTTCGAATTCTGGGCTTCCTGCCTCAAGGTCGCCGCGATCGTCATCTTCCTGGCTGTGGGCACCTTCATGGTGGTCACCAACGCCAAGGTGGGCGCCGGCCATGCATCCGTCAACAACCTCTTCGCAGCCGACGGCGGCATGTTCCCCAAGGGCGCCCTGGTGATGATCCTGGTCCTGAACGCCGTGATCTTCGCCTACAACGCCATCGAACTGGTGGGCATCACCGCCGGCGAGATGCAGAACCCCGAACGCGAAGTGCCCAAGGCCATCCGCGCCGTCGTGGTGCGCATCGTGGTGTTCTACGTCGGATCCGTAACCCTGCTGGCCATGCTCCTGCCCTCAGACCAATACAAGGCCGGCACCTCCCCGTTCGTCACCGTCTTTGGCCAGATGGGCCTGGGCTGGATGGGTGATGTCATGAACATGATCGTCATCACCGCAGCCCTGTCCTCCTGCAACTCGGGCCTGTACTCCATTGGCCGCATCTTCCGGACCATGGCCAACAACGGCCACGCCCCGCAGTGGCTCACCCGCATGTCCACCCGGCACGTCCCCTACGCCGCAATCCTGGCCATCGGCGCCGTCTACCTGGTGGGCATCCTGCTGAACATCTGGCTGGGCGGCTCGCATGCGTTCGACCTTGCCCTGAACACGGCCTCCATCGGTGTCATCTTCACCTGGGGCTCCATCTTCGCCAGCCAGATCGCGCTGCGGAAGAAAAAGGGCAACGTCTCCAGCCTGCCCATGCCGGGCTCGCCCTGGACCAGCTGGGCCGGGCTCATCGCCCTGCTCGCCATTACCGTGCTCATCGGCTTCGACACAATGACCAGCAAGGACGGCGAGGTGTTCTACCTGGGCCTGTGGACCCTGGCCACCATCCCGTTCTTCGCGGTGGTCCTGTGGCTGGGCTGGCAGAAGGTCAAGAACAACGCTCCCAAGAGCGAGCTCTACAGCTGACTTCCTGAACAACGTTCGACGGCGGGTTGCCCCTGGGGAGGGCGGCCCGCCGTCGTCGTTTCATCCGGAAGCCGTGGAGCGCTTAGTCCTTCGGGTGCCGCTTACTCCTTCAGGTGCCGCGCGAAGAAGTCCTCAATCCGCTGCCAGGCCTCCGGGGAGGACTGCGGGTCCGGGCCCACCCCCATGACCCGCATCAGCGGGCGGAGGAGTGCCGGCCCCAGCTCTTCATCGTTGAGGAAGGAGTGGCCGGCGCCGGGGAATTCCTTCACACTGTGCTCAATGCCCAGCTGGTCCAAGGCGGATTCGAGCCGGGCAGCCGCTCCCTTCAGTGACTTGTCCGCGCGGCCATAGCTGGCGACGATGGGGCAGGCGCCGCGCAGGGCGTCCACCAGGTCCTGCTGCTCCTTGCCCGGCAGCCGTCCGTAATTGACGGCAGCGGCGTCGAACCCGTCCCGGGCGGTAAGCAGGGCAAACCCGCCGCCCATGCAGAAACCGATCACCCCCGTTTTGCCGTTGCTAAGTTCCGACTCCGCCAGCCAGGTGCGGGCGGTGGCGATATCGATGAACGGCCTGCCCGTCCTGGCTGTCATGGCACGCATGGTTCCCACCAGGCAGCGGCGCGGACCGCCGTCGCTGAACAGGTCCAGCGCCAGGGTCAGGTAGCCGGCCCGGGCCAGCCGGTCCGCATGCCGGCGGGTCTGGTCATCCAGGCCGAACGCTTCATGGATCATGACGACGCCGGGAAAGGGGCCCTGGCCTTCGGGTACAGCAAGGTATCCATGCAGGGAGAAGGATCCACCGGCGGCCGTGCTCTGGGCGCTCAGGTCTACGTTCGTCATGGCCCAAGGCTAGCCCGTTGTAGCCCCGCCGGGGCAGACTGGGGCTTGTGAGCGAACCTTGGGTGCTGCATGTGGACCTGGACCAGTTCATCGCTGCCGTTGAAGTGCTCCGCCGGCCCGAACTGGCGGGAAAGCCACTGATTGTCGGCGGCCGTGGGGACCCTACGGAACGTGCCGTCGTGTCCACCGCATCCTATGAGGCCAGGGCCTTTGGGGTCGGTTCGGGAATGCCGCTGCGCATCGCCGCGCGGAAAGTGCCGGATGCCGTCATCCTGCCCGTGGACCACGAGGCCTACCTCGAAGCGTCCGAGAAGGTCATGGCTGTGCTGCGCTCACAGCCGGGAACCACCGTCCAGGTGCTCGGATGGGACGAGGCATTCGTCGGCGTCGAGACCCCCGATCCTGAAGCCTTTGCCCGCCAACTGCAGGAGGCCGTCCTGGTGGAAACCCGCCTGCACTGCAGCGTCGGCATCGGCGACACCCTGGTCCGCGCCAAGGTTGCCACCTCATTCGGCAAGCCCGCAGGCGTCTTTCGGCTCACGGAAAAGAACTGGCTCGACGTCATGGGGAGCCGGCCGACCGTGGAGTTGTGGGGCGTGGGAACCAAGATCTCGCGCCGTCTCGCCACCTTGGGGATCAAGACTGTTGCCGAACTCGCAGCTGCGGACCCCACTGATCTGGTCCCCGAGTTCGGTCCGAAAATGGGGCCCTGGTACGCGCAACTGGGACGGGGAGACGGCTCCCGGGTGGTGGACGACACACCCTGGGTGCCGCGCGGGCACAGCCGCGAGACCACCTTCCAGCGCGACCTGACAGACCCCGAACGGATCCGCGATGCCGTCAGGGAATTGGCCGCACGCGTGCTGGAGGATGTTGCTGCCGAGGGAAGGCCCGTGATCGGCCTGACGCTGAAGGTACGGTACGCGCCGTTCACCACCAGGACCTATGCGCGGAAGATTCCCGAGACCTCAGATGCGGCAAAAGTATTGGCGCGTGCCCTCGACCTCGCCGCGAAGATCGAGCCGGGGCAGCCCATCCGGTTGCTTGGCCTCAGGGCCGAGATGACGATGCCGGAGGATTCGCGGCAGGGCCACACGCCGACCCGCAGCGGCTGGTAACAGGGAACAGCGAAGCGGCGGCAGATCCAATGGATCCGCCGCCGTTTGAGGCTGTTGCAGCACGCCGTTCACTGCGGCTGCACCAGCAAGGACTAGTGACGCTTGAACTCGTCCTTGACGCTTTCGCCCACCTTCTTGGCGTCTGCCTTGACCTGGTCGGCCTGGCCTTCTGCCTTGAGGCGGTCGTTGTCGGTCGCGTTGCCTGCAGCTTCCTTGGCCTTGCCGCCAAGGTTCTCTGCCGCGTTACTGATCTTGTCTCCGAGGCCCATGGTTCCGGCCTCCTTTCGTCCGTCGATCAACCGTGCCCTTTCACGATAAGCAAAGCTTGCTTACTATTTCAAGTCTCCAGCCGCAGTTACCGCCCGGTGTCAGGCCCCGCCGCTAGGCTCGGGTTCATGGATAAAGCGCGCGGCAAGACGGCGGCCAAGGTAGCCCTACCTCGACTCTCTCCTGTGGAGTTGAATGACCTTGAGGATCTGCCGGATCCCGTGTTCCGCAAAGGGGGCCGGCATGAGAACACACGGTTCACCCGGGCAGCGATGGACGGCCTCGATGTCGGGGACAGCGTATTTGCCGAATGCCGGTTCGACGCAGCGTCCTTCAATGATGCCCAGCTCCGCGGCGCCACATTCCGCGACTGCATCCTGGCAGAGGCGTATGCGCCGGTCTTCCGTGGTGCCCGCAGTACCTGGCGCGAGGTCGAGTTCCAGAATCCCCGCCTGGGCTCGGCTGAACTGTATGAAGGCGGCTGGCAGTCCGTGCGCATCGACGGCGGCAAGATCGACTTCCTGAACCTTCGCGGCGCCAAGCTCACCGACGTCCTGATCAGCGGCTGCATCATCAACGAGTTGGATCTCGGGGCCGCAACGGCAACAAGGGTGAAGCTCGAGGACTGCACTGTGGGGTCGCTGGACCTGGCCGGGGCCAAGCTGAAGGATTTCGATATCAGGGGTACGGAATTCCGTAAGATCAGCGGCCTGGGCAGCCTGTCCGGACTGGTCATCGATGAGTATCAACTGAACCTGCTGGCACCGCTCATCGCGGCCCACCTGGGAGTGACTGTGCTGTAACCGGATGCGCACCCATGGCCTGCCGTGTACCATTTACAGAACGAACGGTCGGTAAGTGGAGCTTCCGCTGTGCCGGCCGCCGATGACAGTGCTGTTTATCGCGTGAAGGGTGTTTCCATGGCTGCAACCGCAGGTCCGCAGGCTTTCCTTGTTGGCGGGGTCCGAACGCCGGTGGGCAGGTATGGAGGGGCGTTGTCCTCCGTGCGGCCGGACGACCTTGCGGCCCTGGTGGTCCGGGAAGCGGTGCACCGTGCCGGCCTGGATCCGGAGAGCATCGAGGAAGTGATCCTGGGCAACGCCAACGGTGCCGGCGAGGAAAACCGCAACGTGGCCCGGATGGCCACCCTGCTGGCTGGACTGCCGCTCCACATCCCCGGTATCACCGTAAACCGGCTCTGCGCATCAGGCCTCAGCGCCATTATCCAGGCCAGCCACATGATCAAGGCCGGCGCCGCTGACATTGTCATCGCCGGCGGCGTGGAGTCCATGAGCCGCGCACCCTGGGTGCAGGAAAAGCCCACTACCGCCTTCGCCAAGCCCGGCCAGATCTTCGATACCTCCATCGGCTGGCGCTTCACCAACCCCCACTTCCAGCACGGCGGCCTGTCCCGGGACGGGAAGATGACCTACTCCATGCCGGAAACCGCGGAGGAAGTGGCCCGGGTGGACAACATTTCCCGGGAAGACGCCGACGCCTTCGCAGTCCGCTCCCACCAACTGGCCCTGGATGCCATCGAAGCCGGCCGGTTCAGGGATGAGATCGTGCCCGTCACGGTCAGGACGCGCAAATCCGAAACCGTGGTGGA
Organism: Arthrobacter sp. SLBN-83; assembly: GCF_006715285.1. Taxonomy (NCBI): domain Bacteria; kingdom Bacillati; phylum Actinomycetota; class Actinomycetes; order Micrococcales; family Micrococcaceae; genus Arthrobacter; species Arthrobacter sp. SLBN-83. The sequence goes on from NZ_VFMX01000001.1 coordinate 2,187,287, forward strand.
TACCGACGAGGGCCCCCGCCCCGGCACCAGCCTTGACGTTCTTGCAGGCCTGAAACCCGTGGCACATGGCGGATCGGTGGTCACGGCAGGCAACTCGTCGTCCCTCAACGACGGCGCTTCAGCCATCATCGTTGCCTCGGAAGCCGCCATCGAGCGGCTGGGCCTGACGCCGCGGGCACGAATCATCGACGGCGCCTCTGCCGGTTGCGAACCGGAGATCATGGGCATCGGCCCGGTCCCCGCGACCCAAAAAGTGCTCAAGCGGAGCGGCCTCAGCGTCGGCGACCTGGGCGCCGTCGAACTTAATGAAGCTTTTGCCACCCAGTCCCTGGCCTGCATCCACCGCCTGGGGCTGGAACCCGAGATCGTAAACCGCGACGGCGGCGCCATCGCCCTGGGGCATCCCCTCGGTTCCAGCGGGTCCCGGATTGCCATCACCCTGCTGGGACGGATGGAACGCGAAGACGCCAGGTTCGGTCTCGCCACCATGTGCGTGGGCGTGGGCCAGGGCACGGCAATGCTGCTGGAGAAGATCTGATGGCCGCCGCCGCGAACCTCGCCGAAGAGAAGTTCTCAGCCCTCCTGGTGGAGGAGCGGGAAGACCGCGTGGTGGTGCTGCTCAACCGGCCCGAGGTGAAGAACGCGATAGACCAGCAGATGGTGGACGAACTCCACACAGTCTGCGCCGCCCTGGAACAGAACCCCAAGGTGCTGATCATCGCCGGCGTGGAAGGAGTGTTCGCCTCCGGAGCCGACATTGCCCAGTTGCGCGAACGGCGGCGGGACGATGCCCTGCAGGGGATCAACTCGACAATTTTCGTCCGGATCGCCAAGCTGCCCATGCCGGTCATCGCCGCCCTGGACGGTTACTGCCTGGGCGGCGGCGCGGAGCTCGCATATGCCGCGGACTTCCGGATCGGCACGCCCAACGTGCGGATAGGCAACCCGGAAACAGGGTTGGGCATCCTTGCCGCGGCCGGCGCCAGCTGGCGGCTCAAGGAATTGGTGGGTGAACCGCTGGCCAAGCAGATCCTGCTGGCCGGGCTGGTCCTCGGCGCCGGCGAAGCCAAAGCCATCAACCTCATCACCGAAATCCACGATCCCGCCGACCTCCTGGACGCCGCCCACAGCCTGGCCAACAGGATAGGCCGCCAGGATCCGCTGGCCGTCCGCATCACCAAGTCCGTGTTCCACGCGCCTGCGGAAGCCCACCCGATCATTGACCAGCTGGCCCAGGGCATCCTCTTTGAGTCCCAGGCCAAGTTCGACCGCATGCAGGCGTTCCTGGACCGCAACGCGGCCAAGAAGGCAAACGCCGCCAACCCTGCCGACGGAAAGTAGACCCGTGACTGATTCATCAATGAACCCGAACATGCCCACTGGCCTTCCCCACTTGGTGGGGGTGCTGGGCGGTGGCCGCATGGGCGCGGGGATCGCCCACGCCTTCCTGATCAAGGGCGCCGACGTCCTGGTAGTGGAGCGCGACGACGTCTCCGCCGAGGGTGCGCGGGAACGCGTGGAGTCGGCGGCACTGAAGAGCATCGAGCGCGGGGCGGTGGACGCCAACTTCGACGAACTGGCATCCCGTCTGACCGTCAGCACCGACTACGACGCCTTCACCGGCCGGCAACTGGTGGTGGAAGCGGTCCCCGAAGACTGGGACCTCAAAGTAACGGCGCTGAGGGGCATTGAAGAGCGGCTGGCGGAGGACGGTTTCATCGCGTCCAACACCTCGTCGCTGTCGGTAAACGGCCTGGCGCGCGAACTGAAGCGGCCCGAAAACTTCCTGGGCCTGCACTTCTTCAACCCCGTCCCGGCATCCACACTCATCGAGGTGGTGCTGGGGGAGCGCACGTCTCCCCAACTAGCTGCCAAGGCAAAAACGTGGGTGGAGGCACTTGGCAAGACCGCCGTCGTCGTCAACGACGCCCCTGGGTTCGCGTCCTCACGCCTGGGCGTGGCCATCGCGCTGGAAGCAATGCGAATGGTGGAGGAAGGGGTCGCCTCGGCGGAGGACATCGACAACGCCATGGTCCTGGGCTACAAACACCCCACCGGACCGCTGAAAACCACGGACATTGTGGGCCTCGACGTCCGCCTGGGCATCGCCGAATACCTGCAGTCCACCCTCGGCGACCGGTTTGCGCCCCCGCAGATCCTCAGGGACAAGGTGGCCCGCGGCGAGCTGGGACGCAAAACCGGCAAGGGCTTCTTCGACTGGCCCAGCTAGGAATACCCGCGTGGAGGACAGGGCCTAGTCGAAGAAGCCCACGATGTAGCCGATGAAATACAGGAGGCACAGCAGGACCACGACACCAATGATGCCGATCCACAGGAACTGCGTGCCCTTCCTGGTGCCCTTCTCCTCGTGGCCCTGCGTCATGCTGGTGGACGCTTCACCCGGCGGTGTTTCCCCTGGCGGAACTCCGCCTCCGGGCTCCAAGCCGGTGAGCTTGTCCTCTTCCGGATCCGGATTCTGGCCTGACATGGTGACTCCCTCGCTCGACGTCGTGGTGCTTTCCCCAGCGTAACCCGCGCTTCCGGCGGGCCTAGGCTGGTGCAGTGACTTTCCTTGAACCCCTTACCCTTACCGGCCGTTACGTAATCCTCGAACCGCTCGCCGCGGAGCACCACGACGGCCTGGTGGCGGCCGCAGGGGACGGTGAGCTGTGGAAGCTCTGGTACACATCGGTACCCGCGCCCGACCAAATGGCTGCGGAAATCCGCCGCCGGCTCGCGCTGCAGGACCAAGGGACCATGCTGCCGTTCACCACCCGGCTGATGGACCCAGCGACGGGCGGGCCGGGGCGCATCATCGGCATGACCACCTACATGAACATCGATGCCGCCACCCCGCGTGTGGAGATCGGCTCCACCTGGAACGCAGCGTCCGCCCAAGGGACGGGCACCAACCCGGATTCCAAGCTCCTGCTGCTGCGGCACGCCTTCGAAACGATTGGCTGCCCCGCCGTCGAGTTCCGCACCCACTGGTTGAACCATCAGTCGCGCGAGGCCATTGCACGGCTGGGCGCCAAACAGGATGGCGTGCTCCGCAGCCACTCGCGGACCAGGGACGGAAACCTGCGGGACACCGTGGTGTTCTCCATCCTGGAGCATGAATGGCCGGCCGTTCGCGCCGGGCTCGAGTACCGCCTGGACCGGCGCGGAGAGGGCGCCCGTTGATTTCACCGTTACTTCCCCTGCATGACATGCGGCTCCCAGCAGCGTGTGGTTAGCTGTCCGGATGAACACAAGGGGCAGGTCCATGGACTGGGATGGCGCTGTCAACGCATGGCACGTTTCCGGCGGCATTTACCGGATGGGGCGGCGCGAGTGGCTGACGGAAGCAGGGTGGAAACAGGCGTTCGACGACGGCGTCCGCACCGTGGTGGACCTTCGTAACGCCGATGAGGGGCGGCGCCGGGACAACGACCCGGTGGTGCCTGCCGCTGCCTGGGCCGGCATCGATGTGGTCCATGCACCCACGGAGGCGCCCGGTGATCCGCGCTTCACCGCGGTTACCGGCCCGTACCTGAACGATCCCGCCCACTATGCGGAGAATGCCCGGCTTTTCCCCGAGAAGCTGGTGGGGGTCTTCCGTGCCATCGCCGCCGCCGCCCCCAAGGGGGACGTCCTGCTGCACTGTGCCGCAGGCCGTGACCGGAGCGGACTGGTGGCCGCCATGGTCCAGGACCTTGCAGGTGACCCCGACGAGGCGATCGCCGAAGGCTACCGGCGGGCTGCCCGGGGCATCAACGAGCGCTACCGCACCCACGGGCCGCCCCATAACAGGGAACGGTACCTGGACGAGCCGGAGCTGGCGGCCCTGCTGGAACAGCGGGGGCTCGCGGTAGTGGCGTTTGTCCGCGGCCTGGACACCCGCAATTACCTCCTGGCAAACGGGCTGGCCGCCACTGAACTTGATGCCGTCCTGGCTCTTTCCGGAGCGGGGGTTGCCCGATGAACGCGGACACACTGCGACGGGTCCTCACCCTTGCCGCTGCCACCGGAATGCTGGCCTCATCGGCGTACATTGCCGGCCCCGCCTTCGGTGCCGGCGAAGCGGATTCCGGGCAGGCAGTTGGGACCGGGAACAGCACTGCCGTGCCAACCACGGCGGCACCGGCCAGCCCGTTGCCGTCAACCGCTGCTTCGCCTAAAACAGGCATCTCCTCGGGCCTTTCCGAAGCGGCGCTGGCCGACGCAGTTGAGCGCGACCTCAAGCTGACGCCCCAACAATTCCAGGCCGCGGGGGAACTTGGCGCCCAGGCCGCAGCCGCCGCGGTACAGCTGCGCCAGCTGCCCGGTTACGTGGGCATCCGGCTCGAGGGCACTTCCATCGTGGTGACCGGCTCCGGTCCTGAACTGCAAGCTGCTGTTGCTGCGCTCGCCGGCAGGGTTCACGGACTGACCCTTGAAGCCCCGGCTCCCCAACAGTCGGCACCTGCGGTTGCGCCGTCGTCGTCCGCTGCTCCGTCTCCACCATCACCGGTGTCGCCAAGCGCCCTCGCGGCCGTCGAAGGCACCCGCTCGGAGCTCGCAGTAAGCACAGAACAGCTGTTCCAGGCGTATGTGCGCGACGTCGGCCCCCAGGGGCTGCAGGCAGTGCTGGCTGCAGCGGGCGGAAAGTTCGTGATCAGGACCGGCGGCATCAACACGCCGGAGTCGCTGTCCGCCTCCTCCGGAACCGCGGCCGGTGCCGCCACCTCGGCACAGGGGAAGGTGTCGCCAGCGCAGTTCGTGTCCCGCTACGCCAACGTGGAGCTCGACGGCGGCGCGCCGATCAAGCCCGAGGCCGACGTTCCCGGCGGCATGGGCTACCAGACGGACATCGGATTCGTCTGCTCCACCGGCTTTTCCGCATTCGACCCGGCAGGTGTGCCCGCTGTCCTCACCGCCGGGCACTGCGCGTCCGATGGGGCAGCGAAAACCGCCACCCTGGAATTCCAGTTCAACAAGCTGGGACTCCTGGGCAAGTTCGGTTTTAGCCAGTTTGGCGGCCCGGGCAACTCCCGGGTGGTCGAGAATCCGGTTGACCCCAACAATCCCGGAAACGTGGGAACGGACATATCCGTCGTCCAGTCTCTGCGGCAGGACATCAATCCGCTTCCGGCTGCCAGCACGTGGGGGGACCCGTCCCAGCCCGGTCCGGACGTGAAGATTATTGGGTCCGCCGATCCCGTGGTGGGAATGCCCATCTGCCGGTCGGGACGGACATCGGCGTGGTCCTGCGGAACGGTGGACGCGGTGGGGATCTTCATAGTGCCAGGGGCGGCCTTCGCCACGGACCCCACTGACCTCCGCGCCTTCAACGGCTTCCTGTCCTACGGCGTGCAGTCCAGCGGCGGTGACTCCGGGGGCCCTTACCTGAGCGGCAATTATGCCGTGGGCACGCACTCAGCCGGCGACACCCCTGACGCGAACGGCAACGTCATCCAGAACTTTGCCGTGGGGGCCACCCTGCGGGACAGCCTGGCGGTGCTGCCGGGCTACCAGTTGGAACTCTTCCTCAACAAGCCAACCGTAACGGCGCCGGCATCCGGCGAAACCTACCAGCCGGGACAGGTCATCAGCGGCCAGGTTGCTGCGGCTCCGGCGTCGGCCGTGGCTAAGGGCAGCAAGGTCCGGGTCACCATCCAGGGCGAAGATCCGTTCGAGGTGCCCGTGGAGGCAGGGAACTGGAGCTTCCAGGCGCCGCAGGGCACGGGTACGCTCCGCTTCACGGCTGAGACTGTGAACGGGTTCAGCACGTCGGGGGCAAACAGCTTTGAGTTTGCTCCAGCAGCAGCGGAACCGCCGGCCCCACCGGCCCCTACTGACCCGGGTCCCACGACGCCGCCGGCAAGCCCCGCACCGACGGGTCCGGCGCCAAGCAACCCCTCCCCGACCAACCCGCCCCCCGCAAGCCCGTCACCTGCCGCGCCGACGGAAACACCCGTCGTCGTGATTCCGCCGTCAAGCACCCCGGCGCCCAGTGTCCCCGCGGACCTGGCCAACACCGGCGGAAACCGCAACAATCCCGCCGATTCGGGCGGCCTGGCCTACACCGGAGCCGACGGGCTGATTGCCGCAGCGATTGCCGCAGTGGCTGCGCTCGCCGTCGGAATCCTGCTGATGCTGGTGGTCCGCCGCCGGAAGGGCCGCTCCACCAACTAGCCGATGAGGGGCGGGGCCGCAAAGCCCCGCCCTCACGTCCGTTCATGGGCCTCAGCGAGGTGGGGCCTTCAGGTCAGTGCCGACCGCGCCCCTGGTCCTTGCCGTCAACCACCTGGACGGCTACGGCCAAGTTGCCGTCGGCCAGGCTTCCCCAGGCGTAAACGATGGTGTTCTTCCCGCCTTCCACCGTGATGTCCGCCGGGCCGATCACGGGATCGGTGGTTCCCGCCGCGGCCACGGTGGCCGAAATGGTGCCGGCCTTCAGCTTCAATTTCGCTTCGTCCGGATTGCTGAGTCCCTCAATCACCGGAACCCCACCTGCCAGTACGTCGACGGCGGGGGCCGCGGCTACGTGCCTGACCGTGAGCTTGCCCTTCTCATCGTTGCGGGGGGCTTTGGTGTCGTTCGTGAAAAGTGACGCGGTGGGTGCGCCGTCGGCATCCAGGTGGGCCACAGCGGTGTAGTTCCGGCCCTCGTCGAGTTCCACGTTGACCGGCCCGATCACCGGGTTGTCGGCGCTGGTGGCGTCGGCAGCGGTGATGGCGATCTTGTAGTCCCCGGCAGGCAGTTCCAGCGGCCCGGCCAGGGTGCCCGGAGTGAAGTCGTCGAGGGTGAGCTTGCCGTTCACCCACACGTCCACGGTCAGGCCCGGAACGGCGTGCAGGACAGAAAGCTGGGCCGGGTCGTCGTGGTGGTGCCAGCCGCCGGCCTGGGCGGGAGCGGCGAAGGCCAGCGAAGCAGCGAGCGAGAGTGCTCCGGCGGCGTAGGTCATTTTGCGCATGTCAAACTCCTTGCAGGATGCCCGTAGCCGGGCTGTTTGTACTTACGCGCTTACTACCTGCGGAACGCCGTCCTTGGATGCAGCCCCGGAGAACTTTTTGCGTCAGTTTTTGCGCTTCATCAGCAGGTTGGTGATGCGCAGGGTGCACAGCCGCTGCCCTGCCTCGTTGGTGATCAGCACCTCATGCGTGGTGAGGGTGCCGCCAAGGTGGATGGGGGTGGCCGTGATGGTCACCTGGCCCTCCCGCGCGGAGCGGTGGTGGGTGGCGGAAACGTCCACGCCCACCGCAGTCTTTCCCATGGTGCTGGCATGGATTACCGCAGCCCAGGACCCCACGGCCTCGCCCACGGCCAGGGAAGCGCCGCCGTGCAGCAGCCCGAACGACTGCCTGTTCCCCTCCACGGGCATGGTGGCCACCACGCGCTCCACGGACTCCTCCAGGATCTTCACGCCCATCTTCTCGTCCAGCTCGCCGAGGGTGATCTTCCAGAGTTCATGCTCGGACGGCTGGTTGCCGGCGGCATCCGCGGGGGACGGGGCGTTCATAAGTTCTCCTTTGAGGCGGCCAATTCGGTCCTGGCCTTCTAGTCTGCAGCACGGCACTTCATGTATGGTGAATATATTACCGAACGGACGGTCAGTAATGGCTGTCCTGTTTGCCTGCCCCCCTTGTTGGAAGGACCGTCAACGATGACCACCACCGCCACAGCCCCCCAGGCCACGGTCGACACCGTGGAGACAGTGCCCAGCTTCGTCAGGGACGCCTGGTGGACGCCCGACGCCGGCTCGTCGGCTTCTGCCGTCCCCGTCAGGGACGCGAGCACAGGGGAGATCCTGGCCAAGGTGAGCACCGAAGGCCTGGACCTCGGCGGCGTGGTGGAATACGGACGCACCACCGGCCAGGCTGAACTGGGCAAGCTGACCTTCCACCAGCGCGCCCTCAAGCTCAAGGAACTGGCCCAGTACCTGAATGCCCGCCGCGAGCACTTTTACAACTACTCTTTCCAGACGGGTGCCACCAAGATCGATTCCATGGTGGACATCGACGGCGGCATCGGCGTCCTCTTCACCTTCGGCTCCAAGGGCCGGCGCGAGCTGCCCAACTCCCAGGTGGTGGTGGACGGCCCCATGGAGGTGCTCTCCAAGGATGGCTCCTTCGCCGGCGAACACATCTACACCCGCATTCCCGGCGTCGCCGTCCAGATCAATGCCTTCAACTTTCCCGTCTGGGGCATGCTCGAGAAATTCGCCCCCGCGTTCATTGCCGGCGTCCCCACCATCGTGAAGCCCGCCACCCCCACCGGCTACGTTGCTGCCGCCGTGGTCAAGGCCATCGTGGAATCCAACATCCTGCCCAAGGGTTCGCTGCAGCTGGTCTCCGGCTCGGTCCGCGGCCTGCTGGACGTGCTGGACTACCGCGACCTGGTGGCCTTCACCGGTTCCGCCTCCACCGCCAAGTCGCTGAAGGCCCACCCCAACGTGGTGGAGGGAGGGGTCCGTTTCACTTCCGAGACCGACTCCCTGAATGCCGCGATCCTTGGCCCCGACGCCGTGGAGGGCACCCCGGAGTTCGACGCTTTCGTCAAGTCCGTGGTCACCGAAATGACCGTCAAGGCCGGCCAGAAGTGCACCGCCATCCGGCGCGCCATTGTGCCGCAGGAGCTGGTGCCGACGGTCTCCGCCGCCATCGGCAAGCGCATCACCGAGCGGGTCGTCCTGGGTGACCCGCGCGGCGAGGGCGTCACCATGGGCGCGCTGGCCTCGGTGGAACAGCTGGAGGACGTCCGTGCCGCCGTGCAGTCCATGCTCGACGCCGGTGGTGAGCTTGCGTACGGAACGCTTGATTCGCCGTCGGTCACCTCAGCCGACGGAACCACCGGGGTAGTGGACGGCGGCGCGTTCATGGCCCCCGTGGTCCTGAACTGGGACAACCCGGAAGCGGAAGCCATCCACTCGCTGGAGGCGTTCGGGCCGGTATCGTCCGTGATCGGCTACAAGGACCTGGCCGACGCCGTGCGGCTGGCCGCCCGCGGCGGCGGGTCCCTGGTGGCGTCGGTCTGCACCAACGATCCCGAGGTGGCCCGCCAGCTGGTCACCGGCATCGCGGCGCACCATGGCCGCGTCCTGATGCTCAACCGCGAGGACGCCCGCAGCTCGACAGGCCACGGCTCGCCGGTTCCGCACCTGGTCCACGGCGGCCCGGGACGTGCCGGCGGCGGCGAGGAACTGGGCGGCATCCGGTCCGTGCTGCACCACATGCAGCGCACCGCCATCCAGGGCTCCCCGAACATGCTCACCGCCGTCACCGGGGTGTGGCACGCCGGGGCCGACCGCAACTTCACGGTGGAGACCGAGGGAACGCACCCGTTCCGGAAGCACCTCTCCACCTTGCGGATCGGCGACGCCGTCCGCTCCGACCTGCGGCAGGTCACGCTGGAGGACATCACCGCGTTTGCCAACTCCACCGGCGACACGTTCTACGCCCACACCAACCAGGAAGCGGCGGAGGCGAACCCGTTCTTCCCGGGGATCGTGGCGCACGGCTATCTGCTGCTCAGCTGGGGCGCCGGACTGTTCGTGGAACCCGCGCCAGGCCCCGTGCTGGCCAACTACGGCCTGGAGAACCTGCGCTTCATCACGCCCGTGGCCGCCGGTGATTCCATCCGGGTGACCCTCACCGCCAAGAAAATCACTCCGCGCGAAACGGACGAGTACGGCGAGGTGGCCTGGGACGCCGTATTGACGAACCAGAACGACGAGATCGTGGCCACCTACGACGTCCTCACCCTCGTCGAAAAGTAACCACCCGAAAAACCCCTGGTTGCTCTATCACTTTTGGTCCCTAAGAGCCTGTTTTAGGGACCAAAAGTGATAGAGCAACGGGGCGTTGGGCCCGGTTCTTTTTGGGGTCTCCGAGCGTAAAATTCTGCCCACAAGGAGGTGGCCCCATGCACCTGACAATGAGTTCAGTAACAACCATCCTGCCGGTGGACGATGCAGCCCGCGCCCACAGCTTCTACACGGAGAAGCTGGGCCTTCCGCACCGCGGAACGACTGAAGATGGACACCAGTTGCTCGGCATCGACGGCGGCCCGTTGCTGGAGCTGATGCCGGTGTCCGACGGAAAGCATTCCGAGCACACCGCGCTGAGCTTTGAGGTGGCCAACATCGAGGAAACTGTCCGGGACATGGAAGCCCGGGGTATCCGGTTCCAGGATTACGACCTGCCCACCCTCAGGACGGAAAACCACATTTGCACCACGGCGTCCGAGAAGTGCGCCTGGTTCATGGACACGGAGCACAACATCCTGTGCATCCACGAGAACCTGGGTGACAAGCTGGAGTACCAGGTCTAGGCCCAACAGGCCATTGAGAGCAGCAGGCTCTTAAAATCAGCTGGCTAATAGAAACGGCAGCAGGGGTGCCCCGGTCGGATCGGGGTACCCCTGCTGCTTGTCTACCGACGGCGGCGGCTAGCTTTCGGCGCCGCCGTGCAGGCCGTCGTCGCTGCTGTCGTCCTCGCGCCCGGTGCCGCGGCCGTCTTCGCTGCGGTCGGAGAGGTCCATGTTGCCGCGGGCCTCATCCATCGTGGGGCCGCCGGAGGGGACGCTGTAGGTGTCCGGGCGCACGCCGTGCGACTGTTCCTCGATCAGGGCCTGCTCCTCGCTGAAGCGGATCACATTGGCTTCGTCGCCGGCATCGCCCGGAATGTCCTCGCGGACCTTTGACGGATCCGGAACGATGAAGCCTGCGTCGGGTTCTTCCTTGGGGTGGCTCATGTGCTTTTCCTTCCTATCGGGTGGTTGTGTTGGCAGGACGGTCGGTGAGGTCCACCTTGATGTCCAACGTCTGGTCGCCACGCTTGACCTTGAAGCCTACGGTGTCGCCCGGGTTTCGCTTGCGCAGTTCCGCCAGAATCTTCTCCGGCGTGGTCAGTTCCACACCCTCCATGGACTGCAGGACGTCTCCCGGGCGGATTCCGGCGCGTCCCGCGGGCCCGTCGGAGTCTGCCGCGAGCACCACCACGCCGGATCCTGCCTGGATGCCCAGTTGCTGGGCGATCTGCGCGGTCAGCTCGCCCGGAGTCAGGCCGAGGTACGCGTGTTTGGCCGTGCCGTTTTTCAGCAGCTCCTCGGCGACATCCACGGCGGTGGCGGCGGGGATGGCGAAGCCAAGGGACACAGCGCCGGACGACGGCGGGATGTAGGCCTCGCTGATCCCGATCACCTCACCGCGCATGTTGATCACGGCGCCGCCGGAGTTGCCGGGACTGATTGGCGCATCGGTCTGGATGAGGTCCACCAGGGAGAGGCTGTTGGATGCCGAACCGGGAATCGAGCGGTGCAGCCCGGAGATGATTCCGGCGGTGGCGGTGTTTTCGAAGCCAAGCGGGGAGCCCAGGACCAATGCGCCCTCGCCCACCTTGGGCAGGGTGCTTTGGTACGTGGGCTTGGGCAGGCCGGTGCGCTTGGCCTGGACCAGCGCAAGGTCGGTCACGGCGTCGCTGGCCTTCACGGTGCCCTCGACGCGCTGACCGTCGGCGAAGCCCACTTCAACGGTGGTGGCGCCGTGGATCACGTGCTCGTTGGTGAGGATCAGCCCGTCGGCGGAGTACACCACGCCGCTGCCCAGGCCGCTCTGCGTGAAGATGGTGACGACGGATGGTGACAGGTTCTCCACGAGCTGGGGCAGGTTCCCGGCCGCTCCGGAGTCGGGGCCCGCGCCGGTGGCTGGGGAGGCGGAACCAGGGGAGCCTGGGCTGGAGGATGCCGGCGTGGCGTTGGCGGACGACGACGATGCCTGGCTTGAGGAGGTGCCGCTGGGGTTGGGAGGGCTGGGCGTGCCAGTGCATCCGCTGAGGGCCAAGGCGGCCGTGAGAGCACCGGCGCCCAGCACTGTGCCGAACGCCGGGTGGAGATGGCGTGAACGCTCTGGCGCGCTGGCCTTGCTCATCAGGACCTCCCTGCAAATGGTGGCTTTCTACCACCGTAGCGGGGGAGCAGGGAAAATACCAAGCACCCTTACCATTTGGTGCCGGGAGGGCTGCCGGCTGCCTATGTGTCCGCGTGCAGGCCGTCAAAGGCCATGGTGATGACGTCGTCGGCCAGCCGCTTCGGGGAGAGTGCGCCGCCCGGTTTGTACCACTCCACGATCGAGTTGATCATGCCGAACAGGAGCCGCGAAACGGTGCGGGGGTCGATGTCCGCGCGGAGGGAACCCTCATCGCGGGCGGCTGAGATAAGGCCCGCCACCTTGTGGTCGAAGGCGCGGCGGCGTTCCAGGGCGTCCCGTTCGATCTCGGTGTTGCCGCGCAGGCGCAGCAGCAGGGTGACAAAGGGCAGGCGGTCCACCAGGACGGCTACCGTCTGGCGCAGCACAAACTCCAGCCGGGCATCCGCGGCGCCGGAGGTTGCCTCAGGCTGTTCGAGGATGGCTTCGAGGCCGCCCAGTGCGTGGTCAAGGGCGAGCTTGAGGAGATCGCCCTTGGATGGCACGTGGTGGTAGATGGCGGACTTGGAGATGCCCAGGTTCTCGGCCAGGATGCCCATGGAGGTGGCGTCGTAGCCGTGCCGGTTGAATACGTCCACGGCGATGCGCAGCACGGACTGCTGGTCGTAGCCGGGGCGGCCCCGCTTGGCTGTGCCATTCACGGCAGTCCCGTTGGCGGAACTTCCGTTGGTGCTTGAGGTATCGGTGGTGCTGGCAGTTCTGCTGGCGCTGGGCATAATCGCTAGTTTCTCACGAACGGTCGGTAAGTCCGGGGACGGCGCAGCACCACCGAAACACTCAGGCCTTCGGACGCAGGTCGTAGATGCGGCGCAGCTTGCCGTTGGACCGCTCAAGCGAGCCCGGCTCCACGACATCGACGGTGCACGAAGAACCCACGTGGATCTTGATCTGCTCCTTCAAGGTGCGTGCCGCCGTCGTGCTCTGCTCAATGGTGACGGCGTCCCGGCGCTCGATGCGCACGGTCAGCTGGTCCATCCGCTGGCCCTCGGCCCGGGTGAGTTCGAGCTGGAAGTGCGGGCTGAGCTCGGGGATGCGCAGGGCAATTTCCTCGATCTGGGACGGGAAGAGGTTGACGCCGCGCAGGATGATCATGTCGTCGCTGCGGCCGGTGATGCGGCCCATGCGGCGGTGCGCGGGGCGGGCCGTGCCGGGCAGGAGCCGGGTGAGGTCCTTGGTGCGGTAGCGGATGATCGGGAGGGCTTCCTTGGTGAGCGAGGTGAAGACGAGTTCGCCGTGTTCGCCGTCGCGCAGGACGTTTTCCTTGCCCGGGGCCGGGTTGAAGGGGTCGATGATTTCGGGGCGGAAGTGGTCCTCCCAGATGTGGCTGCCGTCCTGGGTCTCCACGGCCTCGCCGGCCACGCCGGGGCCCATGACCTCGGACAGGCCGTAGATGTCGCAGGCCTTGATGTTCATCATGACCTCAAGCTCGTGCCGCATCTCCTGGGTCCACGGCTCGGCGCCCAGGACTGCGAACTTGAGCGAGGTGGAGGCTGGGTCGATCCCCATGTGCGCCATGGCGTCGGCGATGGTGAGCAGGTAGGTGGGCGTGGCCAGGATGGCGTCCGGCTTGAAGTCCTGGATCAGCTGGATCTGGCGTTCGGTTTGGCCGCCGGACATCGGGATGACCGTGCAGCCCAAGGCTTCGGCGCCGGCGTGGGCGCCCAGGCCGCCGGTGAACAGGCCGTAACCGTAGGCGTTGTGGACCTTCATGCCCGGCCGGATGCCGGAGGCGCGGAAGCTGCGGGCAACGAGCTTGGCCCAGTCGGCCAGGTCCTGCTTGGTGTAGCCGACCACCGTGGGGCGGCCGGTGGTGCCGGAGCTGGCGTGGATCCGGGCTACTTCGTGTTGCGGCACCGCAAACATCCCAAACGGGTACTCCTGGCGCAGGTCCTCCTTGGTGGTGAAGGGGAAGTTGCCAAGGTCCTCGAGTTCGCGCAGGTCGCTGGGGTGGATGCCCGCTTCATCGAACTTGCGCTTGTACAGCGGTACCCGGTCATAGGCGTAGGCCACGGTGTGCTGCAGCCGCTGGAGCTGCAGGGCCTCAAGTTCGTCGCGGGAGATGGTTTCCTCGCGGTCCAGGACGGCGTCCGTGCCGGCTGTGGTGTCCGCCGGGGTGGAAACGGCAGCGGCGGGGGTTTCGGGGGCATGCAGGGTCATGGTTTTCCTACTTCTTGGGGATGGTGCGGCTGCGTCCGCGGAACTCGGCGATGAGCTCGCCCGGGGAACTGGGCTGGGTTTCGGAAGCCGGCGTGGCGGCATCGGCGGCGAAGATCTGGATGTCGTAGAGCCCGCTGCGGCCGGCGCTGGAGCGGCGGTCCGCGACGGCGGTGAGCACCTGGCCGCGGAAGGCCGGCTTGAGGAAATTGATGTCCACGCCGGAGGCAACCGTGATGGTGGCTTCCTCGCCCGGTGCAGGGTGGATGGGGTTGCACGCGAGGGCGAAGGCAGTGTCGCCGAAGGCGAAGATCATTCCGCCGTGGGCCATGCCGAAACCGTTGAGCATTTCCTGCCGGAGGGTCATCCGGATGGTGGCGTGGCCGTCGCTAAGGGCCAGGACCTCGATGCCCATCCATTCGGAGGCATAGTCGTTTTCCAGGATGGGGTGGGTGGCCCCGGAAAGAGTGGTCTCAGCCATGCGTCATTGCCTCCAGCTTTATTTACCGAATGTTCATTAGGTAATCCCATGAGGGGGTCCGGTGTCAAGGGGAGGAGGGGTAGGGAACGACCGCGATGCACCGTATCCGCGGCTGGGCCATCCCTTCATCGATTGCTCCGTAACTGCCGTTTTCAGAGCTCATAACGGCAGTTACGGAGCAATCGATGCTGGTGGAGGTGCCCCGGGCACGGGGAGGGAAGTGCAAGGATGGAGGTACCGGCACCAGCAAGGACAGCAAAGGGCGGACCATGGCCAAAGGCATCTACGTCAGCGCAACAACCCCCGGATCGGGCAAGTCCCTGATCGCACTGGGTGTGGCGGACACACTGCACCGGCACGCGGACAGGATCGGCTTCTTCAAGCCGGTGGTCCACGGGCCGTCGGCAGCTAACGATCCCATGGTGGCCCTCATGAAGTCCCGGTTCGCCCTGGAGGACGAACGGTGCCGCGGCGGCCTCACCCACGACGAGGTCCGGACGCTGCTGGCCGAAGGCAACCGGGCGGAAATCGACGCCCGGTGCGTCGAGATTTTCGCGGACATCGCCCGCCACTGCGACGTCGTGATCGTCGAGGGGACCGACCTGGTGGGCCAGGACGCCGCCGTCGAATTCGACCTCAATGCCCGCCTTGCCAACAATCTCGCAACCCCTGTGGTGGCCGTGGTGGGCGCCAAGGGCCGCACGGTCAGTGAGACCGCCGCCGCCGTCGAGGTTGCCCGCAAGGAGCTCGCTGCGGAAAAGTGCGCGCTGCTGGCCATCATGGTCAACCGGGCGGACGCTGACGACTTGGACGCCATCGCCGCGGCCCTCAAGCCTGGCGCCTCCGGCCGGCCCGTGTACATCCTGCCCGAGCTGGAGGAAATCGCCCGGCCCACCACCGGTGAGGTGGCGATGGCGCTGGGCGTGCGCCAGATCGCGGGCACGCCGGACATGGAGCGCGATGTCAAGGACATCAAGGTGGCTGCCATGAACGTGGGCAACTTCTTGAACGTGCTGGACGAGGGTGCGCTGGTGATCGTGCCGGGGGACCGGGCGGACGTGATGGTGGCGTGCCTGGCGTCCTCCTTCTCGCCCGAGTTTCCCGTGGCGTCCGCACTCATCCTCACCGGTGGCCTGGCCCCGGACGCCAACATCTATCCGCTTCTGGCGCAGGCGCCGTTTCCGGTGTTCGCGGCCGACGAGGACACGTACCAGACGGCCCGCCGGGTGTCCGAGGTGCGCAGCGAGATTTGGTCCGGGCACCGGCGCAAGGTGGCCTCAGCCCTGGGGCTGTGGTCCCGCCGGGTTGATGAGGCGGAGCTGGTGGAGCGCCTGCACCTGCCGCGGGCGGAACGGATGACGCCGCTGCGGTTCCTGCATGACCTCGTCGAGCGGGCCCGGGCGCAGCGCCGCCACGTGGTGCTGCCGGAGGGGACCGACGTCAGGATCCTGCGCGCGGCCGAGATCCTGCACCGCCGCGACGTCTGCGACCTGACCCTGCTGGGCCCCGAATCGGCCGTCCGGGAACTGGCGGCGGCGAACGGGATCGACCTGTCCGGCATCAATGTCATTGATCCGGCCACGTCCGAGCTCCGGCCGACGTTCGCCGAGAAGTACGCCGAACTCCGGGCCCACAAGGGCGTGGACCTGCCCAAGGCCCTGGAGATCATGCAGGACGGAAGCTACTTCGGCACCATGATGGTCCAGCTGGGTGTGGTGGACGGCATGGTCTCCGGCGCCGCGCACACCACCGCCCACACCATCCGGCCGGCGCTCGAGTTCGTGAAGACCCGGGAGGGCGTGAAGATCGTGTCCTCGGTGTTCCTGATGCTCATGCCGGACCGCGTGCTGGTCTATGGTGACTGCGCCGTGAACCCGGACCCCAACGTGGAGCAGCTGGCGGACATTGCCCTGGCCTCGGCCGAGACCGCCGCGCAGTTCGGGGTGGAGCCGCGGGTGGCGATGCTTTCCTATTCGACTGGCGGTTCGGGCTTCGGCGAGGCTGTGGACGAAGTACGGCAGGCCACCGAACTGGTGCGCCAGCGCCGGCCGGACCTCGCAGTGGAAGGTCCCATCCAATACGACGCCGCCGTGGACGCCTCGATCGCCGCGTCCAAGATGCCCGGCTCCACGGTGGCCGGGCAGGCCACCGTGTTCATCTTCCCGGACCTGAATACCGGCAACAACACGTACAAGGCAGTGCAGCAGAGCTCCGGCGCCGTGGCCGTGGGCCCGGTCCTGCAGGGGCTGCGGAAACCGGTCAACGACCTCTCCCGCGGCTGCACCGTGGAGGACATCGTGAACACGGTGGCCATCACGGCCATCCAGGCGCAGGCCCAAAGTCCGGCCTCGGGTTCCGTCCCGGCGCAGGTTTCCGCGGAGGCGCCGGCGTCCTAAGGGGCCGCCCGGAAAAGTACGACGCCGGCACTCGCTTGAGTGCCGGCGTCGTACTTTTTGGTTGTGGTCCAGTCAGCTGTTGTCCGGCTTGGCCAGGCTCTCCGGGTCCTCCTGCTTGGCAGGCTCATCGGAGAGGCCCTGCGGGGTGAGGTCCAGGTCTTCCCGGTTCTCCGGAGCCTCCGGCGCTTCTCCGGTTTCGGCGGCCTTGAGGTGGCCGGTGTCGTCCAGGGCAGGGTTGGCGCCCTCCACGCCCGTGGGATCGTCCTTGCTGCCGGAATCCGGCTGTGCGTTGAGTGGCGCGGTGCTGCTGGAGCCCGTATTGGTGGGGTCGTTCTCGTCGATCGAATTTGGCTCGTTCGTCATGGAATTGTCCTCTCGGCGTGGTCCAGCCTTGTCCGCCGACTTTATGCACAGGCTTCGCCCATCCGCAAGGAACCGATGCGAGGGACGGGAAAGGTGCGCCCCGTTCGCTGAGCGCACCTTTTCGCTATTCCGTTCGCAGCCGTTTCCGATCGACTGCATCTATAGTAAGCATACTGACGATCTTTTTGGCAAGCCTCCCGGGTTGCTGTGGCGAAAGCCTTCTAGCGCCGCAGGTCAGGACCAAAAATCCGCTAGCTGCGCGCTGTCCTCCGGGAATTCCAGGCCCGACCTGATCTTTCCGCCTGAGATACGGCAGACGAGGATTTCGCGCTGGTCCAGGGACTTGCCGTCGCGCTTCGCATGGGTGGTATGGATCCCAATTGCGTATCTGTCGCCCAGGGCCAAATCCTCCACATTGACCTTGATGGACCCGTTCGACCGCGCAGCAAGTTCCCCGAAGTAGCCGATGATGGCATCCCGGCCCCGTTTTTCCCCCGACAGGCCACCGCCCAAACGTTTCCCCTTAAAGCCGGCGGAGACACAGGAGTGTCCCCCTCCCACGGCGATCAAGGGGCCCCTTTCCTGTCGGAGGGGTGGGCTAGTATCGCAGCCATGCCCGGTACAGCCATTACCACCGCCTTCATCCCCGTCCGGAACCCGCAGGCAGCAGCCGACTGGTACAGCCGCATGCTCGGGCTCACGGTGGGGCAAGCCAACAACTTCTCAGCCGTCCTCTCCGCCGCGGGAACGGCATCGGTGACCCTCATGCCCGGACAGCGGTATCAAAGCCCAGCCCGGCCTTGCCTGGGCAACCTGCAACTTCCTGGTTGATGACCTCCAGGAAACGCGCGCCAGGCTCGCGGAAAACGGCGTTGCGGTCGGCGCCATCGAGGGTGCCCCGGACGTCTGCCTCTTCTTCACGGCCCAGGACCCGGACGGCAACACGCTGCTGCTGACGGACAGTTAGCCGCGCAACCTATAGTGGGGTTTGAACTGCAGACGCCAGGCTGAGGAGGCCCCGCATGCTCGTGCTCGTCATCAATTCCGGTTCGTCGTCGCTGAAGTACCAGGTGCGGGACGTGGCCGCCGGGACCGTCCTCACTGAGGGGCTGATTGAGAAGATCGGCGTGGGCAACGGCGGGGGCGGGGATGGCGAAATGGTGGGCCCGCGGGACCACGCGGAGGCGCTGGAGCAGGTGGACGCGGCCATCCACCAGGAACTGGGCAACCTCGAACTGGGGGCGGTGGGGCACAGGGTGGTCCACGGCGGCGAGCGGTTTGCCGAACCCGTCCTGGTGGACAACGAAATCACCCGAGCCATCGAACGCCTCAACCCGCTCGCGCCACTGCACAACCCCGCCAACGTCCTGGGCATCCGCGCCATCACTAAAAAGTGGCCCAAAATGCCGCAGGTTGCCGTCTTCGACACCGCCTTCCACCGCACCCTGCCGGAGTATGCCTGGCGCTACGCGGTCCCGGACGAGCTCTACACCAACCACGGCATCCGCCGCTACGGTTTCCACGGCACCTCCAACGAGTACGTCGCGCGCCGGTCCGCCGCGCTGCTGGACCTTCCCGTCGAGGAGTTCGACGGCGTCATCGCCCACCTGGGCAACGGCGCCTCCGTGACGGCGATCCGCGGTGGACGCTCCGTGGACACCTCCATGGGCTTCACCCCGCTCGAGGGCCTGGTGATGGGCACCCGCTCCGGCGACCTGGACCCCTCCATCCTGGTGTTCCTGGGCCGCGCCGGCTGGACCCCCGAGGACCTCGACACCATGCTGAACCGCGAGTCCGGCCTCAAAGGCCTGGCCGGCCACAACGACATGCGCTCCGTGGTGGAGTCCTCCGAGGCCGGTGACGAGCGCGCCGCCATGGCGCTCGCCGTGGCCTCCTACCGGCTGGCCAAGTACGTCGGCGGCTACCACGTTGCGGTGGGCGGGGCCAAGGCGCTGGTGTTCACTGCCGGGATCGGGGAAAACTCGAAGGAGTTCCGGGCCCAGGTGGCGGACCGCCTGGGCGCCCTGGGCATAGAGCTCGACGGCGGGCTGAACGCTGAGCGGTCAAAGGAGCCGCGGGTGATTTCCACGCCGTCCTCCGCGATTCCCGTCTTGGTGGTCCCCACGGACGAGGAGCGGGCCATCGCCGAGGCGACGGCCGCCGTCGTCAGTGCCGGCCGTTAAGCCGCATGCCGGCCATTTCCCTTCCCATCCGCACCGACCGGCTGGTCCTGCGCAGGTTCGACGGCGGCGACCTGGACGCCTTCCACGCCTACCACTCGCTGCCGGAGACCGCCCGGTACCTTCCCGGTCCCGCCAAGACCTACACGCAGTCGATGGAGCGGGTGGGGCGGTACGCCAACTTCGCCTTCGAGAAGGAGGGGGACTGGGTGGCCCTTGCCATCGAAGCGGCGGACGAGCCCGGGCTGCAGGGCGAAGTGGTGCTCAAATGGCTGCCGGGACGCGGGCAGGGCGAGGTGGGCTGGACCCTGGCGCCGGGAGCCCGCGGCAAGGGCTATGGCACGGAGGCCGCCCAGGCCGTCCTGCGCCTTGGCTTCGAGGAGCTGGCGATGCACCGGATCGAAGCGCGCCTGGACGAACTCAACGGGGCCTCGGCGGCACTGTGCAGCCGGCTGGGCATGCGGCTGGAAGCGCGGCACATCGATAAATGGCACTACAAAGGCCAGTGGGCCACCGAGCTCATCTACTCGATCCTTGCCGATGAGTGGCGCATCGGTTCCCGCGGCTAGCGCTACGCCCGGCCCTTGAGGATCAGGTTCCAGTAGATCTTCGGGAAGATGTCCCGGTCCAGCACCCAGGACAGCTTGCTTTCATTCCACGTGGGCAGCCGGGGGATGGTGGGCATGGGCCGGTACCGGTCGTCGAATTCCGCGAACACCACGGTGTCCCGTGACACGGTGAACGGGCACACCGAGTAGCCGTTGTACTTGGCCCGCAGCGGCTTTCCCTTCCGTGCTGCCACCAGGTTCTTTGCCACCACCTTGACCTGCTTGCGGAGGGATCCGCCCGACTTGGAGTTGGTGGTGCCCGCGGCGTCGCCCAGGGACCATACGTTGGGGTACCGGAGGTGCCTGAGGGTCTGGCGGTCCACCTCGACAAAGCCGCCGGCATCCCCTGCGGCCGGCAGGTCGGTGGCCTTGAGCCAGTCCGGGGCCGACTGCGGCGGAACCGCGTTGAGGACGTCGTAAGTCAGGTCCTCGGTGGTGTTGGCGGCGTTGTCCCGGATGGTGGCCCTGCGGCCGGCAGGGCTCACGGCCACAAGTTCGCTGTTGGTCCGCAGCTCGATCCCATACTCGGCGATCTTGCGGTCCAGTTCCCGGTCCACCTCCGGCACCCCGAACACGGTGGGGTAGGGCTGCACCATCACCACGCGGATCTTGTCCAGCACCCCCTGCCCGCGCCAGTAGTCGCACGCGAGGTACATGGGCTTCTGCGCGGCGCCCCCACACTTGATGGGCCCGGCCGGCATGGTGAAGACTGCCGTGCCGGAGCGCATGGCGCTGAGCAGTGACCAGGCCTTGGGGGCCAGCTCGAACTCGTAATGGGAGGCGCCGTACGGGGAGTGCACGGCATCGAGCAGGCCCGGCACCCGGTCCCAGTCATACTGGAGCCCCGGGCACACCACCAGTTGCCCGTAAGCTACCGAGGACCCTGACTCGAGGCTGACCGTATTGGCCTCGGCGTCCACACCGGCCGCGGCATCCCGGATCCAGGTGACGCCTTGGGGGATGACCGACTCCTGGCTCCGGACAGCCTCCTGGGCCTGCGCCCGCCCACCGGCGATATGGGAGAACAAGGGCTGGAATAGGTGGTGGTCCCGGGGCTCGACCACCGCCACGTCCTTGACGCCGTAGCGTTGCAGCCGGGCCGCCAGGGAGATCCCGGCATTGCCACCGCCGATGATCACAACCTCGTGCTGGGCAGCCACGCCGCTACTTCTTCTCGGTCAGCGCGGACGCCTTATGCGCAGCCCGGGCGCCCGTCTTGTCCGATTCCACAACGTACTGCGGTTCATCCTCGCTGGCGCGGTGGGTGTTGCCGTCGAGTTCGAAGTCGCTGGTTTTCTTTTCCACGATTTTGCCGTGCGTCTTGCCCTGCGAGGTGTTCCACTCCACGCGGGTTCCCTTGCTCAATGACATGACTGCTCCTCTGGTGTTCGCAACCGGAAAACACGTGCTCCCCAATAGTAAGCATGGTTAGCTTTTTCAGGTACGCGGGGGCCGCATCCATTGCTCCGTACCCGCCGTTTAGCGGGGCGAAAAGGGCGCTTAGGCAGCAATCGATCGGTTACTTGAGGCCCGCCCCCGGAAGCAGGTCCACCGCGCCCAGCGCGTCGGCGATGAACGCGTAGTCCCACGCACGTTCACGCCACTGCACGTAGCGCCCGGACGCCCCGCCGTGGCCGCCGTCCATCTCGATCTTCATGACTATCGGCTCGGACCCGGTGGTCCTGTTCCGCAGTTCCTGCACCCATTTGGCCGGTTCCACATAGAGGACCCGGGTGTCGTTGAAGGACGTCACGGCGGCGATCTTGGGGTAGGCCACCTCCCGCACGTTCTCATAGGGGGAGTAGGACTTCATGTAGGCGTAGGCCTGGGGATCGGTGATGGGGTTGCCCCATTCCTCCCACTCCAGGGCGGACAGCGGAAGGTCCGGGTCCAGGATGCTGGTGAGCGGATCCACGAACGGCACCTGGGCCACGATGGCCGCGTACTTCTCCGGCGCCATGTTGGCCACGGCACCCATGAGGAGTCCGCCAGCAGAACCTCCCAGCGCTGCGATGCGCGAGGGATCCACCCAGCCAGAGCCGGCGAGCCAGTCCGTGGCGTCCACAAAGTCGGTAAAGGTGTTCTTCTTGGTGAGCTTCTTGCCGTCCTCGTACCAGTGCCGGCCCAACTCGCCGCCGCCGCGGATGTGCGCGATCACGAACACCACGCCGCGGTCCAGCAGCGACAGCCGGGCAATACCGAAGCCCGGATCCATGCTCATCTCATAGGAGCCGTACCCGTACACCAGGCCCGCCGCCGTCGAATCCTGCTTGACGGACTTGTGCCGCAGGACGGACAGCGGGATGCGGGTGCCGTCCGCCGCCGTCGCCCATTCGCGGCTGGCCACGTAGTCGCTGCCGTCGTAGCCGCCCAGCACCGGGCTTTCCTTGCGCAGCAGCAGCTCGCCGGCAGGACGCTCCGCGGTGGGCAGGACGAAGTCGTAAATGCGCGACGGCGTGAAGTAGGAGGTGTAGCCCAGCCGGATCACAGGTGCCTCGTAGTCGGAGCCGCCCACCCCGGCGGTGTAGAGCTCCTCGTCGAAGGCCGGTTCCATGGGCTCCTGCTGCGCGGGCGTGCCCAGCCCGGCCAACCCCATCACCTGCACCCGTTCGATGGTGTCCTTGCGGATGGAGACGATCAGGTGCGTGGCGGTCACCCCCGCGCCGTTGACGCGCACGTCATTGGAATGTTCGACGACGGTTTGCCAGGCCTGGTCAGCCAGCGGCTTTTCCAGCTCGGCCGGGTCCGCCAGGGAGACCATGGAATTGATTGCGCCGCGGTTGTGCGTGAGCAGGATCTTTTCCTGCCCGTCGAGCAGGAAGGGCTCGGCGTCGTAGAGGATCCGCTCGTCCCGGGAAATCACGGTGCTGACGGTTGCGGAGGGGTCGTCAAACCGCAGCAGCCTGGTTTCGCTGTACTCGGAGCAGCCGATGCCCAGCACCAGGTGGCGCCGGTCTGCGGAAAGCTCAAAGCCCAGCCACATGGCGGGGTCGTCCTCCTGGTACACCACCGCGTCCTCGGCAACCGGCGCGCCCAGGACGTGCGACTTTACCTGGTAGGGGCGCCAGGACTCGTCCACCACCGTGTAGAAGAGCCGGGAGCCGTCCGGGGAGAAGGCAACACCGTAAAAGATGTTCTCAATGACGTCCGGAAGCAGTTCGCCGGTGCGCAGGTCCTTGATCCGCAGCGTGAACCGTTCGTCCCCGGAGTTGTCTACGGCATAGGCGTACAGGTTTCCGTCAACAGTGACGGCGGTGCCACCCACGGAGAAGAACGGCTTGCCTTCGGCTTCGACGTTGCCGTCCAGCAGGATTTCCTCGCCGGGAATCCCAACCCCGGCCTCGACGGCCGGTGGAGTCCAGTCGGCCACCTTGTCCCCGGTGTCCTGCGCCTTCACGCGGCAGTGGATGCCGTACTCCTTGCCCTCGGCCGAGCGGCTGAAGTACCACCAGCCGTCCTTGCGGTGCGGGACGGAAAGGTCGGTTTCCTGGGTACGGCCCTTGATCTCCTGGAAGATGGCCTCGCGCAGCGGCTCCTGGTGCGCGGTGACCGCTTCCTGGTAAGCGTTCTCGGCCCGCAGGTGCTCCACCACTTCCGGCGATTCCTTGTCCCGCAGCCATTCGTAGTTGTCCACGAACGTCTCCCCGTGATGGGTGCGTTCGGTGGGGATTTTCTTGGCAACCGGGGGCGCCGGGATCGCAGTGCCGGTGGAATCCTGCAGGGAAGTGGAGGTCATGGATTCAATATATAGACCGCTCCCAACAAGTCGGCAGGCCGTTCGCTGTGGGGGGAGACGCCCGGCGCGAAAGCGCGAAAGGGGGCGAAAGACTCTGGGAGCATTCGCGTCCTCCCCGGCAGGCTGGAAGGGCGCTGCAGGCAGGCGCAGGGAAAGGAGAACGCTCATGACCCCCGAATCCGGACCGGCTCCCCGGCCCACGGCTTGGCTGGCGGTCGCGCGCAGCGTCGGAACGTCCTGCGTCATGCTGGCCCGCAGGCAGGTACACCTTCCGAAGGACAATGTGGGCCGGGTGCTGCGCTTCGCCGACGGAAGCACGTCACGGGTCTACCGGGAGACCGCCGTCGACCGCCTGCCTGCCGAGCCCTGCGTGCTGGTGGTGGCGTTCACGCTGCGCCTGGTCCGGGGCCGTGCACACCGCGTGTTCGAGGCGGAAAGCATCCTGAACACGCCACTCTTCGTGGGGTTCCCGGGTTTCGTGTCCAAGCTCTGGTGCGCCCACGACACCTTCGGCGCGTACCGCGGGCTGTACGAGTGGGACGGCGCCGAGCGCGCCCGGAAGTATGCCTGTGCCCTCTGGCGGGTCCTGGAACTGGTCAGCGTTCGCGGGTCGATCAGCTACAAGGTGCTGCCCGGCCTGCGCCGCGACGAGGTGCTGGCGGACCCGGCCAGGATTGCGGCCGCCGGAATCGACCACGCCTGGTGGCGGCTCCGCGCCAAAGAGTGACGGCAGGGCGCTCATGCCAGGCGGGCAAGGTACGACGGCGGACACGGACGTCTTAGTGGTTGGCGCGGGTCCCGCCGGGCTCACCACCGCCCTCCAGGCACTTGCCCACGGCGCCAGCGTGCGGGTGGTGGACCGGCGCGAGCAGCGGGCCCGCCCGTCAAGAGCGCTGATGCTGCATGCCCGGGCCCTGGAAGGCCTCCGTCCGCTGGGCGTAACCGCTGACCTGCTGGGCCGGGCAGACACCACACCCGAAGCACGGATTCATCTGGGCCGGCGGGTGGTCGAAGCCCGGCTGGGGCACGCAGATCTTCCGGACACTGCCTTCCCGCACCTGACGCTGGTCCGGCAGGCCGACGTCGAGGAGGTTCTGTGGCAGGCGCTGCAGGACAGGGGCGTCGCGGTGGAATGGGGCGTGGAATTCCGTGGCCTGCACCAGGACAACGGCGGGCCGCCGGCGTGGCAAAAGGGCGGCCCGGTCCATGCCGAGCTCAATGGAGCCCGCGGGCCCGGGCATCACGCCTCGCGCTTCCTGGCCGGCTGCGACGGGCAGTCCAGCACCGTCCGTGGGATCACCGGCGCGCAGTGGCGCGGCGGTCCGTACCGGGTGGAAGCCGTCTTGGCCGACCTCGAACTTGATGGCCCCCTGGACCCCGGGCTGCTGCATGTGGCGGTGGGGCGTGCAGGGCTGGCTTTCCTTTTCGCGCTGGGCGAGGGTGCCACGTGGCGGATGCTGGCCACCCGCCCGGCGGTGCCGGGTTCCAGCGCCAGCTTCGGCCAGCTGGGTCCGCCCGTTCCACCGGAGGAGGTGGCGCGGCTGGTGAGGGAGTCGGGCCTGGAGGCCACCGTACGGGACGTGGGCTGGTCCGCCCAGGTTCCGCTGCAGCACCGGATTGCCGGCACGTTCGGGACCAGCCCCGTCTTCCTGGCCGGCGACGCCGCCCACGCCCACTCCCCGGCGGGAGGCCAGGGCATGAACAACGGCATTCTGGACGCCCTCAACCTCGGCTGGAAACTCGGGTTTGCCTCGACCGCCGGCAGGCCGCTGCCGGAACTGCTGGAAAGCTACGGGCGGGAGCGGCTGCCCGCGGCCCGGCGGGTGCTGGCGCTGACGCACCTGATCTTCTTCGGCGAAGCCTCGCCGCATCCGGCAGCCCGCCTGGCCCGCAGCGTCCTGCCGGCGTTCGCTCCCGTCCTGCCCCTGCTCCTCCGACGGCGTTGGCTCATCTCAAAGGGCGTCAGGCTGCTGGCCCAGCCGTTCGTGAACTACCGGAACAGCGCCATCTCGCGTGACGGCGTGCCACAGGCCAGCGGATGGCCGCGGCCGGGCGAGCGGCTGCCCGACGCTGTGGTGTCGGTGGACGGACAGGTGGTCCGCCTGCACGAGCTGACCGCCGTGCCGGGCATCCACCTGTTGCTGGGGCGCGACGCCGGCCCGGCCGCCCTGGGTGCCGGCCCCGCCTTTGCGGTGGACAGCCGGCCCCGGTTGCTGCACGTCCACCGCCTCACCAGCCACCCCGGCACTGGCCTTGTTGCCGTCCGCCCGGATGGCTACGTGGGTTTCCGCTGCGGCGAGGCGGACCCGGCGCAGCTGCTCGGCTGGCTGCGGCTGGTTGGTGCCGTCCGGGACTAGGTGCCGTCCCGCCGTCGTGATGCTCCATCACTTATGGCTCCTAAAGGGGCCTTATAAGGGCCAAATCTGATAGGGCAACGGGGATGGAGAGGGTAGTTGCGGAGGGATTGCGGGCGTAGTCTGGTCAGTTCAAGGCACATAAGTCCAGCATGAGAGGGGAAGTTCCATGACCATCCCGCCAGTGCACGAACCTGAGCCGTTTCCGCCCGAACCCGGTCCGGAGCCCACGTCGCCGGATCCCACCCAGCCGCGACCGCCCGGTCCGCCGTCCCCCAACCCGTTCCCGGCGCCGCCGGCGCCCGGCCCGCTGCCGGTGCCGGATCCAGGGCCCGCGCCGCTTCGCCCGGATCCCACCAGGGACTGACCGCAACCCGTAAAGCAGTGACTCCAAAGAGGGGCCTTCTGCGCAGCAGCAGCTGCGCAGAAGGCCCTTTTAGGATGCGGGCGTCGCGAAAATCAAGCCCGCTTCTGCCCTGAAAAATATGCAGGAAATCCGCGACTTAACCCCTTGAAGACCTCCCGCTGCAGTGCTAAAAAATCTATATCAGCCACCACACATCAGGCTGATGTGGAAACAGTGTTGGACCAACTCTTACCAGGAGGGAAGCCATGTTGATGCGAACCGATCCGTTCCGCGAGCTGGACAGGCTGGCCCAGCAGGTCCTTGGTACCACTGCGCGCCCGGCGGCGATGCCGATGGACGCATGGCGTGAGGACCAGGAATTCGTCGTGGCGTTCGATCTGCCCGGCGTCGCTGTGGATTCGGTGGACCTGGACGTGGAACGGAACGTGCTGACGGTGCGGGCGGAAAGGCCCGATCCCGTGGGCAAGGACACCGAACTGATCGCAGCGGAACGGCCGCGCGGCGTCTTCAGCCGGCAGTTGATCCTCGGCGACACGCTGGACGTGGACAACGTCAAGGCGAGCTACGACGCCGGTGTGCTGACGCTGCGGATCCCGGTGGCCGAAAAGGCCAAGCCGCGCAAGATCGAGATTGAAACGAAGGGGGCAAAGCAGGAGATCTCCGCATAGCCGGCGCAGGGATTCCGCTCAAAGCGGGAACCGCAGAGGACCGGAAGGCTCGGGAGGCGGGCACATCTGTTGACTGCCTTTTTGGGGCGAATCGCCATCTGTGCAACGCCACAGCGCCAGACAGCGCATCGGCAGCTTAGGCCTTAACCTCCCGACACGGTGGCCCCCGGGTTTAGCCGGGGGCCATCCGCGTGCCGGGGGCACCTGCAGTCCGCCGTGAAGCCCGCGTCAAACGCTGAATTCCAGCATCAGGGCGGGCAATTCGTCAGCCAGTTCGCGGGCCAGGAAGCCGAGCGGTCCCAGCCTGCTGGCCAAACGGTCCCCCGCCGCTGCATGCAGGTGGGTTCCCCAGCAGGCTGCCTGGGCGCCCGTGGTTCCGCGGGCCCGGAACCCGGCAATGGCTCCCGCCAGCACGTCGCCGCTGCCGGACGTGCCCAGCCCGCCGTACCCCGTGGTGATCTTCCACAGCTCCGGCTCGTCCGGGTTCAGGCCGGGCGGCTGGGTGATAAGCCCCTGGCAGCTGACCACGGCGCCGAACCTGGCGGAAATCTCGGCCAGGTCCTTTTCGAGGTCGTTCACGTCCCGCCCCAGCAGGACCGCCGCTTCCGTCGGGTTCGGGGTGAGGATCAGCCTTCCGCGCCACGGGCCAAGTTGATCCTCCAACGGCACCAGGGCGCCCAGCGCGTAGGCATCGAGGACGACGGCGGGACCTTCCCCCGAGCCAGCGTCGCCCTGGGAGCCACTCCCCGCGCCGCCCTCGCGGCTGAGCATCGCCTCCAGCAGTTCGTTGGCAAGATCGGGATCGTCCAGGCCCGGGCCCACCAGGATGGCGTCGGCTTTATCCAGGTAGGGGGAAATCCGGTCCAGCTCCGGCTTAACAGAGCCAGCGGCGGTTTCCGGAAGTCCGATCGAGCCGCACTCGGGCATCGCCACCCCCAGGTGCACCGACACCGATTCGGCCACCGCCAGCGTGAGCTTCCCGGCCCCGGCGCGCAGGGCTGCGGTGCCGGCCAGGAGGGCTGCGCCGGGCGTGGCCCTTGCCCCGCCCACCACCAGCACCGAGCCCCGGGAATACTTGTCCTGGCCCGGCGCCGGCAGCGGCCACTCCCGCAGGAGCGACGGCGTCACCAGGGTGGGTCCGGATGCATCAGCGCGGGCGGACACTGGTGTCTCCCGCGTGCTGGGTGACCGCGACGCCCTGCTCCGCCAGATGGTCGGCCACGTTGAAGCTTTCCAGAGTCCATGGCCCCACTCCGGAGGGGCGGACGAACTTGGTCACTGAGGCGTTGAGGATGGCCTCCCTGGCCGCCAGGTCCAGCAGTTCCTTTTCGCTGAGGCCTTCCAGGACATACCGGAACAGCATGATCACGGCGTCGTGGCACACCAGCATGACCCGTTGGCCCATCCCTGTGCTGTTCAGCTCCGCCAGGACGGACCGCAGCCGCAGCGCCACGTCCGCCCACGATTCCCCTCCCGGCGGCCGGTAGTACAGCTTGCCCAGCCAATCCCTGCGCTCCGATTCCTCGGGGTAGCGGTTTTCCACGCCCAGCCGGGTGAGCCGGTCCAGGATGCCCAGTTCGCGGTCACGGAGCCGCTCGTCAGTGCGCACCTGCAGCGGCCAGCCGGCCGTCTCCACTGCAATTTCAGCCGTTTGCCGCGCCCGGGCATACGGAGAGGACACCACCGCGTCGGGACGGAACTCCTCGGCGATCCGTCCCAGTGCCGTGCCCAGAGCCTTGGCCTGGTCCCTGCCGGTTCCTGACAGGTCAACATCCGCATCCCGGGCGGGAACCTCGATGACCTCCACGCCGGCGTCACGGGCCTCGGTGGCCGCCACGTTGCCTTCGCTCTCACCATGCCGGATCAGCAGCAGCTCCACGGCCCCGGGCTGCTGGACCGCCTCCGTCAGGCCGCCGTCGTTCGCTGAAGTGCTGTTAACTGAAGTGTCCTTCAAAAAATCACCCCGTCCTCGCTGTTCCGAATGCGTACCGAATGCAGGAACACTACCAACGGTGTACCCAGGGGTCGGCGCAAAATAACCGACGACGGCGGCAGCGCCCGGGTGCGCCGCCGCCGCTGCAGCACCGCGCGGCTCGACGCGCATATTGCCCGGCGACGCGCAAAGCCATCGACGCACCCCATATACGGGCGCGTCGGGGAATATGCGCGTCGCTGGCGGCATTGCGGGTTGAGGCAGGAGCTACCGTTCGGGCATCAACACCTTGGAAAACACCGTGGTGCCGTTCGCGTTCCGGAGGCTGGCGGTGAAACTGTTGTCCTCGCCCAGCTGGACGTGGCCGAAAAACTGGTTTTCGCCGTCGCGCGGTGACTCCCCGGCGAAGCGTCCGGTCTTGGAGAACATCACCTCGGGGCCGAACGTGCCGTCCATGCTGTTGGGGCCGAAGGAACCTGCGGCGATGGGTCCGGCCACGAACTCCCAGAAGGGGGCGAAGTCGGTGAAGGCGGCACGCTCGGGGGAGTAGTGGTGGGCGGCGCAGTAATGCACGTCCGCGGTAAGCCACACCGTGTTCTTCACGCCGTTGCGCTTGAAAGCGCTGAGCACCCCGGCGATCTCGAGTTCGCGGCCCAGGGGAGCGCCGTTGTCGCGGTTGGACAGGCTCTCCTGGTTGACCGGGCCGTCCGGCACCACGATGCCCAGCGGCAGGTCGTTCGCGATCACCTTCCATGTCGCCTTGGACTTGGACACCTCGCGGATGAGCCAGTCCACCTGCTCCTGGCCAAGAATGTTCGTGGCGTAGGGTTCTTTGCCGTCCGTGTTGGGGGACTTGTAGGTGCGCATGTCCAGGCAGAAGATGTCCAGCTGCGGGCCCCGGGAGATTTTCCGGTAGATCCGGGCGGGCTGGTACTGGCCGGCGTCGTCGAACGTGCCGGGGCGCCAGACGGCCGAGCTGTCGGCGATGGGCATGTTTTCCTGCCACGCCTGCCGGCCGCGGGCGGCGAGGGTGTTGACGTCCCGTACCGTGTAGCGCGAATCCTCGAGGATCTGGCCCGGGTACCAGTTGTTGTGCGTCTCGTGGTCGTCCCACTGCGCAATGACCGGCACGTCCGCGAACATGGCCCGCATATTGGCGTCCATGGAGTTGTAGCGGTGCCGGCCGCGGAATTCGGTGAGCGTTTCGGCCACCTTGGACACTTCCTCCGTAACCAGGTTGCGCCAGACCTGGCCATCCTTTTCCACCACGGTTTCGGCCATGGGCCCGTCCGCGTAGATGGTGTCCCCGGAGTGGATGAAGAAGTCCGGGCGGGTCTGGTGCATGGCCCGGTAGCCGCGCATCCCGCCGATCTCCTCGTTGATTCCCCAGCCCTGGCCGGCGGTGTCGCCGGTCCACACAAAGCTTTGGGCGGACGACGCCGGGACGTCGCCGCCGTTGCTGGTGTCACCGGTGCGGCCCTTGCCGTTGACCGTCCCGGCGTCGGGCGCCGTGCGGAAGCTGCCGCGAACCGTCTCACCGGCCGCGCCGCCGTCGTCCTCGAAACTGATCTCCAGGGCAAAGCGGGTGTTGGACGGCAGGTTTCCGGCGTGAATCTTGGCGGTGAAGTCGGACGCCTGGGTGGCGCGGGGCCCGCGGAGGACCCGCTCAAAGGCGCCGCGCCCCCGCAGGACCTGGCCGCCGTCGTCCACTGCCCGCAGGACGGCCGTCATCCGTCCGGCGCCCGACGCGCGGGACCACAACACAGCCGAATCGGAGGTGACGTCGCCTGTGGCGATGCCGCTGGGCAGGGCCAGCCGGTTACGGACCAGCGCGACGCCGGCGGGAGCCTGGGTGGCTGCCGAAGCGTTGGCGGCGGGAACCGATGCCAGCGCGGCGGCGAGGACGGAACTCTTGACAATGGTGCGGCGGGAAACCCCTGCCTGGGAAGACTCAATCATGTCCTCAGGCTTTCCCGGGTCGGCACACAGCCTCCGACGCCGGGGTGAACGGGCGGTATACGACGCGCAAATTCCCCCGCGATGCGCCAAAGCGCTGTCGCACCCCTGATATCGCCGCGCCAGGGAATCTGCGCGTCACCACCGCTTTGGCGCAGCGCCACCTCTCCCCGAGGCCGGGCACGCCCCGCCCTATGGTTTCGCGAAGTCGCCGATCCGGCCCTCCCGCAGCGCCGCGCCCACGGCCGCGATGCCACCGTAGTCGGGAAACAGCACGGACTGCCCGGCCACGAAACCCGAGCCCGCGGTCGGCAGCGTCATGGTGCCGATGGCGTTCACGTCAAGGTTCCGCAGGCTGTAGGCCAGGATGGCTGCCTGCACGGGGTCGAAGGCCTTGTCCACGGTCAGGCAGCAGGAAGCGAAATCGACCAGGGACCGCACTGTATTCACGTCGTTGAGGGCGCCGCCCGCGGTGAGGCGGGCCAGGATGGCGCGGAGCATGATCTGCTGGTCGCGGACGCGTTGGAAGTCGCCGTCGGCGAAGGCGTAGCGCTCGCGGGAGAACTCCAATGCCGCCTGCCCGTCCAGGTGGTTCATGCCGGCGGAAAAGACGTGCTGGGTCTCAATGCTGGACTGGAACGGGATGGGCACGTTGACATCGATGCCGCCCAGGCCGTCCACCAGGATCTTGAACCCGCCAAAGTCCAACATCAGGGTGTGGTCGATGGTGATCCCGAGCAGTTGCTGCACGGTGGCGGTCTCCATGTCGATGCCGCCATACTGCAGGGCGGCGTTGATTTTGGCGGCCCCGTAGCCGGGGATGTCCACCCAGTTGTCGCGGTTAATGGAGATGAGGTACAGGTTCCGCCGGTCGGCGGGGACGTGGACCACCATGAGGGAGTCCGCCCGCTGGTCCTGGGGTTCGCCGGTGGCTGCGGTATGGGCGGCGGCATCGCGTGCCGGGGTGCCGCCGCGGATGTCACTGCCGATGACCAGGATGTTCATCGGGGCTGCAGGCAGGTCCGGGATAGGGGCGGGCGGGGGTGGGGGAGCCGGAGTCGGCGGGGGCGTTTCAGAGGGAGTCGGTGCAGGCGTTTCGCTGGGCGACTGCGTCTGGGTGGCTGCCGGCTGCGCTTCCTGGCCGGCGCGGTTCAGGCTGAAGACCGCGATTCCGGCCGCCACCACCAACGCCACCGCCACGAGCGCGGCAATCCAGCGGCGGCGGCCCAGGGCAACCAGCCAGGCGGGCCGGTGGGCGGATTGGCCGGTGGGCTGCGAACCGGAGTTGCCGGGACCGCTGGGACCGGATGGATCAGAACCGCCTGGGATGCTCATGACGCCTCCACCTCATTGTGATTGGTGGGATCAGTGTCCGTCCGGCAGGGCCTCATTGGCTACAGGAGTAGCCAAACTGTCACCTTGACCGGCTTGCGGCAGCGGCGCTTGGGTGGCGCCGTCCCTTGTTGCCCTCACAGTTGGGCGGCGTCGGGGCTCACTGGTGCATTGAGGCGGGCGTGGCGCAGGATGGAGACGATCGCCGGAGCCAGCTGGTCCTCCATCTCCCGGTAAACCTCCGGCGAACGGCGGTACGGGTCCACGATGTCATTTTCTGCGGGGTCGGCAGGCAGCGAGAGGTGCCGCACCCCGGCGGCCCGGGCGGGCAAGCCGCGCCACAAGGCGGCGTTGGCAGCGAGCCGGGACTCGTCGTCTGACGCTGCTTCCTGGGCAGAAGCGGCCGGCTGGCTGTTATTTTCGGCGGCGCGCTGGTCCAGGACATTGAGCATCCGGGCGAACTCGCGGATGGTGAAGGTCCGCTTGAGCAGGGAGGCGTCCAGCTGCAGGACCTCGCCGCGGTGCCCGGAGGTCATGGTGAGCACCAAGTCCACGCCGCGCAGGATCCTGGGGGTGAGCTGGCGGGCTGCGAACCCATCGGGATTCCCGCCAAACGTCCGCACGATGTCCGCCGAGATGGGCTGCATGGGCTCGCCCACCAGGGCGCGGGTGCCCGCACTGGACACCTGGAAGCCGCCGGGCACCACCTGGTCGAGTCCCGCCTGCAGCAGCCGTTCGGCCACGGGAGACCGGCAGATGTTGCCGGTGCAGACGGTCAGGATTCGTACTGGTGCGGAAGTGTCCAAGGAGATTTTCTCTTTTCCCAGCTGGCGGCCGATCTGTTCGGGCCCGTGCCCTTCAACTTAACACGCGATGGCGCGGCGGCGGCTCCCGGACCGGAAGCCGCCGCCGCGCCGTTCACGTTTCCCGCCGGGCGGACGGGCTGTCCCATGGCTAGAGCGTGGCCAGCAGCTCCTTCATCTGCGTGATCTCCGCCCGCTGCGCGTCCACGATGTCGTGGCCCAGCTTCACCGCTTCAGGGGACTTGCCGGCGCTGATCTCCTGCTGGGCCATGTCGATGGCGCCCTCGTGATGGCCGATCATCTGCTGCAGGAAGAGCCGCGCGGCGTCGGTGCCGGTGGCGGACCTGAGCTTGTCGATGCCGGCGTCGTCCACCATGCCGGTCATGCCGTGGCCGGTGTGGTCGCTCATCCCGGTGGGCACGTTCCAGCCCTGGAGCCAGCCGGTCATCTGTTCGATCTCGGGCGCCTGGGCCGCCTTGATCTTGGTGGCCAGCGCGGTCACTTCCGCCGGGATGTCCTGCTTGTCCAGGATGATGCCGCTCATCTCCACCGCCTGGGCGTGGTGCGGGATCATCATCTGGGCAAACATGATGTCGGCTTGGTTATGGTCGGCGCTCGCGCTGGGGCTCATGCCGGCGCCGGGCATCGTGCTCGACATGGGGGTGGAGCTGCCGTGGTCCATGGGCATGCTGTTGCCGGAACCGGCGTTGGCGGCGCAGCCGGCCAGGCCGAGTGAGGCGGCCAGGGCAGCAGCAATGGACAAGGTCTTGATGGTGGTGTTCATGGTTGTCTTTCAGGGAAGTGGGTGACTGGGCCGAAGTGAATTTGGCGCAGTCCGGTTTACGTCCGGCTGATCGACAGGTCGCAGGGTGTTAGGCAGGGCGGCAGATAGCTGTAGCCCGGAGTGTTGCCGACGGCGGCCAATGCAGGAAGGGCGGTCAGGGACGCCGGGGGCGGGGAAACGCTGACTGGGCCGCCCGGTGCCGTGGGGACGCAGGGCGCGCCCGGTTTCTGGGCGCCCGGGCAGGAACCGCCGCAGGCGGCGGACTCGAGGACCGGCGCGTCCGGGCCGGTGGCAGGGTGGCCTGCGTGCACGGCATGGCCGTCACCGGCAGAATGCGCGACGGCAGAATGCGCGACGGCAGAATGCGCGACGGCGGCGTGCCCGGCGATTGCCCCACCGGACACTGACCCGTGGGAACCATGCCCGGAGGTGAGCACGTGCATGCCCAACAGCCCCGTGATGACGGCGAGGGTAGCTGCCAGCAGCCAGGCATGGCGAAGGAGGGACGCCGCGGCGCGGGTGGTCATGGCCGTCCCTCCTTTAACTGGCATTGGATTGTTCAACGTACCTCGGACGGGTTCAGTTTCAGGCGCCGGAGGAGCTGGGCATTCAGTGCCACCACAACGGTGGACGCGGACATCAGCACTGCCCCCGCTGCCGGTGACAGCACCACCCCGGCGAACGCCAAGACACCGGCAGCCAGCGGCACGGACAGGATGTTGTAGCCGGTGGCCCACACCAGGTTCTGCCACATCTTCCGGTAGCTGGCCCGGGACAGGTCAACCATGGACAGCACGGCCCGGGGGTCGTTTCCGGCCAATACCACACCGGCCGACTCCACTGCCACGTCGGTTCCGGCGCCGATGGCGATCCCCACCTCGGCGCGGGCCAGCGCGGGGGAGTCGTTAACGCCATCGCCCACCATGGCCACCTTCAGCCCGCGGCCCTGCAGCTCGGCCACTTTCTTGTCCTTGTCCGCAGGCAGGACCTCGGCAAACACTTCATCGATTTCCAGGTCCGCGGCCACTGCCTGGGCCACCTGGTGCGCGTCTCCGGTGACCATGGCCACCTTGACGCCGCGCCGCTGCAGGGCTGACACGGCCTGCCGCGACTCCGGCCGAACTGCGTCCTCCATGCTGACGGCACCCAGGACGTTGCCGTCGTCGACGACGTGGAGCACTGCGGCTCCGCGGTCCATCCAGGCTTTGGTGCTCCCCGCCAGAGAGGCAGGTTCGACGACGCCGAGCTCGCGCAGGAGCGCCGGTCCGCCCACGTGCACCGTACGGCCGTCAACGGTGGCCCGGACGCCCCGGCCCGTCAGCGAAGTAAAGCCGGTGGCGGCGGGCAGCAACAGGTTACGTGCCTTGGCGGCGCGCACGATGGCCCGCGCCACAGGGTGTTCACTGTCGGACTCCACCGCGGCGGCCAGGGCCAGCACCGAGTGGGCATCTGCTCCTTCAGCCACGGCGACGTCCTTCAGCTCCGGCTCGCCCGTGGTCAGGGTGCCTGTCTTGTCGAACAGGACAACGTCGATGGTCCGCATCCGCTCCAGCGCCATCCGGTTCTTGATCAGGACGCCGGCCCGCGCAGCCTGCTCGGTGGAGATGGCGATCACCAGCGGGATGGCCAGGCCAAGGGCGTGCGGGCAGGCGATGACCAGGACTGTGACGGTCCGGGTGACGGCGTCCGGAACGCTTCCCATCAGCGTCCAGGCGATGAAGGTCAGGACGCCGGCGCCGGCGGCGAAGTAGAAGAGGAAGGCCGCAGCACGGTCCGCCAGGGCCTGCGCGCGCGACGATGAGGCCTGTGCTTCCTCCACCAGCCGCTGGATCCCGGCCAAGGCGGTTTGGTCGCCCACGGCCGTGACCCGGACGCGGACGCTGCTGTCCGTGGCCACGGTTCCGGCCACCACGGGATCGCCCGCGCCACGCGCCACAGTCTTGGACTCGCCGGTGATCATGGATTCGTCGAACTCGGCCTGCCCGTCCACCACGTTTCCGTCAGCGGGCATGCGGGCGCCGGGGCGGACCAGGACCAGGTCGCCGGGGTTGAGTTCGGAGACGGGGATGGTCTCGGTGCCGCTGTCCGTGATGCGTTCGGCTTCGTCCGGCAGCAGCGCGGCGAGGGCGTCAAGGGCGCCCTGCGCGGACCCGAGGGCGCGCATCTCGATCCAGTGCCCCAGCAGCATGATGGCCACCAGCAGGGCCAGCTCCCACCAGAAGTCCAGGTCGAAGCCGCCGATTCCCAGGCTGGTGACCCAAGACGCGGCGAAGGCCACCGTGATGGCCATGGCGATCAGCAGCATCATTCCGGGAGTGCGGTCCCTGAGCTCCTGCAGGCCGCCCTTGAGGAACGGCTGTCCGCCGTACAGGAAAATTACAGTGCCCAGGACCGGGGGGATCCAGGCGGAGCCGGGGAATTCCGGCGGCATGTAGCCCAGGAGGTGGGCCATCATGGGGCTGAAGTAGACCACGGGAATGGACAGGGCCAGCGTCAGCCAGAACCTGTTCTTGAACATGGCCGTGCTGTGCCCCGCGTGCTGGCCGTGGGTGTGGATGGTGTGGTCGTCGTCGTGCTGGCCGTGGCCGGTATGCCCCGCGCTGTGTGCCGGGGGCTCCGTCAGCGTCCGGCTGGGCGGCTGGTGGTCATGCCCGCCGCCCTGGTGGTGCATGGCGGGGTCGTCCTGCATATCGTGGTGATTCTGCATGGTTCCTCCTTGGAGGCAATCGCTGCCCGGCTCTACCCGGGACTGCGGAAAAATGTTCAGACCGCGCGCGGGGCGCCGTCCGTCTCAGGCCAGGCCCTAACCGGCGTTGAGTTGGGTCGAGGCGTCGGCGTCGGCAGTTACGACGGCGGCGGGAGACTCCCGGTGGGCGGTTGCAGGGAGGGTGCTGGCCGGTTCGGCCGGGTTGGCTGGAGCGCAGCAGCTGCACCCGGGGGATGTGAGGGGGAGCTGGGGACGGTTCCCGCTGTTCATGTCAGTTCCAATCCGTTGAGGGAATCAAGGGGTGCTGGGGTTGAACGGCTGTGAAGGCTGGCGCGGGTGCGCCGGCCGGGACATACCACTTCACTGACAACATCGCCAATATACCCCCTAGGGGTATTATGGTCAAGCACTCTAACGCAGGTCCCCCGCGACTTCCATGGGACCTCCCGCACTACCTTCTGTTGCGCAAGGCGACCATACTGGAAGGAGTGAGGACAGGGCCGGCCCGCTGGGGGCTGGCCATTGCGGGAGGTGCCCTGTGACGGAGCTCAGCGATCTGTACACGTATTCGAGTGCACTCGGAGACAGCGAAAGCGACGCCGGGATCTTCAGGGTGGAATTGGAGCCCGCCGGTCCAACCTTCCAGTGGTCGGACGGGATGTTCCGGCTGCACGGTTACCAGCGCGGCGAGGTTGTGCCCACGCTGGAACTGATCTTCGCCCACAAGCATCCCGACGACCGCGAGCAGTGCGAGGAGATTGTGGGGCAGGTTTCCACCACTGGTGGCTTCTTCTGCATGTATCACCGGATTGTGGATGCCCACGGGAAGACGCGGCGCGTGCTGACCTCCGGCGAGGCGGTCCTCGGTGACGATGGATCAGTGGTGGCGCTCGAAGGCGTGACGGTGGATCTCAGCCGCACGCTGCAGCGCGAAACCGAACAGACAGCGCGGGACGCCGTCGCCGGCGCCACGGCAACCCGGACCGTGATCGACCAGGCCCGTGGCATCCTCATGGGCCAGCTGAAACTCGGCTCCGATGATGCCTTCCAGATGCTGGTGAGCACCAGCAGCCACCGGAACGTCAAGCTGGTGGTGGTGGCGGCGGAACTGGTGCAGTTGGCCAACTCGCCGGAGGCGCGGACCTACCTGGACCGTGCCGTGCGGGCCATTCAACTGCACGGCCGGGCGGACCACGCGGGAGGCCGGCGCGCCGGGTAGCGCCCCGTTCCCCGGTAGGATTGACGGAGGTGCGCCGGGAAGTCTGGTCGGCATGGATTTGTCGAACCCGGATTTAAGGACGCCCGTATGAACTCCAGCACGCCCGCCCCAAAGACAAATAAGGTTTTCGGTTCCACGGTCTTTGCGCGCGGCAGTTACGCCGAGGCGCTGCGCATCGGGGAGATCCTCCGCAAGGAAACTGTAGGTGGCGCCCTCCTGGTAATCGCTGCCGTCATCGCGCTGGTATGGGCCAACTCCCCGGCGGCGGACAGCTATTTTGCCCTCCGCGACTTCAAGGTCGGCTACGAGCCGTGGCACCTTGAGCTCAGCCTGGGGGCGTGGGCGGCGGATGGGCTGTTGGCCATCTTCTTCTTCCTGGTGGGCCTGGAACTCAAGCGCGAGTTCGTGGCCGGTGACCTGCGCCAGATCAGCAAGTCGATTGTGCCCGTGGCGGCCGCCGTGGGAGGCGTGGCGGTCCCGGCGGTGATCTACGCCGTCGTCAATCTCGCCAGCCCGGAGACACTCCGGGGCTGGGCCATTCCCACCGCAACGGATATTGCGTTTGCCGTTGCCGTCCTGGCGATCATTGGATCCCACCTGCCCAGCGCCCTGCGGATCTTTCTGCTGACGCTGGCGGTGGTGGATGACCTGATCGCCATCACCATCATCGCGTTCTTCTACTCCAGCGACATCCAGGTGGCGCCCCTGCTCCTGGCACTGATTCCGCTGGCCATCTATGCCTTCCTGGCGCAGAAGTTCCGCCGATTCTTTGGCCTCCATGCCGCAGCGGCGTGGCTGGTCCTGCTGCCGCTGGGGGCCGTGACCTGGGCGCTGGTGCACGCTTCCGGCATCCATGCCACCGTGGCCGGGGTCCTGCTGGGCTTCGCCATCCCCGTGATCCGCTCCCAGGCGTCGGGCGGACCCGACGCCGGCCCCGGGCTGGCCGAGATCTTCGAGCACCGGTTCCGGCCCATCTCCGCGGGCGTGGCAGTACCCGTCTTCGCGTTCTTTTCGGCCGGCGTGGCCGTGGGCGGCTGGGCGGGACTGGGCTCAGCCCTGACGGACCCCGTGGCGCTGGGCATCATCCTGGGCCTGGTCCTGGGCAAGCCGATCGGCATCCTGGCCACCACCTGGATCCTTACCAAAGCCACCAGGGCCACCCTGGACAGCTCCTTCAAATGGATCGACGTGTTTGGCGTTGCGCTGCTGGCTGGGATCGGCTTCACCGTCTCCCTGCTGGTGGCGGAACTCAGCTTCGGCAACGGCAGCCTGCATGACGACCACGCCAAGGTGGGCATCCTGGCCGCGTCGCTGGTTGCCGCGCTGCTGGCAACGGCCGTGCTGCGCACCCGCAACCGGCAGTACCGGCTCGCCGAAGAGCTTGAAAAAGTCGATACGGACCACGACGGCGTCCCTGACGTCTATCAGGACCGCGCCTGAGCCTTTCCGCTAGGCGGTGGCGAGCGGCGTGGCCGGAGGTTGCGGTTTGGCTGGGACTTCCAGCTTGACCGGAGCCGGGTCCACGTGGCGGATCTCCAGTGCCTCGGGGTCCAGCAGCTTCCGAGTGCCGGTCCGGGCGTCCAGGATCCAGAAGAGTTCCAGGGCCGGGACGACGTCGGTCACCTTACCCTTGTGGAAGAGCCTGCCCCGGTGCCACGCCTCGATCTGGTCCCCGACGCGAAGCTGGGCCGTACGTACTCCTGGTGCCTCCATGATGGACTGCCTCCTGCTGTTGTGTCCCCGTAAACACAGCTTGCCGGGGAGACATTGCCGGAGTGTTTCCGCAGGGTGATTTTTCGGTGACAGGAGTGGCCGGTGGTGCTCAGTCGTCCATCGGGAAGGCGACGGCTTCGCCCACCACCCGCAGGCACAGCTCCATGCCGGGCCGGGCGATCGAGGCGTTCCAGTGCCGGATGGTGATCACCTCGCCTCCGCCGGGGTAGCGGTGGTCGGCGTGCTCCGCCACTTCCTTGGGCACGTTCAGCTTCAGCCGCACGGTGGTCTCGGGGCCGAAGTAATCCGTGTCAACCACCACGCCGCGGATGGGTCCGTCCTCGGCAATGCGGATCTGTTCGGGCCGCAGCATCAGCTGCACCCGCCCCTGCGCCGGCGGCCGGCGGACTGGGATGCCGCCCAGGGAGCAGGTGGCCAGCGAGCCCTCCAGCCAGGCGTCCAGGATGACGGCGTCGCCCAGGAATTCGGCGGTGGCCCTGTCCGCCGGGCGGGTGTACACCACGAAGGGGTTGCCGATCTGGGCCAGCTTGCCGCCGCGCATCACGGCCACCTGGTCGGCGAAGGACAGGGCCTCGGCCTGGTCGTGGGTGACCAGGATGGTGGTGACTCCGTGTTCGGCCAGGACCTTGGCCACGGCGCGGCGGGTGGCCACGCGCAGGCCCGCGTCCAGGGCGGAGAAGGGCTCGTCCAGGAGCATCAGCTCCGGTTCGCGGGCCAGCGCCCGGGCCAGGGCAACGCGCTGCTGCTGTCCGCCGGAGAGCTGGTGCGGGCGGCGCTTGGCCATGGACGCATCCAGCGACACCATTTCCAGGAGTTCCGCCACACGGGCGTTGATGGCACGCCGGCCGCCGTCGAGCTTTGCCGCGTTCAAGCCAAAGGCAACGTTCTGGCCCACCGTCAGGTGCGGGAAGAGGGCACCGTCCTGGGCAACGTACCCGATCTCCCGCTTGTGCGCCGGAAGCCAGGCGCCATCACCGGCCACAAGGGTCCCGTTCAGCGAGATGCTGCCGGTGTCCGGATGCTCAAAGCCGGCGATCAGGCGCAGCAGCGTGGTCTTGCCGGAGCCGGACGGGCCCACGATGGCGGTGGTGCCGCCCTTGGCCACGGACAGGTTGACGCCCCTCAGGACCGCCTGCGATCCGAAGTTCTTGGTGACGTCCGTGATCTGCAGGTGGCTGTTGGTGGTTGCTGCCACCGAGGGTGCCACCCGGGGCTCGGGCAGCCTGCGGGTTGATGGTGCTGTCACTGTCCGGCTACTTTCTTGGACTGTTGGAAGAGGAGGTAGGTCATGGGGGCGGAAAGCAGGATCATCAGCAGTGCGTACGGCGCGGCGCCGGCGTAGTCGATTTCGCTGCTCTTGCTCCAGAACTCGGTGGCCAGCGTCTTGGTGCCGTTGGGGGACAGGAGCAAGGTGGCTGTGAGCTCGTTGGCGATGGCAAGGAACACAAGCGCTGCTCCGCCGGCGGCAGCCGGGGCGGTGAGGCGCAGGGTGACGCGGATGAAGGCCAGCAGCGGCGGCTTGCCCAGCGCCTGGGCTGCCTCGTCCAGTTCCTTGGGGGCCTGTGCCAGCCCGGCCCGTAAGTTCACCAGGGCCCGGGGGAGGAACAGGAGCACGTACGCCGCCACCAGCAGCCCGGCGGTCTGGTACATCCCGGGGACCATGCGGATGCTCACGGTGACGAATGCCAGGGCCACCACGATGCCGGGCATGGAACTGGTGACGTAGTTGGACAGTTCCAGGGACTTGCTGAACCAGCCCGGGTGGCGGACGGCGAGGTAGGCCATGGGGAAGGCCACCACGGTGGTGGCTGCTGCGCCGGCGAGCCCGTAGGTGAAGGTGGTGAGGAGTGCCGGGAGGAACTCGGACGCGGTCCAGATGTCCGCCCCGCCGGCCAGGATCCAGCGCATGACGTAGTACAGCGGGAGCCCGAAAGCCAACGCGGTCAGGGCCAGCAGGAACAGCTGGGCGGGAAGCTGGTAGGCGTGCAGCGGGAGCCGCAGCGCCCTGGCCTGCACGCCGGAACCGATCCTGGCGTAGCGGGCCGTGCCGCGGCTGCGGACCTCCGCGACCAGCAGGAGCAGGCAGAAGAACACCAGGACGCTGGCCAGCATGTTCCCGGCCGCGCCGTTGAACGTGGACTGGTACTGGGTCATGATCGCGGTGGTGAAGGTGTCGAACCGGATCATGGCGAAGGCGCCGTATTCGGCCAGCAGGTGCAGCCCCACCAGCAGGGCACCGCCCGTCAGTGCGATCCGGAGCTGGGGGAGCACCACCCGGAAGAAGGCGCGCCAGGCGCCCAGTCCCAGTGCGGCGGCGGACTGTTCAATGGCCGGGTCCAGCCGGCTCAGCGTGGCCGCGGCCGGGATGTACACCAGCGGGAAATAGGAGAGCGTGGAGATCAGGATGCCGGATCCCAGCCCTCCGAGCGACGGGACGGCGGAGACCCAGGCATAGCTGTTCACGAACGCGGGGACGGCCAGCGGAGCGGCCAGCAGCACGGCCCAGATCCGGTGGCCGCGCAGTTTGGTCCGTTCCACCAGCCACGCTCCCGCCACGCCAAGCAGCAGGCACAACGGGATGGTGGCGGCCATCAGGAGCAGGGTGTTCAGCAGCAGTTCGCCCACACGGGGCCGCAGGATAAGCCCGACGGCGGTGTCCCACCCGGTTGCCACCGTCATGTAGGCCACGTACCCCAGCGGGACGAGGGAGAAGAGGGCGATCAGCACCGCCAGGACGGACACTGCGGAAACGCCGAAAGGCGGGCGGGGGCTGTTGCCCCGGCCCGCCGTCGTCGTGCTCCGCCCGGGCGGAGCCGATAGATCGGTGGTCACGGAATTAGAGGAGTCCTGCCTGGGTCATCAGATCGGTGACCTTCTCGGAGTTGAGCTTGGCGGCGTCAACCTTGGGTGCCTGCAGGTCCTTGATGGGAACCAGCTTGTCATTGGCGGGAACATCGGACCCGATGGCGTACTCGAAGGACGTGCCGTTCTTGAGGACTTCCTGGCCCTTCTTGCCGGTGATGAACTTCAGGAACTCCTGCGCAGCGGCAGCGTTCTTGGAGGACTTCAGCACACCGCCGCCGGAGACGGACAGGAAGGCGCCCGGGTCCTGGTTCTTGAAGTAGTACGGGGTGACGTTGTTCGAGTTCTCGCCGGTCTTGGCCTGATCGCCGTAGTAGTAGTAGTGGTAGATCAGGGCGGCATCCACTTCACCGGCGTTGACGGCCTTCATGGCGGTGCTG
Source organism: Arthrobacter sp. SLBN-83 (assembly GCF_006715285.1). Lineage (NCBI taxonomy): Bacteria > Bacillati > Actinomycetota > Actinomycetes > Micrococcales > Micrococcaceae > Arthrobacter > Arthrobacter sp. SLBN-83. The sequence goes on from NZ_VFMX01000001.1 coordinate 2,230,251, forward strand.
TTGCCCTTGTAGGCCTTGGAGTTTTCCTTCATGCCCTTCAGCCACTCTTCGGTGGCGGACTCGCCCTTCAGCTCCAGGAGTGCGGAGACGATGGCTTGGAAGTCGGCGCCGCTGGGGGAGGCGGCCCACCGGCCCTTCCACTCCGGGTTGGCCAGGTCAAGCATGGACTTGGGCAGCTTGTCCTCGGTGAGCTTGGTCTTGTTGTAGACCAGCACGGTGGAGCGGGCGGCGATGCCGGTCCACTTGCCGGTGGACGGCGAGAATTCGGCGGGGACCTGGGACAGGGTGTCCTTGTTGACGTCGGCAAACAGCCCGGCATTTTCCACCTGCGTCATGGCGGGGGAGTTCTCGGTCAGGAACACATCCGCGGGGGAAGCCTGGCCTTCCTGGATGATCTGGTTGGACAGTTCGGTGTCCGAGCCCTGGCGCATGGTCACCTTGATGCCGGTTTCCGCCGTGAAGGCATCCACCCATTCCTTGGTGAGGCTCTCGTGCTGGGCGTTGTAGACCGTGATTTCGCCCGAGGCGGCATCGCCGGACGCGGCGGACGAGCTATCGCCGGCGGGGGTGGAGCCGCCGCAGGCGGTCAGGCCGAGAGCTGCGCTGGCGGCGAGTGCGATGCCGGCCAGCGCGCTGTTGCGGATCTTCATTGAGGCTGCTTTCGGTGGGGAAAAAGTCTGCTTGAACCTAAGTCCTATTAGGAAACACGAATGTTGCCTATGTCAGAAAACTGTAGGGTAGGCAAACCTAAGCTCCAAGCCGAAAAGCAGATTAAGTGACGAGGTTCACATCAATTACGAAACTGTGGCGTGACGTAATTGCGGTCTTCTCAGCGCCGGCTTCGCAGGGCCCGCAGCACTGCCGCCGCCCCGAGCCCGGCCAAAACCCACGGCCCGGCCACGATCACCGGATCCATCCAGGCGTGGTTCACGTCCACCCGCTTGCCTGCCCGCGACTTGAGTCCGTTGCCGGAGAATTCGCTTCCAACCCCGGTCTCCGTGATCGGGTTGTCCGGCCGCAGGGTGGCAAAGGACTTCAGGTGGCTTTCCCAGGCATCCACCCGGTCGGCGGCAATCAGCAGCAGCCAGTGCGCCGCCCGCCCTTCGCTGTACCGGCGGTAGGCATACCTGCGGATGGCGCCGGAGGCTCCCTTGAGCGGGGCGGAGGTGCCGAAGGCGGGCGTCAGCATGGCGTGCTCAATGGACCGTTCGCGGGGCTGCGCCTCCGGTTGCCGGTCCGGGAACTTCCAATGCGCGCCGGTCTGGATGCCGGGCTGCTCGCGCGGGAACGACGGCCGGTCCTTCGGGTCCAGGTCCACACCCCAGCCCGGAATGCGGGCACGGAGAGCCACGCGCGATTCCATGGGGGTGGTCTTGGCTGCGATGTAGGGGGTTGCCGGTTCAGTCATGATGCACTCCCGTTCAGGCCGTGGTGGAGATGATGAGGGGCTTGATGATGTTGTCCAGCTTGGCCGAGAACAGGTGGTAGCCCTCGGCAATGTGCTCCAGCGGGATCCGGTGCGTGACCAGGTCGCTGGGCTTCAGGTACCCGTTTTGGATGTGCCCGAACAGGCGCGGCCACTGGCGTTTCACCGGGCACTGGTTCATCCGCAGCGACAGGCCCTTGTTCACGGCATCGCCGAACTTCACCGCGCTGAAGATGGGTCCGTAGGCGCCCACCACGGAGACCGTCCCGCCCTTGCGGACCGCGTCGATGGCCCAGTTCAGTGCCACGGGCGAGCCGCCCTGCAGCTTCAGCTTCGTTGCCGTGACCTGCTGCAGGAAGTTTCCGTCCGCCTCGGCCCCCACGGCGTCAATGACGACGTCGGCGCCCAGGTAGTCGGTTTCCTTCTTCAGGTGCACCACGATGTCGTCGTACTCGGCGAAGTTGAACGTCTCGGCCTGGGCAAAGCTGCGGGCCTTCTCCAGCCGGTACTCCAGGTGGTCGATGACGATAACGCGCCCGGCTCCCATCAGCCAGGCGGACTTGGCCGCGAACAGGCCCACGGGGCCGGCGCCGAACACCACCACCGTGTCCCCTTCCACGATGTCGCCCAGCTGCGCGCCAAAGTAGCCCGTGGGGAGGGCATCGGTGAGCAGCACCGCGTCCTCTTCATCCATCCAGTCCGGGATCCTGCTGGGCCCCACGTCCGCGAACGGTACGCGCACGAATTCCGCCTGGCCGCCGTCGTACCCTCCGCAGGTGTGGGAGTAGCCGTAGATGCCGCCCACCGCCGTCGCGTTCGGGTTGACGTTGTGGCAGTTGGAGTACAGGCCCCGCGCGCAGAACCAGCAGGAGCCGCAGTAGACGTTGAAGGGGACCATCACGCGGTCGCCGGGGATCAGGTTCTGCACCGAGGAGCCCACCTGGTGCACCACCCCCACGAATTCGTGGCCGAACGTGGTGCCTACCCGGGTGTCCGGCATCATGCCGTGGTAGAGGTGCAGGTCCGAGCCGCAGATGGCGCCGGTGGTGACGCGGATGATGGCGTCGTTGGGGTGCTCGATTTTTGGAATGTCTTTTTCTTCGACCCGGATCTTGTACGGGCCGCGGTACACCATTGCTCGCATTCGTGCCGCCTCTGTTGTGGCTGGCAGTGGGAGTGCTCCAGACAGGAACCAGCCCCGTTGCTTGAGGCCCACCGCGATCTTCACAGGCTTCCATCCGCCGGGAGGGAGGTCAAGGGCGGGTGCCGGCGCGCATAGGGCCGAAGCAGTGGCACCACATACTCACCCTCACGGAGGCCGGCAGGAGGCTTTCCCGTGGGGAGCTGGCGTCAGCGATCTTTCCCGTGGAGTTGGGCGGCCAGGCCGGAGAGCAGGATTGTGAGGCCCTGGTCGAGTTCGGCCGCGCCGTCGTAGCCGGCGAGGACTGGGCCCAGCGCCCGGAGGTGGGGGAATTCCTTCGAAGGCAGGCGGTGTAGGCCGAGGCGGAGGAGTGCTTCATTTTCTTCCGGGTCAACGACGTATTCCTGGAGTTCGTTAAGGATGTGGCCGTATAGGAAGCCGTAGTAGGCCCGATACACATGGAGGGCGTCGCTGGGGCGGAAGCCGGTGCCTATTAATAATCCCAGAATTTGTTCAAGGGGGCGCAGGGTGCCCAGCGGGCGCAGGCCCAGCGGGGTAGACAGGGGCCTGGTGACCAGCAGGGGTACGACGTTGGGGTGCCGCAGGGCCAGGAGCCGCAAGTCGTGCGCGATCCGGCGCAGCTGTGCCTGCCAGTCGAGCACGTCGGTGAAGATTGCGAGTTCATCCAGGACGGTTTCGGTAACCCCGTCCAGCAGGGCTGCCCGGTTGGCCGCGTAGCGGTACAGGCTCATCGGGTCCCGGCCGAGCTCCTGCCCGAGCCGGCGCATGGTGAGGGCCTCCAGGCCTTCGGCGTCCACGACTTCCAGTGCGGTGGAAAGCACAAGCTCCCTGCTCAGGGGGACTTTACGGGGGCTTGCGCTGCTGGGGGAGCTTTTGGGTGTGGCCATGGCTGGCGTCCTCTTGTTCATTGCGCTGGTCTTCGAGGCGGCCGATACGGAAAGCTTGCTTACGGTCTCATCTACACGTAAAGTCTACATCGTAGAGAAGTTGTCAACATGGTTTCAGCCAAGGGATCAGAGTTGCGCAGCCGTTCAAGCTGCTCATGTCACCTTAGGAGAAACCCATGGCTACTCAAACCCTGAACAGACACCCCGGCCGTCCCGTCCACGCGGACCGCGCGTAGCCGCTCTCCTGGCTTCCCGGCCAGGAATTGGAACAGTTCAGGTTCAGAATTCCCCAGCAGGGACGCCGGCCTGGACTGTCACCCCCCCCATCATTGATACGCCTGGCCATTTGTCCCGTGCAGGGCGCTGGTTCTGAGGCCTCGAGCCTAATGGTCTGCACCCCGTTGAAACGAGCCACGATGGCACAGACACACTTCGACCAGTTCCTCCAGGAAGCCACCTACCGCGACCACGAGCCGGGAAACAACCTGGGCCGGGACTCCCTTTATGGCCTATACACCAGCTGGTGCTGTGTGTCAGGCAAGGAGCCGCAGGCAGAGCACGTCTTCTGGGCCGCCATGCGGCAGCGGCACAGCGCAGGCGAATTCCTCCACCTGAAGAAGTGTCCCGCAGCGGCCGATTACATTCTTGCCAGCTACCCGGCGCTGGTCTGAATCATCCACCTGCCAGCGATCCGTCCCGCCGGCTCGCCGCTCCCTGTTTAGCCGCACCAAGCGGAACCTACGGCCGAACCAACGGCAGAACTTCAAGGCAGAATAATCATGACTAATCCCACCCCATCCACAGCAGCCCATGCGACGTCGTGTACCCGCCTTGACGATCTTGACCTGACTCCCGATGTCCTGGCTGACGCCCCGGCCCACGAAGAGGACCAGGAAAGTCTTGTCCATATCGGGAACAGCTAAACAACACCTTCGTCGTGGGTCCAAGCCGTCCCCATGCGGCTGTACTTCCTGCCCGAATACACCCCGTCCGAAGTTTCCATACCTAAATGGACCTGCTGTCCGTATCCCAGGCCGAGGGATTCCTCCTGGGGGAGGGGTACATCGAGCTGGTTCAGGTGTCGAAGTGCGTCAATAGTTCAGGGTCCTCCGAAACGGTTGCAACGACCGCTGCCGCGACATCACGGAGCTTCACGTTGCGGGTGCTTGAAGCGATTTTGAGGATCTTCAGGGCTGATTCCTGGCTGCAGCGGTTTTGGGCCATGATCACTCCGACCGCGACATCGATCGTGGTCCTGGATTCCATCGCGGTCGTGAGGTGCTTTCGGTCTTCCGTCAGCTGCGTGACCCGCACTGCAAGGCGCAAGGCCTTGGACACTTGCGCGGCGTAGGCTTCGGCGTGCTTGATATCCGCGCCACTGAATCCATTTGTTCGACTCGAGTACAGGTTAAGCGCCGCGTTCGCCTCCCCTTGCAACGGAAGTGGGACGGACAGGACGGAGCCGATTCCCTCAGCCCATGCGGCGGCCGCGTAGCGGGGCCAGCGCGCCTCCTCCCTCAGGTCCGGGACGTGGATGGTCGTCAGGCCCTGAACCGCAGTCAGGCAGGGCCCTTCTCCCAGGCCGTATTGAAGTTCATCCAGAGCATGAACAGCTGGTTCACTGGTGGCGACCGTCACTGGTTTTTGCGCCGCACCAATGTCACACCACACAGCAGGTCATGGTTAACGGAAAACGTGGAGGCCGAAAAAGTCGCCAGTTCGCCTAGCATGTCGGCCACGTCCGCGCATTCCAGAACCAGGTCCTGGAGGCGGTCACTGACGTCAGGTGCGGAATGGAAAGTCGGGTCCTGGGCCATGCTGGCCTCGCTTCTGATGATGCCCTAGACAATGACTTTGAGGAGGCATCATGAAAGACTTTGGACCGCCTGATCGACGGAGTTTAAGCGTACGCCCCCACCGTCTGTAAGGGTGACCCGGCTGGTGGGAAATCTGGCGGCAGATTTGCAGTGCTGCGCGGTGTTTGAGGGAGAGCAGGATCCCGCACCGGGGTGTCCGGATTCTTTTTATAGGGCTAGCCTTGCAAGTGGGTCGGCAAGTCCGTGTGCTATTTCGACGGAAGCCTGTGGGTTAGGTGACTGTTGTCCTTTCCAAGGTGGGGCCAGGGTGGCAGTAGGAGAGTAACAAGCGCCTTTGGGATTTTGAAGGGCGGATGAACGGAAACGACATGGTGGCTGCCCATGGCCTGGGTTCAGTGTCCTTAGCCCAAAGCGTCTACGTAGTGTGTGGTGAAGAGCTGGTCAGGCGCAGCTTGCGGGAGTTGCTGGAGGCCAATGGGTTCAGCGTTTCCGGTGAGTCGGCGTCTGTTCGCCAGGCGATACGAAGAATCCCTGCCTTGCGTCCGGATTTGGTCATCATCGACGATGATCTTCCCGATGGTTCCGGTGTCGGGCTTTGTCGAACAATCGCTGCTGCTGATGACGCCATCCGATGTGTGCTGATGACCGGTGAGACCGACGAAGCAGTTCTGATCGCTTCTATCTTGGCCGGTGCTTGGGGGTGCTTGTCGCAACAGGATCACAACTCTGAGCAGCTCAGGCTGATACGGCGGGCGGCGCTCGGGTACACCGCCTACAGCCGTCGTTTCCAGGCGGGAATCCTGGCACCTATCCAGGCCAGCGAGATGAAGGTGCCAGACTCGAGGTTCGGGCTGCTTTCAAGGCAGGAGATGAAGGTGGCGGTCGGGGTGGGCCGAGGGCTGAGTAACCGCCAGATCGGACAGGAGTTGTTCTTGGCCGAGAAAACCGTGAAGAACATGGTGTCATCGGTGTTGTTGAAGCTGGACATGGCGCGCAGGACTGAGGTTGCGGTGTTTGTCTCCGGGGCGCTTGAGAACACTGAAAACGCAGTGCACGAGTACCGGCGCAGTCGTGACAGGGATTTGATTGCGGAGGTGACCGTGGCGCTTGTGATCTGCACCAGTGAGGATGGCGTCGCGCCGCGGCCTAGGAGTGTGCTGCTTATGGACGCCGTGCGGCTTGACGTTGCGCTGGCCGCTGTACGGACCCACGGCGCCGGGCTGGACAATCGCCGGAACGACGGAGAAAAGTTGAAGGCTCTGAGGCCCCGACGTCAGGGGCGTCAAATCCCTGGGGCCTAGACAGTGCGCCCGGGCTCGGGTCACGTTCCATCATCGCCGCTGGCTGCGTAACGGTCCTGACAGGGAACTGTGAACTTCGTCGTTGACCAGCGCCTGAGTACGACGGTTGTTGGGCCGTTTCTTGACCGATTAACCGCCCTGCTCATGACCATCATGGACCCATGCGGCCCTTATAGCCAGCCAGGGTTCGCTATCAGGGCCGCATAGTTGGAGAACTCTGTGCTGAGGGCCCGGCGGAACGGAGAGAAGGCGCATAGTTGGATGATGATGACAATTGAATCCCGGAGCTTTTACACGCGCGGTGACTCCTTCAGCGTTGGAGCTTCACAGGAACATGTCCAGCGCGCCCTTGTGGGTTTTGGGGCGACGGAGGTCCGCTTCAGCCAACGCGGGGACCTGAACGCCATCGCGTTCAGGGCAAATGGAAGGCAGTTCCGCATTGTCCTCTCGTTGCCGCAATCCCAGGGAAGCGCAGGTGACGGGGATGAACCGGAACAGGCTCGAGGCCATCGCATCACAGCCAAAGCACTGGAACTAAATGCCCGCAGGTTCTGGCACGCTTTTGCCCTTGCAACTGATGCCAAGCTCGCAGCGGCCTTAGCGGGTGTTGCCACGCTCGAATCGGAATTCCTCGCCCACGTCGTTCTCCCCGGCAATCGCACCGTTTTCGACGAACTCGAACCTGTCATCGCGTCCGCCTACCGGTCCGGCAGGCGTCCCTCAATCCGTACCGCGGCGACATCCCCGACTGATTAGAAGATCAAAAGGGCAGCAGGGCTGCCATGGCAACTGAATGATGACCCAGCCCTGGGCGAAGAAGATGACGAGGGCCTATCGATTCACCAAGTCGTCTGCTACGCGACGAAGGTCCTGGACCCACCCGGTTGAACGGCTGGGCGCTCCCGAACTGGCTTCGAAGTTGCCAAGAGCTTCCGCTATGCGCTCCAATGCATCCGAGAGATTGACCTTTACCGCCTCGTAGCCTTCCTCCGAGCGGGGGTCGGAGGAAGCCGAAGAGAGCAATTCTGCTCCTGACTTGATGACCAGCGAAGCCTCGTACTCGTTCATGGATCTACCTCATGGCTTCCTTGTTCTGGACGTGGGGTAACTCTTCGTCGGCACAACCTTATACGCGGACGTCTTCCTCCCGGTGACGCCGTGCCAGGCCCGGATAGAGGGTTGGGCCCGGCACCTCTTTTTGGCGGCCAAATGCCGCAGTACCCATATATGCCCTGGCTGTTTTGGCCCGAAGCACCCGAGGGGTGCCTAGGTAGCCAAGTGGGAGCGATGTCGAAACTCGGCGCGCCCTACTCGTTCGGGTTCGGTGTCCGCACGTCTTGCTCACCGATGTCCGCCGCTCCGAGGAGGCCTTCCCCGGGCGCATCCTCATGCGGATGGACCCGGACGCTCAGCTCGGGATGGTGCAGGTCCAGGGCGGGGCGCTCGGAACGGATCCGGGGCAGGGAGGTGAAGTTGTGGCGCGGCGGCGGGCAGGACGTGGCCCATTCCAGCGAAGCGCCGAAGCCCCAGGGGTCGTCCACCGTGACCTTCTTCCCCGCACGCCAGGTGATGTAGACGTTCCAGAAGAACGGGATCAGGGAGGCGCCCAGCAAGTAGGAACCGATGGTGGAGAACTGGTTCATGAAGGTGAAGTTGTCCTCCGGCATGTAGTCCGCATACCGCCGGGGCATGCCCAGGACGCCCAGCCAGTGTTGGATGAGGAACGTGGCGTGGAAGCCAAGGAAAAGCATCCAGAAGTGGATCTTGCCCAGGCGCTCGTTGAGCATGGTGCCGGTGAATTTGGGCCACCAGAAGTAGAACCCGGCGAACATGGCAAATACCACGGTGCCGAACACCACGTAGTGGAAGTGCGCCACCACGAAATAGGTGTCCGAGACGTGGAAGTCCAGCGGCGGGGACGCCAGGATGATGCCGGTCAGGCCGCCGAAGAGGAACGTGGCCAGGAACCCCATGCTCCACAGCATGGGTGTCTCGAAGGTCAGCGAGCCGCCCCACATGGTCCCGATCCAGTTGAAGAACTTCACGCCGGTGGGCACCGCGATGAGCATTGTCATGAAGGCGAAGAACGGCAGGAAGATGGCACCGGTGACGTACATGTGGTGCGCCCACACCGTCACCGACAGGGCGGCAATGGCGATCGTGGCGTACACGATGCCCTTGTAACCGAACAGCGGCTTGCGGCTGAACACCGGGAAGATCTCCGAGACGATGCCGAAGAACGGCAGCGCAATGATGTACACCTCGGGGTGGCCGAAGAACCAGAACAGGTGCTGCCACAGGATGGCGCCGCCGTTGGCGGGATCGAAGATGTGGGCACCGAACTTTCGGTCCGCACCCAGGGCGAACAGTGCGGCGGCCAGCGGCGGGAACGCCATGAGCACAAGGATGGCCGTGACCAGCGTGTTCCACGTGAAGATGGGCATCCGCCACATGGTGAGGCCCGGAGCCCGCATGCAGATGATGGTGGTGATGAAGTTGACCGAGCCCAGAATGGTGCCGAAGCCGGACAGTGCCAGGCCAAAGACCCATAGGTCACCGCCGATGCCCGGGGTGAACGTGGTGTTGGACAGCGGAGCGTAGGCGAACCAGCCAAAGGATGCTGCGCCCTGGGGTGTGATGAAGCCGGAAACGGCAATGGTGGAGCCGAACAGGAAGAACCAGAACGCAAGGGCGTTCAGGCGCGGGAACGCAACGTCAGGGGCGCCGATCTGCAGCGGCATGATCACGTTGGCGAACCCGGCGAACAGCGGGGTGGCGAACATCAGCAGCATGATGGTGCCGTGCATGGTGAACAGCTGGTTGTACTGCTCTTTGGTCTGCAGGATCTGCATGCCGGGCTCGAACAGCTCGGCCCGGATCAGCAGCGCCATCACGCCGCCCGCGCAGAAGAACACGAAGGACGAAATCAGGTACATGTAGCCGATGGTTTTGTGGTCAGTGGAGGTGATCCAGTTGACCACGATGGTGCCTTTGGGGCGCCGGACCACAGCCGGTGCCGCGGTGGCTGCGGTTCCGCCCATTCTCTGGCCTGTGGTGGTCATTGCGTTGCCGTCCTTTACTCTGCTGGTTCCAAGGCCTGCGGTGCCGGTGCCGACTGCGGTTGCCGGTCAAAATCGTTGCCCAGGCTTCCGGTGTTGCCCTTGGCCTTCAGGTCGGCCATGTGGCTGTCATACTCCTGCTGGCTCACCACCCGGACCTTGAAGAGCATCTCGGAGTGGTATTCACCGCACAGTTCCGCGCACTTGCCCATGTATTCCCCGGTCCGGGTGGGGGTGATGCTGATGTAGGGGTTGTACTGTTCGTGGCCCGGGTAGAGGTCGCGTTTCTGCAGGAAGTCCACTACCCAGAAGGAATGCTGCACGTCACGGGACTGGAGGTGCAGCTCCACCTTTTTGTTAACCGGCAGGTACAGGGTGGGCAGCCGGTCCGGGGCACCGTAGTCGCCGTTCAGGTGTGCCTGCTGCCCGGCGTCCTCGTGGACCTGTTCCTTGACGTAGTTGAAGTCCCACGACCATTGTTTGCCGAAGACGTCGATCACCACGTCCGGGTTGGCGTAGCGTTCGTCGATGGCGCGCTGGTCCCGGTCCGTGAACACGAACAGGACGCCGATGACAATCAGCGGGACCGCGAGGTAGAACACCTCGAGCGGAAGGTTGTAGCTCAGCTGCGCCGGGAAGCCCACCGTGTTCTTCCGGCGCCGGTACGCCACGATGACCCAGATCATCAGGCCCCAGGTAATGATGCCCACAATCAGCGCGGCGATCCAGGAGTTGACCCACAGGTCAGTGATGAGGGGCGTTTTGTCAGTGGTGTCCCGGGGGCCTGGAAGGAAGCCGCGGGTGACTTCCGCGGAGCAGGAGGCCAGTGCCGGCAGGGTCAAGAGGCCCGCGGCCAGTCCTGCGAAGCGCCGCAGTCTGTGGTTTTTCAATGGTCTTGTACCCACAATGGTCCCTCCGGCATGCTCCAGAAGCCCAACTGCATGAGCCCACCGCACCAGCAAAAAGCCCGGTGGGTTGTGTGCCCAACCCTACGCGGGGAGGATGCTGATGGGAAGGGGACGGCTCCGGCCGGGAAAAGACCGGGACGGCGGCCCAGGACCGGAAAGGCAGCCATGGATCCAGCAGAAATGATCATCGCGGCGGGCCAGTTCAGCGCGGGCACCGACATTGGGGAAAATACGACGACGGCAGGCCGGCTGGTTGCCCAGGCTGCGGAGGCAGGGGCGCGGCTGGTGGTCCTGCCCGAGTCCAGCCTGTACGGCACCAGCGAACCGGCGGCCGCCCTTGCCGCCGTCGCGGAGGACCTGGACGGGCCGTTTATCCGGAGTATGGCTGCGTTCGCCCGCGGCTACGGCATCGCGGTGGTGGTGGGCACCTACGAGAAGACGGCGGCCGGCCCGCCGTACAACACGCTTGTGGCCCTGGACAGCCGGGGTGACATGCTGGGCTGCTACCGGAAGGTGCATCTCTACGATGCGTTCGGATACCGGGAGAGCGGCGGGATTACGCCGGGCAGCGCGGGCGAGCCGCTGGTCTTCACCCTGGGGGGCTTCAGCTTTGGCGCCTTCACCTGCTACGACCTCCGCTTCCCGGAGAGCGCCCGTGCCGTCGTTGATGCAGGAGCCGATGTCCTGCTGGTGCCGTCCATGTGGATCCGCGGCCCCGGGAAGGAGGACCACTGGTTAACCTTGGCCAAGGCACGGGCCATCGAGAACACGGCTTACCTCCTGGCCGCCAACCAGGCAGGGCCGCTGGCCACCGGATTTTCGATGGCCGTGGACCCGGCAGGGGTGGTGGTGGCCAACGCCGGGGAGGAGCCGGGCCTGATCGTGGCACGACTCAGCCGGGACCGGCTGACCCGGGTGCGCGCGCAGGTGCCGGTGCTCGAAAACCGCCGCTACGCCGTCGTACCTCTCCCTGACGCAAGGCGCTGAGCAGCCGGACGCACGGCTGCCGGTGAAAATTACCGGCTGCCTGCCCAGACCGATGCTGCCCCGGAATGGCCGGTTGCGATGCTTTGGTACACCAGGAAGAGTCCGGCCAGGACGCCCAGCACCGAGGTGGCGGGAAGAAGCCACCGCGCCTCCAGGAGGCCGCGCAGGCCGCGGAAGGCCGGGCGGCGGGTCAGGATCCCAGGGAAGGCTGCCACGATTTGCGCAGCCACCACCACCAGGAAGAACGCGGCGACGAAGCGCAGGAAGCTTCCCTGCTCGGCATGCTCCTCGATCAGTTTTGAGACCGGCCTTGCCTTCTCCAGCTGTTCCCCGGCTTCCGCCGTAAGGACGGACAGCGGGACCAGGATCAGCGCCAGGACCCCCAGCGGCCAGGCCAGGTAGCGCCTGGAGCGCCGGAGCAGCGCGAAGACCACGGCTGCGAGCCCGGCCAACGGCGCCAGGACCACCACACCGTGGATCAGCAGGATGTGGGCGGGAAGGCCTGCGATCTCCATCAGGCGATCCCGGTGGTGCCCAGCAGGCTGCCAACTGCAAACGTGAAGGCCATGGCCAGCGCCCCGCCCACCACCAGCCGGATGGTGGCCTTGCGCTTGGAGCTTCCGCCGATCTTGGCGCTGACGGTGCCGGTCAGGGCCAGCGCCAGGATCACGGCAACGAAGGTGACCGGGATGCGCGCCTGTTCAGGCGGGAAGATGATGGCCAGCATCGGCAGGATGGCGCCGACGGTGAAGGCAATCGCGGAGGCGAAGGCGGCGTGCCAGGGGCTCACCACTTCCTCTTCGTCAATGTTCAGCTCGGCTGCCAGGTGGGCCTTCAGCGGGTCCTTTGCCGTCAGCTCTTCGGCCACCGTGCGGGCTGTGGCTTCGCTGAGTCCCTTGGCCTGGTAGATCCCGGCAAGTTCTTCCAACTCGCCTTCGGGATCGTCCCGCAGTTCCTGGCGTTCCTTTTCGATCAGTGCCCGCTGGCTGTCGCTCTGGCTGCTCACGGAAACGTATTCGCCCAGGGCCATGGACACCGCACCGCCCACCACCGCGGCCGTGCCGGCCACCAGGATCGGCGCAAGGTCGTTGGTGACGCCCGCGACACCCACCACTGTTGCCGCGACGGAGACGATGCCGTCATTGGCACCGAGGACACCGGCACGCAGCCAGTTGAGGCGTGCTGCCACGCTGCTGTCGTGGGGTTCGCGGCTCAGCTTGAGAGTTTCAGACATGCTGGCAGTAAAGCACTGCACGGAACCCCACGCCACGAAGGTTTGCATCCCCTAACCGCCGTGGCAGGGAACCAGGCGTCAGGCGGGGGACACCCGGAACCGCAGCGCGAAGTGGTTCAGCGTTCCGGGCAGGGGCCGGTCCGGGGACAGGCGGTGGGACTCCAAGGTGAAGGTGCTCTCCTGCAGAAGGCGGGCCAGCAGGGCACCGGTCAGCAGCAGCACCAGCTGCCGGCCGGGGCAGCGCGCGGGTCCGTCGCTGAAGGGAACCACTCCCCAGTCTTCGGGTTCCCCGGGGCGGGCCTCGTCGTGCTGCAGCCAAAGGCCAGGGTCGAAGGAATCGGCCTGCGTGAGGCGCCGGCCGTCCCGGTGAAAGTAAGGGGCAAAGACCAGCACGCCGCAACGGGCCGGCATGGTTCCGTTCTCCCAGGCGACTTCCCGGGTGGTCTGGCGCAGGATCATGGGGGTGGTGGGCCACAGCCGCAGGGACTCCAGCACGCAGGCCCGCAGGAACGGCAGGTTCCGGCCACCGGATTGGTCAGCGGCAACTTCCTCCCGCGCCCGTGCGGTGTGACCCGGGTGCCTGGCCAGGAGCGCCAGGGTACGGAACGCCGCCATTCCCGCCGGTTCGAACGCGAACAGCCACTGCGGCACCTGGTCGCTGGGCGCGGACTGGTCCGAGTCCGGCCGCCCCCGCAGCGCGGAGGCCAGGGTGCCGGGCGGAGCGGCATCGATCCCGGCGCGCACGCGCCCCAGGAATTCCGTCCTGACGCTGCGGCGGCGCGGCTTCAGGCCGGACCAGTTGGCGTCCTTCCGGAGCCGGGCCAGCATGTCCGTGAGTTCGACGTCCTCCCTCGCCGCATCGCCGAAAACCACCCGCCGGACCGCCCGGTGCCACGCGGCGGTGAACAGCGGCCAGTCCAGGGTCCCCACGGCCGGGCCGCCGTCGGCCATGGCCGCAAGCAGCAGGGCGTCGGCTTCCTCTTCTAGGACCGGCAGGAAGGAATCAGCGAAACGGTGGACCGGGCTGGCAGTATCCAGCGCCTGCTCCTGCAGCGCCCGCCGCAGCGTCCTGTCGGTGCCGGTGGAAACCAGCACGTTACGTGGCTCAAAGTGCGCCAGCGCGCCGCGTTTTTCGCTGCTCGCGGGCGAGAAGGGGTCCGGCGACTCCGCCAGGACCCGGTGGAGCTGGTCGGGGCGCAGGACCACGGCCTGTTTCCTGAAGGGCAGCCGGAGCAGCAGCGGCCCCGCCGGATACTTGGCGTCCAGCTTCTGCATCCGCGCCACCGCGCGCCGGTCCAGGCCCAGCCGCTCGGCCAGGGCCTCAACCCGCGGCCGCCGGATCAGGGGACCCTTGGCCGCCGTCGGAATGAAGACGTCCATGAGGAAAGCTGCCGTCTCGCCGATGCCGGCGCGTGGAATGGAATGCATGGGTACCTGCCTTGGCTTGGGCTGTCTCAAGGACGACGTACCCGCTTGCTGCCCCAAATCCCGGCAGGGCCCAAACGCGGCCGGGCATGGTCCTCCCAAACCGGTCCAGTTCGAGCCAAGGCAGCTCAGTCCAGTCCGTAGCTTTCCTGGTCCGGTACCTCGATCTGGAACCCGCAGGCGCAGCGCAGCACCTTGGTGGCCAGGTATACGCCCAAGGTGTCCGGCAGCTGGCCGTAGGTGCCGTGGATGCTTCGCATCTCCGCTCCGGTGGCAGTCATTACCTCGCCGCAGTGGACATACCGGCCGTCGCGGACCAGTACGTCGGGAGTAGTCCGGCGGGGGCTCCCGTGGTAGCCGCTCATCACGCGACTGCGGGGTAGCTGCAGAGGATATAGTCGGCCGCGGCCGGGCCGGTCATCCGTAGTCCGGAGTTCCGGACGTCAACGCCGCAGCGCAGCATGCCGGCCCGGAACGCCTGGTCAGACTTTGGGGCGAGGCCATTCAGCGCTGCCCAGCTGACGTAGAGGCCGTAAAGGCAATCGGGACCAACGTGGGATTCACCCGAGGGATCGGGGGCGGTTGCTTCATTAAGGAATTGCTGGAATTGCGAGGACGCCATTGTGGGTCACTTCCGCTCCTGCATAATTGCCACCGGCGGACTACAGCAGCTGCTCTTACCGGCCTTTGCAGAAGTTCCGGGGAGGACGGGCCATGATCCCCGTCACAGTTCCCAATCTACGCGCCCGCAGGGCGAAAGTACAGCGGGAGCAATTGCGGCAGCGCAACCGCACCCCTTCCCACGGATTGGTAAGGCTGCTTATTATATTGTTTCCTTTCGACGGCAGATATGGAGAACAACGAGATGAACGATTCACCCCTGCACAAGGAACTGCCGCTTCCCGACTATGACCACCTTCCCGTCGGCACCCTCCCCACGCGCATCAACGGGCTGGATGAAGCGGACGTTGCCCAGCTGGTCACCTACGAGAAGGCGCACGGAAACCGGCTACCCATCCTGCAGATCCTGGAGAAGCGGCTGCAGGACCTGCAAAACGGTGCGGAGCCCAGCGGTTCCCGGAATCCGACCGCCCCGGAGGTCCAGGGCAATCCCGAGACCCCGCAGCCGTCCTCCGTCCCCGGACCCCCGGTGAACCCACCGTCCCAGGGCGATCCCACCAACCCGGCACAACCCCGCAAATGACCGGCGGAACGGGCAGGGACATGCAGGACACCCAGGGCTCCGGCGGCAGGCACGACGGCGCCCCGGACCTTCGTGCCTTTGTCCGTTCCAGGGAGGCGGAGCTGGAGCGGCGGCTGGCTGAGTGGGTGCGGATCCCGGGCATCCTGGGCGCCCCCGAACACAGCCAGGACCTGCTCCGGTCGGCCAACTGGCTGGCCGGCGAATTCCGGGAAGTAGGCTTCCCCGTGGCGGAAGTCCTGCCCACGGGAGAGTCCTACACGGTATACGCGGAGTGGTGCCAGGCTCCGGGAGCACCCACCGTGCTGGTCTACAGCCACCACGACGTCCGGGCTGTCCGGCCGGAAAACTGGGCACTCACGGCACCGTTCGAACCCATACTCCGCGAGGGCCGGCTTTATGGCAGGGGCAGCTCGGACGCCAAGGGCCAGATCCTGGTGCACCTTGAAGCTGTCCGCGCCCACCTGGCCGCCGGCGCGACCGGCGCCGGCGGGACCGGTACCAGTCCGGACACGGTTGCCGGCCCGGACCCTGCCCCCAAGGTCAACCTGAAGTTCCTGGTTGAAGGCGAAGAGGAAGGCGGCTCGCCCAACTTGGCCAAACTGCTGGAGGACCACACGGACCGGTTCGCCGCGGACCTGGTCCTTTTCTCCGACACCCTCCTCTGGGACGCCGCGTATCCCGCCGTCTGCGTGAGCCTGCGCGGCATGCTGAGCGCGCACCTGGAGGTGTACGGGCCGGAGCGGGACGTGCACAGTGGCGCCGTGTCCGGGAACGCGCCCAACCCCGCCTTCGAGCTCGGCCGGCTGCTGGGACTCATGCACCACCAGGACGGCAGGGTTGCCGTCCCCGGTTTCTATGACGACGTGGAGCCGCTTCCCGCCGACCTCCGCAACGCCCTCAAGGACCTGCCCTTCACTGAGGAGGACTGGCTGGCCCGCTCCGAAACCGGTGCCATCACCGGTGAGAAGGGGTATACGGTGCTGGAGCGGCTGTGGCTGCGGCCCGCCGTCGAGGTCACCTCCATCATCGCAGGCGACCCACTGGGCGTATCCCGCGCCGCTGTCCCGGCCGTTGCCTCAGCGGACCTCAGCTTCCGCACGGTCCCCGGCCAGCGGGCGGAGAAAATCGCCGGGCAGCTGCAGGAGTGGGTGGCCGCCACCATCGGCGACGCCTACAGCTTCAGCCTGATCCCGGACTTGGAAACAGCCCAGGAACCTTACCGCACACCGGACCACCCCGCCGTCGCAGCCCTTGAAAAGGCCATGGCAGCGGGGTTCCGCGCCGAGCGGACGGGCCGCATGGGCAACGCCGGCGGCGGGCCCGCCGAACTGCTCAGCCGCACCTTGGCCGCGCCGGTGCTGTTCTTCGGCACGGGGCTGGTGGAGGATCACTGGCACGACAGCGACGAGAGCGCCGGCCTTGACGTCCTGATGAACGGGGCAGTCACGCTGGCCTGCTTCTGGGAGGAACTTGCAGCGAAGCAAGGGATAGGGGACGACGACGATGGACACTTACGGCAATGACGGCACCGGCGGCGCGGGTGCAGGCAGGCGGACGTTCGGGATCGAAGAGGAGCTGTTGCTGGTAGACCCCGCCACGGGGGAAGCGGTGCCGTTGGCGGGCGCCCTCCTGGACCTGTACGTGCGTCCGCTGGAGGTTGCGTCAGGGCCCGTCCTGACGGCCGAATTCCAGCAGGAAATGATCGAGGTGGTCACGCCGCCGCACGCCACCCTGGCAAGCCTCGAGCAGGACATCATCGCCGGCCGGGCCATCGCCCACCAGGCCGCCGAGGACGTGGGTGTCAGGGTGGCCGCGCTGGGCACCTCACCATTGCCCGCCGATCCCCATCCGGTACAGCTCCGGAGGTTCCGGGCGATGGCCGAAGAGTATGGGCTGACGGCAAGGGAGCAGCTCACGTGCGGATGCCACATCCACGTCTCGGTGGAGTCGCCCGAGGAAGCCGTGGCCGTGCTGGACCGGATGCGCAACTGGTTGCCGGTACTGATTGCGCTCAGCGCCAACTCCCCGTTCTGGCATGGGGTAGACAGCGGTTACGCCAGTTACCGCTCGCAGGTGTGGAACCGCTGGCCGTCCGCGGGGCCGCTGGAAATCCTGGGCAGCCCGGACGCCTACCACCAACTGGTGCACGACATGGTGAGCACCGGCGTGGCCCTGGACGAGGGCATGATCTACTTCGACGCCCGCCTCTCGCGGCACTATCCCACCGTGGAGATCCGCCTGGCCGATGTCTGCCTTCGGCCGGGGAACACCGTCCTGCTCGCCGGCCTGGCCAGGGCGCTGGTGGAAACCGCCGCACGGGAATGGCGGGAGGGGATTGAGCCCGTGGCCGTCCCTTCTGCGCTGCTCCGGCTGGCGGCCTGGAAAGCCAGCCGCTGGGGCCTCCGGGGTGAGCTGCTCGATCCGCACACGCACCGCCCGGCGCCCGCACTCGCCGTCGTGAATTCCCTGCTGCACCACATCCGTGGGGCACTGGAGGACATGGGGGACCTGCGCCGGGTGGAGGACCTGGTGGACCGGCTGCTCGCCGAGGGCACCGGCGCGGTCCGCCAAATAGAGGTGCTGCACCGCACCGGGGACCTGGAACGCGTGGTGGAGGACGCCGCCAACTGCACGGTTTCCACGTCCTAGCTGCACTAACCGGACGCCCTTGACCCCCTACAGTACGGGGCGTATACCGAGAGAATCATCATGCTGGCCCCCGCTGGGCCCTGTATGGAGCCGGCTGCCCCTGGTCTTCAACACAAAATAAATGGAGTTGTGATGGGTAGCGATCGTTTCGACGTGCTCCGCGAACAGGTCCGCGGGCAGGTTATCGAAGAGGACGACGCAGAGTACGAGGCCGCGCGGCTCGTGTTCAACGGGATGATTGACCGACGTCCCGCGGCAGTCCTGCGGGTATCCCAGGTGGCGGACGTTCTGGCGGCCGTCCGGTTCGCCCGGGGCCTGGACATTGAGGTTGCCTTGCGCGGCGGCGGGCACAGTGCACCAGGATTCGGAACGGTCGACGGCGGCCTGGTCCTTGACTTCTCGGCCCGCCGGGGAGTGCGCGTCGACCCGGTGGCAAGGTTGGCCCGGGTGGAGCCTGGTGCGACGTGGGCAGACTACAACCACGCCACGCACGCATTCGGGCTGGCCAGCACAGGCGGCATCATTGGCACGACCGGGGTCGCCGGCCTCACCCTTGGCGGCGGGATTGGATACCTTTCCCGTAAGTACGGGCTGGCGTGCGACAACCTCGTTTCTGCAGATGTAGTCCTTGCCGACGGAACCTTTGTTACTGCCAGCGAAGCCGAAAACGTCGACCTCTTCTGGGCGCTCCGCGGCGGAAGCGGCAACTTCGGTGTGGTCACGTCCATGGAGTTCCGGCTGCACCCGGTGGACATGGTCCATATCGGTCTCATCTTCTTCGATGCTGCGATGGGAGCCCAAGTTGGGGCGGCCTACCGCGAATGGATTGCCGCCGAACCCGAAGAAATGGGCGCCTTCCTGGGCTTCCATCTAGGTCCTCCGGTTCCCTTCCTTCCCGAGGAATGGCACGGGAAGCCCGTCGCCGTGATCGCGGGCATGTGGACGGGCGATCTTGACGCGGGACCCTCGCACTGGCAAGCCATGCTGGACGCCGGACCCGCACTGGGAAGTTTCTTCGCACCGATGCCGTACCCCGCGCTCAACATCATGTTCGATGGGCTCAGCGGTATCCCTGGGCTGCAGGGCTACTGGAAGGCCGACTTCCTTCGGACCCTCAGCGACGACGCACTCCGGACCGCCGTTCAGTTCGCTCCAGGCATTCCCAGCGTCCACTCGGCCAACCATTACTATCCGATCGACGGCGCAGTCCAGCGGGTGGCACCCGAAGCAACCGCCTTTGCCTACCGTGATGTCAACTTTGCACCTGTCATCGCCGGCCAGTGGCCCGAGCCGTCCGAGAACGATAACAACATCGCCTGGGTGCGGGAGTACTGGGCCGCGCTCCACGAGTATTCGGAGCCCGGCGGATACCTCAACTTCCAGGACGCGGACGATCAGTCCAGGATTGAGGACACCCTCGGGTCAAACTATGCGCGTCTGGCCGAGCTTAAGGCCAAGTACGACCCCGATAACTTCTTCCATATCAACCAGAACATCAAGCCCGCCGTCGCCGGGGGCGCCCCGGCTGCCGTGCCGATGCAGCCGTCCGCCGTGCTGCAGGCCGAAGCAGTCCCGGAGGAGGCACAGCAGGCGGACGCCGCGCCGCCCAAAGCAAATCCGGCGGAGGGGGCGGCGCCGTAGGGCCTTCAAGGCGCAGCGGTTCCAGGGCCGGAGAAGCAGTCAGTACGTGGTCGCGTTGGGCAGGATCAGCGGCGGCAGCGGTGCCTGGTTGAAGTCGAAGGCCTTGGCAAGGTCGCCCAGCTGAGGGTTGTTTTCCCTAACATCCGGCCGGGCGTCCGGCCGGCCGTCAGTGGCGGGATCGATGCGCTCGCCGCCCAGGAAGTCGTCCTCGATGAACTTGAAGTAGGCGTCGTGGCTGAGCACCTGGTGGTCGATAAACCCCTTCTTCGCGTAGGGGCTGATGACCAGGCCGGGGACACGCAGGCCGTAGCCGTTGTTGTCCACCACCGGCGGGGTCTCGTGGTCGTAGAACCCGCCCCAGTCGTCCCAGCTAAGGAAGATGGCGGTGCTGTCCCAGTCCGGGCCGCTCATCACCGCATTGATCAGCCCGGCCACGTAGGCCTGCCCGGTGCTGATCTTGGCCGGGGCGTGCTCGCTGACCTTGTCCGTGGGCGCCACCCACGTGACGGCGGGCAGCGTGCCCTTCCTGGCGGCGTCGTAGAAACCGCTCAGCGGCTTGATGTTGCCCTGCTCGCCGTCCTCTTTCACGGTGTCGAAGTACAGCAGCGGGTTCCACAGGCCGGGCGTCTTGGCGTCCTGCTTCACCGGATCGCAGGTGGCGGCGTCATTCCGGCAGTCCGGTTCGGTGCCGTTGAACACGTAGTAGGCCCAGGGGACCTGGTGCTTGTGGAGCAGGAACGTCAGGTCCGTCCAGGCGTAGTCCGGCAGTTCCAGCTTCTTGGCGGCCTCGGTGAGCTTCTTCTTCAGGCCATCGGACACGGGGGCCGCATCCACCGCCGCCTGGCAGACGGCGTAGGAATCGGTGGGCTTGCAGCTGGTGCCGATGATCTGGTCGATCTGGGCGGCAAGGCCCGGGTCGATGCCGGCGGCTTCCAGCGCCTCCCGGCACGGGTCCAGGTCCATCCCGGCCTGGCACTTGCCGATCAGGGTGTCCTTGATGATTTGCGGCTCGGGTTCGGGGTCCGGGTCCTGCAGCGCATCCACGCACGACGACGGGTCCCCGGCCTTGCTGCACTTGGCGGACCATTCGGAGACCAGGTACAGGTGCGCCGGCAGGCTCCAGGAGGCGGCGGAGGCGAACAGGTGGTCCTGGAGCGTGAAGTTCTGTGCGTAGGCCCAGTAGTTGGGCAGGTCCCGCCCGTCGTGGTAGCCCATGACGTCGGTGGGCATCGTGTTGCTGTACTGGCATTTGGTGCTGGTGGCGCCGCAGCCGGACAGGCCCTTCTCCGCCTGGGCCACGAACCCGTCCATGGCCCCGCCGTTGATGTCAGCGGTGGCGTCGGCGTGGCTGTGCGGGCCGCCGGCGTTGCTGTCCGCCGAGTTGTAGAAGGGCCTGGCGCAGCCGCCGTCCGCGGGGTCCGGGACGCACACGGTGGGTTTGCCGTCCTTCATGGGGATCCCGTCAGCCCCGGGATAGGTGCCGAAGTAGCTGTCGAAGGACCTGTTCTCCTGGGTGATGATCACCACGTGCTTGATCTTGGAAATCCCGGCGGGGGCACCGCTGGCTGGAGTGCCAACAGGCGCCTGCTCCGCCGGCGGTGCGGAGGGGGCGTTTGCGGCCGGCGCCTGTGCTGGTGCCCCGGCGCGGAACGCGGTGGGAAGGACGACGGCGAGGATCACCAAAGCCAGCACTGCGGCACCTGCCAGCAGGGCCCGGCGTCGTCCGTTCTGCAAAAGCCGCACCTCAGGACTCCTTCCGGTAGACGTCATCGCCGAACGTCCTGACGCCGGGGTCGCCGGCCAGGCCCAGGCGGGGGAGGTGGAAGAAGTCCTCGATGCTGGCCAGCAGGCTGTAGTGGTTGTAGGCCCGGTCCGATGAGGTCCCCGCCTTGCTGAACGGGGACAGGACCAGCGCGCCCACCCTGCCGCCCGCCGTGCCGCCGGCCGGTACGGCGCTGGCCGGTTCGGAGGGACCGGCGGTGTCGCCCTCCGCCTCATCGAAGGTGATGACCAGCATGCCGTCCTGCTTGTACGCCGGCGACGACAGGATGGCCGGCACCTGCTCCTTGAGCCAGTTGTCCGCTGCACCCAGGCCGCCTTCAGAGCCGTCAGCGCAGGTGCCGTCATGTCCGTCGTGGCACAGGTTGGGGGTGATGTAGGCAAGGTTCGGGGTGGTGTCCACGGATTTCAGGTCGTCCTTGAGTGCGGAGAAGTTGACCACGTTCCGGGCGCAGTCCGGGGACGAGGTGATGGAGCGGAAGTACATGAAGGGGTTGTGGTGCGTGGAGTACTGTTCGTCCGGGGTGGCCTTGATGTGGTTGTCTGCCTCGCCCAGGATCGGATGCTCGCACGGCTGCTGCATGTCCTCCATGTAGCCCTTCCACGTTTTGCCCTGCGCGGCCAGTTGCCCGGCCACGGTCTGGGTGTCCTCCGGGTAGACGCAGCCGTCGCCCTGCAGCGTGCCGTCCGGGTCGGTGCCCGTGGCGTTGAACTCGGTGTAGGTGTGGCAGTCCAGCACCGTGCTGTCGTTGGGCCGCTGGCCGGAGATCTGGGCCAGGTAGTTGGGCAGCGAGTTGTGCGCTATGCCGTAGTAGTTCTTCAGCAGCACACCCTTCTTCCGCAGTGTTCCGGACAAGTACGGCGCGGGGGAGTTGTCACCCCAGACGCTGTCGTACCCCTTGTTTTCCAGGTTGATCACGAAGATGTGCTGTGGTGTGCCGGCGGGCTTTGCGGCGTCGGCAGGCTTTGAGGCGGAGCTTGGGGCCGGCGTGGGCGTTGCCGATGCACTTGGGGAAGGCGAGGCGCTGCCGGAGGGGCTGGCAGCGCCGGACGGCGTGGCGGATTGCGGAGACGGCGCCGGCGTGGGCGCCTGGCAGGCCACCAGCGCGGACAGGAGCAACGCCAGCAGGGGCAGCAGCGTGGTGAAACGATGCCGCGCGGCAGCGGAGGAACGGGCTGATCTTCGGTTCACGGGCGGCCTCCGCGGTTTGTTATTCACTTGCGCCCCAGCGTTGCGGCCACTCTCGCACAACGGAACCGCGTTTTGCAGGGGCAATCGCTGTGAGTTGCCAGTGAATCGGGGCTGCTGCAGATTGGCCCGGCGCCCGTAGGTCTTTCTGCCCTACACCCGGAACAGCGGCAGGCGTTGACTTGAATCGCGGGAAACAAAGGCCCGCGGGGCGGAAGCGCACAGGGCGCCGGCGCCCCACACAGAAAGGAAAAGTCAGTGAAGAAGTGGTATCGGTGGCAGGACTACGTAACGGTTGCCGCCGGACTCTTTACCGCGGTGGCGGTCCTGTTCACGCGGCAGCAAAGCATGTCCACCACCCTCATGCTCGTCTTCGGCGGGCTCCTGGTGGTCAGCGGCATCATCAACCTGGCCATGCCAGGAACTCCGGCCATGGAATACGTGCAGGCCATCCTCGCAGCAGGACTGGTCCTCTCGCCATGGCTCGGAACGTACACGGGAGCGACGGGGGCTGCCTGGACGTCATGGATCGCAGGGGCAGTGGCACTGGTGGTAACAGCGGTGGCCATTAAGCCCAGCACGGACGTCCGCCGGACCTACCGCGTCTCGCATTAGTAAAGGAATCCGCCATGACTGAGGTGCTGCGGTACGAAGTGGGATCCGGGACCGTGCTCGTTGAAGCGGCCGACGACAGCTACGGCGTGGACCGGCCGGCACGGAACGAGCAGGGAATCCTGGACACGGGCAGGCGCCTGGAAGATGCACTCGCGAGTGTCCGCCCGGCCGCCCGCGCAGCACTGGAGGCCATGGCGGAACTAACGCCGGAAAAGATCGAAATCGAATTCGGCGTCAAGCTTGCGGGGGACGCAGGGGCAGTGATTGCCAAGAGCAGTTCCGACGCCCACTTCGTCCTCCGCATGTCCTGGGCCCCTGCCACGGCAGCGGCGCCCGGGGAAGAAATCATGCATGGCGGGTGACAGCTATGGTTGCGTTTCATGACAGGCCCGACGCCGGGCGGCGGCTGGGCAAACGGCTTGCCGGCCTGCGCGGACGGGACGTGGTGGTGCTGGGCCTGCCCCGCGGCGGTGTCCCGGTGGCGTTCGAGGTGGCCAAGGCCCTCGAGGCACCGCTGGACGTCATCGTGGTGCGGAAACTTGGTGTTCCGTTCCAGCCCGAAGTGGCAATGGGTGCCATCGGGGAGGGCGGGGTCCGCGTCCTGGATCCACGCACCATTTCCATGGCACGGGTTTCCCAGGAGGACCTGCAGCAGGTGGAACGGCAGGAACGAGCCCTGCTCGAAAGCAGGGTGGCCCGGTTCCGGCAGGGACGCCCGCGCCTCAACCTCACCGGCCGCACGGTGATCATCGTGGATGACGGCATCGCCACCGGGTCCACAGCCAGGGCAGCCTGCCAGGTGGCCCGGCACCTTGGCGCGGCGAAAGTGATCCTTGCCGTTCCGGTGGCCCCCGCCCGCGCCATCGTGGAGCTGAAGGAACCGGACGACGTCGTCTGCCTGCTCTCGCCCCAGGACTTCCAGGCCGTGGGCTACTACTACCACGACTTCTCGCCCACAGAGGATGGCGAGGTGGTGCAGCTGCTGGACGCGGCCGCCTCCCCGGCCCGGCACCGTACCGAGGAAGGCGGGGACGGCAGCCTGGAACAGGATGTGGAAATTCCGGCAGGAAGGGTGGTGCTGCGCGGCAGCCTCTACCTTCCGGCCAGGTGCGACGGAACCGTCCTCTTCGCCCATGGCAGTGGCAGCAGCCGGCACAGCCCCCGCAACCGCTTCGTCGCCTCAGTGCTGCACGGGGCCGGCCTGGGCACCCTGCTGCTTGACCTGCTGACCCCGGAGGAGGAGGTCAACCGGGCCAACGTGTTCGACATCGGCCTGCTGGCGCACCGCCTTTCCTCCGCCACCCATTGGCTGGAGGCACGGCATGACGGCTCCGCCGGGCGCATCGGCTATTTCGGTGCCAGCACCGGCGCGGGCGCCGCGCTGTGGGCCGCCGCAGAGCCCGGGGCCCAGGTTGAAGCCGTGGTTTCCCGGGGTGGACGGCCGGACCTGGCCGGACCGCGGCTGGCCGCCGTGAAGGCACCCACGCTCCTGATCGTTGGCGGCGCAGACACCCAGGTGCTGGCCCTCAACCGCCAGGCCATGGCGCAGATGCAGGCACCCACCCGGCTCGAGATTGTCCCGGGCGCCACGCACTTGTTCGAAGAGCCCGGCACCCTGGCCATGGCCGCCACCCTTGCCGCGGACTGGTTCCGGCAGTACCTCCTGCCCGCGCCGGTGGGGCGGTCCATGCCGGAGTCCAGGAATGAACGCTGACGGCCGCTGGGCGGAGCGGGCGGCGGAACGGGCGGCTGAAACCGGCCAGATCCGCAGCCTCGCCCAGCCCCTGGCCACGGCAGACGACCTTGAACCCCTGGTCCGCCTCGCTGCCCCCGCCAGGTTCGTGTGCCTGGGCGAGGCATCGCACGGCACCCGGGAGTACTACCACTGGCGGGCGCTGCTCAGCCGGCGGCTGATCGAGGAGTACGGCTTCACGTGGATTGGGGTGGAAGGGGACTGGCCGGACTGCTGGCGGATCAACCGCTGGGTTCGGGGCGAGGCCGGCCAGGACATGGATGCCCGCCGGCTGCTCTCAGGCTTTGAGCGCTGGCCCACGTGGATGTGGGCCAACCAGGAGGTGGCCGGGTTCCTCACCTGGCTGGAGGCCAACGCCGAGGACGCCCTCCCGGCGGCCCTGCAGGCCTGGCACTGCTTCATCCCGTACCGGGAGGACCCCCAGCGGTATGCCTTGAGCAGCCGGCTGGTGCCGCGGTCCTGCGAGGGGGACGTGGTGGCGCTGCTGGCGGAGGTCCGGCGGCGGACGCTGGGCCGGATGCAGGACGATCCCGCTGCCTTCGACGCCATCCAGAACGCCATTGTGGCCACCAACGCCGAGCGCTACTACCGGACCATGGTGCGCGGCGACCAGCAGTCCTGGAACATCCGGGACCACCACATGAGCGACACCATTGACCGGGTTGCGCGACACCACGGACCGGCATCGAAGGGGCTGGTGTGGGCGCACAACACGCACGTGGGTGACGCCCGGGCCACGGACATGGCGCATGACGGCATGGTCAACATCGGGCAGCTGGTCCGCCAGCGGCACCCCGGGGAAGTGGTGCTGGCCGGGTTCGCGTCCTACGCCGGCTCCGTCACCGCCGCGGAGTCCTGGGGCTCGCCGGAGTGGGTGATGGATGTGCCGGCCGCCGTGCACGGGAGCCACGAGGACCTCCTGAACGAGGCGCTGGCGGAGCCGTCAGTGCTGGTGTTCGGCGCCGACAGGACCGGGCCCTGGCTTACGTCCTGGCGGGGACACCGGGCCATCGGGGTGGTGTACAACCCGCACCGGGAGCGGGGCAACTACGTGCCCACGCAGATGGGGGAACGCTACGACGCGCTGTTCTGGCATCCGGGGAGCGAGGCGCTGCGGCCGCTGCACCACGAGTACCAGCCCGGCGAACCCGAACTCGAAACCGAGCCCACGGGGTTCTAGCCATGAAGGAGCAGCATGACCACCGGAGTTGAAGGTTCCACCCGCTGGCCCGCCATCACCAAGGACGTGGCTGCCTTTCCGGTGCAGCCCAACATGCTCGATTACGACGCCGCCCGGCGCGACTTCACCTGGGACCAGGCCCGGCAGGCGCTGGCCGGGCTGCCCGGCGGACGGGGGCTGAACATCGCCTACGAGGCCGTTGACCGCCACGTGGCGGAGGGCCGCGGCGGCAGGGAGGCCCTGCGCTTTGTCAAGGCCGACGGCGGCACCTGGTCCCTGAGCTACGGGCGCCTTGCGGAGCTCTCCGGCAGGTTCGCGGCAGTGCTGCAGGGCCTGGGGGTTGAGCGCGGGGAGCGGGTCTTCTCGCTGCTGGGCCGCAGCCCCGACCTGTATGCCGCCGTGCTGGGCACCTTCAAGAACGGCAGCGTCTTCTGCCCGCTCTTTTCCGCCTTTGGCCCAGAGCCCGTGCGGCAACGGCTGCACCTGGGCACCGGCAGGGTGCTGGTGACCACCAGGGCCCTGTACCGCAAGAAGGTGGCGCCGGTGCGGGACTCCCTGCCCGAACTCCGCCACGTGCTGCTGGTGGATGCGGACGGCCGGATGGAACCTGGAACCCTGGACCTCGCCGCACTCCTGGCCCAGGTTGACCCCATCGCGGAGGTCGCGGACACACAGCCCGGGGACATGGCCCTGCTGCACTTCACCAGCGGCACCACGGGCACGCCAAAGGGCGCCATCCACGTCCACGACGCCGTCGCCGCCCACTACGCCACGGGCCGCTTCGCGCTGGACCTGCACCCGGACGACATCTACTGGTGCACCGCGGATCCCGGCTGGGTGACCGGCATGTCCTACGGCATCATCGCGCCGCTGGTGCACGGGGTCACCGCCGTCGTGGATGAGGAGGAACTGGACGCCGACCGCTGGTACCGCATCCTCGCGGAGCAGCACGTCACCGTCTGGTACACCGCGCCCACGGCCCTGCGGATGCTCATGAAGGCCGGCGGCGAACGGGCCGCCGGGCATGACCTCTCCGCGCTGCGCTTCATCGCCAGCGTGGGGGAGCCGCTGAACCCGGAGGCGGTGGTGTGGGGCCAGGATGTGCTGGGCCTGCCGGTCCACGACAACTGGTGGCAGACCGAGACCGGCGGGATCATGATCGCCAACTATCCCGCCATGGACATCCGCCCCGGCTCCATGGGCCGGCCGCTGCCCGGCATCGAGGCGGCCCTGGTGGCCCGCGATGCCGACGGCAAGGCCATCATCAAGGACGGCCAGGCAGTCCTGGTCGAAGAGCCGGACACCATGGGGGAGCTGGCACTGCGCCCCGGCTGGCCGTCTATGTTCCGTGGCTACCTCAATGAGGAAGAGCGGTACAAGCGCTGCTTCGCCGGCGGCTGGTACCTCACAGGGGACCTGGCAAAGCGCGACGGCGACGGCTACTTCTGGTTCGTTGGCCGCGGCGACGACGTGATCAAGTCCTCCGGCCACCTGATCGGCCCCTTCGAAGTGGAGAGCTGCCTGATGGAACACCCGGCCGTGGCCGAAGCGGGCGTGATCGGCGTGCCGGACCCGGTGGCCGGGGAAGTGGTGAAGGCCTTCGTGGAACTCAGGCGTGGCCACGAGCCCAGCGAGGAGCTGCAGCTGGACATCATCGGCTTCGCCCGGAAACGCCTCGGCGCCGCCGTCGCGCCAAGGCTGCTGGACTTCACCGCCACCCTGCCCAAGACCCGCAGCGGCAAGATCCTGCGCCGGCTCCTCAAAGCCCGGGAATTGGGGCTGCCCGAAGGCGACACCTCCACGCTGGAATCCCCGGCGGGACCGGCAGCGACCCTGAAGGACCAGCCATGACCACCCTCAGGAACCAGGGCGTCCCGGATGCGGGGCACGCGATGCACCTCCTGCGGCAGATGGTGCGGGTGCGCCGGCTCGAGGAGAAATGCATCGAGCTGTACAGCGCCGCCAAGATCCGCGGTTTCCTGCATGTCTATATCGGCGAGGAAGCCGTGGCGGCCGGGGTGATGGAGGCCCTGGCGCCGGAGGACGCCGTGGTGGCCACCTACCGCGAACACGGGCATGCCCTGCTGCGCGGCGTCTCCGCCGGCGCCATCCTTGCCGAAATGTACGGCCACGCCGAGGGCTGCTGCCGGGGCCGCGGCGGTTCCATGCATCTCTTCGACGCCGCCACCCGCTTCTACGGCGGAAACGCGATCGTGGCAGGCGGGCTGCCGCTCGCCGTCGGCCTGGCGCTCGCGGACCGGATGGCCGGCCGCCAGCAGGTCACCGTCTGCTTCTTCGGCGAGGGCGCCGTGGCCGAAGGCGAGTTCCACGAAAGCATGAACCTGGCCGCGCTGTGGCAGCTGCCGGTGCTGTTCTGCTGCGAAAACAATCTCTACGCCATGGGAACCGCACTGGGCCGCTCCGAATCGCAAACCGACATCGCGCTCAAGGCCGCCGGGTACGAAATCCCGGCGTGGGCCGTGGATGGCATGGACGTGCTGGCCGTGGAGGAAGCCGCCCGGCGCGCGGTGGACGCGGTGCGGTCCGGCGGCGGCCCGCACTTCCTTGAACTGCGCACCTACCGCTTCCGCGCGCACTCCATGTTCGACCCCGAGCTTTACCGGGAGAAGTCCGAGGTGGCGCAGTGGATGGAACGGGACCCCATCAGCCTGCTGCAGGGCGCCATGCAGGCTGCCGGGCAACTCCGGGACGACGAGTGGGCCGGGCTGCAGGCGGACGTGGACGCGGAGATCAGCACCGCCGTCGGATTCGCCGAAAACGGGACGCCGGAACCGGTGTCCGAACTCGCCCGGTTCGTGTACAGCGACCGGCCGGAAGAAAACAACAGTGGGACGGACATCAGCAAGGAGCCAACGAAAGGCGGGGCGGCAGGATGAAAACCACATACCGGGAAGCCATGCGCGCGGCCCTCCGCGACGCCATGCAGCGCGACGAACGCGTGTTCCTGATGGGCGAGGATGTGGGCCGGTACGGCGGCAGCTTCGCCGTCAGCCTGGGCCTGCTGGAGGAGTTCGGGCCGGAACGGATCCGCGATACACCCCTCTCCGAGTCCGG
Source organism: Arthrobacter sp. SLBN-83 (assembly GCF_006715285.1). Classification (NCBI taxonomy): domain Bacteria; kingdom Bacillati; phylum Actinomycetota; class Actinomycetes; order Micrococcales; family Micrococcaceae; genus Arthrobacter; species Arthrobacter sp. SLBN-83. The sequence continues at coordinate 2,259,542 of NZ_VFMX01000001.1, forward strand.
GTTCGTGGGCGCAGGCATCGGCGCGGCGCTGGGCGGGATGCGTCCCGTCGTCGAAATCATGACCGTCAACTTCAGCCTGCTGGCGCTGGACCAGATCATCAACAACGCCGCCACCCTGCTGCACATGTCCGGCGGCCAGTTCAACGTGCCCATCGTCATCCGGATGACCACCGGCGCCGGCCGGCAGTTGGGCGCCCAGCACTCGCACAGCCTGGAGGGCTGGTACGCGCACATCCCCGGCCTCCGGATCCTGGCCCCGGCCACCTTGGCCGATGCGCGCGGCATGCTGTGGACCGCGCTGCAGGACCCGGACCCCGTGCTGATTTTCGAGCACGGCTCGCTGTACAACGTGGCCGGTGAACTCGACGAGGACGCCGGTGCCGTGGGCATCGACAAGGCGGCGGTCCTGCGGCAGGCGGACGGAAGCGGCGACACGGTCACGCTCATCACCTACGGTGGCACGCTGCCCCTCGTGCTGGAGGCCGCGGACCAGCTGTCCGGCGAGGGTATCGGGTCTGATGTGATCGACCTGCGCACCCTCCGCCCGTTGGATACGCATACCCTCCTGGACAGTGTGGCCAGGACGCACCGGGCGGTGGTGGTGGACGAGGGCTGGCGCAGCGGCAGCATCTCTGCGGAGATCGCCGCGAGGATCAGCGAACAGGCCTTCTTCGACCTGGACGCCCCGGTGGAACGGGTATGCAGCGAGGAGGTGCCCGTCCCGTACGCCAAGCACCTGGAACAGGCGGCGCTGCCCTCGGTGACGCGGGTCATGGCAGCCGCGCGAAGGGCCGTGGGCGCCGGTGGCTGAGTTCCGGATGCCGTCCCTGGGCGCGGACATGGAGCACGGCAAGGTGGTGGAGTGGCTGGTCAAGCCCGGGGACTACGTCCACAAGGGCGATCTGGTGGCCGCCGTGGACACGGACAAGACCGTGATGGATATCGAGTCGTTCCAGGAAGGCGTGGTGGCCGAATTCCTGGTGGACATCGGCGACACCGTTGAAGTGGGCACCCCGATCGCCCGGATCACAGCCACCCCCGCCGAAGTCCCGCAACCCCCGCTCACTTCCGGCCCCCTTTCCCCCGACGCCCGCTCACCTTTGGCAGCCCGGGAGTCAACGCCCGCTCACCCCGGTGCCGAGGCCGGGCACCCGGAGCCGGGCGCCAAAGCTTCCCCGCCGGTCCGGCACCTTGCGCACACGCTGGGGGTCGACGTCGGACGCCTCACCGGAAGCGGGCCCGGCGGCGAGGTGGTGCGGGCCGACGTCGAACGCGCCGCTGCTGCGTCCGTCACCCCAGCGGCGCCGCAGGAAGCCCCCACGCCTGAAGCGCCGGAAGCGCCGCCACCCGCCGAAGCCAGGCGGGTGCGGTCGTCGCCGCTTGCGCGGCGGCTCGCGGCCGAACTGGGCGTCAACCTGCACGACGTGAACGGAACAGGCCCCGGTGGCGCGGTAACGGAGGACGACGTGCTCTCCGCGGTCCCGCCCAGGGGCCGGCCAGCCAGGGAACACGTGGCGGAAAAGCCGGCGGAAGCACCGCCGTCGGAAGCTCCCGCCCCGGAGCCCGCGCCCGAAGCCGCGGAAGAGGCGCCACGGGGGAAACGCCCGACGGCGTCCGGCGGCAAGGCGGAGAGCCTGCGGCAGGCGGTGGGCGCGCTGATGTCCCGGTCCAAGAAGGAGATCCCGCACTACTACCTGTCCACCACCCTGGACCTGGCGGCGGCGATGGCCTGGATGCAGGCGGCAAACCAGCAGCGGCCGGTGTCGTCGCGGCTGGTGCCGTCCGCCCTGCTGCTGAAGGCCACCGCGCTCGCGGCCAAGGAGGTGCCGGACATGAACGGCTTCTACACAAAGGGCGCGTTCCACCCCAGCAACGAGGTGCACCTGGGCATCGCCGTGGCGCTGCGGCACGGCGGGCTGGTGGCCCCGGCCCTGCACGACGCCGACACCCTCAGCCTGGACGAACTCATGGACCAGCTGCGTGACCTGGTGGGCCGGGCCCGGGCGGGCCGGCTGCAGCGCGCGGAGATGGCCGATCCCACCATCACGGTGACCAACCTGGGGGATCTCGGCGTTGAAAGTGTGTACGGGGTGATCTACCCGCCGCAGGTGGCCATGGTGGGATTCGGCAAGGTCCTGGAGCAGCCGTGGGCGCGCAACGGGATGCTCGGCATCCGGCATGCCGCCATCGCCACCTTGTCCGCGGACCACCGGGTGAGCGACGGGCTGCGCGGCGGCCGGTTCCTGGCCCGCATCGACGAACTGCTGCAGGCGCCGGAGAAGCTGTGAACGAGGAGGAGCGGTGAACGAACAGGATGCGCGCCAGGCGGTGGAGGCCGCGATCGGGAAAGTAGCGCCCGACGTCGAACCCGAAGACCTGGAGGACGGCGCCAGGCTCCGCCAGGACCTGGAACTGGACTCGCTGGATTTCCTCCGCCTGGTGGAGGTGATCGCGGAGACCACCGGCGTGGACATCCCGGAGGCCGACTACCCTGCCGTGGCCACCGTGGACGGGCTGGTCACCTACGTCGCTGCCCACGGGTGACGCTGCGGTGGGAACCCCGGCGAAGGACCGCGGGCAGAACCCTGTGAAGCCACGGCGGCGACGGCGGTGGCCGCGCCGCCTGGGGATCGCGGCGCTGGTTGTCCTTGGCCTGGTCCTCGTTTCCACCGTTGCCAACCTCCTCCTGGAGCAGCGGGAGAAGGCAACCATGGCGCCTTACGGCGAGCGGGTGGCGGTGGCCGGTGGATCCTTGAATGTGGTCCGGGGCGGGGACGACGGCGGCGGGACCGCCCAAGGCCAGCCCATTATCCTCCTCAGCGGCCTGGGAACCGCCGCGCCAGGACTGGACTTCGCGCCCTTGATGCGCGAGCTCAAGGGCTTCGACGTCATTGTGGTGGAAGGGTTCGGGTACGGCTACAGCGACATGGAGGCAAGCGCCCGGACCAACGAGCACATCAGCAACGAGCTGCACGAGGTGCTGGCCAAGCTCCAGGTCCGGCAGCCCTACATCCTGGCGGGGCACTCCATCGCCGGGTTCTACCTGCTGGATTACGCCAACAGGTACCGCTCCGAGGTTTCCGCGGTGGTGGGCATCGACGCCACCATTCCCAAGCCAGGGGACGGGCCCGTGGCGGAGCCGCAGCAGGGCATCAACTGGATAAAGCTGCTGGCTGCCACCGGGATTGTCCGCGTGGCGGCCACGCTGGCGCCCGGCCTGGTGGACCCGGACAGCAGCGCCTATTCGGATGAGGAGCTGCAGCGGATGCGCACCATGATGCTCTGGAACGTAGGCAATCCAGCCGTGGCTGATGAAACTGCCCGTATCGCCAACAACGCTGCTGCCCTCCGGGGTGTCACCTATCCCGCCGACCTGCCGGTCCTGGCCTTCATTGCCGATGAGAAGAATGACAGGACCGCCACCAAGACCGCAGCCGCGGAGAACCTGTTGAAGAATGTCACCCGGCACCAGGTCCTGCCCCTGGAAGGCGGCCACTACCTGCACTGGACACAGGCCCAGCGGATGGCGGAGGAGATCCGGCGGTTCGTTGCGCCGGCGGGCTGATGGCCCCCTGGAGGCCTGCAACCGTAGACGGCGGGCTGATTTGACGTGGAGGAGTGGCTTAAAATGCCTCCATGGAACGTGACGATGCGAGTAATTTCGAGCAGTTGCACGATCTTGTTGCCGAGATGGACGACATCAGGGGACTCCTGGACGGCATCACCGGTATCGCTGCAGCCGCGATGACCAGGACCGCCGGCACGCAGGTTGAATGTGCCGTCACCCTTTACCGGAGAAGGCGGCCCCCTACAATCGCGGGCAGCGATGATGAGGCAATCCTGCTGGACGGCCATGAGCAACGTCTGGCGGACGGACCCTGTACTGACGCGATGCAGAGCGGGGAGCCTGAGCTTCTGGACGCCCCGTCCGATGCAAGGTGGCCGGCCTTCCGGAAGGAATTGGAAGCCACGAGCTTTGACAGTGTCCTTGGCGTTCCGCTCGATTTAGGCAGCGAAGCGTCGGCCGCCTTGAACTTCTTTGCCGCGGGGGCCGGAGTGTTTACCGCGGAGGTCTCGAAGGATGCCGAGGAGTTCGCCCACATAGCCGCCCGTGCGCTTCGGCTGGGGCTGAGGATTGCCGGGGCGGAATTGAAGGCAGAGGACCTTGAGGCAGCCATGAGCCATCGGACGGCCATCGACATGGCGCGGGGCATCATCATGGCCCAGAGCCGCTGCTCCGGAGACGAAGCCTTCAATTTGCTGCGTGACGTCTCCAGCACCCGGAATGAAAAGCTCCATGATGTGGCCCGCTCCGTCGTTGCCGGCATCGACGGCTCTGCCACAAGCACCTTCTTCGAGTCCTGAGCCTGCCCCTACCGCAGGGCGTGGTCGTTGCCGCGCATCCGGACGGCAACCACGACGCCGGACGCTGCGGTAAGGACCGCGACGGCGGCGATGGCTGCGGGGATGCCGTAGAGGTCGGCAAGGACACCGGACAGCAGGGCACCCACGGCGAAACCGCCGTCGCGCCATAGCCGGTAGACGCCCACCGAGCGGGCCCGCCAGGCAGGGTGGGCCACGTCCCCGATGGCGGCCAGCAGGGTGGGGTAGACCAGGGCGGTACCGAGGCCAAGGACGACGGCGGCGGCCAGCCAGGGCCCAAAGCCGTGCGCTGCGGCGATGATCCACAGGGCGGCGGCCTGGACCAGCATTCCGGCGGTGATGAACCACTTGCGGCCCCAGCGGTCGGAGGCGGCGCCGGTGACCAGCTGCGCGGCACCCCAGGCGGCGGGGTAGGCGGCGGCCAGGATGCCGATCTGGCCAAGGCTCAGCCCCGCGCCGGCGAACAGGACGGGGAAGAGGCCCCAGGCCAAGCCGTCGTTGAGGTTGTTTACCAGGCCGGCCTGGCTGGCTGCGGAAAGTGAGCGGTCCTTGAAGCTGGTGAGGACGAAGACCTGGCCCGTGGTGAGGCCGACGTGCGCGCTGTCCTGGCTGCTGGCGTGCTGGGAGGCCTCGGTCCTGGCGTGGTGGTGGGTTTCCTTCACGGCCAGGACCGTCAGCCCCAGGCCCAGGGCGATGTACGCGGCGCCCAGCAGGAACGGGGCAGGACGCAGGCCGAAAGCGGTGGCCAGGTAGCCGGTGGCCAATGCTGTGACGGCCACGCCCAGGTAGCCCGCGGCCTCGTTGAAGCCCATGGCCAGGCCGCGCTGCTTGGGGCCCACCAAGTCCATTTTCATGATCACGGCGGTGGACCAGGTGAGGCCCTGGCTGATGCCCAGCAGCACGTTGGCCGCCACGATCCAACCCCAGGACGGGCCGAAGATGAGCATGATCGGTACAGGCACCGCTGCCAGCCAGCCTGCCATCAGGACGGGTTTGCGGCCGTACCGGTCAGAGAGGGTGCCGGCGAAGTAGTTCATCGCGGCCTTGGACAGGCCGAAGGCCAGGATGTACGTCAGCGCGCTCGTGTAGAGGTCGAGGTGGAATTCCTGCGAGGCCAGCAGGGGCAGGACCGTGCGTTCCTGGCCCAGGGTGCCGCCCACCAGCGCATTGACGGCAACCAGCAGCATGAACTGCGCCAGGTTCTGCCGCAGGCCCAGAACAGCAGGCGCTGGTTCGCTGCTGTGGCGCGGGAGTGCTGTGCCGGTCATCGAGTGGTTTCCGTTCTGTTTTGGACAAAAGGGTGGCCGGGCGTGTGGGGGCACGCCCGGGCCGGGTCCGGATGCGCTGGGGACGCAACCGGACCGGAACCCGGGCAGGAGGGGGGTCCTGCCCGGGTGGTCTTGCGGGGTCCTGGCTAGACCGCGGGGACGCTGTTCTGCCAGGAGTTCCAGGCTGCGTAGCTGCCGTCCAGTTCGACGACGTCGTACCCGGCGCGGCGCAGGGCGCTGGCTGCTACGGAGTTCCGGACGCCGGACTGGCAGTAGGACACGATGGTGCCTCCGGCCGGCAGCTCATCGAGGTGCCACATGACGCGGCCGCCGCTGAGCTGGTACGAGCCCGGGACGTGCCCGGCCTTGTGCTCGGTCTTGTTGCGGACGTCCAGGACCATGGCTGCGTCGAAGCCTTCGAGTTCCTCCGGCTGGATCAGCTTGGGGGTGAAGGTGGGCAGTCCCTCGATGCTGGTCAGGTAGCCGGCCACGTTGTCGATGCCCACGCGGACCAGGTGGTCCCACATGTCCTGCGCCTGCTCCTGGTCCTTGGCCAACAGCACCAGCGGGTTCTTGTCCGTCTCCGGGTTCACCACCCAGGCGCCATAGCTGGCAACGGACTTGCCGGCCGGAACGTTGAGGGAGCGGACCACGGTGCCTTCGTGGACCTCGCTGTTTGAGCGGGTGTCGATGAAGGTCAGCGTGTCTTCCGCCAGGCCTTCAGCCACGACGGCGGTTTCCAGTTCCTTCAGCGGTGCGCGCTCGCCCATGACGTCCGGGCCAACGCGGTTTTCGCGCTTCATGCGGCCGAAGTAGGCGTGCGCGTCGGGCTGGCCGTCGAGGAGTTCGTCGATGAAGCCCTGCTCGTCGTTGGCGGCGAGGTAGGGGCCCCACCAGGCGTAGAGGCGTTCGTAGCCCACTGTGGAGGACGGGATGGCGCCGAGGGCCTTGCCGCAGGCGCTGCCGGCGCCGTGGGCGGGGTGGACCTGGACGTAGTCGGGCAGGGTGAGGAACTTGTCGCGCAGGCTGGCGAAGAGCTGCTTGGCGCCCTCGAAGCGGGTGTCGATGCCGCCGGCGGCTTCATCCAGCAGGTCCGGGCGGCCCAGGTCGCCGGAGAAGACGAAGTCTCCGGAGAGCAGGTAGCCGGGCTTGTCGCTGAACGCGCCGTCGGTCACCAGGAAGGACAGGTGCTCGGGGGTGTGTCCGGGGGTGTGGACCGCCTTGATGCTGATGTTTCCCAGGGTAATGGCGTCGCCGTCGTACAGCCGCTCGCTGTCGAACTCGTACTGCCAGTCCGGGCCGCCTTCGCCGGAGACGTAGATCTTGGCGCCGGTGGCGGCCGCCAGTTCGCGGGTGCCGGAGAGGTAGTCGGCGTGGATGTGGGTCTCGGTGACGGCCACGATCTTCATGCCGTTCTTGGCGGCAAGGTCCTGGTAGACGGCGATGTCGCGGCGGCCGTCCACCACAATGGCTTCGCCCTTGGCCTGGCAGCCGATCAGGTAGCTGGCCTGGGCCAGGTCTTCGTCGTAAATGCGCTCGATAAGCATGTGGTGCTCTCCTTCAGTTGAAAGGGGATGGGAAGTTGTTCTGCATCCAGTATAGATACCCCGGGGGGGTATACCGCAACGATGGATGCGCGCGGTTATTGACTGCAGGTCAGGCGTGCTGCTGGGCTGCCTCTGCGCGGAGCTTGTCCATGTCCAGGTTCTTGACGGCCTGGATGACTTCCTCGAGGCCGGTGGTGTTGAGGGCTCCGGGCTGTGAGAAGACCAAAGTCTTGTCCTTGAAGGCCATCAGCGTGGGGATCGAGGTGATGTTTGCCGCGGCGGCGAGTGCCTGCTCGGCTTCGGTGTCCACCTTGGCGAAGGTGATGTCCGGGTGCCGTTCTGCGGCGGCGCCGTAGGTGGGGGCGAACATGCGGCAGGGGCCGCACCATGCTGCCCAGAAGTCCACGAAGACAATGTCGTTGTCCTCCAGGGTCTGGGCGAAGGATTGCTGGGTGATGTCGGCGGTTGCCATGGTCTGTCGTGTCCTTTCGGGCGAAGTTGGGTGGTTGCCCTGGGTTTGCTGCTGCCGCCAAAGGGCAGGGCGGGGCTTAGGTGGTGGGAAGTCCTGCGCGGGTCCAGGCATGCCGCCGGCCATGGTGTCTGCCTTGTAACCGACGCCGTTGAGGGCATCGGCGACGGCGGCGCTGCGGTTGCCGCTGCGGCAGACGGCGATCACGGGCACGGCCGGATCGAGCTCGCCCAGGCGGGCCTGCAGCTGGCCCATCGGGATGTGCAGGGCGCCGGGGATCATGCCCTCGGCGACTTCAAAGTCCTCGCGGACATCCAGGATGCGCGCGGTGGAGCGGCGCTGGTCGGTCTCGGTGATGGTGATTTCAGCCATGGGAGTTCTCCTTTGAAGTGGGTTGCGGCTGGTGGGGTGGAGTTGGGTCAGCGGACGGCTTCGCCGGCCTGGCGCCAGGCGGCCATGCCGCCGCGCACGGAGTAGGCGTCATATCCCTTGGCGGCCAGGAGCCTGGCCGCCGAGGCAGAACGGACGCCGGAGGCGCAGACGGCAATCACCGGGCGGGCTTTCTGGATGCCGGCAGTGCTGGTCTGCAGCCGGTCCAGGGGAACGTGTTTGGCCTGGGGTGCGCGGCCGGTGCGCCACTCCTGGGCGGACCTGACATCGATCAGCGTTGCGCCGGAGCCCAGGAGTTCCTTGGCCTGCGCCACGGAAATCGTCTTGTAGGGCTTGCTGAAGGCCTTCTTAAGGGAATCGAGAAGTCCCATGTTGTGCTCCTGTTGGAAAGGGGTCAGGCGGTGACCGTGCCGGCGGTGACCCACGCCGCGACGGCGAAGATGAGTACCGCGAATGAGATGCGGATGTGCTTGTCGTGCAGGCGGCGGGCCAGCCGGGCGGCGAAGATGGAGCCCAGGATGGCCGGTACCGCGAAGGCCAGGGTGGTGGCCCAGTCGATGGTGTAGCCGGCCGCGTGGGCGCTGAACCCGGCGGCCGAGTTGATGACGATGATCGCCAGGGAGGTTCCTACGGCCTGCTTCATCCGCAGGCCCAGGAAGATGGTCAGTGCGGGGGTGATCAGGAATCCGCCGCCCACGCCGAGCAGTCCGGTGAGGAACCCGACGAGCAGTCCGACGCCTACGGCCTTCGGGGCGCAGGACCGGAAGGCCCGGTTTGGGCCGATGCTGCAGGATCCCTCGGTTTCCCGGGGCTTCTTGAGCATCCGGATGCCCGCCACCACCATGATCACGGCGAAGGCGAGCATCAGGATGTTGGGATCCAGCAGCTTGCCCACTGCCGCGCCGGCCCAGGCCGCCGGGATGCCGGCGGCACCCACCAGGGCGATCACCGGCCAGTTCAGGCCTTCGCGGAGGCGGGGGAGCAAAGCGGCCAGTGAGGAGATTCCCACCACCAGCAGGGAGGTGGGAATGGCCTGGGCGGGGCTCATGCCCACGCCGTACACCAGCGCTGGAACGGCGATGATGGACCCGCCGCCGCCCACTACGCCCAGTACGACGCCGACGACGAGCCCCAGACCCAGGGCCGGGATCATGCCGCAGCGCCCTCTTCAGCCGTCTGCACGGGAAGCTGCAGGATGGCGCTTTCGCGGGTGGGTTCCTTGGCGGCCTTGTTCCACGGCATGGCGGACAGGGCCTTGCCCATGGCGCAGGTGTTGGTCGCAGCCGAGAACGTCAGTCCGGTGCCGATGGCGCCTGCCAGCATGCGCACCTTGGGCGAGACGAACTTGCCGCCGGCCAGGCCAAGCATCACCAGGGAGCCGGCGGCCAGGCGGACCTGGCGCTCCAGATCCCAGCGGTCCTTGCCCTTGACCACGTCGCCGCCGGCGGCAGCGAAGCCGGGAACCCCGCCGGTGAGGACGTACGCGGTGTCCAGGCCAACGGTGGCCATGCGTTGGCGGGCCTGCTCGGCGCGGACGCCGGACTGGCAGACCAGGACCACGCGTGAACCCAGCCGGGCGGCGAGTTCATCAGTGTGCTCGGAGAGCAGCGGGAGCGGCACGTTGTAGGAGCCGCGGATGTGCATGGACTCGAACTCGGCGGCAGAGCGAACGTCGATCACCACCAGGTCCTGGTGCTCTTGGATCCAGGACTGGAGCGTTTCGGGGGCGAGTGCGGTGACGGCGGTTGCCTTGGAAGGGGAAGTCATAAGTGGCCTCTCGGAAGGGGTCGGATGAATACCCCACCGAGTATTACAGATACCCCCGGGGGTACTCAAAACACCCACGGGGGTATATAGTTGAGGGCAAGCCCCTCATCAATGGAGACCCCTTATGGAACTGAACCCCACCGAACTCACGCCCGTGATCAACCGCCTCAAGCGTGCCCAGGGCCAGCTCGCCGCCGTGACCCGGATGCTCGAGGAAGGCCGGGACTGCAAGGACGTCGTCACCCAGTTGGCGGCCGTGTCCAAGGCCCTGGACCGCGCCGGCTTCGCCATCATCGCCACCGGCCTGGAGCAGTGCATCGTCCAAAAGGACGAAACCATGGACCGGAAGGACCTGGAGAAGCTCTTCCTCTCCCTGGCATAATTCAACGCCCCATCAGCGGACCGGCAACAACCTCAAGGAGCACCATGACCTACACCCTGGCCACTGCCGTCTCCCTTCCCTGGGCCGAAGCCGTGGAACGCACCCGTGAAGCCCTTGCCGCGCAGGGGTTCGGCATCCTGACGGAAATCAACGTCCGGTCCATCTTCAAAGCCAAGCTTGGCGCTGAAGCCGCGGACGCCGTCGGGGATTACGTCATCCTTGGCGCCTGCAACCCGGCCCTTGCCAGCCGCGCCCTCGCCGCCGAACCGGAAATGGGCGCCCTGCTGCCCTGCAATGTCGTGGTTCGCCGCAACGGCTCTGCCGAGGCGACCACAGTGGAGGCGATCGACCCGCAAACCATGGTTCAGCTCAGCAGCGCACCTTCCGTTAAGGAAGTAGCGGACGACGCCGGCAGCCGCCTGCGCAAGGCGCTCGCCAGCCTGGGCGGTACAGGGGAGTAAACGGTCCGCACGCCAAACCACGACGCTGGGGCCCGCCGTGACGGTGGGGCCCAGCGTTGCTTGGTTTAAATGCCGCGGCCGGTCGCCCGCAGATCAGCCCAATGATGCGAGAAGGTCGGGGCAGGCCTGCTCACAGCGGCGGCAGGATTCGGCGCAGACGCGGCAGTGCTCATGCATGGAGGCGTGCCCGCCGCACTCGTCCCCACACGCCTTGCACGCGGCCCGGCAGGCTTCCAGGACTGCCCGGGTGATGTTGGCGTCGTAGCCGGTGTGGCGGGAAAGGATGTTGCCGGTGGTGGCGCAGATGTCCGCGCAGTCGAGGTTGGTGCGGATGCACTTGGTCAGTTCCGCCACCATGTCCTCGCTTAGGCAGGCGTCGGCGCAGGCGGTGCAGGTTTGGGCGCATTCGAAGCAGGCCTGGATGCATGCGGCGAGCTTGTCCTTGTCCAGGTTGCCGAGGTCTTTGGGGTAGGTGTCCAGCATGGACTGTACGGGGGTCATTGGGCTCTCTCGATTCCGGTTGTGGTCAGTGGATGGTGGGCAGGCTGAAGTGCCCGTTTACGTCCGGCTGATGGAGAGCTGGTCCAGCGTCAGTGCCTGCCGCCGGGGCTCGGGCTCCTGCGCCACCTGCAGCACGTGCTGCTGCCCGGCAGCCACGGCGACTGTGGACGGGTCCGGCGCGGCCACCTTCGTTGGCGCGGGTTCGCTGCGTGAAGCGGGGTAGCGGTCGCAGCACGCGCGGTGCTGCGGCGAGTCCCCGGGGCAGGATGCGTCATGGCCATCCCTGGCGTGAGCGGACGACGCCGGGTGGAGCAGTTCCGCGCCGGCCGCGGCGTTAAGGGGCTCATGGAAGTGGGCGGCGGCTGCGTGCTGCACGGCGGACAGTGCCGGAGCAGGCTCCGCCACCAGCGCGTACCGGGTGCCCTGCGAGTAGGAGGCTGCGGCCACGAGCAGCACGCCCAGGAGAAGCGAACCCAAAAGGATCCGCAGTGCTGCAGGCACGCGAATCGTTCTTTCGGGCATCGCCTTCGGCTTCGTTGGACGTCTCCTTGCCCGGCTCGCGGAACGTTGTGGGTCACGGCGGCCAGCCGTAGTGCGGAAGGGCCCCATGTGATCTACTACTAAGTAGACTGACTATTTTGGTTGAGAAAATCAAGGGAGCCCCGCTGATGTCCACCCTGTCCGCTCTTGCCCTGATCTGTACCCTCACCCCCTCCCCGGAACCGTCCAGCAGTGAACTGATGGCCCAGCACATCCTTGACGAATTGGAAGGCCACGGGGTGGCCACCGAGTCACTGCGCGTCGTGGACCATGACGTGAAGCGCGGCGTGCAGGTGGACATGGGCAACGGCGATGCGTGGCCCGCAATCCACAAAAAGATCCTGGCCGCGGACATCCTGGTCCTCTCCACCCCCATCTGGATGGGTCATCCCTGCAGCGTTGCCCAGCAGGTCATGGAGCGCCTGGACGCCGACCTGTCGGAAATGGACGACGACGGCCGGCCGGTCATGTACGGCAAGGTGGCCACGGTTGCCGTGGTGGGAAACGAGGACGGGGCCCACAAGACCATCGCCGACATGATGCAGGGGCTGAACGACGTCGGCTTCAGCCTTCCAGCCCAGGGCGGCACCTACTGGGTGGGGGAGGCCATGCAGACCGTGGACTTCAAGGACCTTGAGAAGGTGCCGGACCCGGTGGCCTCCACCAACGCAGGGCTTGCCCGCAACGCCGTGCACCTGGCCAGGCTCCTGCGGTCCAACCAGTACCCGGCCAAGTAGCAGGCAGCCCAGCGCTGGAGCGCCTTTCGGAACAGGAAAGGAACATCATGTCCGAACCGTTGGTCATTGTTTTTGACGTCAACGAGACCCTCTCCGACATGGCCCCGCTGGGCGAGGCTTTCGCCCAGGTTGGGGCACCACGGGCGTTGGCCAAGCTTTGGTTCGCCACGCTCCTGCGGGACGGGTTCGCGCTCGCGGCCAGCGGAGGCAAGGAATCCTTCGCCACCATCGGCGCCGATGCCCTCCGCACTCTGCTGGGAGCCGAAGGAATCTCCGGAAACCTGGAGACCGCCGTCGAACGCGTCATGGCTGCCATGCAGAACCTCTCCCTTCACCCGGACGTCCCGGACGGCATCCGCGCCCTCGCCGCGGCCGGCCACCGGCTGGTCACCCTGACCAACGGCGCCGCGGCCAACACCGACAAACTGCTGGTTGCCGGCGGCGTCAGGGACGAATTCGAGCAGCTTCTCTCCGTGGAGGACGCCCCTGCCTGGAAGCCGGCCAGGCCCGCCTATGAGTACGCGGCAACAGCGGCCGGAACCGCTCCTTCGGGAATGCTGCTGGTCGCAGTGCATCCCTGGGACATCCATGGGGCAGCCAAAGCCGGGCTGCGGACCGCGTGGATCAACCGGACCGGTGCCCGCTACCCCTCCTATTTCCAGTCCCCGGACATCACCATCCCGGCCCTCACCGGACTGCCTGCCGTGCTCGCCGCGTAACCGGCAGGCCCCGCAGTTACCGTCATACCCAACCTCGAAACGGAGACCATCCCATGGCCCAGCCCGTTGAACGCCGCGCGGTTGACGTGGACGGCGTCCCGCTGTCCTACCTCGCCGCGGGGGACGAGTCCGGCCCGCCGCTGATCCTGCTGCACGGCACCTTCTGGAGCCGTGTGTGGCAGCCCGTCCTGCCGGCCCTCGGCGAACACAGCCGCTGTTACGCGCTGGACTTTCCGGGCTTCGGCCGGAGCGGGGGAGAGCTGGACGTTGGGCAGGCCACCGTCCCGGCCCTGGCGAAGACCGTGCTTAGGGCTGCGGACGCCCTGGGTATTGGCGGGTTTGACGTCGCGGCGCATGACATAGGCGGCGGCGTGGCCCAGCAGCTCGCCGCCACCAGCGGGAGGGTGCGGAAGATGGTCCTGATGAACGCCGTCATGTTCGACTCCTGGCCGGTTCCCGCCGTCGAGCGTTTCCGGGACCCCGACGTGCGGGCAAACACCACCGAAGAGGACCTCCTCGCTGCCCGCCGCAAGTCCACCCAGGGCTGCGCCATCCGGACGTTGAGCGAGGAGGAACTGGCGGACTACCTTTCGCCGTGGCAGTCACCGGCCCGGGGGCGTTCCTGGATGGCAATGGCAGCCGCGGCCGATCCGCGCTTCACCCTGGACCTGGTGCCGGCCCTCAAGGAAGCCGCCATCCCCACCCGGCTGGTGTGGGGCCGGGACGACGACTTCCAGAAAATCGAATTTGCCCGCCGGTACGTGGAAGAGATCCCCAACGCAGACCTGGTGGAGGTGGACGGCAAGCACATCCCCACTGAGGATTCACCGGACGCCGTTGCCAAAGCAATGCTGGAGCACCTGGCGACGGGACAGTAGCAAACACCCTTCCCTGGGCTGCGGAGCCAGCCTACGTCATAGGGTGGCGGTCTCCGCAGGCGTGCCTGTAGTCTCTGTTCACGGTGATGGATCCCGCCGGAACACTTCGCACGCACGGAGCTCAGTGTTCGAACCGCCTCCTGGCTGATGGTTCCTACCTTTGCTGATACGAAGGTAGGTGAGCCATGCCCGCATCCCGGCCCGGTTATCCTGCCCCACGCGACAGGAGCGCATATGAGTGACCCGGAAAAACCATCCGACCCTTCGAGCAAAAGCAATGCCTTCCATCCGGGGAAGATGAGTGGGCCGGTGCTGATGGGGGTGGTCCCGGGCCAGCCGCTGGCCGTGGCACACCGTGCAGCGGAACTGGCGTACAGCCTGGGCGTGAAACTGATCTGCGCCTATGTTGACGTCACCACCTACCTCGCCGAAGAACCCGGCGGGCGGGCCGAGGCGCTGCCGATCGACCCCGACGGCATTGACGACGACATCGAAGGCATCAGTGCCGGCATCTCCGGGCACCTCGCGGACGCCTTGCATGGGGCAGGTATCGACTGGTCCTTCGTGACCCTGGCCGGGGACCCGGCAAGGGCACTGGGACGGCTGGCGGAATCCACGGATGCCTCGGTCATCGTCGTCGGCACCCGGGAACGCGGGTTCGGCGCCCGCTTCGAGGAACTCCTGGTGGGCTCCGTCGCCGTCCACCTCACGCACCGCCAGCACCGGCCCGTCCTGGTGGTCCCGCTCGCCCCCCACGCCAAGCGCCACCCGAGGGAGGGCCGATGACGGAACCGCCTGTTCCCGGGACCGCAGCGTCGTCCCGCACCCCGGGGGCACCTGCAGGAGAGGACCACATGCTAGACGGCGGCATGGGGGAACAAACCGCCGCGGATATCGACCCCGATGCGGGGACCCTCGGGGAAGTCCGCGCCCACCGCCCGGTCCACCTGCACCCCGGATATGTTCTGGTGGTGATCGCCGGGGGCGTGTTTGGCGCCTTGGCCCGCTACGGGCTCAGCACGCTGTTGCCCGCTCCGGGCGGATGGCCGCTGCCCACCCTCGTCATCAACCTGGCCGGGGCCCTCCTGCTCGGCGCCCTGCTCGAAGCGCTGGTACGCCGCGGCCCGGATACCGGAACGCGCAGGATCATCCGCCTGCTCGCCGGGACCGGGTTCATGGGCGCGTTCACCACCTACAGCACGCTCGCCCTGGAAACCAACACCCTCCTGGACGCCGGACGCGTCGCCGACGGGCTGCTCTACCTCGCCGCCACCCTGATCGGTGGGGCCGCGGCAACAGTGGCAGGAATCTGGTTGGCCGCAGGCCACCATGCCCGGGCAACCACCCGGGCAACCATCCAGCAGGAGGCGGGCCGGTGAACCCGCTGATTATTGTCCTGCTGGGCTTGGCCGGCGGTTTAGGTGCCGGGACCCGCTTCGTCGTGGACGGGCTGGTCCGTTCCAAACTGCGCACCGCCCTGCCGGTGGGGACCATCGCCATCAACATCACCGGGTCCTTCCTCCTGGGCCTGGTCGCGGGGGCAGTCATCTTCCATGCCGCGCCAATGGAGCTGCAGGCCATTGCCGGGACCGGGTTCCTGGGCGGCTACACCACCTTCAGCACCGCCAGTTTCGAAACCGTCCGGCTCATCCAGTCCGGCCGCACCGGCCTGGCCCTCCTCAATGGAATCGGGACTGCGGCAGCCGCGGTGGGCGCCGCTGCGGCCGGCCTCGCCCTGGCCAGTCTGTTGTAGGCGAATTACTGGATGGCCTCCAGAAGCGCGGCCCGGTGGTGGCTCTCCAGCTGGACCACATCGCGCGTGAAGGAGAATGCGAGCAGGCCGAGGGCCAGAACCGGCGCCGCAGCTGCCGCAGCCGGGGGCGTCCCGGGGAGCAACGCCACCAGCAATGCGAACGGCTGGAACGCCCCGATCACCTTGCGGGTCATGCTCGGCGGCAGCGCGGCACGGAGGTGCGGCCGGAAGAAGCCCGCGGCCGTGAACACGTAGTACATGGCCCCAATAAGCAACGTCCACGGACCAACGACGGCGGCAGCAGCGACGGACAGGACCAGGACCAGGGCAGCATCCGTGGCACCGTCAAACCGGGCCCCTTCCGCAGACGAGGTGCCGGTGCGCCGGGCCACCGCACCATCAACCCCGTCCAGGAGGAACGCGGCGCCGCCCAGCGTGGGCAGGAGCAGATCGGCGCGGGGCCCGGAAAAAAGCTGCGCCGCCGCCAGCACGGCGCAGAGCGCAACGAGGACGGCGCGCAGCAGGGTGACGCGGTCTGCCGGGGTTGAGAAGCGCGGGATGCGCCGCAGGATGGAGCCGACGGCGGCCCCGGCCACCACGGTGCCGGCGGCCAGCCCGGCCAACTGGGCCACCAGGCCGGACGGGGTCAGGGTGAGCAGCCACAGTGCCGCCAGCCCGTAAGCGGTGAGGGTGGCCAGCGCGTCCGGCACTGCCCGTTCAGCTGCGCTCATCGGCACCTCCCCCCGCATCCTGGCAACGGCAGCGGTGATCTTCACTGTCGGCGGCGTCCGGCCGGAAGCCTGCTGCCGTCGTCGTACCTTGCCCTGTGCCCCGGCACGGACCAGGCCGGCGAGTGCCAGCAGGGCCCCGGCCCCTTCGGCAACGGCGCTGAGGGTTTTGGAGAAGAACCAGACGGGGTCGTACATGGCCGGGATGGGCCCGATCGCCGGGATGTCCACATACCGGTAGAGTACGACGGCGGCGAAAGCGCTGAGTGCCACCAGCAGGGCCAGGGCGTAGGCGGCGCGGCTGCCACGGACCAGGACGTAGATGCCGGCCACCAGGGCCGCGGCAGCTTCGAGGAGGAACAGCGTGCCCTGGCTGACGGTGCCGGGTTGGGCGTTCTGGTAGCCGGGGGCAAGGAACAAGTGGACGCCGGCATCGATGAACAGCGCCAGTGCGGTCAATAGTCGTAGAGCCACGCTTATGTATACGCCGGAAATTCGCCTCAGGTTCATTGGGCCCTGTTATGTCTGCGGGTTTTGTGGGGAATATTTAGGGGCGTCTGGAATATTGCGCCTTTTAGCGGGCACCTGCGCCTGCGCCTACGAGTAAGGAGAACAGCGATGACCCTTCCCAAGGAACTTACGCCGGGAACTTGGACCTTGGACATGGCCCACAGCGAGATCGGCTTCAGCGTCCGCCATGCCGGGATCAGCAAGGTCCGGGGCCGCTTCACCGAGGCGTCGGCGGAGGCGCGCGTTGGCCAGTCCCTTGCGGACTCTTCCGTGCACGCCACGGTCTCCACCGCCAGCTTCAACTCCGGCGACGCCAACCGCGACGGCCATGTGCGCGGGGCGGATTTCTTTGACGTGGAGCAGTATCCGGAGATGACGTTCCGCGGCACCCACATCGAAGGCGACGGCGAGGAGTACACCCTGACCGGGGACCTCACCATCAAGGGCGTCACCCGGCCCGTGGAGCTTGAGGTGGAGTTCACCGGCGTCGCCGTTGACCCCTTCGGCGCCACCCGCGCCGGCTTCTCCGCCGAAACCGAGATCAGCCGCAAGGAGTTCGGGCTGACCTGGAACGCGGCCCTGGAGGCCGGCGGCGTGCTGGTCAGCGACAAGGTGAAGATCAACCTCGAAGCAGCACTGGTCAAGCAGGGCTAACCGGCGGCGGAACTTTCCGACGCCCAAATTCACTTTCGACGCGCAAAAACCATGGCGCTACCGAAATACCGGTAGCGCCATGGTTTTTGCGTCGCGGAAATGAACCTGCGCAGCGCCAAGGCCACGGCGATAGTGGCTCCGGCCGCCCGGATTGTGGGCAAATTCCCAGCCGGCTTTCCATC
This sequence comes from Arthrobacter sp. SLBN-83, assembly GCF_006715285.1. Lineage (NCBI taxonomy): Bacteria > Bacillati > Actinomycetota > Actinomycetes > Micrococcales > Micrococcaceae > Arthrobacter > Arthrobacter sp. SLBN-83. The sequence goes on from NZ_VFMX01000001.1 coordinate 2,277,411, forward strand.
ACTGCCAAGCGGCGATGTGCGAGGGTGTAGCCACCCATCGGCGCTGAAGGCCTTCCGGCTGCGGATCTGCCGCGTGCGCGCCGTCCGGAACGCCGGAGCGACAGGAGGGTGCCATGCGCATCAGCAGCGAAAACAGCACCCCGGGCGGACCGTGCTGCAGTGATTAAGCTCAGCGGTCCCAGGTGGCGGCCGCTGGCCGCAATGCTAGTTGGCGTGGGGGGACTCCCGGCCGCGGCCGCCTGGCTGGTGCTAGGGATGCTGCTGACCTACGTCCTGGCAGGAGGCGGGTCCACGGCCGGTCCGGAAGGCGCTGCCGCCGGAATCAGCAAAATCAAGCATGTAGTGATCATCACCCAGGAGAACCGCTCCTTCGACACCTACTTTGGCACCTTCCCTGGCGCGGACGGCATCCCCATGCAAAACGGGAAACCTGCGGCATGCCTTCCGGACCCGGCCAGCGGCGGATGCGTCAAGCCCTTTTACAACCCAAATGACAGCAACGCCGGTGCCCCGCACAGCCACAACGACGAAGTGGCCGACCTCAACAACGGGGCCATGGACGGGTTCGTGGCCCAGGCGGAAAAGGGCCTCGCCGGGTGCACGGCCACGCAAGCCAACTGCCGCTACAAGGCCGCCGCAACCGACGTGATGGGCTACCACGACCAGCGGGACCTGCCCAACTACTGGGACTACGCCAGGAACTTCACCCTCCAGGACCACATGTTCGCCGCCGCGTCTGCCTGGAGCCTGCCGGCCCACCTCTACCTGGTTTCTGAATGGTCCGCCAAGTGCACCAAAGCCGGGGACCCGTCGTCGTGCTCCAACGCCCTCCAGAACCCCGACTCCGGCCCGGACCCGGAAATCATCAACAACACCCTGATCGGCAAATGCCAGGCAGCCGCGGACCTGGCCCCTTGCAGGGAAGCCCTGGCAAGCGCGGGGGTCAGTGCCGGGCTGGCCGCGGAACTGGACCAACTCATCAGCACCAGCTGCAAACCTACGGACACCTACCCTGCCTGCCAGGCCGCCGTCGACGCCGCCAATGTTCCGGACGGTCTGAAACAGCAGCTGTCCCAAGCCGCCAAGCACCTTCAACAGCCTGACTATGCGTGGACGGACCTTACCTACCTGCTCCACCAGCAGCACGTCCCCTGGGCCTACTACGTGTTCAACGGCACCGAACCGGACTGCCGCAATGACGCCGCCACCTGCGCCCCCATCAAACAGGATGCGAAGACCCCCGGCCTGTGGAACCCGCTGCTGTACTTCGACACCGTCAAACAGGACGGCGAACTCGGCAATATCCAGCCCCTCACAAACTTCTATGACGCGGCGCGTCAGGGTACGCTGCCCGCCGTCACGTGGATCGCTCCCACGGACAAGGTCAGTGAACATGCACCGGCAAAAATCAGCGCCGGCCAGGCCTACGTGACGGGGCTGATCAACGCCATCATGAGCGGTCCTGACTGGGACAGCACCGCCATCTTCCTCAACTGGGATGACTGGGGTGGGTTCTACGATCATGTGGCACCACCGGCGGCGGATGCCAACGGCTACGGGTTCCGGGTGCCAAGCCTGATCATCAGCCCGTACGCCAAACAGGGCTACATCGACCACCAAACACTGAGCCAGGACGCCTACCTCAAGTTCATCGAGGACGACTTCCTCCACGGCCAGCGGCTGGACCCGGCCACCGATGGCCGTCCCGACCCGCGCCCGGATGTGCGGGAGAACAGCCCGCTGCTGGGCGACCTGACCAAGGCCTTCGATTTCAACCAGGCGCCCCTGCCGCCACACATCCTGGCCAACGCCACCACGTACTAGCGCGGCGCGGGAACAGGAAGCGGCGACGGGCGGCGTTCCAGCTCCCGCCGCGCCTAGCTCGCGCCCAGGTGGACGGTGACCATGGTGCCCGCGCCGGGAACCGGACCTAACTCGAGCCGGCCGCCGTTCGCCGAGGCGATGCGGGCAGCAGTGGCCAGGCCCAGCCCGGTGCCCGGCGGGTCATCCTCCCGGTACAGGCGGACCAGGGGATCGAGGACGCGTTTACGGTCGGCCTCGCTGATGCCCTTGCCGTTGTCGATCACCCGCAGCGTTGCCCCGTCCTCCGAGCGGTGGCCGGTCACCCGGATGACGGGAGGGACGCCGGGCCGGCTGTAGGTGATGGCGTTGTGGACCAGGTTCTGCAGCAGCACGCGCATCTGGACGGCGTCCGCGGTGAAGGCCAGGTCGTCGCACTCCACGGATGCGCCATATGTTTCGATGCTGGCTGCCAGGTCCTGCCTGACGTCCCCCACCAGGTCCGCCAGGGACACCTCGGCTGGCCGGACATCCCCGCCGATTGTGGCGTAGGACAGGACGTCCTTCACCATGGACAGCATGCGCTGGCCGGAACTGGCCACCGTGTCCAGGTAACCGGCAATGGCTGGATCATCGAGCTCCCCGGCCTCGTCCCGGGCCAGTTCCACAAACCCCAGAACCGAGGTAAGGGGGTTGCGCAGGTCGTGGCTGATCCGGCCCGCGAACTCAGCCAGGAGTGCATTGCTGCGGTGGGCCTCGGCCAGGGCGTCGGCGAGCTGCCGGGCACGGTGTTCCAGCTGCAGGGCGTCCACTACCTCGGCGGCGAGGATTTCCAGGCCTTTGAGCTGCCGGTCGCTCAGCTGTCCGGTTTCCCGGGCCCCTGCGCACAGCGTGCCCAGGACAAAGCCGTCCTCGGCAACCAGGGGGATGGAGGCGTAGAACCGGATTTCGCCGCGCCGGCCGTCCACGTAGGGGTTGGTGTTGTAGCGCGGATCCAGCGAGGCGTCCTCCAGCACGGTGGGGGTTCCGCTGAGGAAACCGACGGCGCACATCGAATCCTCCCGCGAGCACAGGTACGGCTCCATGCCGGCGGTTGCCACCTGGTACTGCATGTCCTGGGTGATGATGTTGATGGCCGTGACCGGCTGCCCGCAGACCGTCCTGGCCAGCTCAACCAGGTTCTGCAGGCGCTCGGAGGGGAGGGGGACCGCGATGTCCAGGTCTTGCCCCGGCACGGGGAGTCCTGTCCTGGCCAGGATCGCGTCCCTGGCCAGTTCGCTTACCATCACAGGCGGGAACCTTGCGCACACATCGCACTATCATGGCAGATCGCGGAACCCGGCCCTTCACACCGCGCCCGGGCCCGCGGCTAGAGCGGATCGGGGCGCACCTTGACGTTTCCCAGGGAGCGGATCAGCGCCACGGCGGTGATGGATCCGGCGGCCATGATGGACGCCAGCACCACCACCTGGAACCGGCCGGCCTCCAGGGGTGAGGCGCCACCGAAAATGGCGCCCACGAACGCACCGGGCAGTGTGACAAGCCCTGTGGTCTTGGTCTGGTCCGTGGACGGGATCAAGGCCGAGTGCACCGCCTGCCGGGCCTGGATCAGGGTGGCCTGCCGGGGCGTTGCGCCCAGTGCCAGCCAGCCCTCCACCTGGTCCCACTGCTCCAGGACGGCCTCGAAGAACCGGCGGCCCGCAAGCGTGGCAATGGTCATGGAATTGCCGATCACGATCCCGGCCACTGCCAGTGCATACCGCGGCGAAAACTCGATGGCACCTGTTCCGAACACGATGGCCACCGTGACCAGGATGCCCGCGGCCATCGTTGCGGCCACCACGGCAAAGCGCCGCCAGGACCAGGTGAGCCGGCGGGTCGCCGTTACGGATGCCACGCTGAACATGACCAGCAGGGCCGCGCCCACCCACAGCGGGTTGGTGATGACCCCGCCCAGCACCAGGCTGATCACCGCCAGCTGGGCCGCGCCACGGAGGATGGCAAGGGCAGGGGAGAGGTACGACGGCGTCCGCGCGCCCCACAGGATGCCAACCGTCAGTGCCGCCAGGATGGCAATGGCCACCAGGGTGGGCAGCAGGGCGGCAAGGGCGGGCATGCCGCCAGCTTAGCGAAGCAGGGGGCCGGCCACCTGCTGACCGGCCCCAGCAAACGCCCTAGGAGTTGCTGTCCGAAATCGCGGAGCTGACCGCCGTCGGGCTGTCGTATTCGCGGTCGGGGAGTGCCTCGAGGGCCTCCATCACGTTGTTGTCGGCACCGGATTCCTTGGCACGGGACAGCAGGTCTTCGCGCTTCGCGGGGTAGTCGATGCCGCTCAGGAACTTCTGGATCTGGATGGGGTTGGGGGTGTCTGCCATGGTGCCGGGTTTCCTTTCGGTGTTTCCTCTGCCTTCCGTGGCCACCACGTTCAGGCCGCGGTTGACCCATCCTAGTCCCGCCGGCGGCTGTCCCAAACCAGGCGTCAAGGATTCATTAAGAAATCCCGTTTTGGCGCTTCGGAGGTTTTGGCCGGTGTTAGCTTCGCAGGTGGTCGCGGTGCAAAGGGCAGCGCGGAAAGGCAGACATGACCACGTTAAGCAGGCCCCCGGCGGATCCTTCCGCGCAGCACGCGCGCGGAAGGAAAGCGTTCCAGGGCTGGCTGCTGTTTGGGCTCCAGGACAGCAAGGGCGCACATCCCGGCCCGGGCGGCGTGCCGACGCAGCACGAGAAGAAGCACTCATGGTGGCAGGTCATGTGCCTGACGGGCGTGGACTACTTCTCCACCCTGGGCTACCAGCCGGCCATCGCCGCGCTCGCCGCCGGGGTCATCTCCCCGCTGGCCACCCTGGTGCTGGTGGCGGTGACCCTGCTGGGTGCCCTGCCGGTGTACCGCCGGGTAGCCGGTGAAAGCCCCCGCGGTGAGGGCTCCATTGCCATGCTCGAGCGGCTGCTGCCGCGCTGGGGCGGCAAACTGCTGGTGCTGGTCCTCCTGGGGTTTGCAGCCACTGACTTCATGATCACCATGACCCTGTCGGCAGCGGACGCCACCGCGCACCTGCTCGGCAACCCGGTGGCGCCCGGGTGGCTCCAGGACCAGAACGTCCCGGTCACACTCTTCCTGCTTGCCTTGCTGGCGGCCGTGTTCCTGCGCGGGTTCAAGGAAGCCATCGGCATCGCCGTCGTCCTGGTGGCGCTCTACTTGGGCCTGAACGCCATCGTGGTGGCCGTTACTTTCGCCCAGGTACTCTCGCACCCCGCAGCCGCAGGAGACTGGTGGACCAACCTGTGGGTGTCGCACGGAAATCCGGTGATGGCCGTCGCCATCGCGCTGCTCGTGTTCCCCAAACTGGCCCTGGGCCTGTCCGGCTTCGAAACCGGCGTGGCCGTGATGCCGCAAGTCCTGGGGGCCCCGGAGGACACGGAGGAAAACCCGGCCGGCCGCATCCGGGGTACCCGGCGCATGCTCACCACCGCCGCCGTGATCATGAGCGCCTTCCTGCTGACCTCCAGCTTCATCACGGTGGTCCTGATCCCCGAACAGGAGTTCCAGCCCGGCGGCCAGGCGAACGGCCGCGCCTTGGCCTACCTTGCGCACGAATACCTCGGCGTGGGGTTCGGCAGCGTTTACGACATCAGCACCATCGGCATCCTCTGGTTCGCCGGCGCATCGGCCATGGCCGGCCTGCTGAACCTGGTGCCGCGCTACCTGCCGCGGTACGGCATGGCCCCGGCGTGGGCCAAGGCCGTCCGGCCGCTGGTGCTCGTCTTCACGCTGGTCGGCTTCCTGATCACCTTCATCTTCAAGGCCGACGTCGATGCCCAGGGCGGTGCCTACGCCACCGGCGTCCTGGTGCTGATGACCTCCGCCGCGGTGGCCGTCACGCTGTCCGCGCGCCGGCGCAGGCAACGGAACCTCACCGTGGGTTTTGGCGCCATCTCCGTGGTGTTCGCGTACACCACGGTGGCCAACATCTTTGAACGGCCCGAGGGCATCCGGATCGCCGCCATCTTCATCCTGGGCATCATCGTCATCTCGCTGCTGTCCAGGGTCCGCCGCTCCTTTGAACTCCACGCCACCCGGGTGCACCTGGACCAGCAGGCCCTGGAGTTCATGTCCAGCACCCTGGACGGGCCTATCGCGATCATCGCGCACGAGCCGCTGCGGATGACCGCGGAGGCCTACCGGGACAAACTCGAGTCAGCCATCGAGGTCAGCCACCTGCCGCTGGCCGGCGACGCCCTGTTCCTCGAGGTGGTGGTGGATGATTCCTCCGACTTTGAAACCGAACTGCACGTCCGGGGCGTGAACCGGCACGGGTACCACATCCTCGAAGTCCACGGGCCGGTGGTCCCCAACACCATCGCCTCCGTCCTGCTGCACATCCGGGACGTCACCGGGCTCATGCCGCACATCTACTTCCGCTGGACCGAGGGCAACCCCATCACCAACCTGGTGCGGTTCCTGTTCCTGGGCGAGGGTGAGATCGCGCCGGTCACGCGGGAGGTCCTTCGCGAGGCCGTTCCGGATGTCACGCAGCGCCCGTGGGTGCACGTCGGCTGACCGCGGCCGCAACCCGGACGGCGTCCGCTTCCCCCGCCGCGAGATGGCACTTGACGGCAATGTTTCCGCGGAGCATTGCCGTGAACTGCCATCTCGCGGGAGGGAGGAATGCTGCAGGCGAACCATAATGGGACGCATGGACAGTCCCGCCACCATCCGCCCCATGTGCCCCGACGACTGGGACGCGGTCCACGCGATCTACGCCGCCGGAATCGCCACGGGGGAGGCGACCTTTGAGAGCGAACCGCCCACCTGGGAAGCGTTCGACGGCGTGCGGCTGCCACGGCACCGGATCGTCGCCGAAGATGCGGGGAGCGTTTTGGGCTGGGCCGCCGTCTCGCGTGTTTCGTCACGTGAGGTGTACCGGGGCCTCGTGGAGCACTCCATTTATGTGTCCCCGCAGGCACAGGGCCGCGGCGTGGGCCGGCTGCTCCTGAATGCCCTGATTGAATCAACGGAAGCGGCGGGCATCTGGACCATCCAGTCCAGCATCTTCCCCGAAAACGCGGCGAGCCTGGCACTGCACCAAAAGCTGGGCTTCCGGGTGGTGGGAACCCGGGAGCGGATCGCCCGGATCAGCCACGGCCCCAAAGCCGGCCACTGGCAGGACACCCTGCTCCTGGAACGCCGCAGCCACGTAGCCGGGACCGAATAGCAGAATTTCCCGGCGCCAGGTCCGCGCCTGCGGCCCATGCCTAGACTGGACATATGCGGGTAGTGAACCCCGGGGGCCCATGATGAACCTGCAGGCGATGTTCGTGGGCGCCCTGTTGTCCGCCGCCGTTGCCCTGGTCCTGCTCCTGCTGGCACGGAGGGAACGGCGCGCGGGCGTAGTGGCCACGGCAGCAGCTGCTGCCCTCCTGATGCCCATGGCCTGGAACTCCATCCTGAACTGGACCGGCGCGATTGGCCTGTTCTCCCACGACCTGCCGTTCCCGCCGTTCCCCATCAGCTGGCAGGACACGGGAACCGGAGTGTTCACCCTTGCCGGCGCCGCCATCGCCCTGATGTCCGGGCCCTGCAGGCGCGATGCGGCCCGGAGTGTGGCAGGGACGGCGGCCCTTACCGCGCTGGCCGCCCTGCTGGTGGACGTCTACCTCTACTGAACGGCGCCAACCCAGTCGCGGCAGCGGGGCTAACCCGCCCCCGGCACCTACCGTGACGGCAGCGTCAGGATCTCCGCGCCGTCGTCGGTAATGGCAATGGTGTGCTCCGTGTGGGCCGTCCGGCAACCAGTGGCGCTCCGAAGCGTCCACCCGTCGTCGTCCGTCACCAGCTCCGCCGTGTCCGCCATGATCCACGGCTCCAGCGCCAGCAGCAGTCCGGGGCGGAGCTTGAAGCCGCGGCCGGGCCGGCCCATGTTGGGCACGTGCGGGTCCTGGTGCATGGTGGAGCCGATGCCGTGGCCGCCGAACTGGGTGTTAATGGGGTAACCCGCATCAGTGAGGACGCGGCCGATGGCGTAGGAGACGTCGCCGATCTTGGCATTCGGCCCGGCGGCAGTTATCCCTGCGGCCAGTGCCCGTTCGGTGGTTTCGATCATCGCCACGCTTTCCGCCGGTTGCGCATCCCCGACAAGAAAGCTGATGGCGGCGTCGGCGGCTACCCCGTTCTTGACGACGGCGAGGTCCAATGTGAGCAGGTCGCCGTCGGCCAGTTCGTAGTTGTGGGGCAGCCCGTGCAGCACGGCATCGTTGACGCCCGTGCAGATGTAGTGGCCGAAGGGCCCGCGGCCGAATGACGGCGCGTAGTCCACGTAGCAGGACTCCGCCCCGGCCTCGGTGATCATCTCCTTGGTCCACTGGTCGATATCCAGCAGGTTGGTGCCCACGGTGGCGCGGTTCTTCATGGCCTGCAGGATGTCAGCCACCAGGGCGCCGGTCTCCCGTGCGCGGGCCACTTCAGCGGGGTTCAGGATCTCGATCATTGCGGCGCCCTTCGTCTGCGGCCAAAAGCTCTAGGGGCCATCCTATTTGCCGTTGCTCCGGGCATTGCAAGGGGCGGAGAAAGGCGGCGGGATTTGTGTGGATTGCCAAAGACATAGATGAGTGTAAATATTTATGTATGTCTATGTCTTTGGAGCTGACCCCGGTTCAGGCCGTCGCCTGCTGCGCGCCGCTGGCAAGGGAGCCGTTGTCCGAGCAGGAAGCTGAGGGAATTGCCCCGCTGTTGAAGGCGCTGGCCGATCCGGTCCGGCTGCGGCTGATGTCCATGGTTGCCTCGCATGAGGGCGGCGAAGCGTGCGTCTGCGACCTGAACGACGCCTTCGAGCTGTCCCAGCCCACCATCAGCCACCACCTGAAGATCCTTCACGAGGTGGGTTTGCTGGACCGGGAAAAGCGCGGGGTGTGGGTTTACTACCGCGCCCGGACGGAGGCGCTGCAGAACCTGGCCGCACTGATCGGCGGGCAGGCCAAGTGACGGTCTTGGTCCGCCGCGCCGCCGCAGAATTTATTGGCACCGCGTTCCTGGTCATGGCTGTGGTGGGCTCGGGCGTGATGGCGTCGCAGCTTTCACCGGACGACGCCGGCCTGCAGCTTTTGCAGAACAGCCTCGCCACGGGTGCCGCGCTGGTGGCGCTCATCGTGGCACTGCAGCCGGTATCGGCGTCGTTCAATCCGGTGGTGACCCTTGTGGAACGTGCGCTGGGGATGATCGACAGCGGGACGGCCGCGGCCCTGATCGTTGGACAGGTCCTGGGCGGCCTGGCCGGAACCGTGGCCGCGAACCTGATGTTCGGGCTGGACGCCGTGTCCTGGTCCACGCACCAGCGCTCAGGGCCCTCACTCTGGCTGGCCGAAGTCATCGCCACCGTGGGGCTGCTGCTGGTCATCTTCGGAACCGTCCGTTCCGGCCGGGCGGATCGGGTGGCCTTCGCCGTCGGAGGCTACATCACCGCCGCGTACTGGTTCACCAGCTCCACCAGCTTCGCCAACCCGGCGGTGACCATCGCGCGGACCGTCACGGACACCTTTGCCGGCATCGCACCGCCGTCGGCCCCTGCCTTCATCCTGGCCCAGCTGCTTGGCGGCGCCGCCGGCTACGTCCTGGTCCGTTTCCTCTACCCCTCCATCGCCACTCCCGCCGTCGCCACGGCCGATCGAAAGGTTCTCTCATGAGCCGCAAGCCCTCCGTCCTCTTCGTCTGCGTCCACAACGCCGGCCGCTCCCAGATGGCCGCCGCCTTCCTCACCAGCCTCTCGCAGGGCGCCATCGAGGTCCGCTCCGCCGGCTCGCAGCCTGCGGACAAGGTCAACCCGGCCGCGGTCCAGGCCATGGCAGAGGTTGGCATCGACATGTCCGCCGAGATTCCCAAGATCCTCACCACGGAAGCCGTACAGGACTCGGACGTGGTGATCACCATGGGCTGCGGCGACGAATGCCCCTACTTCCCCGGCAAGCGCTACGAGGACTGGGTGCTGGAGGACCCCGCCGGCAAGGGCGTGGACTCCGTCAGGCCCATCCGCGACGAAATCAGGACCCGCGTCGAAGCCCTGATCGACTCCCTCATCCCCGCTTCCGCCTGAAAGGTTTGACGCCATGACATCACTGGAATCCCTGCCCGTTGCCGTGATCGGCGCCGGCCCCGTCGGCCTGGCCGCGGCCGCGCATCTGCTGGAACGCGGCCTGGAGCCGCTGGTCCTGGAGGCCGGCCCCACGGTGGGCGCTGCCATCCGTGCATGGGGCCACGTCCGCGTGTTCTCCACCTGGAAGTACAACCTCGATCCCGCCTCCGTGCGGCTGCTGGAACGCTCCGGCTGGGAAGCGCCACGACCCACCGCCCTGCCCTACGGCTCCCAGATCGTCTCCGAGTATCTGGAACCCCTGGCCGCAACGCCGGAACTGAAGGACCGGATCAGGACCGGGTCCAGGGTTCTCGCCGTCACCCGACAGGGCATGGACAAAGGCCGCAGCCAGGGCAGGGACAGCGCCCCGTTCCTCCTGCGCGTAGAGCACGACGGCGGCAAAGTTACCGAGGTGCTGGCCCGCGCCGTCATTGATACGTCCGGAACGTGGAGCACCCCGGCGCCGCTGGGATCCTCCGGGCTGCCGGTTCCGGGAGAAGCTGAAGCACGCGCCGCCGGGCTGGTCACGGGGCCGCTGCCTGATGTTTCCGCCGGCGGTTTCGCCGGCCGCCGCACCTTGGTGATCGGTTCCGGGCACTCGGCGGCCAACATGGTCCTTGACCTGGCCCGCGTGGCCCGCGCCAACCCCGGCACGGAAGTCCTCTGGGCCATCCGCGCCGCCACGCCTGCCCGTGCCTACGGTGGCGGCGACGCCGACCAGCTGCCTGCCCGCGGCCAGCTCGGGGCCCTGCTCCGCACCGCCGTCGAGAGCGGGGCCGTCCAGCTCCTGACCAGCTTCCGCACCGCTTCCATCGACGTAAATGCCGACTCCGTCACCGTGCACGCCGCGGACGGCCGCAGCGTCGAGGTGGGCCGGGTCATTCCTGCCACCGGGTTCCGCCCGGACCTGGCCATGCTCTCGGAGCTGCGGCTGGACCTGGACCCGGCCGTGGACGCCCCCAAGGCGTTGGGCCCGCTGATCGATCCGGACTTCCACAGCTGCGGCACGGTCCCCGCCCACGGCGCCCGGATCCTCGAGCAGCCGGAGAAGGATTTCTACCTGGCCGGCATGAAGTCCTACGGCCGGGCGCCCACGTTCCTCATGGCCACCGGGTACGAGCAGGTCCGCTCCATCGCCGCCGCCCTGGCCGGAGACACCGAAGCAGCTGACACCGTGGAACTTGAACTGCCGGAGACCGGCGTCTGCTCCACCAGCATTCCCGACGATGCAGGCGACTCTGTTGGCGACACCTGCTGCGCCGCCCAGGCACCGGTACCCGTGAGCATCGGGTTTCCCACGGGACTCCAGCACGGCCGTACGGGCGAAACCATCTCGGGGTAGGTGCGGCCTGTGTCCTGAGGCAGGTCAACGGAAAATCCCCGCCTCGGGGACTATTCCCCCACGCGTGGAGCGGGGATTTGTCTGGGAAACGGGGATAAGTGGCGTCCACTTATGAAGCCGACGGGTCCCCCCAGTTGATGCCGATGGAACGGCCCCGGGCAAAATGGGCGTTCGCGATCTCATTGACTTCGCGGAGGCTCTTCCCCGGGTGGGCCAGCCGGATCCATTCGTAGTCCCATTCCTGCAGGTCACGTTCGCGGCCGGCCCGTTTTTGGCTGCGCATGTGGGCTGTGAGGTCATCGCCGCTGATAACAGGGCGGGGCGGGGCCACGACGGGCTGCGGGCTGGGCGGGGGGATCGGGGCCGGACGTGCCGGGGCCTTCGCAGTGCGGACCAGCGCCGCCGTCACCGCGACCACGCCAAGGCTGATGAGAATGACCCACCAGAATTTAATGATGAGGGCTATGACGATCAGGACCAGGAAAGGGGCACACCCAATGGTGCCGCCACCCTTGCTGCCCGAGCGACGCCTCTTTGCTGCCATTGTGGATCCTCTTGCGACTTGATGGAGCGTTAGGAACCACTCTGGCACCGGGCAGGGGCCGTGTCATGAGTATTTACTACTCGAATTTGGGCCCCTCGTTGAGGTCCCCGGCATGGCTGCCCTGTGCTCGGTGGAGCGCCACCATGACGGCAAGTCCCAGCCAGGTGGCAGTGCCAAATATCACCAGCGTTGCTCCGGCTCCCAGTGTCTGGGCACCGAGGCCAAGCAGCGAGGCGCCCAGTGGTGTGGAGCCGATCAGCAGGAGGACGAAGATACTCATGACGCGGCCGCGGAGCCGGTCGGTCACCAGGTCCTGCAGGCGCGAATTGACGGTGGTTGTGAACGTTATGCCGGCGAGTCCGGCCAGGAACATCAGCACAACGCTGAGGGGGTAGGACCGGGATAAGCCAAGCCCGGTGAGGAAGGCCGCCAACATCGCGGCTGACGTGATGATGGTGCGTTCCTTACCACTGCCAATGATCACAAGGCCTGCCCCTGCGGCCAGGGACCCGGCGCCGAGGGCGGCCATCAGGGCGCCGAACCCGGCTGGGCCGCTGCCAAGTAATTGGTCGGCAATCAACGGCGCGGCCACAGGCCAGTTGAATCCCAGAGTCCCCACGATGGCGAGCATTCACAGGATGAAGGCCGCTGCCGGTGTCCGGACTGCGAACGCGAGGCCCTCCCGCAGGGCGCCTCGCGCTTTGGGTTGCTTACCCTGGACGTTGCGGAGCTCGGACCGGCGCATGAGCACAAGGGCCAGCAGGGACGCGCTGAAGCTGGCGCCATTGATAAAGAACACGGCATAGGCAGGCAGTTGGGAGATGGCCAGGCAGCCCAGGCCGGAACCGATCATCCGGGTGGCATTGAACTGGAGGCTGTTCAATGCAACGGCATCTGCTGTGAGGGACTTGCCTACCATTTCGGCGATGAAAGCTCGCTGGGCAGGATTGTTGAATGCATTGGAGAGGCCGAGCATGACGGCAAGAAGGCACAGTTGCCAGATTTCCGGAGTTCCTGTCAGGAGCAGGGCGCCGAGCACCAGCGCCTGCAGCGCGGCCGATGATTGTGCGGCCAGAAGGATCTTCCACTTCGAAGACCGGTCGGCAATGACCCCCGCGGGAAGCACGAACAGAAGCATCGGGAGGAACTGAAGCATGGTGACCAGCCCCAGGACGGCAGCAGATTTGCTGATCTGAAGGACCAGCCAGGCCATTGCGACGGTCTGCATCCATGTCCCGGTACCGGACACGAGCTGGCCCGCCCAAAACAATGCGAAGTTCCGCTCATGCAGGGCGCGGAGCATGTCGGTGACCCTGCGTCGCCGGCCGGCCGGTGCCCCCGCAGGGGGAGGGCCGAACACACCATCAGACACACCCCTACTGTCGCTTCATGTCTCGCTGTTGGTTAGAGGCCAACGACTCCAACCCCAGGGCCTTCGCGTTGGTGGACGGCACAGGTGGGTAGGGTCTTTGGAACTAGGGCCAGGCATATCAGTGGTGCATGACCCGAACACCGGAAGGGGCGATTGATGGGCGCTTGGGGCTACTTACCGTTTGAGAACGACGACGCGCTGGACTGGCTCGACGAGCTCGACGGCGGCGGAGCGGAGGTGGTACGCCAGGCACTGTCGAGGGCGGGTGACAGGTACGTCGAAGCCCCGGACGGGGCGGTCGCCCTGGCGGCCGCCGAGGTCACTTCGGCCAGCCAGGGCAACCCGTTGGGGGAACTGCCGGAGAACGTCACTGACTGGGTGACCGCCCACGGGGCCGCAATCACCGCCGAGGACGTGGAGATGGCCCTCGAGGCTGTCGAACGGGTGGCGGGGGCGAGGTCCGAACTGGCAGAGCTGTGGGAGGACGCCGACGAACCCAAATGGCGCGAATCGCTCGGGGACCTCATGGAGCGGTTGCGAACCGCACTGCGGTAGGCCCGGCCAGAAGCTGGCCCGTCACAGCGGGATCCGCGCTGCATCCTCCTGAGGGCCGCCCTTTGGACCCTGCACTCTTTCTTCGGCGACAGCCGGTGGCTGCCGCCGAGCCTTCGCCAGGGACACCAGCAAAGTGATGGTGGTGCCCAGCCAGGCAAGCCCGGTGAGGATCACCAGGACGATCGCGGCCAAGGGGTGCATGGCGACAGCCTACGACCGCGTGGCCGGAAGTTCCGGGCGCAACTCCGCAACATCCGGACCCGAAAAATGCGAAGAAGGCGCGTGTCTGTTCGCTCCGCGACGCGCCGGCCCGTTTTCGACGCGCATGCTCCATTTCGCCCGCTGTATATGCGGGTCGGGCGGGAACCTGCGCGTCGAAAACGAAGGTGCGCGTCGAAAACGGCGGAGGCCTACTCCGTAATGTCGGTGCCGGTGCTCAACTCCTGCCACTGCTCCAGTTCCGCGCGCTGCGCTTCCGCCACCTTGCCGAAGGCGCCGAACGCGTCAGTGCCCAGGACCAGCAGGCCCGGCGGATTGGGGGATTCGACGACGGCGATGATCGCCCTGGCTGCCTTGTCCGGGTCGCCGGGCTGGTTGCCGTGGGCCGTGTCGTGTTCCTTGCGGCGCTTGCCGGCGGTGTCCGCGTAGTCGTCGATCGCCGAAGCGGACTGCGTGAGCGAGCGGCCCGCGAAGTCGGTGCGGAATCCGCCTGGCTCGATGGCGGTGACGTTGATGCCCAGCGGCTGCAACTCCTGGCGCAGCGATCCGGACATGCCCTCCAGAGCGGCTTTCGTGGCGGCATAGTAGCCGGAGCCCGGCGGCGTGATCCGGGCGCCGATGGAGGATATGTTGAGGATGGAGCCGGCCTTGTTGGCGCGCATGCCCGGCAAAACCGCCTTGATCATGTCCACCGCACCGAAAAAGTTCGTGTCGAACAAACGCCGGATGTCGCCGTCGTCCGCTTCCTCCACGGCCGCCCGGTAGCCGTAGCCGGCGTTGTTCACCAACACGTCGATGCTGCCGAACTTCTCCTCCGCCTGCTTCACCGCGGCGGCGATCTGCGCCTTGTCCGTGACGTCCAGGGCCAGGGGGAGCGCGGTGTCCGGGAAGCCTGCGGTGATGTCCTGCACGGCGCCAACGTTCCGGGCGGTGACGACGGCGTTGTGCCCGGACGCGAGCACGGCTTCGGCGAGTGCGCGGCCAAGTCCGGTGGAGCAGCCTGTGATGAGCCATGTTGCCATTGGTGTTTCCTTTCGTAGGGTGACGTTCGGGCGCTTAAGCCCGGTGCCGCCGTCGTGCGTTTGCTGTCAGTTCGTGGGCGCCGTAGCTGTTGTCGTCCGGGTTGACGGTGACGCCGGGGGCGACGAGCTGGTCGATGCGGTCCAGCACCTCGGGGGCCAGGACGGTGTCCGCGGCCGGAAGGTAGGACTCCAGCTGCTCCATGGTGCGCGGACCCACGATGGCCGAGGTGACGCCGGGGTGGTTGATCACGAAGGCTATGGCCATTTCGATGAGCGTCACCCCTGCCCACTCTGCAACCTGCGCCAGCTCCTCCACGATGTCCAGCTTGCGCTGGTTGGCGGGCTGGGACATGTCGAAGCGGGCGCTGGGGCGCGCCGAAGAGGTGGGCCGGGACGCGGAGTCCTTCCGCCACCGCCCGGAGAGCCAGCCGCCGGCCAGCGGGCTGTAGGTCAGCGTCCCCATGCCATGCCGCTGCACCGTGGGGAGCACATCCTCCTCGATGCCGCGGACCAGGATGGAGTAGGGCGGCTGCTCGGTGACGAACCGCTCCAGGTTGCGCTCGCGGGACGCCCACTGCGCCTCCACGATCTGCGAACCGGAGTAGGAAGAGGAACCGATGTACCGGACCTTGCCCTGGCGGACCAGATCGGTGAGGGCGCCCAGGGTTTCCTCCACGTCCGTATCGGGGCTGGGCCGGTGCACCTGGTAGAGATCGATGTAGTCCGTGTTCAACCGGCGGAGCGAGTTCTCCACCTCGCGCATGATCCACCGCCGGGAGCCGCCGCGCTGGTTGGGGTCCTTCTCATCCATCGGCATGAAGAACTTGGTGGCGAGGAAGACGTCGTCGCGCCTTCCTGCGATTGCCTCGCCCACGATCTCTTCCGAGGCGCCGCCGGAGTACACGTCCGCGGTGTCGATGAAGTTGATGCCGGCGTCCAGGGCGCGGTGAATGATGCGGGTGGCGTCGGCGCGGTCGTTGTTGCCCCACGGGCCGAACATCATGGCGCCGAGGCAGAGGGGGCTGACCTGCACGCCGGTGCGGCCAAGCGGGCGGTATTCCATTGCTTCTCCTTACGCTTCCGGGATGACCATGGCGAACCGCTCCGGGCGGGCCACGTCCGGGTCCGGGCCGCTGCGCACGCCGGAGTCCAAGGCATCGATGCTGGCGAGTTCCTCCGCGGAGAGCTCGAAGTCGAAGACGTCGAAGTTCTCCGCAATCCGGCTTGGGTTGGTGGACTTGGGGATGGCCGAGCGGCCCTGCTGCAGGTGCCAGCGCAGCATCACCTGGGCAGGCGTCTTGCCATGAGCCTGGGCGACGGCGGCAATCACCGGATCGCGCATGACGTTCTTCCGGTTCTCGCCCCAGCCGGGGTAGAAGGTGATGCCGCCGATGGGCGACCACGCCTGGGTGAGGATGCGGTGGTCCTCATCGATGGTCTGGACCGCCGGCTGCTGGAAGTACGGGTGCAGCTCAATCTGGTTGACGGCCGGGACCACATCGGTTTCCGCCAGCAGCTGCTGCAGGTGGTGCGGCATGAAGTTGCTGACGCCGATGGCGCGCACGCGTCCGTCCTTGAGCAGGGTTTCCAGGGCCTTGTAGGCGGCGATGGTCTTGTCGAACCGGTCCGGGGCGGGCTGGTGCAGGATGAGCAGGTCCAGCTGTTCCACGCCCAGCTTGCCCACGGCCTTGTCCCACGCGTGCAGCGCCTCGTCATAGCCGTAGTCGCTGACCCACACCTTGGTCTCGATGAAGACGTCGTCGCGCCTTAGGGCCGACCGCCGGATGCCTTCGCCCACCTCCCGCTCGTTGCCGTACGCCGCGGCGGTGTCGATGTGCCGGTAGCCGACTTCGAGCGCTGTCTGGACGGCCGCCGTCGTCTCTTCCGGGGGACTTTGGAAAACGCCCAGGCCGAGCGCTGGCATGGTGACGCCGTTGTTGAGTTTGAGTTCCATGCCTTCACGCTATGTGGGTGTCCGCGATTGTGGGAGGGCTTGTCAGTCCCTCCTTCAGGGGGTGGGGCACGCGTACCGTGGAGGCATGACCAACAGCGATGACGTGCGGAAATTCCTGACCTCCCGCCGCGCCCGGCTCACTCCAGAGGAGGCCGGGCTGCCCGCGTACGGCGGGACCCGTCGCGTGGCGGGGCTCCGCCGCGAGGAAGTGGCCATGCTGGCCGGGCTGAGCGTCGACTACTACATCCGGCTGGAGCGGGGGAACCTGTCGGGTGCGTCGGACAGCGTCCTGGAGGCACTGGCGCGGGCGCTGCAGTTGGACGACGCCGAGACGGCCCACCTTTTCGACCTTGCCCGCGCGGCTACTTCGGCGCCGCGGGTGCGGCGGAAGCGGAGTCCCTTGACGGTCCGCCCCAGCGTGCAGCGGGTCATCGACGCGATTACGACGGCGCCGGCCTGGGTTAGGAACGACCGCGGCGACGTGCTGGCCGCCAATGAGCTGGGCCGGGCCCTGTATATGGAGATGATGGCCGAGCCGGTCACGCCGCCGAACAGTGCGCGGTTCACGTTCCTGAACCCGAAGGCGCGGGAGTTCTTCCGGGACTGGGAGCGGAGCGCGGACGACATCGTGGCGGTGCTGCGGTCCACGGCCGGGAGGAACCCGTACGACAAGGACCTCTCGGACCTGATCGGCGAGCTTTCCACCCGGAGCGAGGAGTTCCGCATCCGCTGGGCCCGGCACGACGTGAAGTACCACCGCACCGGCCGCAAACGCCTGCACCACTCCATCGTGGGGGACCTGGACCTGACCTACGAGGCGATGGAGCTCCCCGCGGACCCGGGGCTGCGGATCAACATCTACACGGCCGAGCCGGGCACGCCGTCCGAGGATGCGCTGAAAGTCCTGGCCAGCTGGGCCGCCACGCAGCGGGCTGTTGCTGAGCGTGCTGCCCTTGAGGTCCCGGTCCAGGAGGGCACTTAGGCCTCGCGCAGCGCTGCTGGGCTGGTGTTCGTTTTCGAGGCGCATATTCCATAGCGCTGCGCATATTCCTTTGCGCAGCGCAGATGCGGGCCGCGAAAAGGAATCCGCGCGTCACGGGCGGTTTTGCGCGTCGGCATGCAGGCCAACAACCCGCGGTTTTACGACTCCGCGTTGATGAACCCAATGATGATTGCCGTCCACCAGCACACCTGCGACACCACCAGGCAGGCCAACAAGTGCACGCGCTGGCCAAGGGATAGGCCCGTGAAAGCGGTGTCCTCCGGCAGCCGGGCAAGCCGCCGCATGAGGGGGATAAGCATGATCCCGTTCAGGCTGAGGACAAGAACCGCAGCGAGCTTGACGTCGGTCATGGGGTTTTCCAAATGCGGGCTTAGGAACGCGCCGGTGGCGAGCAGACCGGCCAGGCCACCCCAGATCAGCGGAGTCGCGGCCCCGTCGAGCCGAATGATCTCGCCAAGCCCGCGCCGGCGGATTAGCCACAGGAAACCATGCCAGTCCACCAGGATGATGGCGCCGAAGGCCACAACCAGGCAGAGGTCATGCACTACGAGGTCGATGTTATGGACAAACCCGTCGAGGTTCAGCAAGGGTGACAGCGTGACGGACAGCAGCCATGCCACCACGGCCGCGCTGGCAAGTGCAACAACGAGGCGCCGGGTGGACCGCTCGGATTCCCGATGCCGCCTGATGGTGCGGCGACTGACCGGGATGTAGCTCATGACATACCTCTGGGGAGACCCGTCAGCTGTGGCCCTCCCAGCAAGGCCCGGAATAGCTCCAAGATAGCCCCGCCTGTAACGCCCAACAACAAGGGGTGCCGTGAGGCCACGCATATCCGTTATCGAGGTGCGTGTTCACTGCCGCTACCCAACTATGGGGTGCGAAAAGGAATTCGCGCGTCACCGGAAGTTCTCCGCGTCGAACGTATGCGTACGCCCTAGGGCAGCGCCGGGCCCTCCACCAGCCACGCCATTGCCTCGTCCATTGACGTGAAGTACCGGGT
Organism: Arthrobacter sp. SLBN-83; assembly: GCF_006715285.1. Lineage (NCBI taxonomy): Bacteria > Bacillati > Actinomycetota > Actinomycetes > Micrococcales > Micrococcaceae > Arthrobacter > Arthrobacter sp. SLBN-83. Next base: position 2,296,348 of record NZ_VFMX01000001.1, read on the forward strand.
GGGGTGCACCGGCTTGTGCCGGCCGGTGTAGAAGCTGGCGAGGGTATGGTCCACGGGGGAGGTGCCCACCACCGCCGCACGTGTCAGCGGCCACGTCCCGGCGAAGGCCTTCAAGGCTCCCTGGTCAATCCACTCCACACCCGATATTTCCACCAGCAGCGGAAGGGCGCGTCCGCCGCTGAGCTCCCTGGCACGCTTCATGAGCGCCACAGCGTCGCGTTCCGTGACCACATCACCGTGCCCCCACTTCAGGTGCAGCAGGTCCCCGGAGAGCTCGATGGTCCCGGTGATGTCTTTCATGCCTACTACTTTGCTGCTCATTCACGGCGTACAGCAACACGGCAGCGCAAACCGGACCCCAGAAGCGGATGGGGAAGGGACGGCCTTGTCCCCTCCCCACCCCTCCGCACCAGGAACCCCCCAATATCGGGGAGCGTCGCTCCGGGCTTCCTGGTGCCTTCCCCGGCCGATTGGTCGGGCATCGAATTGACGAAAAGACGTTTTCGTCAATTCTGCTAGAAGTGTGGCCTGTGCTCCGGTGGGAGGTCAAGGGACTTTGGTACCGGGTGTGCAGGGCTGCCTTGAATGGGAATCAGGCTCGCGGGCCGTCCTGCTGGTCCTGCAGCTCGCGTGCGGCAGCGGCCCGAAGGGTGAGGTTGGCGTTGTGTGCCGTCATGATGAGCTGCTTTGCCGCCTCGTCCAGGGTGCAGCCGCATCGGGCAGCTATTGCTTCGCACGCGTCGGCAATCACCGCCCGCGAGGCCAGGGTGTGTTCGAGCTCCGCAAACTGCTCGTCGGAAAAGGTTGCCGGGCCCGTGACGCCGGAAGCCCGCGGGGCAGCTTGTGGCGGCACCGTTCCGTACGTCCGGCGCGGGGCGTAATGCGTCCGGGCCACAGCAGCGGCCACCTGCGCCTGCAGCACGGATCGAGCTGCGGCAAGCAAATTGGCCACTTCGGGGCAGGCCAGCCGATACACCAGCCGCCCCTCAAGACGTTGGCACTCAATCAGCCGCTGGCTCCGCATTTGGGTCAGGTGGCGGGACAGATGCGAGGCCTTCTCCCCGGTACCCTCGCACAGTTCCGGGATGGACGACTCCCCGCCAGCCAGCAGGTCCAGGACCTGTGCCCTCACCGGATGGGCCGCAGCCTTGAATACCTCCGCGAGAGCCAACATCGACGGCCGTGCCCCGTCTGCATCAGGCACTTGATTCGTCACGGTTTCCCACCCCTGCCTTGTCCGGCCCCACCAGGGAGACACGCCAATGTGTTGACGCCTAAGATCGTCCCCCGCAAGCACGTGTCAGTGCAACGGGTTCGCCCCATCAAAAAGACAGCCAAAACGGACGACGGCGGCCCGCACCAAAAGGAGCGGGCCGCCGGTCATGAAGGGGGAGGCTACGCGGTGGTCAGCACCGTCTTCAGCCAGCCTTCCTCGCGCCGGTCGAAATTCAGGTAGGCGTCCACCACGTCGCTGATCGGTTCGTGCTGGGTAATGAACTTGGTGGGGTCGAAGACGCCGGACGCCACCAGGTCCACCAGCGGCGGCGTGACCGAGCGGTGGTCGCAGTTGCCCATCCGGATGGTCAGGTTCTTGTTCATCGCCTGGCCGATCGGGTAGGTCATCATCGCCGGGCTGTACACGCCGATGATCCCGATCCGGCCATACTTCCGCACGGTCTCGATGCTCCACTGGGAAACCTGCGACGGCGCATTCCCCGGCACCCAGTTGTCGCCCTGCACATTGGTGGACGGCGCAACCTCGGCCACTTCCTGCGCGAACTGCTCCGCCTGCTCCTCGGCCTTGGCGGCTGCCGGTCCGGCCCAGGGCCGCTGCGCATCCACGCCCACGGCATCGATCACCGCGTCCACGCCGATTCCCTGCGTTGCCTCCTGCAGGGCCTCCACGGGGTCTTCGCTGTTGAAGTTGATGACGTCCGCGTTCTGGTCGAGCGCCTGGACCAGCCGGGTTTCGATCCCGTCAATCGCGAATACCCGCGACGCACCCTGCCGGAACGCCGACGCTATCGCCAGCTGCCCAACGATGCCGGCGCCGTACACGACCACGGTGTCGCCGCGCTGGATTCCGGCCAGCTGCGCGCCGAACCAGGCCGTAGGGAAGATGTCCGAAAGCAGGATCGCCTGCTCGTCGCTGACGTTGTCCGGCAGCCTGGTCAGGGTGTTGGAGGCCCAGGGGATCCGCGCGTACTCTGCCTGCAGCCCGTTGATCGGGCCGGTGGTCTCCGGGCCGCCAAAGAAGCAGGTCCCCGCCTGCGGGCCGTTCGGGTTGGCCACGTCGCACTGCGCCGTATGCCCCGCGCGGCACTGCCAGCACACCCCGCAGGACATCGTGGAGGACACAATCACGCGGTCCCCGGGCGCGAACCGCCGCACCGCCTTGCCCACGGCAGTCACCTCGCCCACGGCCTCGTGGCCCAGGATCGTGCCTTCCTTCATCCCGGACATGGTGCCGCGGATGAAGTGCAGGTCCGTGCCGCAGATCGCGCTGCGGGTGATGCGCACAATGGCGTCGTTCGGATCAAGGATGGTCGGATCGTCCACGTTGTCCAGGCGGATATCGCCTTCTCCGTGCCATACAAGAGCTTTCATGATGGGACTCCTTTTACGCGCTCAAACCGCCGAATAGGGTTCTGGTCATCAGGCACTGCATGCGCCCAGCTGCAAGATAGTAAGCCTACTGCCTATTTTCCCGTAGGGCGAGACCACCCGTCCAACTCAGCGGTCGCGCATCCCTGTTTCCGCTGCGCATGTTCCTTTTCGCGCCCCGCATTTGGGCCGCGAAAAGGAATATGTTGCCGTGGATTTCGCATCTCCGAGTAGGCTCGGTTGGACCAACGCCTGAGGGGGCAGACGCATGGGGGATGAGCCGGAGGACGAGCGCGGCGAGCGGATCGCCGCGTGGCTGGCAGGGGGCGAACGCTTTGACAAGGTGTTCGGCTCGTGGGCGAGTGCCGTCGCGGCCCTCCTGGTCATGGCGCCGTCGGTTTACCGGTTCTTTAACGGCCCGGTGCAATGGTACGACGTCGTCTCTGTGATTGTGGGTGCCGGGTTGATCAACTTTCATGCGGTGCGGGTGGTCCGGCTCCGGTGCGCCGCTGCGCATGTTCCGGCCCGGCGCGCAAATTCCTGAGCGTTGCTCATATAAGTGCCGCGCCGGGGAGGGGGCGCGTCATGGGGGGTTTTGCGCGTCGAAAACAGCGGAACGCGTACGACGGCGGCCCACACCTGCCGCCGCCAGCTTCCGTTCCAGCGTTCCGGCCACGGCGAGGTCCGCCCAGTCCCACCGCTCAACGCGGAATCCCAAGGAACGGAGCCGGTTTTCGCGCTTCTTCTCGTCCATAACTGCCTCCGATGTGGTCCTGCCCTTGAGGAACTCGGGTTTGACGTACTTCTCCTCGCCGTCGAACTCGCCAACGATCCCCGACTCCTTCCAGTAGAAATCCGAGTACCCCACCAGCCCGCCCGCGTCCGTAAAGCGCTGCTGGAGGATCGGGGGTTCGAAGCCGGCCACGTGGATCAGCGCTCGGCTCCAGGACTCGCCCGCTGAAGCAGACGCGGGATCGGCAAAGGCGATAGCAGCCCGGATCCTGCGCGCCGCCGCCGCGGAGTAGGTCTGACCGATGCCCGCCTCCAGCTCCGCCTTAGTCAGGGCAGGCAATTGGCGCGCAGGGTCCGGCCGCAGTACATGGTCCAGCGGCGCGATGGCTTCGGCGAACGGGCTGAAGGCCGCCAGGTCCAGGACAGTCCGGACGCGGTCGGTGACCAGGAGCCCCTCCAACTTGACCGCCCTCAGGCCCGCCCGCGAAGCGAAGTGGCGGCTGACTCCGGCACGGGACCTCCCGCCGTCGTTCTTTAGCGTGAGGGCCTGTACCGGGTGGTTCTGTCCGATGAACGGGATGTCCCACACACTGGCTGAGGAGTGCCGGGCGAAAATAGTGGGCTTTTCAAACGTTTCCCCTGCGGCCTGGACCCGGACGCGGTACTGCTCCCACGGCTTCATGGCCCGCCATCTTGGTCCGTCGACATACACACCGTGCCGGACCCGCACCAAGGCGCCGGAGCGTACACGCTTGGCCAGGTCGTTGGCGCTGAGTCCGTGCAGAATGCGGTCCCGGGACAGCAGGAACGGCGGGAGGTCGGTCATGTACCCACGGTGCCGGGCAGCGCCGTTGCCCGGAAGCGGCCTCTGCGGCTATGTGGAAAAGCGCCGGTGCGGGTTCAGGCAGGAAAGTGCGACGCCGGCAAGCACCAAAGCGGCCCGCCACCTTTTGCAGGTGGGCAGGCCGCTCGGCCAGGTCGGGGGCTACCGCTCCGCACGTGCGTCCGGGGTATCACCCGGCTTGCGCGTGGGCTCCACGCTGCCGCCCTTCCCGTAGTCACCTTTGGGGTACCGGCCGGTTTCGGATGCCGCGGACCGTCCGGGTACCGGTCCGGCCTCGCCGTAGTCGGCCTTCACGTAGCGGCCGGCCCCCACTGTCCTGTCGCCCAGGGGTTCGGGCAGTCCGCCTTCGGCGCCCGCCCCGCCGTAGTCCCCTTCGACGTACTGGCCCTCTTCATCCTCCGCATGGCGGCCCCGCTGCGCACCGGCCTTGCCAAAGTCGCCCTTGACGTAGCGTCCGCGCAGCTCCCGTTCCTCCGGTGTCTGGTCCGCGGTCGGGGTGTTTTCGATGCTGCTGCTGTCGTTCATGGTCTTGCCTTTCCGAACGAACTCCACGTCCCTGTATCGGCAACCTGGACCTGTCCGGGGTGTCTCTTCCCTGGCGGATTCCGGCTCCCCGCCGGCTCAAACAAGGCGGTATGCCTGCCTGTCGGAATTGCCGTCCGGCGGAGCCGGCTGTCGGTCTGTTGCCTAGGGACACTTTCGGCGTAGCATAAAAGTACTCAGATTGTCAATTGGTCCTGAGGCGAGGCCAATAACCCAAGAAATCGCAAAGAAGGTACTGCGATGAGTGATGTCACTCCACTGAGAAATGCGGTCCGCAATGGCAGCGGGCTCAAGCGGTTGGGTGGAACCTGGGGCGAGCTGCTTGCGGAATTCCTGGGCACGTTCGTGCTGATCGCGTTCGGCGACGGCGTCGTGGCCATGGCGGTCGCCGCGTTGCCCGGATCGGGCCGCGCCCAAACATCCACCACCATCTTCATGGCCGCGGGCGATTGGTTGCTCATTGCGTGGGGATGGGCCCTGGCCGTGGCGTTGGCCGTCTACGTAGCCGGCGGCGTCAGCGGCGCCCACATCAACCCGGCGGTGACGATTGCTTTCGCGGTCCGCCGCAAGTTCCCGTGGCGCAAAGTGGGCCCGTACATCGTGGCCCAGGTGGTGGGAGCTTTCGCCGGGGCGGCGTTGGTGTACCTGCTGTACTACAACGCCATCGACGCCTATAACAAAGCCGTTGGCACAGGCCGTGGCGACGCGAAGGGGCTGGCCACCTACTCCATCTTCGCCACGTTCCCGGCGCCCTACTTCAACGGAAATGCCGTGGGTCCGCTGGTTGACCAGATCGTGGGCACGGCATTCCTGGTGATGTTCGTCGTGGCCATCATCGACATGCGCAACACGGCCGTCCAGGCGAACCTGGGCCCGTTCATGATCGGGCTCGCGGTGGCCGCCATCGGCATCTCCCTCGGCGCGAACGCCGGCTACGCCATCAACCCGGCCCGTGATTTCGGCCCACGGCTCTTCGCATGGATGGCCGGATGGGGCCAAACGGCGCTGCCTGGCACAGTTGACGGCGCGTTCAGCTGGTACTTCTGGGTGCCCATTGTCGGCCCGATCGTCGGCGGCGTGATTGGCGTGCTGATCTACGACTGGTTCATCGGTGACGTCCTCGACGCCCGCGCACGGACGCAGGAATCCACGCCTCCGGGCCGCGCCGGCGGCGAAACGCCTCCCGCCACCGAGGCTGCGACGTCCGTTCCGGAGACCCGGACCACCCCGAAGCGCAGGGCCGCCTGACGCGCAGCCAGCCACAGGCAGGGAAAGCACGACGGCGGCGCCTCCTGGGAGCGCACGCTGGCGACGCGCATGTTCCCCGCCGAGGCGCACGTTCCCTTTCGCGGCCCAGATCTGGGCCGCGAAAGGGAACATCCGCGTCGAGAGCGCATGTGCGCGTCGAAGACGAAGAAGCGCGACCACGGCACCTCCTGAGTGCGGGAGGCCGGCGTCGCGCCTGTTCCCCGCCGGCGCCCCGCAATCAGCCCGAGGAGCGCGCGCTCAGGCCGAAGCCAAAGGCAGCGCCAGTTCCATCGCGGTCCCGTCCGGGCCGGTGCGGGCCACCTTCACGGTGCCGCCGGCCGCGGACGCGATCTCGCGGACCAGGGCCAGCCCGATCCCGAAGCTCCGCCGCCCCGTAGAATCACCAGTCCCACCGGCGCGGACAAAGCGGTCGAAAATCCGGTCCAGGTCAACACCGGTGATCCCGGATCCCGTGTCCGCCACCCGGACCAGCGCCCAGGTACCCGCCACCGAGGCGGTGATGGTGATGCTCCCGCCCGCCGGAGTATGCGCCAGCGCATTGTCCGCCAGCCCCAGCACCGCCCGCCGGAACGAACTGGGATCAATCTGCACCAAAGCCGGCCCGCCGCCGTCGAACGTTAACTGGACGCCCTGCTGCCGGGCGAGGTCCTGAAGGCTCCCCGCAACCGACTCTGCAGCCGAAGCCACGTCCACCGGCGCCACCTCCGGCATGGGCGCGGAACCGGTCGCGGCCAGGAGCAGCTCGTTCACGATCCCCGTAAGGGTGGATGCGTCCTCCCGGATCTTCGCCAGGGCGAGCGCGGGCTCAGAGCCGGGTTCGGCTTTCCGCTGGGCAAGCTGGATGCGGGTGTCCAGGATGGCGAGCGGGGTGCGCAGTTCGTGGCTGGCGTCCTGGACGAACCGCCGTTGCCGGGCCAGCGCTTCGCCCAGCGGCCGGATGGCGCTGCGCGCGCTGAGCCAGCCCACCACCCCGGCCAGCACAATGCCCGCCAGGCCGGCCAGGATCATCCCCTCGATCAGGTCCCCGGAATCGAGGTAGGTGTACGGCCTTCCAGGTTCGGAAGCGGGCTGGACCGGATGCGCGAGTTTGTACATCAGGAAGGCGGTGGCGGCGGCCAGGAGGATGAGCACCAGCGCGGCAACCCCGGCGCTGATCCGTAATGCCACCTTCAGGGACGCGCGGCGCAGGATTTCCCGGTCCGGGTCGCCGCCGGCAGCAGGGGAGGAGCGTGGAACGAAACCACTCATGACGGGTCGCCAATCTGGTAGCCCACGCCGTGGACGGTGCGGATCACGGTCCTGTCGATCTTGCGGCGCAGGTGGTGGACATAGGTATCGATGACGCCGGGCTGGTCCGTCTCCTGGAAGTGCGCGGCGAGCAGTTCGTCCCGGGTGAACACCCGCTCGGGCTCCGCAGCCAGCGCGGCCAGCACCTCGGCCTCCTTCGCGGTCAACGTCACCAGATCGCCGTACAGGGAGCGGACAGCGCGCGACGCCGGGTGGAATTCCCAGCTGCCGATGCTCACCGGCCCAGCGGCCAGCCCCGCGGGCGGACCGTAGGTGCGTGTCAGTGCGCGCAGGCGCGCAGCCAGCTCACCGCCGTCGAACGGTTTTGTCAAGTAGTCGTTGGCACCGGCGTCCAGGCCGCGGACTTTCTCGTCGGTATCGCCCAGCGCGGTGAGGATCAGGATGGGGGTGCCGATGCCCTTGGCCCGCAGGGCGGCGATGAGGCTAAGGCCGTCCATGACAGGCAGGCCGCGGTCGATCACCATCGCGTCCCACGGCTGCGTCAGCCCCAGGTGCAGGCCCTCCTGCCCGTTCGCTGCGAGCCGCACCGTGAAGTCGGGCTCCAGCAGCTCGGCAATCAGCGGACCCAGGACGGGATCGTCCTCCACCAGCAGCAGGGCCGGCCCCTCACCTGTCGTCATGCCGCCTATTCTTCCGCAGCCGCCTCTGCCACGGGTTCAGCAGGTTCCGCAGCCGCCAGCTTTGCCTTCCGCCGGCGCTTCACGTACTCCACAATCCACGGCACCACGGAGACCAGGACCATCACCACGGCAATGACGTCGATGTTGTTGGCGATGATCGCGTAGTGTCCCAGCCACGTGCCCAGGAGGGTCACCGACGTCGCCCATGCCAGGGCGCCCGCCATGTTCCAGAGGGTGAACGCCTTGTATTCGTAGCGGGCCATTCCGGCGGTGACCGGCGCGAAGGTGCGCACCATGGGCACAAAACGGGCCAGTACGACGGCGGCGCCTCCATGGCGGCGGAAGAACTCTTCCGTGACGGTCAGGTGGGCGGTTTTGAGGATGCGGGCATCGTCCTTGAACCAGCGGCGGCCGAATTTGCGCCCCAGCAGGTACCCCACCTGGTCGCCGCCGATCGCGGCCGCGGTGATCACGCCGATCAGCAGTGGCAGCGCCAGGTTCAGCTGCTGGTGCAGGAGGCCGGCGGTGAAGAGGAGGGAATCGCCGGGCAGGAAGGGGAACAGCACCCCGGATTCGATGAACACCATCGCGGCGATGACGCCCAGTGCGGCCGGGCCAAAGCCTTCCAGCAGGCCGGCGGGGTCAAGCAGTGACGGCGAACCGGTGGCCGCTGCCAGAGGTAACAGGAGGGTGTGCATTATTGCTACGCCCGGCCGAAGGGGCGGAGGACCGTGGCCGGAAGGCGTTCCACCAGCGCGGGGGCATAGCGGTTCCAGAGCCCGGCGAGCAGCACGGCGGCGGCGCTCGCGGCCAGGAAGGAGGCCGCGACGTCGGTGGGGTAGTGGACCCCCACGTACAGCCGGGACCAGGCGACGATGAGCGCCATCGCGGCTCCCGCCACCGCTACCGGCTTGGCCCAGCGGGTCCGGCGGGCCAGGAAGTACAGCGCGAAGGCCAGGGCCACGGCGAAGCTGACGTGCCCGCTGGGGAAGCTGTTGGATCCGGTCTCGGGCGCCAGGGGGTCGAACAGCAGCGCCGGGTTGGGCCGCTGCCGGGCGAGCAGGAGCTTGAAGGCCTCGCTCGCCACCCAGCCCGAGCACGCGGTAAGCCCGAAGGCCACGGCGGTCACCAGGTCGCGCCGGATCAGCCAGATGCCCAGGGCGGCGACCGCGATGAGGGCCAGGCCGACTACCGGGCCGAACAGCAGGTTGATCCCCATCGCCACGGCGGTCAGCACGGCAACGTGGTGCAGGCTGAGGTTTTGGTCAACGCCCAGTTCTGCGGTCGTGTCGCCGGGGACCAATTGCACGGTAAGGCGCAGGACCACGACGGCGGCGCACAGCAGGATGCCCACCGGCAGCCAGTAGCGGGGCTGGGGGAGTGCCCTGAACTGGGTGCCGACGGCCGGGGGTGCCGTGGGCGTGCTGTGCTGTTGCGGTCGGTCGTCGCGGGCTGATCCGTGCATTTCTTCCTTGGGGCGTGGCGTGGGGGCCGCTGTTCGGCCCGTCATTTCCACTCTCCCCCTTGGGCTTTAAGAAAGGCTTAAGAAGTGCTGGTTCCCGGCCGTGGGCAGGCCGTACGACGGCGGCCCGCGCCTTTCGCCCGCGTCTTTCGCCCGCGGCGTGCCGGGGTGGCGGGTTGCCGGCCTGCCGGGGACGCGCAGTGACGGCGACGCGCAAATCCGTTTTCGCTGCGCAGATTCCCCGTCGCTCCGCATATTTAGGCCGCGCAGGGGAGCGTCCGCGTCGGTGGTGAATATCCGCGTCGTCGAAAGTGCATCGGGGGCTGATCCGATTCAGAGGCTTTCAGCCCTAAGCCGCCGGAGCTGTTCACCGCACACTGTTCTCGAGGGTCCGATCAGTAGGGTTCGGACCAGGTGCGGGAGGAAATCTGATGGACGTTCGGGTCGTGGAGTCGCTGGTTATGGCGGAGATCGGGGACGGCGTGCTCACCGCCCTGTACCCGGTGGAGCATTGCGCGCGGTGGGAGTTCGGGCCCTGGGCTCCGCTGATGGGCTGGTTCAAGCAACGCGCGGGCCTGACACGGATCCTTGGGGTGGCACAGGTGGCCGGTGCCTTGGCGGTGGCCGCAACTTTGTCCAAGACTCCGGGGCCGGCCTGGAAGAAGTGACCCCGGAGCGCGTGGATTTAGTGTATTCAGGCGCGTGAGGGCCCGGCCAGACTCGTCCCGCCTGGGAAATTGACTCCCGGAAGGCACCCCCTGTTTCCGCTGCGATGCCTTCAGGCGCCCTATATACGGGTCGCCCAGGTGAGTAGCCGCCGCGGTAAAGGTTATGCGCGTCGAAAGTGCAGCTGCCGGACTTGGGTGAGAGAACGTACGACGGCGGCCCGCCCCTTGCGCGCACGTCGTGCCGACGACGCGGATACTCGTTTCCGCTGCGCAGATTCCGCTTCGCTGCCCGGATTCGGGGTGCGCAGGGGAGCATCAGCCGCGCTGACGAATATCCGCGTCGAAAGTGCAGCTGCCGGGCTTGGGTGAGAGAACGTACGACGGCGGGCCGCCCCTTGCGCGCACGTCGTGCCGACGATGCGGATACTCGTTTGCGCTGCGCAGTTTCCTTTTCGCTGCCCGGATTTAGGGTGCGCAGGTGAGTACCCGCCGCGGCAATGAATATCCGCGTCGAAAGGTCAGGGGTTGGGGTTGGGTGAGAGAACGTACGACGGCGGCCCGCCCCTTGCGCAGGACGTGAGCGCGCGTTGGAGGAAAGGTTGCCAAACGTGATGGGGCGTTGGAGGGAAGGATGCCAAACGTGAGCGGGCGCTGGAGGAAAGGTTGCCAGATGTGAGCGGGAGTTGAAAGAGGGGCGGCACGCTTGACGAGTTCCGGCGCGCCAACATATCCTGAACGAACGGTCGGTAAATAATTCCGAGCCGCCCATCAGGTCTTTGCATAGGAGCAACCATGGCAGCGCAGAACTTGCAGTCAGTGCCGGCTGAGCTAACCCCGGAAGAGGATGCGGCAGGCCAGGCCCACTTCGACCGAATCATCGCCGAGGACTCACGGATCGAGCCCCGCGACTGGATGCCCGCCGCCTACCGCAAGACCCTGCTGCGCCAGGTGAGCCAGCACGCGCACTCGGAAATCATCGGCATGCAGCCGGAGGCCAACTGGATTTCCCGCGCCCCCAGCCTGAAGCGCAAGGCCATCCTCATGGCCAAGGTCCAGGACGAGGCCGGCCACGGGCTCTACCTCTACTCCGCCGCCGAGACCCTGGGCCAGTCCAGGGACAAGATGATGGACGACCTCATCGCCGGCAAGGCCCGCTACTCCAGCATCTTCAACTACCCGGCCCTCACCTGGGCAGACATGGGCGCCATCGGCTGGCTGGTGGACGGCGCAGCCATCTGCAACCAGGTCCCGCTGTGCCGCGCGTCGTACGGTCCCTACGGCCGCGCGATGGTCCGCATCTGCAAGGAAGAGTCCTTCCACCAGCGCCAGGGCTTCGAGATCCTCTTGGAACTCTCCAACGGCACCCCCGAGCAGAAGCAGATGGCCCAGGACGCGGTGAACCGCTGGTACGCCCCGGCCCTGATGATGTTCGGCCCGCCGGACGACGATTCCCCCAACTCCAAGCAGTCCATGGCATGGAACATCAAGCGGTTCAGCAATGACGAGCTCCGCAGCCGCTTCGTCGGCATGATGGTGGAGCAGGTCCGGGTCCTGGGCCTCACCCTCCCCGATGACCAGGTCCGCTTCAACGAGGACACCAAGAAGTGGGAGCACGGCCCCCTTGACTGGCACGAGTTCCAGGAAGTCCTGGCCGGCCGCGGTCCCTGCAACGCCCAGCGCCTTGAGCGCCGGAGGGCAGCGCACGACGACGGCGCCTGGGTCCGCGAGGCAGCGGCGGCTTACGCAGCAAAACAGTCAGCAAAGATGCAGAAGGAACACGCAGCATGAGCCCCCACGGCAACCCCGAAACCCCGGCAAGCTCGGCCACCGAGATCAACCGCGAAGCCCCCAAGGCTTCCCCGGTGGTTGAGCCGGCCGAAGCCAAGGCCAGCCCCAAAATCCCCACCGACTCCCCAACTTCGCAAGCTCAGCCGGGGACCCCTGTCGGCGTGGCCCCTGCCCCGGCCGTCAACCACCATGACCGCTCCACCTGGGGCCTCTGGGAGGTCTTCGTCCGGTCCAGTCGCGGCCTGAGCCACGTCCACGCCGGATCCCTGCACGCCCCGGACGCCGCCATGGCCCTCCGCAACGCGCGTGACCTCTACACCCGCCGCAATGAGGGCGTCTCCATCTGGGTTGTCCCGGCCGACGCCATCGCCGCCAGCGACCCCGACTCCAAGGGCTCCTTCTTCGAGTCCCCGCAGGGCAAGGACTACCGGCACGCCACGTACTACACCAAGAGCGAAGGGGTGAAGCACCTGTGAGCCCCGAGACAACACACACGGAAGGCCACGGCGACATCTCCACAGGCGTGGCCGGCGGAGACTCGAACGCGAGCGCAACAAGAATCACCCCCGGCAACGCCCTCCGCCCGGAGGACATCGCCCTGGAGGTCAAGACCGGCCTCGCCAAGCCAAGCGAGGACGTCGCGGAATACGCACTGAGGCTCGGCGATGACGCCCTCATCCTCGCGCAGCGCCTGGGCCACTGGATCTCCCGTGCACCCGAGCTGGAGGAGGACATCGCCCTGGGCAACATCGCCTTGGACCAGCTGGGCCACGCCCGCAGCTTCCTCACCTACGCCGGTGCCGGCATGCCCGATGAGGACGGCACGGCCAAGTCCGAGGATGACCTGGCCTACTTCCGCCGCGAGCACGAGTTCCGCAGTGTCCAGCTGTTCGAGCAGCCCAACGGCGACTTCGCGGCCACCATCGCCCGCCAGTTCGTGGTGAGCTACTACCAGTACGAGCTCTACCGCCGCCTCACCGAATCCACGGACGCCACCCTGGCCGCCATCGCCGCCAAGGCCGTGAAGGAAGTGGACTACCACCGCGACCACAGCACCCAGTGGGTCCTGCGCCTGGCGGGCGGCACGGAGGAATCGCGCACCCGGATGATCCACGGCCTGCGCACTATGTGGCCGTACGTCAGCGAACTGTTCCAGGACGATGACCTGACGCGACGCCTCGCTGAGGCGGGTGCCGCCGTCGCGCCTTCCAGCCTGCGGGAGGACTTTGACCGCCTCGTCGCAGACGTCCTCAAGGAAGCCGAGCTGGAGGTCCCGGACGTGCCCGCAGCCCCCGGCGGCGGCCGGTACGGCAAGCACTCGGAGTACCTGGGCTACATCCTCGCGGAGATGCAGGTGCTGGCCCGCGAGCATCCCGGGGCGAGCTGGTGACGGTGGTGGACATCTACGTCAGCGACTTCGAGGCAAAGCGCACGACGCCGGCACAACAGTCGGGCGGTCAGCGCGCCTGGGACATCGCGGCCACCGTGGTGGACCCGGAGATCCCGGTGCTCACCATCGCGGACCTGGGGATCCTGCGGGACGTGCAGGTGTCGGAGGCCGGGCAAGTGAAGGTCACCATCACCCCCACGTACTCGGGCTGCCCGGCCATGGACGCCATCCGCGACGACCTCTACAAGGCCTTCGAAAAGGAAGGCTACGGGGACGTGCAGGTGGACCTGGTCCTGGCCCCGGCGTGGACCACGGACTGGATGACCGAGGCCGGAAAGGCCAAGCTGCAGGAGTACGGCATCGCCCCGCCCAGCGGCAACTCCCGGGCCGGCGGCCACTCCGGCCCCATCCGGCTGAGCCTGGCCGTGAAATGCCCGCAGTGCAACAGCCTCAACACCAGGGAACTCACCCGCTTTGGTTCCACGTCCTGCAAGGCGCTGTATGTGTGCCAGGACTGCAAGGAACCGTTCGACTACTTCAAAGTCCTGTAAGGAACCACCATGACTGTTGTCCGCCAGACCGCCGCCGAAGAGGCTGAGGCGACCGGCCGCCGTCGTCCGTCCTTCCACACGCTCGAGGTGAAGGAGGTGCGCCGGCTCACCGACGATGCCATCGAAGTCAGCTTCCATGTGCCGGCGGAGCTCGCCGGCAAGTTCGACTACCTGCCCGGCCAGTACGTGGCCCTGCGCACCACCCTGCCGGACGAGACCGGCGAGCCGAAGGAAATCCGGCGCAGCTACTCCATCTGCGCAGAGCCGCGCAGCTTCGCGGACGGCACCAGCGAGATCCGCGTGGCCATCAAGAAGGACCTGGGCGGGCTGTTCTCCACGTGGGCCAACGCCGAGCTGAAGGCGGGGGACACGCTGGACGTGATGAGCCCCATGGGCGCGTTCGTGTCCAAGCACGGCCGGGACGGGCAGGCCGTGGAGCAGAACGTCATGAACTCCATGAACCACCCGGAGGAACTGGCGGGGGAGCCGGGGAACTTCGTGGCCATCGCCGCCGGGTCAGGCATTACCCCGGTGATCGCGATCGCCCGGACGCTGCTGGCCGCCAACCCGGACACCCGGTTCGACCTGATCTACGCCAACAAGGCCGCCATGGACGTGATGTTCCTGGAGGAGCTGGCGGACCTGAAGGACAAGTACCCGCAGCGGCTGGCCATCCACCACGTGCTGAGCCGTGAGCAGCGGATCGCGCCGCTGCTGTCCGGCCGGATCGACGCGGAGAAGCTGCAGCAGCTGCTGGGCACCGCCCTGCACGCGGACGATGTGGACGAGTGGTTCCTGTGCGGGCCGTTCGAGCTGGTGCAGCTATGCCGGGACACCCTGGCCGAGCGCGGGGTGAAGCCGGAGAACGTCCGGTTCGAGCTGTTCACGTCCGGCAAGCCGGACCGCCCGGAGGGGCAGGCCGGCCGTCCAGTCATCGTGGACGAGAGCCAGGAGACGTACAAGATCACGTTCAAGCTGGACGGCCTGCAGGGCGAGGTGGCCAGCCCCACGCATGCCCGGGAGTCGATCCTGAACGCGGCGCTGCGGGTGCGCCCGGACGTGCCGTTCGCGTGCGCCGGGGGAGTGTGCGGCACGTGCCGGGCCAAGGTGGTCACCGGCAGCGTGACCATGGACGAGAACTACGCGCTGGAGCAGGATGAGCTGGACAAGGGCTACGTCCTGACCTGCCAGAGTCACCCGACCAGCAAGGAAGTCACGGTCGACTTCGACGTGTAAGCAGTCGGTGGTTGAGCTTGTCGAAACCCAGCCTGTCGAATCCCAGAACTGAGGAGCCCCATGATTTCCCTTTCGATCAGCAACGGCATCGCCGAGGTAGTGCTGGACGCGCCGCACAAGCTGAACTCGCTGGATGAGCAGGCGCTGCGGGATTTGGCACAGGCGTACGACGACGCTGCTGCCGCCGCCTCACGCGGTGAGGTGCGGGCGCTGCTGCTGAGGGGAGAGGGACGGGCCTTCTGCGCAGGCCGGGACATCGCCGGGGTCACCCCCGAGAACGACGACGCCGCCGCGTACCTGGGCGGGCTCGTGGAGCCGCTGCTGAAGAAGATGGCGGCGTTCCCCGCGCCGACGTTTGCCGCGGCGCAGGGGGCGTGCCTGGGCGTTGGGCTTGGGCTGCTGCTGGCCACGGACGTGGTGTACGTGGCGGAGAACGCGAAGTTCGGCTCGCCGTTCGCCAAGCTGGGGGCCACTCTGGATTCGGGCGGGCATTGGTACTTCACGGAGCGGCTGGGCATGCACCGGACGCTGGACCTGATCTACACGGCGGACCTGATCTCGGGCGCCGAGGCGGTGGCGCAGGGGATGTTCAGCCGGGCGTTGCCTGCTGAGTCTTTGCTGGAGTCGACGCGGGAGATTGTCTCGCGCGTGGCTTTGGGGGCGACGGCTGCTTTTGTTGCCTCGAAGGAGCTGGTGGCGCAGATCCGTGACCAGCGGCTGGGCCTGTGGCAGGCCATGCAGCAGGAGAACGAGGAGCAGGCACGCCTTTGCAAGACCGAGGATTACGCGGAGGGTTTCCGGGCGTTCCAGGAGAAGCGCGAGCCGAAATTCAGCGGGAACATCGGTTGAGCTTGTCGAAACCCTGCTAATTCGCCTTTATCAAGCCTTGCAGAATTCTTGATTAATCCTTGCAAGGCCGTTTCAGAAATCTTTATTTGCGTTCGTAAGAGTAGGCGAAGCCGGGCAAACCGGCCGATGCGCCCTGCCGGTCTCAAATAGGCAGCCGCATCCGGAAACCTACTCTGGGGGCACAATTGTCTGAGGTTTTGAAAGATGAAGTCGGGCAGGAAGAAAAGGGCGGCATAAGCCGGCGCCGGGTCGCCGCGGGTGTTGCCTGGTCCCTTCCGGTCATTGCCACGGCCATAGCTGCGCCATCCGCAGCAGCCTCCGGGCCAACGCCCACGCCTACCGCAACTCCGGCAACTGGCTCGTTCACTTCCGGTACGCAGAACATGACGTCGACGGTAAGTACTGCCCATGACCGGACAGGAATGGTAGTACCGGCTCTTCTGAGCCTCAAGAACCTCAGCGGCGTCACCGGCCAGGTCAGGGTTGTACTTACCATCACACCGCCATCGTCGGCTGCACCTGCAATTTCCTTCTCGACAGTCAGCGTAGGGACTTCGACTCTGGCCATCACGCGGCCGCAGAGCAACGCAGCGCAGTTCAGCGCTACGCTGCCCGCGGGTGCCACCACTCTCGATTTTGCTTTCAGCGGTTACAGCTACACGGGCAAGAAACAAGATTCAGGCACTTACACAGTCACCACCGTAATTACCTACATCCAAAACGGAATTTCCACCCAAATGCCATCGGCCCCGAGCACTACGATCGTTCTGCCGAAGGCTGGGTGACCACAAGCATGGTCTGGAAACGTGGCGGCCTGGTCGCAGAAGTCTGCACCAAGCCCCGGTCCCGTGTTGCCCTGCTGCACCTCGACGCAACCCAGCCTGTGGTCCTGGAGGGTACTGCTGCGGTGATCTGGGACCTGATCGATGGACAGCGCAGCGAGCAGGAGATCTTCTCCGAGCTTGAGGCCACCTTCGAGGATCAGTCGGGGCAGATGCACGCCCAAGTGGAAGGCTTCCTGGCAGGCCTCCAAGAGCAGCGCCTGATCGAGGCTGCCCGCGGCGTTTCCCACTAACGGCATGACGGTAGCGGAAAGCGCAGGCCTGGCCTGGAAGCAGCGCCTACTCGAGGAGTTGGCAAGGGGCAGCGATCTACTGTGCCTCGATGTCTTGGGGCAGCAGTTCGTGGTCCGTTGGGGTAGTGCGGTCACGCGGCAGCAGAGGGTCAGCATGAGCTCGGCGTGGGCTCGATGCGCCAGTAGCCATGAGCCTTTGCTGCCGCCCGTGCCAGTGGAACCGCTGCCCGGCGAGCCGTTCACGGCGTCGGTCACCTGCACGTCCACGAAGCACCAAGCCGGCACGTTCCAGCTCGCGGCAGCCTCCTTCGAGGAACTGGCTGAGACCCTCACGTCCCGGCTCACGGTTGCCGCCATCCTGGCCAACGCCGGTGAGCTGACCATGCTCCACGCGTGTGGGGTGGCGGATCCGACCACCGGGGCAGTGGTCGCCCTGGTGGCAAAGTCCGGAACGGGAAAGACTACCGCCGCCTCCGTGCTTGCCAGGACCTATGGCTATGTCACGGACGAGACGGTGGCCATTGCCTGGGACGGTTCTGTGGTTCCGTATCCTAAGCCGCTGTCCATCAAACAGGAGGCCGGCGGCCCGAAGCGTCAGGCAGCCCCAGACGAATTTGGGCTGCAGCCGGCACCGGCGTCGCCCTACATCCAGTCGATCGTGCTCCTGAACCGCATTGAGGGGGCTAGGCACACGGCTCCGGTGATTGAGAGGGTACCGCTGGGAAATGCCCTGCTGGCGCTGGTCCCGGAGTCTTCCTCCCAGGCAGAAGTCGTGGACCCGCTGCAGTCACTCTGCCGCCTCATCGAGAGTGTCGGGGGAGTGTGGCGGATGACCTATTCCGAAGCCGCAGACCTCCCGTCCGCGGTGGAACCTCTGTTCCGTCTGCAGGGGGCTACCCAGACAGAGTGGGTGCCTGCAGCAGCAAGAAGTATCCAACAAGCGCAGATCCCGGTCGGCTGCATCCAGCGCATAACTCCAACCGATGCGGTTTCAATCGGCGGGGACCTCCTGGTCATGCTGGACAACCAGATAGTCCGCCTCAGCGGCATCGGCCCCGCAGTCTGGGAGGCGTGCGCCAATCCCGTCAGTCTGGACGGGATAACGAAATACGTCGGCAGCGTGCATGGCAAACCCGAGGGTTATCGGGAGGCCGTCGCCGGAGCCGTAGAGCAGCTGGTCGCCAAGTCGATTTTGGAACGCGCCAGCAACTGAACTTACCCGAATGCGGGCATACAAGAACTTGAGCTTAAGGAACCATCGTGAGTACAGCAGCAGCCCCGGCGGAGACGGCCCCTGCCTTGGACTTGGCAGACTACCTGAACGTCTTCCGGACTTACTGGAAGGCAATCATCGCCTTCACTTTGCTGGCCACTATGGCCGCTGCCGGCTGGACCGTTCTCCAGCCAAAGATTTACTCATCCGATTCCAGCGGCATCGTGGTCACTCCTGGTTCAGACAACGTGAGCTTGGCCTTGGCAGGTGACAGCTTGGCCAAGGCCAAGGTCAAAGACTACGAGTCTGTGGCCAAATCGCGGCTTGTCGCGGACCGAGTCATCCAAGCCTTGGACCTGAAGACGAGTGGCGACGCCCTGCTTGGGAGCATCAGCATCAAGGTGCCGCTCGATACGGCCCAGATTACGGTCACCGCAAAGTCGACCGATCCCGCAACTGCCCAGCGCGTAGCCGACGCCTGGGTCAACGGCCTTGCTGCACAGGTGGAAGCCATCGAGACGGCACCCTCCAACGGCGCGGCGTCCAGCCCTGCTGCTACGACCGACTCCGGGTCGTCGGCGAACGCAGCGACGGCTGTACGCGTTCTCCCGCTGGGCAAGGCTGTCCTCCCCAGCAGCCCCACCTCGCCCAACACGAAGCTGAACCTCGCCTTGGGTGCTCTCGTCGGGCTGGCTCTCGGCGTGGCCTACGCCCTCATCCGCCGCCACCTGGACCGCCGCATCCGCCGGGCTGCAGACATAGAACGGCTGTTCGGCGTGCCTGTGATCGGTACCCTCCCGGTGGATCACCGCCTGGATGGGAAGAGCACCATTGTGGAGGCCGGCACCGCCGAACAGCTTCATGATGCCGGTGGGGCTATGGCAGAAGCTCTCCGCGAGCTGCGCACCAACCTCAGCTTCCTTGACGTGGACCAGCCGCCCCGGGTCATCGTTGTCACCAGTTCGCTCCAGGCAGAGGGAAAGTCGACCGTAACTGCCAATCTCGCGGTCACCATGGCCGCAGCGGGTGAAAACGTAGTGGTGGTCGACGGCGACCTTCGCCGGCCCACGCTGGTGGACGTTTTCAATCTTGTTCCTGGTGTCGGGGTCACCGATGTGCTCACCGGCACGGCGGATCTAGCTGATGTCCTTCAGCCTTGGGGTGCCTTGCCGAACCTTTCAGTTTTGGGGTC
The DNA here is from genome assembly GCF_006715285.1 of Arthrobacter sp. SLBN-83. Classification (NCBI taxonomy): domain Bacteria; kingdom Bacillati; phylum Actinomycetota; class Actinomycetes; order Micrococcales; family Micrococcaceae; genus Arthrobacter; species Arthrobacter sp. SLBN-83. The sequence goes on from NZ_VFMX01000001.1 coordinate 2,315,692, forward strand.
GGGGCGTATCCCGCCCAACCCCAGTGAGCTGCTCGGGTCCCGGGCCATGAAGAACATGCTGGCGGCTTTGGCGAAGGATGCCGTGGTCCTCATCGACGCGCCACCGCTTCTTCCCGTGACGGATGCTGCTGTCCTTTCCCGGGCGGCCGATGGCGCAATCCTTGTCATCCGGACCGGCAAGACCACCCAGGAGCAGCTGGACCAGTCCCTGGGAAACCTCGAGAAGGTCAAGGGACGGGTACTGGGCGCCGTCCTCAACTATGTTCCCAGCAAAGGACGGGACGCCTATTCCTACTATGGAACGTACACAGCTGCGTCCGCTTCGTCCGCGGAGACGGCTTCCGCTCACGGCCGGGATGAAGAGAACACTTTGGGAGCGCTGGAAGCAGCGGCGGGTGGCCGCAGAGCAAGGGTCTAGAGTGCTGTGACTTATGCTTCCCGTAAAACGCAGCTCGAGATCCCGGAGGGTGTGCTCCTGGGGCATGCCCTCGTGGCGCGCCTGGCGGACGGTCTGGGCATCAGGGTCTTCTTCATCAAAGGGCCTGCCAGCGTCCTCCAGGGGCTCCGCGAAGCCAAGCTGTCGGCAGACGTCGACGTCTTCGTGGATTCCGCCGGGCTTGAGGACTTACTGGAGGGTCTCCATGAACGGGGCTGGCGTGAACGGCCCGTGGACCCGGACAGGACGGTCCCCACGCACTCCATTACGGTCCACCATCCGGGGTGGCCCTGCTGTATCGACATCCATTTCCGGTTTCCCGGCATGGAAAAACCCGAGCGTGACTGCTTCGAGAGCTTGTGGGCGAACACCGAGACCCTGTCACTTGCCGGCCAGCGGCTGAAAATTCCTGCCAAGGAGCTTGGTGTCCTATTTCTGGCCTTGCACGCCCTGCGCGCTCCCGCTCTGCCTGCTTCCCAACACGAGCTTGAGTACCTAACTGACCTCACGCGCAGGGAGGATATGTCCGAGGCGCTCCTGGAGCTCGCTGGGGCCACAGGCTCCCTAGCGGCTGTTCGACCCTTCCTGGAAGGGCTCCTTCCCCGGACAATCGCAGTTGTATGGCCGGAGCCCTCAACGGAGTGGTGCAACCGCATGGCAGCCCAGGAGCCCGGCAGCGCACGTCTCGCCGCTATCTTCCAGGCGCCGTGGAGCGAGAAACCAAGGATGGTTTGGGGTGCGCTCTTTCCACGGCCAGAGGTTTTCCTCAGTGGGAACATCTATGCGGACATGTCGCTGGTTGGACAACTCAGGCAGCATCGTGCCCGGTGGGCCCGGTTTATACGTGCCCTGCCGCGCATCATTCGGGGCCTCCGCAAGCTCTTATCCAGCGGTAGTTGAGCCGCTCGAACTTTGCATCCAATTGCCGGTTACCCTGCGAAATTTGTTAAGGTTCAGCTATGACTACGGGGAAAGCTATTACCAAAGCCGTCATTCCTGCTGCCGGATTGGGAACTCGCTTCCTGCCCGCCACCAAGGCAATGCCGAAGGAAATGTTGCCGGTGGTTGACCGGCCTGCCATCCAATACGTGGTGGAGGAAGCGATCGATGCGGGCCTCTCGGACCTGCTGATGATCACAGGCCGTAACAAGCGTGCCCTGGAGGACCACTTCGACCGCGAGCCGGGCCTGGAAGCTGCTCTGGAGGCCAAAGGGGACAAGGACAAGCTAGGGCTGGTGGAGTATGCCTCCAACCTGGGTCCCATCCACTACGTACGCCAGGGCGAGGCCAAGGGCCTGGGGCACGCAGTGCTCTGCGCGCAGCAGCACGTGGGTGACGAGCCCTTCGCCGTGCTCCTGGGTGACGACCTCATCGACGAGGCAGAGAACCTGCTAGGCACCATGATGGAGGTGCAGCAAAAGACCGGCGGTTCCGTGATCGCACTGATCGAGGTTGATCCGTCACAGATCAGCGCCTACGGCTGCGCTGACGTAACTGCCGTGGAAGGCGAGGACTACGTCCGCGTCAACAGCCTGGTGGAGAAGCCCGCTGCTGCGGACGCACCCTCCAACCTGGCGGTCATCGGCCGCTACGTGCTGCATCACAGCGTGTTCAGCGTCCTGGAGAACACGGAGCCTGGCCGCGGCAACGAGATTCAGCTGACCGATGCCCTGCAGACGCTTGCCGCCGGCGAGGGTGAGGGCTCCGGCGTTTACGGCGTGGTCTTCAAGGGCCGCCGCTACGACACCGGCGACAAGCTGAGCTACCTCAAGGCAGTCATCACCCTCGCGTCCGAGCGAGTGGAGTTCGGTGAGGACCTGAAGACCTGGATGAAGAGCTTCGTGGGCTGAATCAGCTTCTAGCGCTTCTGGGAGGCCCGCTGCCGAAAGGTGGCGGGTCTCCCTTTTTTCGCAGCCCAGGCAGCAAGCAGAGCCCCAATGACAGCACCTGACGTGTTGGTCAAGATATCTGACGGGCTTGCAAAGCGGGCGTGGAGAAACAGGAGCTGCCCCAGTTCAATACAGCCGGAGACCAGCAGGCCGAAAGCGCCGATTTGCGACCAGTGTTTTGTCGAAAATGCCAGGGAAGCCACAAATCCGACGGGCACAAAAAGGGCTACGTTGGCTAACGCTTCTATGAACTGATAGTTGAACCAGCGGGGAATACCGTGACCGTGAAGAAAGCTGAGGACCGCTGCGAGCTGCCCTGATACTGGTTTGTCCACCGGTGATGGCCAAAACGCGATGAAGGCCAAGGGTATGGCCATCACAGCAAGGACCAGCTGCCAAAGCCGGTGGTTAGAAAGGAGCCTCAAACGAGCCTCAGGAGGCTCTTAGAAGGGCGAACGCGGCTGTCCCCACCGCTGCGGCGGCCAGAAGTAGCAGGAGCGACCAACGTGTCACTTGGGGCCGGGGGAGCGGGATGGAAAAGTCGTACACCCGTGGTTCTCTGCGCCAATGTCTCCCCATAGATCAAATTGATACCACATAAAGCAAAAGGTGGGTGCTTCTCCGTTTCCGGAAAAGCACCCACCTTCATGGTGCAAGTAGACGTAGTGCCTATGCAGCAGCTTCTGCCTTGGCCCGGCGGCGAACCACTACAACGGACGTTGCGCCGGCGGCCACTGCACCTGCGCCGACCAGGGTCCAGAGGACGAGGCCGGAATCAGCGCCGGTGTTGGCCAAGTTGGAGCCTGAGTTGGCCAGGGCTGAATTGCCGTTGGCAACAAGGGCGGCGGGCGTGACCTTGACTACTACCGGACCAACGGTTACGCCAGACGTCTCACCGGTGGCCGTGATGGAGTAGGTGCCCGGCTCGTTAATGGCGATCGGGAGAGCAACAGCCCCCTGAGCGTCGGCCTGAGCAGAGAGCGTCTGCGCCTCAGCCACAACGCTGATGCGGGCAGCAACCGCGCGGCTTCCAGCGATGTTGGCGCCGTTCGAGGCGGGAGCCTGGCCAGGTGTGACGCGAATGATCAGCCGTTCGCCAGCGAGGAAGCCCTGGCCGCGGAAGACGAACGTCTCGCCTGGGCCAACGGTGCCATCAGAAACGGCTGCCTGTGGCGGGAGTGCCGGATATGTTGCGGCCATGGCGGGTGCAGTGCCAATGAGTGCGATAGATCCTGCGAGTGCGAGTGCAGCGAAAGTCTTCTTCATGTGTGTCCCCCCGGAGACGTTTGATTTTTGATACCCGATGCTGGGGAAATGGCCCCTCCGCACGAGACCGTGTGCAGAACTACGGATAGATATCCCAAGAAAAAAGATACCATCGGAAACCGTCCCGAACCAAGCCCAATCCAGTCGGTTTACATTATGTTAACCGACCCGTCACTGGCCTTGATCGCAGGCCGCATTTTCGGTCATGTGTATAACGTCTTTGATAGATTGGACCGTGGGCGTGACAACCAAGTCAGGTTCCGCATGCTGGACGATTTTCCCGAACGTGAATTCCACGGTCTTGCTCTCGCCGGGGGCGAGCCGCTGAGCAACTACACCGACAGGGCGGTTGGCATGCACATACGGAGCGAACGGGGTCTTCTGGCCGTCGACGGTTGCTGATTCGACGTTGGCCTGGGCGGGGCCGTAGGCAACAATGTTGGTCTGTACAAAGCCAGGCGCAACACCGAAAGCGCCTCCACCCGTGACATAGCTGGGAAGGGAAGTGGCCGCATCAGAAGGTGCCGTATTCGTGCTTGTGATGCGGACCCTCGTTTGCCCGTACCCATCAGCCGGACAATCCTTGATGAGCTGGACGGTTCGCTTGACGTAGTAGTCCATCTTCGCACCGGTCCCATCGTTGAAGTAGACACCGAATTGAGCAGGGGAGACACTCGGTCCGGAAACGGACCCGCTGAGCCGGTATTTGCTCAGCACTGACTGGGTTGCAGGATCAGAAGCCCATGCCAAGACGCGCCCTTCTTCCGTTCCTCGAGTGATACCCGCTAGGAGACCTTTTGCCTCTGCCTTTCCGGAGGAAAGTACGGAGAAGATTTCTTTGGCTACGCTTGCGAAATAGATATCCTGCAGCTTTGGATCGTGAATTTTTCCATAGACGTCAGAGAGCAAGGTCCTAACTACATTGCTGCCATTCAATTCGGTTGGCAATCCGGCGCCTTGAACTGCCGCCAACTGAGGGCCCTTAATCTGCACGGGCCCCGTCGCTTGCAGGATGTAGCTCAAAACGATTGGGTCGATAGAAATGACTCCATCAACACGCTGGCCGGTCTTCCTCTCCCACATGAGTCGGGCGGTTGCGGCAGCAGTAGGAAAGTCAGGAGTCAAGTTCACATCCTGCATATATTTTCCAAGCCGCGTTGAGTAAATCTGCTGCTGTTGAGGATCAATAGGCAGCGTTGGTGTCATCACCCCGACGTCGCCCGCGCTGCTCTGCGCACCCAAGGCGAGCTTCCCGTGATCAAACGTCAAGACAGCGAGCGCTCCAGGAATACCCCCTAACGCCCTGGCTTCCGCGTTGTTTTGAATCACGAGTAGGTAGCTCTTAGGGCCGTCTGCGCCCAACATGCTGGGGGCGATGCTGGCTGCATCGGCTGCTGAATCAAGTGCATCCGTCGCTTGACTAAGTTCCTCGGTTGCCTGACGCAGAGGGGCTGCCACCTGCGGTAGAAGGCGTGACGTATCAATCTCCTGTAGCCGCTCGGCGGAAGTCCGGACGCTATAGGCAGCTGAGGTAACACTTGGGGAAGCGGCTTTTAGGGGACCCAAATCGCTGCCCGAACTGGTAGGCACGAGCGCATTCCAGTCAAGCGAGTCGTAAATGCCGATCAAGGGGCTCAGAGCAAGACCAACGACGTCGTCAGCGGACCTTGCTACTTCGGAAATTGCACTAAGGTTTGGGCCGGCCCAGGGTAGTCCGGACGTAAGAGTCCAAAGAGGGTCCTCTGACTCTGACCGAGCAGCAGAGGTATGTTGTCTCAATATGCTAATGGTGCTCGTGGCGGCGGCAGCATCTGAATTCAGAATTTCTCGTCTTAGCTGAGGGATTAGGTCAGCAGACGCTTCCAGCTCACGCTTGATTACGGACGCCCTGAACCCAATCCAAGCCGTCGCAACGCTGATAAGTACAACTAGAGCAAAAATTGGAAGTCCGAGCCGAAGAAACTTTCGGGACTTTTTTTGGTGGGTCCGCCGAGTCATGTGGCTAGATCGAGCGGAGCTCTGCATCTCGTCTTTGGAAGGGGAAGCATTCATGGTTAGGGACGGCCTAGCCCGCGGTAGGTCCAGCCGGCCGCACGCCATTTAGTGGCATCCAAGATATTCCTGCCGTCCAAGATTCTGGTGGCCGACACTATGTTTGCGGCTTCGTAAGGATCCAATTCTCGGTACTCTTGCCATTCGGTCAACAGCAAAAGAGCATCGGCTCGTTGCAGGGCGAGTTCAGTCGATTCCTCGTAATGCAGCTCGGGGAATCGTCGGGCGGCGTTCTGAAGTGCCTCCGGGTCCGTCACCGTCACTACCGCACCCTGAAGCTGCAATTGCGCGGCGATGCTTAGCGCTGGGGAATCTCGCACATCATCGCTTTCAGGCTTGAACGCTGCTCCCAGTACAGTGATCCTTTGTCCTAAAAGTGAGCCTCCGCACAGTTCTCTCGTCAGTTCGACGACCCGTGTCCTTCGCCGCATATTGATGGCATCGACCTCTCGGAGGAAGGTTAGTGCCTGGTCAGCACCGAGTTCACCGGCGCGTGCCATAAAAGCGCGGATATCCTTCGGGAGGCAACCGCCGCCGAAGCCGATGCCTGCATTGAGGAATTTCCGGCCGATTCTGTCATCGAGGCCTATAGCGTCTGCCAGAACGGTCACGTCGGCTCCCGCTGCATCGCAAAGCTCGGCCATCGCATTAATAAATGAAATTTTTGTGGCAAGAAAAGAGTTAGCCGCTGTTTTCACGAGTTCTGCTGTCGGAAGGTCGGTAACGAGCCGAGGTGTTCCGGCCTCCAGCGGAAGAGCGTAAACCTCGTCCAGCACCCTGACTGCTGCATGCTCCTCTGAGCCATTCTCGACGCCGTAAACGAATCTGTCAGGCGAAAGCGTGTCTGAGACTGCGTGACCTTCCCGAAGGAACTCGGGATTCCACATCAGGTGGGCGGCAGGCTCCTGCCTTTCAACCAACACAGACAGTCTGGCGGCAGTTCCGACAGGAACAGTCGACTTTCCTACTACGACAGCGCCCTCCCTGAGGTAGGGGAGCAAAGCGTTGACGGCTTCGTCCACATACTTCATGTCAGCAGCGTTTTCGCCCTTTTTCTGTGGCGTTCCTACACAAACAAAATGGACATCGCTAGTTGAGGCGGCAGAAATGTCACTAGTGAAAGAAAGGCGACCAGTAGCCTGAACTTCCCGCAGCAGTTCTTCCAGGCCCGGTTCGAAGAAGGGTGCTGCAGCCGCAGCAAGCGCCTGCACCTTACGCTCATCTACATCGATCCCGATGACGTCATGTCCGAGCTTTGCCATGCAGGCGGCATGGACGGCCCCCAAGTAACCGCAGCCGACAACTGAAATACGCATGATTGTTCCTTCCCCCATTGGGAATTTATATAAATCGCAGTTCTAATAAGCACCAGAACTTGTAAAAACAGCTTTCACTGTTTTCAACAGGATGATCAGGTCACCCGCCAACGACCAGTTCTCTACGTAATAAAGGTCCAAGCGGACTGCATCCTGCCAGGACAAATTTGATCTACCGCTCACTTGCCATAGTCCCGTGAGCCCTGGCTTGACCAACAGTCGGCGACGAACGTCATGCTCGTAAGCCGCCACCTCTGAGGGCAATGGCGGGCGTGGTCCGACCAAACTCATCGATCCCATGAGGATATTGAAGAGTTGGGGAAGTTCGTCCAAGCTGTACCGCCGCAGAACCGATCCGATCTTGGTAACCCGCGGATCACTTTTTAGCTTGAAAAGTACACCACTGCCTTCATTCTGACTGGTCAGCCCTGCAAGTCTCTCTTCGGCGTCGGTGACCATAGAACGAAACTTGAACATTCGGAAGGTAACACCTGCCATTCCCACTCTTTCCTGACGGAAAATCACAGGCCCTCTGTCATCGATCTTGATAAGTGCAGCAATTATTATCATGATCGGAGACGTGAGCAGGATTAGGGCCACTGACACGAGTACATCGAGCATTCTTTTGGCAACGAGTTGTCCTCCCTCTAGCGTAGGCGTCGTGACATGAATAAGAGGAAGGCCAGCCACCTGTTGCGTGTGTATGCGTGGCCCCGCGATATCAGTAAGTGCAGGTGCCATAATCATGCCGACATTCCGGGCCGCAAGCTCCCACCCGAGGTGGCGGAGCGTCTGTGGGTGGAGTTGCACGCCTGCAGAGATGGCCACTGCATCCGCGGAGCACGCTTCTATAGCCTTTAGGATCGAGGGCGTATCTACGGCCGTGCCCAACACAGGCAGACCAGACTCTGGCTCAATGGGGCCGGCGTTGTCCGAACCCGGGGAATAAGAGGCCACAGCCTGGTAGCCGGTGTGACGTGAAGCTTCCAAAGACGAAGCAAGATGAGCTACCGCACTTGGTCCCCCGATCAGTAGGAGTCTGGACGTGCTACGTCCCCTAGCGCGGTCCACATGCAGATGCTGCCTAAGTAGCCAACGAGAAAAGAGCAGCCCCAGGAGGCCGGCCGGGAACGCGATTCCGACGTAGCCGCGCGCAGTCTCCACCCGTAAGACGTAGGACAATATTGCTACGCAACCGAACAGCCACAGAGAAGCTGCTGCAACCCGTTTATATTCGTCCGCGCCAGAACCTAATATGCGGTTCTTCCGACTGCTCCACGCTCCGAGCATCACCCACCACAGGATGGCCAGCACCGCGGAAAGCCAAACGTAGTTCGCGTCGTAACCCTCCACTGTCGCGTTCGGGTCGTTCCCGAATCTGACAACGTATGCCCCTGTCATTGCCCAAGTGATGACTAACGCGTCGATCAGACGCAGGCGTCGAGACAGAGTCAAACGCCAATCCGAACCGGCTCCCAAGTAAGTTCCCCAAAGTTAGTGCGGTGCCAATAAGCAGCAAGGCCAGCGCTTCTGTCAGCGAGTGCGAACGGCGGAGCCAAGCCGTGACTATGTTCTCACAGCACAAACAGCGCTAACGACAAGGCTTGTGAGTTTTGGTTTCCGCATGTAACACGGCTTGACGGCACCGGACTCGGTGAGCCGACGTGTGCGCACCATCTGGGAAGCGGTCATATCGCTGGTGCCCAGTTGATATTATTCGTGTGGAACGTCGAGGGATCTGTTATCACCCCACGATTCCGTGACTGGGGGCTCACATGTACTGTTTGTCTCATTACTTCGGCCGCAATCCGCTTGTCAAATTGCGGTCTGTTGTCCCTTCGCGGATTCTGGTCGAGCGCTGATCCTCGCATCAGTTGGGTCATTAATAGGGGGCATCAGTGAGCACTATTCCTTCAAGCGTGGATCGTTTGATTATTCATCAGATCGACCTAGCCAGGCCGTCTCCTGGGGGGATCGACACCTGCCTTAGGGGACTCGCCAGGTACTGCCCCGCTGACATGAGTCTCGCCTTTGTCGGTGTGGACACGGGCGAGGGGCCGGCTACGAGGAGATTGGGTGTTTGGGAGACCTTCTCGTATGAGGGACGCGTTGTGTGGTTCCTCCCGGTAGCAAAAATCGATCCAGGGGATCAGAGGAGGTGGATTCCCCATTCATTGAAATTGGCTGCCGGCGTTGCCAGATACGTAAGGCGTTTACCAAGTTCGCCGATGGTGCAGGCTCACAGAATGGATCTTGCATTGCTTGCGCTTATGGCTCGGCGCCGACGTTTGGTCTACATGATTCACACCCAGCAAGGCGGCTTAACCGGAAAAACATCCGACTCATTTTGGCGTTTTGCAAAAAGGCTGCATGAGAACCTGGAAAAGGTTGTCGTCAAGCGAGCGGAGGATGTCCTCATATTCAATGAGGAGTATTCATCAACAGTTAGGGAGTGGAACAGAGCAGCGCGATTCTCTCCCACATGGTGGGACCCTGCTCTGATCGACGCTGATGGTAACCGCGAGGACGAGAGTATCTGCTGGGTGGGTAGGTTGGAGACCCCGAAGGACCCCGCGTTGGCCTTGGCCGTCGTTCAAGAACTCCATGAGCAATACCCGACCGGGAACTGGTCTTTGAAGATGCTGGGTTCTGGCACGCTTTTTGATGTTCTTAAGTCAAAACTTGCTGAGCTTCCCGACGATATTCGCAGCCGCATCCATCTATTCGGTCGCGTCGAGCCGGCGCAGGTCGCTCACACCATGAGCAGGTGCCAAGTATTTCTTATGACTTCTCACCCGGGGTATGAGGGTTACCCGAGGGTTTTAGTGGAAGCCCTAGCCTCCGGTTTGCCGGCTGTTGTGACCGAGGGGTCTGACACAGGACGCATTGTGAAGAACGGCGTAAACGGTTTCGTTACGAATAGAAATCCGGCGACCATAGCTGCCGCCTTAGTCAAGGCTGTTCACCTGGCCCCGACTGACGCTCGAAGGACTGTTGAACATCTCGCGGCACCCGCAGTCGTCCGCAATGTTATGGCACCAGAGGTCGTGGGCTGATGCCAGTTCTACAACAGTCAGAATTGGCGGTTACGTCGGCTGCTGGAGAGAGCCTTCTTGTCGGAAGTTTTCCTGTGTTTACTGGTGATGATAGCGAGCTACTAGATGCTTTGGATGAACTCGTTTCCGCTAACCAGCGCTCTCTGGTAGTGACTGTCAACGTCGATCAGCTAGTGGATCTTGGCCGAAGTGAAGGGCTTTTTGCTGCATACGAAGCAGCGTCATTGAGGACCCTTGATGGCATGCCCCTTGTCTGGATGGCGAAATGGGCAGGTGCTCCGACGGTTCATCGACAGACCGGAGCTGACCTGCTAACAAAATGCGTTAGTGCATCTCGTGAGAGAGGCTGGAAGATCGTCATTTTGGGCGGAGGTGACAAGGCCAACGATCTTGCCGTGCGGAACTTGGTGCGGCAACATCAGGAAGCCGACCTCCTTGGTATGAAGTTGCCGTACAGCAACGGACTTGACGGTCTAGAAGAAGAACTGTCTCTGCTTTCAGACTTCTCTCCCGATATTGTTTTTGTTTGCCTTGGCTCGCCGAAGCAGGAAAAGCTCTTCATGGAGTACCAAGCGCTGCTACCGCCAGCGGTCTACATCGGCGCGGGGGCTGCCGTCGATTTTGCGAGCGGTCTAAAGGTTCGCGCTCCGGTCACATTACAAAAAATGGGCCTTGAATGGGTATGGCGCCTGCTGCAGGAGCCGCGGCGCCTCGCCTACAGATACCTTGTTAAAGGGTCAGCTATCGGCCGTATAGGTTACAACACAATCAGGAAGAGGAATCGTTGAAGGCTCTAGTTACTGGCGCGGCGGGATTTATCGGAAGTGCAATCTCACGCCGTCTAATCGCCGAAGGGCACTCTGTTATTGGGGTCGATAGCTTATCGGACTACTACGATGTTGCCATTAAGCAAACGCACCTCAAAGAGCTCATCTCTTCGCCCCATTTTTCTTTCATCGAAGAAGACCTAAATACTATAAATTTTGATGAGGCTGTTGGCGTGGTGGACTACATTTTCCATCAAGCCGGACAGCCTGGGGTTCGGAGATCATGGGGTAGCGAATTCGCCATCTATACGGATGCAAACGTTGGGGCGACGCAGCGGCTTCTAGAGTGGGCGCGCAGTATTCATGGACTTAAGAAGTTTATCTATGCTTCATCGTCTTCAGTTTATGGCGACGCTGAAGCTTATCCCACTACTGAAACAGACCGGCCGCAGCCGCTAAGTCCCTACGGAGTGTCCAAACTCGCTGCTGAGCACCTGTGCACTCTGTATGCGAAGAACTTCGGAGTACCGACGGTCTCGCTGCGATACTTCACAGTTTATGGCCCGGGGCAGAGGCCGGATATGGCTTTTACAAGGTTTGTGAAGGCGGCGATAACAGGAAGTCCAATTCAGATTTACGGCGACGGAGAGCAGATCCGAGATTTTACTTTCGTTGATGATGTAGTGGAGGCTAACGTAAGGGCGGCTACTGCCGAAACACCGGCCGGAGTGGTATACAACGTAGCAGGCGGTAGCAACGTCTCTATGAACGAGGTTCTTCGGCTCCTGACGGAACTGTCGGGTAATGAGCTAAATGTGGAATATGTTGACGCCGTGGCCGGCGATGTACGTAGGACATCGGGAGATACTTCACGCATCGCCGAGGCCTTAGGGTGGACGCCTCGCATAAGCCTGGAAGAGGGATTGAGGCATCATCTAGCTTGGGGACGACGTAATTTTGGCTAGAAATGCGAGCCAAGCGATAAGAAACCTAAGCGATTTCCGCGCATTTCTGATTAGTGATCTACAAGCGCACAATCTGCGGAAATGGTACCCATGGTTGCGCTTTCAGCATCCTGAGCTGCACTATCAAAGGCTGCTCCGTGTCGTAGAATATCTTTCTCTATTTACCGACCCTGTTCGTAAGTCGTTATGGGCGGTGGCACGCATTAGGCTAGCTCAAGTAGGCCATCTTTACGGTCTATCAGTGCCTCCCGGAACCTTCGGGAGAGGCCTGTCCATCGCCCATATCGGTAACCTCGTAGTCAATGACAAGGCGCGGGTCGGGGAGAACTGCCGCATCCACTCCGGTGTGAATATAGGCGAAGCGGAGGGCAGGGCGCCGTACATCGGAAACTACGTTTACATCGGCCCAGGGGCTGTTCTGTTCGGAGGGATAACGATTGGGGATGGTGCCGTTATCGGCGCTAACTCTGTTGTCTCGGCTGACGTACCGGCCGGTGTGCTTGTTGCAGGAGCGCCCGCGAAGAAAATTCGCGATGTTGATCATCGGTCGCCGATGCCCGAATGGATGCTGAATGCAGGCCATATTGAACCTGGGAGGTGAAGAGCGATGAAAATTGGGATTGTTGTGCCAAAGCTGTCCGGCGGAGGTGCTGAGTATGTCGCCGTTGAGTGGGGAAGATACCTCTCGTCGAGAAACATGGATGTGGTCTTTTGCTTAACCGATCCCGACAGCACTGTTGACGCACCCGACTACACGCGGGCAGTAGCACTAGAGGGCAAGACGATCTTTAGCCGCATATGGGCCCTTAGACGGTTTCTCCTTTCAGAAGAAACAGATGTTGTCATTGGCCTGATGCCGTTCTGGAACCTTCTTTCCTTGGCCGCAGTCTTCACGCTCGGCAGCAAACGGCCGAGGGTGCTTATAAGCAGTCACACCATCGAATCAGCATATGGTGTGAGCCGCGGACGCGGCTTTTTATTGCAAACCACTTTGGCAAAGGTGGTCTACCGTTTTGCCGACGGCCTAATAGCTAGTTCACATGCAGTTGCAGCGGAAGCTGTTGCGCGGTACGGGATCAGACGCGAAAAGCTTTGGGTCGTCCCCAACCCTGTGTTTCCAAAGCCTGTGGCCGTTAAGCCACGACCCTCTAATTTTCACGGACCTCTAACGCTCCTGGTGCCTGGTCGGATCGTCGACCAGAAACGGCCCGATCTGGCTGTAGAAGTTGCAGTTGAAATCGGCAAACAAACGGGAACGACCCCTTGCCTAGTTTTCATCGGTGAGGGGCCAGCTGAAGAATCCACACGAGAGAGAGCACTGGCATCGGGCGTCGATGCATCATTCGCCCCTTGGACCCCAGCGTGGCCTTCCTTGGCCAAGGGATACACCGTCGTTCTTTTGCCATCGATGTTAGAGGGCTTCGGCAATGTAATTTTGGACGCTACGGCTGCTCAACTGCCAGTAGTTGTATCGTCGCGAGCCTTGGGTGTTGCAGATGCCATCATCCCCGGTGTCACTGGGGTGCTTGTCGAAGGCGACGAGATATCCGACTACGTCAAGGGCATATTGGAGTCCTCCAACTGTAGCCTCGACCTTGTCCTAATATCCAAATGGCTTCAGCGCTTCACTACAGAGCGAAGCGGAGGAGTTTTGTCGTCAATCCTCGCTCGTCTCATGTTGGCCTGAATGGTGAAAAAAGTTGTTCGCACGCTTAGAGGGTCAGCGGTAGCAATTGTTTCGATGCTGCCCGGTTTCGCTTTTCCCTTCATTACCTCTGCTGTTATCGGGCAAGCAAAAAGCGATCCCTTTTTTCTCGCGGTCTCTGTTGCTTTGGTCCTGTCAAATGTATTTGGCAACACGGTAGAAATGCATTCGGTTGTTCAAATAGGTCGAATCACTTCTACAGGAGGAACGATTTACCGGACGCAAATCAAGAGATATCGACAAAAAGTTCGCAAATTTACTTTACTCTCAATTGGTCTCTGTGGTCCCGTCCTGGTGGGCCTATATGCAGCGCGAGCGACACAGGAAACGGCCTACCAGTTTGCGGGAATCGCGGCGATAGCCTTACTTGTGCCGATTATCGGCGGTGAAGCCAGCACTCGCTCGGGACAGCTTATCGCCCAAGGCCGGCATGAGATCGCTATCATGCTCCAAGCGATGAGAAGCCTGTTTCCACTTGTGTTCGTTTTGCTAGTTCCAGGGGCTCCTTTGTGGTCACTTGCCTCCGTCATGGTCGCGGGAGAGTGCACACGATTAATACTAGTTGCAGTGGCAGTGCCACGGCCTGACGTTCGTGGGGGTGGGAGTCCCCTCATGCTGGATAGCAGGGGACTGTCCCAGCAGTCCCTATCTACGGCCACTATGCAGGCTGCCCCGATTGCCGATCGCCTCTTCTTGTCGGGCGCTCCCGTGGGCAGCATTACTTCTTACGAACTCGCGGATAAAGTCTTCTTTGCAGGAGTTCAGTTTCTAAATTTGAGCCATCTGATAGGCCGTATGAAGGCCTGGGTAGGATTGCGGGAGGTGTCCGTACTTCAAGCTACAGCCGCTTTGCGCCGTGACCTGATTGTCCTCGTCGCCGCTTCTGCCGGGGCGGGTGTACTTGCGATTGCTGGTCTCTTTCTTGTAAGCACACTATCAATTGTTCCTCTCGCGTGGCGGGAGGGGCTGGGGTGGGCGCAAATTCTTCTGTTGTCACTGCCCGGGACGTTGGTCTCCATGGCCTGCTCTCGGCTTCTAATTGTTGCTGATCGACAGAAGGTTCTTCTTGTCTTTTCATCGGTGGTGACAGTAACGACTATCTTGTCCGACATGCTTTTCTTCACTCTCTTCGGGGCCATCGGAATACCTGTGGCCGCCGCTATTATCCGTTCGGTGACGGCTGCAATTTACGTCGGAGTCATGTGGCGCTACCTGAAGCCAACTCTTGGATCAGAAGTGCCGAAGGAAGGTCACGCCGGGGCAGGCGGAGCTGAACTGGATAAATTAGCAAACTAAGAGGGCCGCTTCCCCTGTGAGCCCTGACGGGGCTTGCAGGGGAAGCGGCCGGACCTTCGATTGTGCTTGGAGGAAGGCGAGTTGATTCAGTCGGAATTACGATGGGGTTCCAGGCTGCGGCGCGAGGCCGCCTTTCTCATCCGGTTCAGCTAGAGGTACTGACCTGAGAGGACTTCTCCCACAGTTGCGATTCCGATACCCTTCGTTACGGCATAATCAATCAATGCCCTGGTGTCTGCAATCGACCAAGCTATATTTCCGGCCGTTGCGTTGAACTGATGTCCATAGTTATGTATCCAAGCTTTCGAAGAATATGCTCGGTCAATATCAGCTTTTGCTTGCTCCAACGTCCTGCTCTGTCCCAGGGCACGTGCTCTGAGGATATGCCGATCCGGTGGCGGTGCGGTTTCGGTCGTATTAGAAAAAGTCCCGCGAGCCGAACCTGGGAAATGCTTCTTCACCGCGTCCAAGACGGGACCATTGAAGATTCCCTTTGGGTAAGCAAGGTGGTTGGCCGCAATGAAGCCACGAGTTCGCAACCATAGCTTCAGAGCTGATAGCTCTGAATCCAGTTGTACGGGCGTTAAGGCAGCAAAAGTGCTGTCGTGTGCGGCAAGGGTCATTGCATGACCGGCTACCTCCCAACCAAGGTCGTCTTGAGCAGTACGTAACTGCGCCGTCGATAGACAGCCGTCCCTATCCACCATTTCAGCGATGTTGTAGATAGTTCCGCGTATGCCATACTGGCTCGCGTACCGTATGATCCCCATTTGTGATGCGAAGGAGTCATCCATGGAAAGAGTCCAAACGCCATTGGGCCAGCGGTTCGTTCGAGGGACGGAGTCGACTTTTCCTATATTTAGCCGCACTGAAACGCCGGTGCTATCGTCTACAGCCATAATTTGCCAGTCAGTTATAGCCTGAAGATTCGGCTCGCCTACTCTTACCGCGTCCGAAAAGTTCAAAGTCAAGGTTGTCCATCTACCGTCCGCCAGGCACCATCCCACTCCCGCCGGGGGTTTAAGGTCCCATTTGTAATGGGTGCTCGAGATGTTTCCGCTCGAGGCATACACGGTAAGCCATTTGACACTGGCGATGTTCTCTAGCCGAAACATTAAGCTCACATGTTTGTCAGAAAAATCGACTGCACGTCCACCCAGAACCTGAAGTCGTGACATGCCGCTGGCTCCATCGGATACCCGGCCGGCCGACTGAGTGCCGACCATAAACTCCGTTGAGTCATTCAAATTCGTTGTGCCGCCTATAGAAGTACCAGCTGTCCACAAATGCCCCGGCTGCGTGCCTTGAATGAGGCTAGTCGGTACCCTTGCAGGCACTGGCGGTAATGCCGCGTCTTGGGCGCTTACCGGTACATAGTCTGTTGTGGTAGCGACTTCAGTTGCTACGGCAGCCTCGCTCGGAGTTGCATCAAGAACACTTCCCAGAGACGCTCCTGCTCCCAGTGCCGTTAAAGCGCTGACGCGAAGGAGGTTCCGACGTCCTACTGGCACAGGCTGCGCCTCGCCCTGGTTCTTCGCTGCCTTTGTTGATGCTCGAAACATCGCTACTCCTGATCATCCAACTGTGTGGTCGTACTGGATGTTAGGTAAGTCAATAAAGGCGATGCCCGAGTATGGAGTACCCGTATTCTGCTGTTAATTGTGCAAAGCTACTTGGAAATAACGGAGAACTACTTGCGCCGGGAAAGTCTGCTACGCACTAATAGCACTTGTACTTCTCCTAGGCTCGCTGCAGCGGAGATTCTTGCCGTTGGGTGACGGGGCCCGACCTCGTCCACGGTCTGTACTTTCCCCACACAATGGGGAGATGTAGGCCCAGTTCTTGGGGGCCTGACGACGCTTTCTTTACCTTGGTTTACGGGTTTACGGGTTTACGCTGGCCGGGTCTTGCCCTACTATCGCCCCGGTGACGGAAAGTTGCAGTTCGGGTAGGGACGAAGACAAGTGAGGTGTCAGCAGATACGCCGCAACGAGGCCCATTTGAAAAAATAGCGGCTCCGTGCGCTCAACGACCGGGCTACCGATTAGCCCTGCGCAGACTTGCAGAGCGATTCCTGGCGTTGACATGCCGGACCATCGGATCTTTGAGAGGTTTGATGATGGGAGCGGATTCGAGGCAGACACAACAACTCTCGCACCCGGATTCGGCTGGTAGCAGCTTCCTGCCGAAATAGAATTTTGAAGGTCAGCGAATGTGGGGGATAAGGTGTAGTCCTGATTGTTGATCCAGCAGCTTTTATGAGGCCTTCGGTCACCCGGGAAATTGGTACGTGGGATTAGGGGAAGTTTCTTCGTATCGCAGCGCGGTTATCACTCTAATGGGGGGGCAAGTGAATGCCTCCCTCCAGAACGTACGGGAGTAAACTCCCCAATTTCCTGAGTGGTCGCGCGGGCTTTGATTCGTTACTTTGTCACGTCACTTGTTTTTCAGTCTGGTTTTCGGTCTCCATTGAAGAGGTGTTTTACCCAAATGGCTGCCATTGAGGAAACGAACCAAACAATTCGCTTACACGCTCGCAGCTTCTCAGTTTGAAATGCCGGCAATCTACTACTACGTCGACGGCTGACCGTTGCCAGAACCTCCGAGACAAGGTTGAGGAAGGTGTACAGATTTGCGTCGCTGGTCGTAGTCTATCGTTTAGCTGTCGAGGGCGTGCTCTTGATCACTGCTCGCGGGCCGAAGGTGGTTTGTCCCTCTGCGACATTGAAGTTAATCAGTGAACTGGGGCCGAGGACAGCACCGTTGCCAACGTTGATCGGGCCATATATGCCAACGTTTGGCCCTATGAATACATCATCGCCGATAGTAGGGCACTGCCCTCGTACGGCTCCTATAGTGACTCCCGGGTGTATCCTGCAGTTTCGGCCCACGCGTGCATTGCCGTTTACTATGATCGGGCCCCTGTGCGCGATGGACAGGCCAGGAGCAAATGTGCCCAGTGGAATGTCGAATCCCAGCGCTTCAGAAACTCTCTCGAAGCGGAACCTGTACACAAAATAGATTAGACGGCCTAGCCCAGTTTTTGAGCGGTAGTGTTCGCAAATACGCAACAAACGGATGAACACGGCGATACGTTGGGTAATGTGGTATCGCCACCGCCACTTGGGAGGCAAGCCCATTGACACCAAGTCCTGAGACACGATCGTTTTCCAGCTCACATTGGCTCCTGGGTTAGCACTTCACTAGGTTTGGAGGTGGTAGCGGTACGGCGGGGGCAGCGCGTGAGACGTAACGTACGCTGCTCGGCTTGGTCCAGATTAGAATGCAATCGAGAGAGCTTACAAATGCAACCTAGAGTACCCCGTTACGTTCGCTGCCTCCCAGGCGATTTACTCTATGCTCTTCGTCACCTTCTTATCAACGTTATAGGCGGATCCCCTATTCTGCCGAAAGGTGGGAGGGTGCTGATTTACAACTTAATGGGGATTAATACGGATCGCGCCGTTATCTATCCGCATATAAGATTTCTTAATCGCGGACGGGTTCGCATTGCGAGGGATGTGTTGCTTAACTCCGGTATTACCTTTGAAAATCGCGGTCCGGTCCACATTGAACGTTCAGTTTCGATCGGTCCAGAAGTTTATATAGGAACTTCAACTCATGCGATCGGCCCGAGTTATGAGCGTGCTGGCGTGCCTTCCGCGCTGCCCGTTCGGATTGGGGCGGGCACTTGGATAGGGGCTAGGGCCGTGATCTTGCCAGGCGTTACGATTGGCGCCGGATGCGTTATCGCTGCCGGAGCGGTGGTCCCAAGGGATTGCGAACCAAATTCTCTGTATGCGGGCGTCCCCGCCCGCAGAATTCGCGCCCTTAGTGAAGATGATCCTCGGGCGACTGTGGCTACGCATTGAGCTCCCCCCCGTGGACGTTGAGTGGTTAAGGTAGATTAGTCCTACTTGCTTCCATCGCTCGGCTGGGACGAATGAAGTTTTGATCCCTGAGACGAACGTTCCATCATGGCACATGGCAGATGTGACTTTAGGGATGCTGCTTTCGCCTTATTTGCTATGCACGGTCGCGACCGTAGCCAAGTTCTATGTCATACGGCAAGCATCATAGACGGTCCGGGTCGGTTCTCAGCCGGACCACGCACTACACTGAGAGTCCGAAACTACTGGGTAGCGGAGAAACGCTGTGCGTACCGCTCGATCTGATATCTGGGGGCCATAACTTGGAACTGAGCGACTACTTGGGCATTCTTCGCCGAAGTTGGGTCCTAGTAGTGGCGACGACGCTGGCTGGACTTCTGCTTGGTGGTGCCGCCTCGGCTTTTGTCAAGCCTACATACACTTCTACTACGCAACTCTTTGTTTCCATACAAAGTTCCGGCTCAGTCCAGGAACTTCAACAGGGCAACACCTTTAGTCAATCTCGTGTCCAGTCCTACGTGAAAACGGTCCGCACTCCCATAGTTCTCCAGCCGGCCATAAACGCCCTCGGCCTCGGGCTTTCCGCTGATGAGCTAGCCTCCAAGGTGACCGCGACCACCGACGCGAATACCGTTCTAATCAATATTTCGGTTGACGATCCATCGCCAGTCCAAGCAGCGGCTATTGCCCAGGCTGTTGCAGGAAGTCTGATCAATGCTATTGATTCCTTGGAGAAGCCCAAGAATGGTGGCTCCTCGCCTGTAAATTTGTCCGTGGTCACACCGGCTCAGGCCCCAGTTGCGCCTTCGGCTCCGAACACCAAGATGAATCTCCTAATTGGTCTCTTGGCAGGTCTGGTAATGGGTGTGGCAGCAGCACTGCTAAGAAGTACCTTGGACAATCGGGTACGCGGAGAATCAGATTTACGCAAAGTCACCTTGGCGCCTCTACTTGGTGGTATCGCCTTTGATGGAAGTGCGGTCAGCAAGCCCTTGCTGACACAGGCCGGCCCCCAGAGCCCACGCGCAGAGTCCTTCCGACAGTTGCGCACCAATCTTCAGTTCGCAAACGTATCGGGCAATGCAAAGACCGTGTTGATAACTTCATCATTGCCTGGTGAGGGAAAAAGTACGACTGCAACCAACTTGGCAATTGCTCTCGCTCAATCTGGGCAGTCGGTGTGCCTTGTGGACGCGGATTTGCGGCGGCCCATGGTGAATGAATACTTAGGCTTAGACCGCAATGTGGGCTTGACGTCGGCTTTGGTGGGCACCGCCGACCTTGACGACGTCCTGCAGCCGTGGGGCGAGGACCGGCTCGCAGTACTAACTTCAGGTCCAGTTCCACCTAACCCGAGCGAACTACTAGGTTCATACCAAATGAGGCAGATGATCGAGGATCTGGAGAGGAGCTTCGATATTGTCATAATCGACGCACCGCCACTCCTGCCAGTCACCGACGCGGCTGTCTTGTCCCAGCATGTCGGGGGAGTCGTTCTAGTGGTCGGGGCCGAAAAGCTGAAGATACAGGATCTTCAAAAATCGCTGGCTGCTCTTGACCTCGTTGAAGCGTCGCTGTTGGGCCTTGTGCTGAACCGCCTTCCGAGTAAGGGCACTGATGCGTACACCTACACGTACTACTCGAGAAGTGACATTCAACAGCCGGAAAAGAAGAGGTTTGGCTCAAGGCGATCCAACCCGGGCTTCGAAGAACCCTCTTCGACTACCTCCCTAATGTATGGAGTAGACAGTAGGAAAAGAGAGGCGCGGCCCTTTCCGTCATCAGCGGTCGCGGAGTCGGACCACCGCTAGGCTCGGCGCCGCTACCGACCGCTTACACAGCGTAAAAGCCCGGGCATTCCCTGATCGCTCCGGTGATGGACGACCGGCGCTCGACATTTACCGACGAGCATTCGTGGGCGACCCGATAGCGCGCAAGTTACTGTTTCGGAGATTGACTACTGTCTGGGGGATCCATGGACGTTCCGCAAAGCATTAGAGAGCCGCGCACTCCTGGAGTTAGGAATACTCTATTCGGGGGCGCGCTTATGGCGTGTGCCGTCATGCTGGTGGTTGTTGCATCCTTGGCAATATTGCTCTCCGAGCAGGCGTGGGTTGGTGTGATTGGTTTAGGCGCATCGATTGGCGTCATTGTCGCCGCTATCGTGCCCGTCCGATTTTTGCCTGGCTTAGCGTTTGCCACGTTCCTTCTGTTGCCGATAACTTACATGCCGCAAGTCAACCCCTTCATTGGGAGGTACCTCTCTCCGGCTTTGTTCTTCCTAGTAGTTTGGTTCATCCGGTCCAGACGGACGGCAACTGGAGGCGTCATCCCGAAGTCGTGGCTATTCCTTGCCATATTGCTTTTGGGTTGGGCGGTGCTTTCGTTCATATGGAGCATTGATTCATCCCGGTCCATCGCGTGGACCGGGACCGTGGCGTGTGTGTTTCTCGGCCCTGCCTTGATGGCGAGGAGAGCCGAAACCTCTACTGTCGCGGCATTAAGTAAATCGTGGCTTTGGATAGGTCTGTTTTTATCGGCAATGGCTGTCGCTGAGGGCTTGACCTCGACCTCTTTTCTCGGGTCTCTCTACTCCAATACAGAGTCGGGGGCTATTGGATTCAACCAGGTCTGGAGTGAGTCGCGCGCGACAACTACTCTTGGGCACCCTTTAATGAATGCCACGTTCTTCGCGACGACAGCGGCATACGCGATTATGAACTCAGCGCGTACTAAGTCTCGGCTATCGCTTTACGCAGGAGCGGCTTGCACCGCCGGCTCGGTCTTCACAGTGTCACGCAGTGCTGTTACAGCGTTGGCAGTCGGCCTTGTGGTCGGCGTCGTTGCAGTTGCGGTTACCAAGGCGATGTCCTTTGGGCGAAAGACCGTTTGGACGGCGGCTGCTGTTTGCGCTGGTCTGGTCGTGATGAATTCACCACTAATTGCAGCTCGCTCGCAATCTGCGGAAGGTGACAGTTCGTCCGTTCTTCGCGCAGTGCTCCTTGATGCCGCCATCCGGATTTCTGGCGAGGGGAATTTCATAGGCGCAGGCGCTGGAGCTTCTCAAAGTCGTGCCACTATGGCAGGAATGACCCTGCCCTTCGAGAATTCCTATGCGGGCGTTCTTGTGAGCTTGGGCGGATTCGGTGTGGCGGTCTTCGCACTGCTGATTGCTGGACTAGTGTTGACAGGGATACGGCGTGGCTTGCCTGAGGTAGCCGCAGCCACCACGGCTTTTGGTGTTCAGATTGCCGCCTACCCGCTTGTAGACAACGTGCCCGTCGCGTTGATCGTTCTCGGCGTCCTGGCGTACCTAGGTTTTGGAGGTGGAAACTTTCAATCCGACGTGAAAGCAGGCGCAGCGAATCTCGCCACGCTCCGCCGGTCTTCTCACGTTTCACCCATCCAAGCCCATCGATAATGCGTTCCGTTTACTGCAATCCTGCTTTTGTCTCTCGCGCCGGCGGTCGTTTTAGGCACAAACAGGCGCGTGGTCCAGTCGATGTTTCTGCCCTCCCCACCTGCTAAGCTACAACGCTCAAGGCACGACGGCTTGTGGAGCATCGGAAGGCCAGCAAGGATTGAAGAAAAACCGCCTTGACCTGGCAACATCTGTCAGTCCGTCGTTGTCGGCTTATTCCTTAGGGGACTGGAGAGTGTCTTCGATTTACCCCCTGATGTGCCCAGCTGCCTGAAGGGCAGCCGACATGGCGTTCCTGCCTTTTACAGAGTTCGAAGAGTTGCTCGATAGAATCGCTCACCAAGACAAACGAACGCTGCTTGCCGGAGGTATAGAGAAATAATGTCGGATTGGTTCGAAGTCGGCGCAGACAACTATGTACTGGTCACAGAAGGATCGCTGCTGAACACGGGCATGATCGTCGGCTCTGAGCGAGCCATGGTCATCGACACTGGATGCGGTCCCCGCCAAGGACGCGAGATCCTGGATGCGGTGCGCGAAAAGACTGACCTGCCCCTCGTCGTAGTCAATACCCACGCTCACTACGACCACTTCTTTGGCAACGCAGTGTTCGTCGATGCCGGCGTCACCGAATTCTGGGCCCACCAGAACTGTGCCGCGGAGATCGATAAGCACGGTGACGTTCAGCGGCGCTATGTGGGAACACTGGAGCCCGAGATGGCTGCCGGTGAAGGTGAGAACGTCGAGCTCGTGGTCCCCAACGCGATCGTCAAGGACCAACCGGTCCTGGTAGATCTCGGCGGTCGAACTGCAACCCTGTTTTACCTGGGCCGCGGTCATACCGATGGTGACCTCCTGGTGGGCACTTCCACGACACTTTTCGTGGGCGACCTGGTGGAGCAGGGTTCTCACCCATCCTTCGAAGACTCCTACCCGGAAGAGTGGGCGGACGTGCTCCGGCACATCTCAGCGCTGCGGCACCGCTACGAGTTCCTGATCCCAGGCCATGGGACGCCATGCAGCGACCAGTTTGTCAAAACCATGGCCAACACCATGAGCACGGCAGTCAGGCAGGCGCGACAGTCC
This sequence comes from Arthrobacter sp. SLBN-83, assembly GCF_006715285.1. Taxonomy (NCBI): domain Bacteria; kingdom Bacillati; phylum Actinomycetota; class Actinomycetes; order Micrococcales; family Micrococcaceae; genus Arthrobacter; species Arthrobacter sp. SLBN-83. The sequence goes on from NZ_VFMX01000001.1 coordinate 2,338,837, forward strand.
ATCCGCGACACGCCCAACGACGCCACGAAAGCCATCCCTGTCCTCCCCTACGGCCCGGAGCAGTCCCGCTGGTTCATCAAACGTCTCCAGGAGAACTGGCGCAGCAGCCTAAGCTCGTCGTAGTACACCCCCCATTGAGGAAAGGTTGGGATCGATTCCCGAGCCTTCACCCACGGCAAACATGAGGAAACATTCGACGTCCGTAGGCAAGACCTGAGCCAAGGTCCTGGAATGGCCAGGCAAGGGCATGACCAGCACGAACGCGCGTCTGAGCCAAGCTAAAGCGGCTTCGTTCCATTCATCCAGGAACCCAATAACTAAAGCTTTAGGGTTCAAGCTTCTTGACGTGACTTGTCAATCGTCCTGTCACATGCTTAGGTCATAAGCAGTAAGGATGCTTATGACCGACGGAGATTGTTGTGGCCTTGACTGACTATGCCCTGGCGCTGAGCGCCATGATGGGCACCCTGCTAATTCCCTTCGCCGTTCTGTACCAGGTGCTACGGCTCAAGCGCCGCGCAATCCGGATACCTGTACAGGCCGCACCCGAACCCATCCACAGAGGTAACCGACGCTGACCATGCCGTACGTCGATATCAACCCCCACAAGGCCCGTCCCAAATGGGTAGGCTATGGAATCCTTACTGTTCTCTTGGTGCTCACCGCAGCGGTGGTCTCCGCGGCGCTCATTCACCACTGAACTGCACCTTTAGTCTGACGGCCGCTGGGCAGGGCCTCCTGCCGGACCCCCTAGACTTACTGATTGAACCAGTGCCGCAGAACCGTTTGCCGAAACGTCCGGGGGGACAGACATGCCAGATCCGGCTGATCAGACTGCAGGCGCCCCAGCAGAAGATGGAGGGCAGCCGCAGCTGCGCCGACGCCGCGACCTTCGTCGTGCCGACGGCTCAGTTCAGGATGCCTGGACAGGAACCATGCCCGCCGTAACGCCCCCTTCCAACCCGAACGACGCCGGAAAGCCAGTCACGCGCCGCAGCTCCTGGGCGGAGGCGGCCGCTGCGGCGGACGCCACCAAGCCGTCGCGCGCACCTTCGGCTGCTGCTGCTCCGGTGTCTCCTTCCTCTTCTGCGACGCCTGCTCCGGCGAGGCCTGCTGCTGCGCCGATTGCCGCTGTGCCCTCTGCCGCTTCCAGCTCAGGTGAGGTGGCTGTTGAAGCTGCAGTGCCGCCATCGGACGCTCCTGCCGAAACGCCCTCCTTCCGCCGCAGCCGGCCCACCGTGGCCGACACGATTGCGGATGCACCCATGCCGGACTTCATCAGCTCGCCCGGCCTGTTCGTCAAGGAGCAGAAGCCACGGCCCGTCGGCGGGTTCCGCGGCGCGCTGTACAACCTGACCGGTGGCGCGTGGAACCTGGGCCCCGGGCCCAAGCAGCGCCAGGAGGACGAACTGGCCCGCCGCATTTCCCGGCAGCTTCAGGGCAGCTATAACACCGCGGTCCTGAGCCTCAAAGGCGGCATCGGCAAGACTTCCACCACGGTGGGAGTTGGCCTGACCCTTGCCGAATACCGCGGGGACGCTCCCTGCGCCATCGACGCCAACCCGGACTCGGGCGACCTGGTGGAACGCGCGCTGGGTGAAGGCATCTACCAGCAGTCAACACCGCGGACCATTTCGGACCTGTTGGAGAACATCGACTCCATCGACTCCCTCACCTCCTTGGCCCGATACATGCACCACGCGGGCCGGCTGCACCTGATTGCGGGGGAGCAGGACCCGGAGGTCTCGGACTCGCTGACAGCCGACGAGTACCGCCGCATCCGCAAACTCATCTCCAGCTACTACTCAGTGGTGCTGACCGACTGCGGCACCGGCGTGACGCACAACGCCATGAGCGGGATCCTGCAGTCGGCCGACAACCTCGTGATCGCCGCCGGCTACGCGGTGTCCGGCGCCAAGCGCGCCCGGAGCACCCTGCACTGGCTGGCCAGCCACGGGTACGAGGACCTGGCGCGCAACGCGATCGTGGTGATCACGGACAAGGATGAAGTGTCCTCGCGTGTGGACAAGGACGCGATTGAGGAGCACTTGGCCGGGATCTGCCGCGAACTTATCGCAGTGCCGCACGACCGTGGGGTTGCTGACGGGGATTTGGTGACCCTTGATGTGTTGAAGCCTGAAACGCGGCGGGCTTACAAGGAGATCGCCGCAGCGATTGTGGACGGGTACCGGTAGGCCTTCCGGCTTTTCCAACGCGGTGCCGTGCAGGCATGGTGTCCGCCTTCGCAAGGGCCGCAGTTCGATAGGGGAGGTTGCATGGGTGAAACCAGGAAACAGTATGTTCCGAACGAGCTGCTGTCGCGGCTGGTGGACCTGCGGCTGTACTCGGTGGAGTTCGTCCTCAATGACTACGTGCAGTTCCGGTTCGACGGAGACCAAAACCCCGGCCACGTCACGCTCAACAGCTACGTGTGGCCCGGTGTCCGCCAGGATGGCAGCCTCTGGCGCGAGCGGGATCTGGGGTACGCCGATGCCCTGCGCCGGCTGGCTCCCGGAACGGTGGTTTCAACGACGGAACAGACCGGCTCAGGCATCCACATCGAGCTCGACACCGGCACAATCGTGATCCACCCTGCAAAGGAGGAGATCTTCGTCGAGATCGCAGAACTCAGCGGCTTCCCGGATGGACAGTGGATGGCCTGGCGCCCGGGCGAGGACAGCTTCGAAGACCTGGCGTAGTGCAGCATCCCCCAATACCGAGAAAGGCAGGGCCCAGCACGGGCCCTGCCTTCACGGTTTCCGTCCTAACCCTCGTGCACCGGGACCTGCACAAACCGGGACAGGTATTCCATCAGGTCGCGGATCCCAAAACTCCATGCCGGGAGGTCCTCGGCCGTGCCCGTCGTGTTGATCAGCGAGCCGAGCTGGGCGCTGTGGATGGTGACCCGGTCTCCCTCCTTGTGCGTGAACCCCAGGCCCGGCGTATCCCGGTCCTGGCTGGGTGCAAACAGCGTGCCTGTGAACAGGGCAAAGCCGTCCGGGTACTGGTGGTGCCTGCCGTAGGCGGCGCCCACCAGTTCCTCGAAGGGCCTGCTGATTCGGGACAGGCTGTTCTGCCCGTCAAGCCGGTAGCCGTCGGTTCCCTCCACGGTCAGCGTGATGTCCTCGCTCCGCAGCGACTCAAGGCTGAACCGGTCGTCGAAGAGGCGGATGAAGGGGCCGATGGCGCAGGATGCGTTGTTGTCCTTGGCCATGCCCAGCAGGAGCGCGCTGCGGCCCTCCACGTCGCGCAGGTTCACATCGTTGCCCATGGTGGCTCCACGCACCTGGCCCCGGGAGTCAGCGATCAGCACCAGTTCCGGTTCCGGGTTGTTCCAGCTCGAGAACGACGGGATGCCGATCCTGGCCCCAAACCCCACGCTCGAGAGCACCGGGGCCTTGGTGAAGACCTCCGGGTCCGCGCCGAGTCCCACCTCCAGGTACTGCGACCACATCCCCTTGGCCGTCAGCACCTCCTTGACCTGCCGGGCCTCCTCGGAGCCCGGACGCACGCTGGCGAGGTCTGTGCCGAGGACAGCCAGGACGGATTCACGAATGGCCGCGGCCTGGCGGAAGTCACCGCCGCACCGTTCCTCGATGACCCGTTCAATCATGCTGTCCACGAACGTCACCCCGCAGGCTTTGACCACCTGCAGGTCCACGGGGGCCAGGAGGTGCGGGCGTTCCGTGTCCTGCGCCAGGGAAGCATCGATCAGGGCCGCCAGGTCCCAGCTGGGCGACTCACGGGTGGCAGCGATGAGCCCCGCCGGGTCGTCCAGGTCCATGAGGTCCGCAACGGTGCGGACGTGCGGAGTGTGGTCGAAGACGTCCTGTCCGGTAATGGAGACCACCCGCGGCCCACCCGTCTCCGGGTCCCAGACGCGCCCCACCAAAAGGGCCTTGTCCGCATCCGCGGGCAGGACCTGGTCTGCAGTAACAGTGGTCATCGGATTTCAGCTTTCTGTCCGGCCGGCTGGTGGATTCCGTCCACCCGCCGCGTGATGTTCCAGGGGTTGTCATCCCGGAGGGCAGGCGGAAGCTGCTCCGGGGCGAAGGAGTCGTAGGCAACCGGGCGCATGAACCGTCCGATGGCAGCCGTCCCCACAGAGGTGGTGGAGGCGGCGGTGGTGGCAGGGTAGGGCCCGCCGTGCTGCTGCGCGTAGGTGACGCTGACCCCTGTTGGCCACGCGTTCCACACCAGCCGGCCGCTCCGTTCCCGCAGCGCCGTCAGCAGGTCATCGAGCTTTTCCTCCGGCTCGCCCTGGACGGTGGCCGTCAGCTGGCCCTCCAGCAGGCCGGCCAGTTCGGCCAGGTCGGTTCCGGGGCGGTACCGGATGATCAGGGTGGCGGGGCCGAACATCTCCTGCTCCAGCAGCTCCGGCTGCGCCAGCACTGCCTCCGCGGTGGTGGCCAGCACGGTGGGCCGGGGAGCTTCGGCGTCGTCGCCCTTCACCAGCACGTCCACGCCCTCGGCGGACCGTACCTTTTCCAGGGCGGCGTCGAATCCCTCGCGGAGCTTCGGGCTCAGGAGCGGTGCCACGCTCTTGGACTCAAGCTCCTGCTGAAGCAGCGCTGCCACCTCGTCGATATTCTCCACCGGCGCGAACAGCAGTCCCGGCTTGGTGCAGAACTGCCCCATCCCGGCGGTGAACGACGCTGCATAGCCGGACAGGATGGCATCCCGGCGGACGGCCCAGGCCTGTTCCGTGACGAACACGGGGTTGATGCTGCCCAGCTCGCCGTAGAAGGGAATGGGGGCGGGGCGGCGGGAGGCCCGGTCAAAGAGTGCCCGGCCGCCCGCGGTGGAACCCGTGAAGCCAATCGCCTTGGTCAGGGGATGGTCAACGAGTGCCTCAGCCGCCTGCCGCCCCACCACGGCGGAGAACAGTCCCTGCGGTGCGCCGGCCGAGGCCAGGGCCTCCTCGACGAGGGCCGCGGTGCGCAGCGCCAGCTGCAGGTGCCCTTCATGGATCTTGTGCACCACGGCGCAGCCGGCGGCCAGGGCGGAGGCGGTGTCTCCGCCCATCACGCTGAACGCAAAGGGGAAGTTGGAGGCACCAAAGACGCCCACGACGCCGAGGGGCACGTTGACCCTGCGGAGGTCCGGGCGGGGGCCCATTCCCCAGTCCTGGTCGGCGTGGTCAATGATGGCGCCCAGGTGCTCGCCTGCAAGGATTTCGCTGCGGAACAGGCGCAACTGAAAGACTGAGCGCTTCAGTTCGAAACGCAGCCGGCCCTGGTCCAGGTGGGTTTCCTGCTCTCCGAGGCCCACGAGTTCATCCGCGTTGGCTTCGAGGGCGGCGGCGATTGCCTCCAGCCAGGACCCGCGAACCTGCGGTTCCACGTCCCGGGCCTGCTCGTAGGCCGCGTGCGCGGCGACTATCTGGTTTTCGACCTGCTCTGGGGTGGTGTGCATGTTGTTTCCTCCTGGAATCATCTTTAGTTCCAAATTCCCTCTTTGTCGAACAATGTGCGATATTTCGAACGGCGCGCGTAGAATGGAAGCCGCGCTAAGCAAAAGCGCCCCAAACGAAAGGACTCCAAGTGCCCCGCTTGACCCCCGCCGTCGTCAGGAGCCTCGACGTTCTGGAGCTGTTCATGGACGCCCGCCACGGGCTCTCCGCACCGGAAGTGGTGCAGCGCACCGGCCTTCCGCGGACCACCGTCCACGAACTGCTCACCACCCTGACGGAGCGCAAATACCTCCGCCGGGACGATGCCACCGCCACTTACCATCTGGGGCTGAGTGTCTTCCGGCTGGGCAATGCGTTTGCCGAACGGCTGGACCTGCACGCCGTCGGGCTGCGCATTGCCCAGTCCGTGGGCAGGGAGTGCGACGAGACCGTGAATGTGGGAATGCTCGACGGCGCGGACGTGGTGTACATCTGCAAGGTGGACAGCACCCAGTCCGTGCGCATGGTCTCGCGCATGGGCGGCCGGCTTCCGGCGAGCTGCACCGCCGTGGGCAAGGCCCTCCTGGCGTACCTGCCGGACGCCGAACGCAAGCGCATCTTCACCAAGGGCCTTGCCAAACTGACCCCCAAAAGCATCACCGAACCCCACGCACTCGCCAACGTCCTGGACCAGATCCGTGCCTCCGGGCTGGCCTTCGAGTCCGGGGAGTCCACCCCGGACGTTTCCTGCGTGGCTGCGCCGGTCCGGGACCACACCGGCGCAGTGGTGGCGGCCCTGAGCATCTCCGTTCCGGACATGCGCTGGAACCAGCGCCCGGTGGAGGAGTGGTCGGCGATGGCGGCCGACGGCGCTGCCCGCCTGAGTGCCGAGCTCGGCTACCGCTGACGGCTGGGGGAGCGGGGCCCACCTTTGGCGGTCAGCCGGCCAGTGCCACATGATCGCCCGAAATGCCGGCCGTGGTCTTGACGCCCAGCAGCTGCATGGACCGTACGTACTGGGAGCGCAGGATCTTCACGGCATGGGCGGCGCCGCGCTCGCCGCCGGCCATCAGGCCGTAAAGGTAGGCCCGGCCCACCATCGCCGCATCCGCACCCAGGCCGACGGCGGCCAGGATGTCACTGCCGGACATGATGCCGCTGTCGATCAGTACTGTCGCGTTTGGGCCCAGGGCCTCGCGGACCTGGGGCAGGATCTTCAGGATGGTGGGCGAGCGGTCCAGCTGCCGGCCCCCGTGGTTCGACAGGACGACGCCGTCGCAGCCCAGCTCGACAACCCGCTCCGCATCCTTGACCGTCTGGATGCCCTTGACCAGCAGCTTGTGCGGCCACACTTTTCGCAGCCAGTCGATGTCCTCGAAGGTGAGGGCGGGATCGAACACCTGGTCCGCCACCTCCGCGGAATTGCCGCCGAAGCCCTTGAGCGATGCGAATTCGATGGGCGGCGTGGTGAGCTTGTCGAACCACCAGGACGGGTGCAGGGCCATGTCCGCGAAAGTCTTCGGCGACAACGTGGGCGGAATGGTCAGCCCGTCACGCAGCTCCCTGACGCGGGCACCGCCCACCTGGGTGTCCACGGTGACCATCAGCACGTCGTAGCCACTGGTCAGCACCCGCTCCAGCAGCCCCTCGGTCTTGCTCCGGTCCTTGGCGATGTAGAGCTGGAACCAGTTGTTGCCTTCGGGCACCGCCTTGGCGAGGTCCTCCACGGTGGTGGTGCCCACCGTGGAGAGGGTGTACGGGATGTTGTTCCGGGCCGCTACCCGCGCCACTGCCTTTTCGCCGTCGTTGTGCATCATCCTGGTGTAGCCGGTGGGCGCCAGGACCAGGGGGAAGTCGATGGTCCTGCCGAACAGCTTCGTGGAGGGATCGGGATCCGAGACATCGCGGAGGACTGCCGGGGAGAACTCCACGTCCCGGTAGGCCTGCCGGCACCTGGCGATGGTGATCTCCTCTTCGGCGGCGCCGTCCGTGTAGTTGAAGACAGCCTTGGGAGTGGTCTTCTGCGCCATCGCGCGAAGGTCGGCGATGGTGAATGCCCGGGCAAGCCTTCGCTGCACGGGATCCAGCTCGAAGCTCCGGAACTGGAGCAGTTCGCGGATCTCGGACCACTTGGGCAGTTGACGGTCCTCCATGCGGAGCAACCCCTTTCATGTTCGAAATTTAGTACAAAGGTCGGGAATTAGATCCCACTGAACCGGGTCGGTGATCGAATCAGGGACAGTGGCTGAGGGCCCCTGCATCGCCTCTGGTGTAGGTATTCCCGTCCAAATTCCGGTTCAGCGCTTGACGGTCCGGGGTGGCGTCCCTAGACTCCCTTGTGTTCCCGATCACCCTACCCCAGCGAATGCGTGATCGCCACATCGACCAATGTTCGAAATATCGAACTAGAAGACCCGCAAAGTACGAGACCCACAAAGCAGTGGGCTTTCGAAAGGACCCCCAATGTCAGCAGTCCCCAACGCCGCTGCGCCCAGCGGCGGACGGATCGTCCTGCGCTCCGCCCAGGACGTCACAGACCTCATCAACAGCGGTGCCCTCCAAAAGGGCAAATCCTTCGCCATCACCCTCATCGCACTGGGCGGCATCTTCCTGGACGCCTACGACTTCACCTCGGTGGCGTTCGGCCTTCCCTACATCTCCAAGGACTTCCACCTGACTCCCGAGATGCTGTCCGTGGTGTCCGCCTCGATCATGGTGGGCGCCCTCGTCGGATCGGTCTTCGGCGGTTACTTCGTGGACAAGCTGGGCCGGTTCAAGGTGTTCATGGCGGACATGGTCTTCTTCGTCGTCGCAGCCATCGCCTGCGCCGTGGCCCCGGACGTCTGGACCCTCATCATTGCCCGCTTCATCATGGGCGTGGGCATCGGCGTCGACTTCCCTGTCGCCTTCAGCTTCCTGGCCGAATACGCCTCACGTAAGAAGAAGGGCGGCACCGTCTCCCTCTGGCAGCCCATGTGGTACGCCGCCGTCGCCTCCACCTTCGCGCTGCTGGTTCCCGTGTACTTCCTCTTCCAGGGCATGCAGTGGTCTGAAAACCAGATGTGGCGCATCGTTGTGGGCTTCGGTGCAGTCCCTGCCATCCTGATCATGATCTTCCGCCAGAAGTACATGGCGGAATCCCCCTCCTGGGCGGCGCAGAACCTGGGCCTGCACGAAGCAGCCAAGATCCTCAAGCGGACCTACAACGTGGACGCCGAAGTGGCGGAAGACGCCGTGGACCCCCGCGCCGAGCGCAAGCAGTTCCAGATGACCCTGACCCAGGCCTGGGGCAAGCTGGTGGGTAAGAAGTACCGCGGCCGTACTGGCCTGGCCCTGGTCATCAATGCCAGCCAGTCGATGGAGTACTACGCCGTGGGCTTCTTCGTCGGGCAGATCGTTCTGGCCATGCTGCACACCCAGAACGTCATGACCAACATCGTGTCCTCGCTCATCCTCAACCTCGCCTTCGGCGTTACCGGCGGCTTCATTGGTGCCCGCCTCTCGGGCAAGATCGGCCCGCGCAAGCTTTCACTCCTCGGCTTCTGCGGCACCTTCACCTGCATGGTCATCGCCGGCAGCCTCAGCAACGTCGAAGGCGCCTGGTCCTTCATCGGCGCCCTGGTCATCGGCCTCCTGATCTTCTGCCACGCAGCAGGTCCCGGGGCCCAGGGAATGACCATGGCCACCATGTCCTACCCCACGTCCCTGCGCGGAGCCGGCACCGGCTTCACCCAGATCGGCATCCGCCTCGGAGCGATCGCCGGCCTGGTGTTCTGGCCCCTGGCCACGGCAGCCTGGGGCACCAAGGCGCTGCTGGTACTCGCCGTTGTTCCCGCCATCGCCATCGTGGTGATCCTGGTCAACAAGTGGGACCCGCACGGCCGCGACATCGACGCCGAAGACTACGAGGACGCGTCACTGGCAGCCGTCAGCGCAAACCGCTGATCCCGGTGCCCGGAACCCCTACAACCCCTGAAGGACAACCATGAGTGCCATCACTGGCGTAATGCCGGTAGCGCCCACCATTTTCGCCGACAACGAGGAACTGGACCTTGACGGCCAGCGCAGGGTCCTGGATTACCTGGTGGACGGAAAGTCCGACGCCGTCTGCATCCTGGCTAACTACTCGGAACAGTTCTCGCTGACTGACGGCGAGCGCGAGCAGGTGCTGCGGACCACCATGGAGCACCTGGACGGACGGCTGCCGGTCTGCGTGACCACCAGCCACTTCAGCTCACGGATCGCCCGGGAACGCAGCCTTCACGCCCAGGAACTCGGTGCGGCAATGGTCATGCTCATGCCGCCGTTCTTCGGAGCCACCATGAAGGTGGACGACGAGGCCGTGGTGGAGTACTTCAAGCGCGTGGCTGACGGCCTGGAGATCGACATCATGATCCAGGACGCGCCGATGAGCACCACGCCACTGTCCGTCGGCCTCCTGGCCCGCATCGCCAGGGAGGTGCCGCAGGTGAACTACGCCAAGATCGAGATGCCCCAGGCGGCGGACAAGCTCCGTGCCCTCGGCGCCGCGGCCGGACCGTCGCTGCCCGGACTTTTCGACGGCGAGGAAGCCATCACGCTCATCCCGGACCTGGAAGCGGGGGCGGTGGGCACGATGAGCAGCTGCATGGTGCCGGACCAGCTGGGCCAGATCGTGCGGGATTTCCACGCAGGTGAACGGGACAATGCGATCCACGCCTGGGAAGACCTGCTTCCGTTCATCCACTTCGAGAACCGGCAGTGCGGCCTGCGCGCCACAAAAGTCCTGATGAAGGAAGGCAACATCATTGCCAGCGACAGGACGCGCCATCCGGTAGGGGAGCTGAACCCGCACACCCGTGCGCAGCTGGTAGAAATGGCCAAGCGCAAGGACCCCCTGATCCTCCGCTGGGCGTGAGGATCACAGGATGCAGGAAGAAGGAAGGACGGGCATGCCGCGCATACTCATCACCGACTACGAATTCGAGTCGATCACCCAGGAGCAGGCCGTGGCAGACGCCAACGGTGTTGAGCTGGTACGGGCCAACTGCAGGACCGAGGATGATGTCCTGGCGGCTGCGGCCGATGTGGACGGGCTCATCGTCCAGTACGCCCCCATCACCGAGCGCGTCCTCAAAGGCCTGCCCCGCCTGAAAGCGGTCAGCCGGTACGGGGTAGGCGTGGACACCGTTGACGTTCCAGCTGCAACGGAATGCGGTGTGGTGGTGTCCAACGTCCCCGACTACGGGGTGGAGGACGTCAGTGACCACGCCATTGCCCTTGCCTTGACGCTGGCCCGCGGCATTCCTGACCTGGACCGGGGAGTGCGGGCCGGGAAAAACCTGCTCGATTCGGTCAAACCGCTCCGCCGCTTCTCTTCCCAGACCTTCGGCGTCATCGGACTGGGCCTGATCGGGGCGGCCACCGCAGCCAAGGCCAAGGCGCTGGGTTTCCGCGCCCTGGGCTATGACCCCCTCCACACCCCGGGGACCACCACCAAGGAGGGCATCGAGGTGGTGACCTTGGAGGAACTGCTGGCCGCGTCCGACGTCGTATCCCTGCATGTGCCGTTGAACAAGCACACGCACCATCTGATCAACGCACGCACGCTGGGGCAGTTCAAGGCGGGGGCCACCATCGTCAACACCTGCCGTGGCGGGGTGATTGACACCGCGGCCCTTGTTGATGCGCTGAAGAACGGAAGGCTTCAGGCGGCAGGCCTGGACGTCTTTGAGGAAGAGCCCCTTCCCCTTGGCAGTGCTTTGCTGGATCTTGAGCGCGTGGTGCTGACACCGCACACCGCCTGGTACACGGAGGAATCCAGCGACGAGCTGAAACGGCGCACCGCGGAGAACGTGGTGGATGCCGTCCTGGGCCGCCGGCCCCGCAACATCGTCAACCCCGAGGTCCTCAACTAGCCACCCCCGGTGCCCGCCGGAGCGGGGCCAACAGTAAAGGCAGAAACATGAACACACCGATTGAACTGATCGCCAACCCGCGGCTTGCCGCGGACATGGGACTGCTGGTCCTGCATCCGGAGGACAACGTCGGCACGGCCCTGGGGACGATTCCCGCCGGCAGCTCCGTCTCCTTTAGTGGTGGCGAGGTGCTGTGCACGGATGAGATTCCCAATGGACACAAGGTGACGTTGCGGAGCATTGAGGCTGATGAACCGGTCCGGAAATACGGCCAGATTATCGGCTTCGCGGGGCGCCCGATCAGCAAGGGCGAACACGTGCACGTCCACAACGTGGCATACCGTGAGTTCGACCGGGCCGGCCAGGCGGGCACCGCGCTGCGGACCACCGAGTTTGTGCCCGAGGACCAGCGGGCAACCTTCCAGGGGTACCGGCGGAGCAACGGCTCCGTCGGTACCCGGAACTACATCGGCATCCTCACCTCGGTCAACTGTTCCGCGACGGCGGCAAAACTCATCGCCTCCCGGATTGAGAACAGCGGAGTCCTGGACCAGTACCCCAACGTGGACGGCGTGGTGGCGCTGACGCATTCCTCCGGATGCGGCACCGGGGGCGACGGCAACTACGGCTTTGAGGTGCTGCGCCGCACCCTCCACGGGTACGCGAACCACCCCAACTTCGCCAGCATCCTGGTGCTGGGGCTGGGCTGTGAAGTCAACCAGATTGCCGGCCTCACCACCGGCTGGCAGCTGAGCCCCGACAAGTCGATTTCGAGCATGACCATCCAGGCGCAGGGCGGCACCAAGGCAACCGTGGCGGAAGGAGTGCGGCGCATCGAGGAACTGCTTCCCGAAATCAACAAGTCCCAGCGGACCACCGTGCCAGCCTCGGAACTGGTCCTCGCCATGGAATGTGGTGGCTCTGACGCCTTCTCAGGCGTTACGGCCAACCCGGCCCTGGGCGCAGCCGCGGACCTGCTCATACGGCACGGCGGCACCGCGGTATTCGGCGAAACCACGGAAATCTACGGCGCCGAACACCTGCTCACGTCCCGCGCCGAGTCCCAGCACACGGCAGACAAGCTCATGGAACGCATCCGCTGGTGGGAACAGCACGTTACCCAGGACGGATCGTCGATCAACAACAACCCGTCTCCCGGGAACAAGGCCGGCGGACTCACCACCATCCTGGAAAAGTCCCTCGGCGCCGTGGCTAAGGGTGGGACCACGAACCTGGTGGACGTGGCGGAGTATGCCGAACCCATTACCGCCCACGGCCTGGTCTTCATGGACACCCCGGGGTACGACCCCGTCAACGCCACCGGCATGGTTGCCGGCGGCGCCCAGGTCCTCGCGTTCACCACTGGGAGGGGATCCGCCTTCGGCTGCAAGCCCACGCCCAGCATCAAGCTGGCCACCAACACCCCACTGTATGAACGCATGCGGGACGACATTGACGTGAACTGCGGTGCCGTGGCGGACGGGCAGCTAACCATCGAGGAGATGGGCCAGCAGATCTTCGACCTGATCCTGGCAGTGGCATCGGGCCAGGAAACCAAGAGCGAGGAACTGGGCTACGGGGACAACGAGTTTGTCCCGTGGCAGCTGTCCACCGTTCTCTAGGTGCCGCTTAGCGCATCCTGCCTGTTACCGGACTGCTGCATACCAGATCAGCAGCATGGTCACGAAGAACCCGGTGACGTAGTTCAGCCACAGGAACCGCTCCCAGCCGCGGTGGGCCTGCTCCGAATCCGCATCCGATACGGATGCGAAGGGGAGGATGCTCACCGCGTAGGGGAGTGCCAGCAGGGCGGCCAGCGGCCCGGGCCAGGGCGTGAACAGCAGCAGCGCGCCGGCCAGCAGGTAGGCGGCAATGGCAAAGCGCACGGTGGCCTTCGCGCCGATCACGGTGGCCACGGAGCCGATGCCGCCGGCCCGGTCAGCCACCACATCCTGCACGGCGCCGAAGGCGTGGCTTGCCACGCCCCACAGGAAGAACGCCCCCAGCAGTGCCCACAGCGCGGGCGTGAACTGTGCCTGCGCCAGCACCAGCCCGTACACCGCGGGGCTCACAAAGTGCGTGCTGGACGTGGCCGAGTCCAGGAACGGCCGCTCCTTGAACCGTAGCCCGGGCGCGCTGTACGCCACCACGGCGAAGATGCTGACCGCCAGCACCAGCCAGGACAGCGGACTTCCCAGCAGCACCAGCGCCGCCAGGAACGGCACATTGGTGCCGATCGCCGCGCGGAGCGTGACGGCATGCATGGTCCGGTCCAGCACGGCGCCCTCCACGCCGCCCTTGCGCGGGTTCCGGAGGTCCGATTCGTAGTCGAACACGTCATTGATGCCGTACATCGCCAGGTTGTACGGGACCAGGAAATACAGGGTCCCGATCACCCAGGCCACGTCGATCTCCCGTGCCGTGAGCAGGTACGCCGCGGCAAACGGGTACGCGGTGTTCACCCAGGACAGCGGCCGGGAGGACAGCAGGAGCATCCGCAGGGTCTTCACGGCTGCCTCCCCGCCTTGGACGTGGCCGATCTCCGGTCCAGCAGGATCCACAGCCCCGGCAGCAGGAGCACCGCAGCCACCGGATACGCGAAATCCTCCAGCGGGGCCAGCCCCACCTTCGCCCCGGAAATCATGCCGGGCGCGTAGGTAAACAGTCCGAAGGCGATCATCAGGTTGTCGAACACCGCCGTCAGGACCAGTACGACGACGGCCGCCCCGCCGGCCGCCGCCAGCGCCACCTTCCGCATGCGGTGCTTGAGCCTGACGGCCGCGGCGGTGCCCACGGCCAGGGCCGCGAGCAGGAACACCGCGTTGAGAGTCCAGTAGCTCATGACCGTTCCTCCACTTTCTGGCCCTGCGGCAGCCGGGCCGCGAGGGCCCGCCGGAACAGCTGGAACAGGTTCATCACCAGGTAGCACAGGAACACCAGGAAGATGGGCTCCTCCAGTGGCAGCTCCGGGGCCAGTTCGATCCCGATTGTCTCGTTGTGCCCGCGGAAGAAGATGCCCAGCCGGATCCCGGACAGGTCCCATGCCAGGAAGAACACCAGCCCCGCGGCCAGCACCACGGCCGCGCGCCGCGCGTCCTGCCAGAAGAAGAGCCGCAGCCGCTGGTCCAGGAGCACCATGCAGCCCAGGGACACCAAAAGGAACGCCAGGTACGCAACCGCCGTCACGCCGTCGTACCTTTTGAAACTGTTTCCTCCGAAACGCCTGCCTGACGCAGCGGTGCCGGCAGGGGACCGGTGCTGGTGTCGCCGCGCAGCCGCTTGACCACCAGCTCGGCGCTGATCAGGCACATGGGAATGCCGATCCCCGGAATGGTGGACGCACCCGCGTAGTACAGCCCCTCCACCTTGCGGCTGACGTTGCCGGCCCGGAAGAACGCGCTCTGCTTCAGCGTGTGCGCCGGCCCCAGCGACGTGCCCTTCCACGAGTGGTAGTCCCGCTCGAAATCGGCAGGCCCGTACATCCGCCGCACCACGATCCGCTCGGCCAGGTCCGGGATGTCCGCCCATTCACTGAGCTGCCCGATCACGGCGTCGGCCGCGCGTCCCAGCCGATCGTCGCCGCTGCCGCCCAGCCCCGGATCCGGCGGGATGGGGACCAGCACGAACACATTCTCGTGCCCCTCCGGCGCCACGTCCGGATCGGTGGCGCTGGGCTTGCACACGTACATCGACGCCGGCGACGGGATGAACGTGTCCTTGCCGAAGATCGCCTTGAAGTTCTCCTCCCAGTCCTTGGTGAAGAGGAGGGTGTGGTGCTGCAGCTGGGGCAGCCCGCCGCGGACACCCAGGTACAGCAGCAGGGCGCTGGGCCCGGCGGTGCGCCGCTGCCAATACCGCTCGGGGTAGGTCTGCAGGTTTTGGGGGAGCAGCGCGGTTTCGCTGTGGTGCAGGTCGGCGGCGGAGATGACGACGTCGGCCTGCAGGGTTTCCTGCGTTTCGTCGCCAGTGCGGAAGCGGACTCCGCGCACCGCGGCCGGGCGGCGCCGGGCGATGATGGGCGCGGTCTCGATCTCCAGGACCTCGGCGTTGGTCCGGATCTCCACACCGGCGTCGCGGGCCTGCTTTTCCAACGCCTCCACCAACCGCGCGAACCCGCCCATGGGGTAGTAGACGCCCACGTCCAGGTCCAGGTGGCTCATCAGGTGGTACATGCTGGGCGCGGTGAACGGCGAGGCGCCCAGGAACACCGCGGGGTATTCCAGGATCTGCTGCAGGCTGGGGTTGCTGACGTACCGGCGGGCGTAGCTGTGCAGCGGCTCCAGCAGCAGGCGGGCCAGCCGGGGGAGCCGGGCCAGGATGTCCGGCACCAGCAGCGGGGCGAACGACTGGAACGTGGGATACAGGAAGCGGCGCTTGGCCATGGTGTAGGTTTCAGCGGCGGAGTCCAGGTACTTCTCCAGCCGCGCACCGGCACCGGGCTCCAGCAGGTCAAACAGCGCCACCACCCGTTGCCGCCCCGCCGGAACGTCCACCGGTTCAGCTGCGCCTTCGGAGATGAGCCGGTAGCCGGGGTCCAGCTTCACCAGGTCCAGTTGCTCGGCGGCGGAGGTGCCCAGGAGCTGGAAGTAGTGGTCGATCACCTCGGGCATGAGGTACCAGGAGGGTCCGGCGTCGAACCTGAAACCCTCCTGACTGAACGTGTACGCCCGGCCGCCCAGGACGTCCTGCTTCTCCAGGATGGTGACGCGGTGCCCCTCGGTGGCGAGCAGGGCCGCCGTCGCCAGTCCGCTGATGCCGCCGCCGATCACCACCACCGTCTGGCCGGAGGTCACCGGTTTCCTCCCGGTGCCGCTCACTGCGCCGCCACCCGGGCCGGACGTGGGCCCGTTGGTTCCAGCCCGCGCCTGCCGGTGAGTACGGCCGCGGCGATCTTCAGCTTCACGGGGGTGGGCACGCTGATCCGCGCCCGGATGAGGTCCGGCGCCGGGGTGATCCGGATCCGCTCGGCGAGCTCGGCGAAGAGCTCCTGGGCCAGGGCCACGGCCAGGCGGCAGGACGTGGGCAGGCTGCGCAGGACGGCGCGGGATTCCTGCAGGTCGTGATCGATGTCGGCCAGGAGCCGGATCTTCTGCGCCTCATCGAAGTTGGCGGGGCTGACGCCGGGAAAGTAGCTGCGGCCCAGGGAGGTGAAGTCCTCGGCCAGGTCGCGGAGGAAGTTGATCTTCTGGAAGGCTGCGCCCAGGTGCCGGGCGCCGCGCTCCAGCCGGGCCCGCTCCTCACCGCCCACCGGGTGCCGGTACAGGAAGCACTTCAGGCACATCAAACCCACCACTTCCGCAGACCCGTACACGTACTCGTTGAACGATTCCTGGGTGTGTTCCGTCTGGTCCAGGTCGGCGCGCATGGAGGCGAAGAAGGGGCGGGTGAGGTCGGTGCCGATGCCGGTCCGGCGGGCGGTGTCCGCGAACGCGTGGATCACCAGGTTGGTGCTGTAGCCGGTGGCCATGGCCTGCTCGGTTTCCTGCTCGAACGCGTCCAGCTGCCGGCGGCTCTCCTCAGGTGACAGGCCCGCCGCGGAGGTGACGCCGTCGACAATTTCATCCGCAACGCGCACCAGCGCGTACACGGAATCCACCTGGCGGCGCACGGCGTCGTCAAACAACTTGGACGCCAGCCCGAAGGAACTCGAATAGGAGCGGAGCACCACGCCGGAGGACTTGAGCGCGGCGGCCGTGTAGTCGGCCAGCGCGTCGCGGTCCCGCTTCATGCGCCCATCCGATCGGTGACCAGGCGGGACAGGGGGGACAGGCCGTCGCGAAGCGCCTGCGGCACGAACGGCTGGACCAGGACGTCCAGCGCCCGCTCCGTGAGGTCCGCCGCGAGCTTCAGGGTCTTGTCCCGTGCCCCGGACGCCACCAGGAGTTCGCGGATCTCGGCAGCATCGGTGGCCGTGAGGTCTTGGGCGAGCAGTTCCTTGATCCGGGCCCATTGGGGCTGCTCTGCCGCGTAGGAGATCAGGGCGGTGCGCTTGCCCTCGCGCAGGTCGCCCCAGCCTGTCTTGCCGGTCCTCGATTCGTCACCGAACGCGCCCACCAGGTCGTCGGCCACCTGGTATGCGGTGCCGATGATCCGGCCGAACTCGCCCAGGGCCTCCACCAGTTCCTGGTCTGCGCCGGCCAGGACCGCTCCGGCGCGCAGCGGGGTGTCAAACGAGTAGACGGCGGTTTTCAGCTTGGACATCTCCAGGACCTGGTCCACGGTCTGCGGCATTGGGTCCAAAGGTGCCAGCACATCCAGGAGCTCGCCGGCTGCGGAGGCCAGGACCGCGTCGTCCAGCAGGTCGCCCAGGCGCTGCCGCGTGGCCGCGTCCGCGTCGACTTCCGCCAGGAACCGGTAGGCGTTGGCCAGGGCCAGGTCCCCGGCGATCACCGCGGCGGACGCGCCGGTGTGCTCCGCGCGCTCCGCGCTGGTGCCCTGGTCCGCGGCGAGACTGCGGTAGGCGCCGGCCAGGTTGGGCACCCCGCGGCGGGTGAAGTCCTGGTCCACCACGTCGTCGTGGATGATCAGGGCGGTGTGCAGCAGCTCGTAGGACGCGGCCACGGTCGCTGCCGCCGTCCTGTCGGTGCCGCCCAGCAGGGAGTAGGTGGTCATCACCAGCCGGGGACGGAACCGCTTGCCGCCCACCGTGCAGGCCTCGAGGTGTTCCCACAGGCCGAGGTACTGCAGGTGCATGGCACCGGCCCTCACCTTGGCCCTGGAAAAGAAGGATTCCAAAACGTCATTGACCAGGCGGCCGTCATCGGTGTGCGCCAGCGTGGTCCCCGTATCCATAGGTAAAGTAAACACGGGCACCCATGGGAGGGCAATTGAAGGCGAATGCAGAGCAGGTGGTCCTGGCCGCCGATGACGGTACACCGGTCGGCGTCGAGGACAAAGCCACCGTCCACTCTTCCTCCACACCCCTGCACCTGGCCTTCTCGGCCCACGTGTACGATTCCGACGGCCGCATCCTCCTCACCCGCCGCGCCCTGTCCAAGCTGACCTGGCCCGGCGTCTGGACCAATTCCTTCTGCGGACACCCCGCTCCGGGGGAGGAGCTTGAGGATGCCGTGCGGCGGCGGGGCGAGTATGAGCTCGGGCTCCGCCTGTCGGACATTGAACTGCGGGTTCCGGACTTCCGGTACCGGGCGGTGGATGCCTCCGGTGTGGTGGAGAACGAGATTTGCCCAGTCTTCACGGCGCGTGCCGCTTCACCCCTGGCTCCGCGGGCCGACGAGGTCATGGAGTGGCAGTGGACCGATCCGGCCCTGATCACAGCCGCCGTGGCCGCGACGCCCTGGGCGTTCAGCCCGTGGCTGACCCTTCAGCTGCCGCTGCTCTACCCGGAGCGGTTCGGCGCGTAATTTCCGTTAGTCACCGCTTGGATGACGGACGACGGCGGCGCTCCCGTCGGGCCTGCAGCGTCACCTTCCAGCGTTCCCACGGCGGGAGCTGGCGCCAGTGGATGCCCAGGGTGTGGAAGGCGCGCTTGAAGCGCAGTCGAGCGTCGGCACCGCCCGCCAAAGCCCGGGCCGAAATGCCGACCTTCAGCGAAGGATCGTAGGCCGTGCGGCGGGTGGGGTCGAGCGCAAAGCCGAGGTCGACGTCGTCGTGCACGCCTGTGTCCAGCCGGTTCACCCTGGTGCGGGCCTGTTCCCAGTCCTGGCGGCGGAAGGCGCAGTTGGAGCCGAAGGGCGGCCAATGCCCCATCGCCCCGGCCATGAGGACGAAGTAGGCCTGGATGTAGGCGATCCCGGCGAGCCGGCTGCGGATCCTGCCAGTGCCGTAGAAGACGCCGGGCCCGCTCAGCAGGGCCAGGTCCGGTTCCTGCTCGAAGCGCAGGTTGATGCGTTCCAGCCAGTCGGATGGCGGGATGCTGTCTGCGTCGCAGCGGGCGATGACGTCTCCGCGGGCGGCATCGTAGCCAGCGGAAGCGGCGGCGGCGATGCCCGGCACGTGTTCGTGCAGGACTCTGGCGCCGTAGGTTTGGGCGATCTCAGCGGTGTTGTCGGTGGAGTTGTTGTCCACCACGATGATTTCCAGCGGAGCCATGGTCTGGGAGTGCAGGGCCTGGAGGCAGCGTTCCAGGAACGGGCCGTCATCCTTGCACGGGATGACCACGGAGAGGGGCGGCATCCCCCGATGCTAGCCTGCTTCGTTGTCCCGGGAGCTGGTTGCCATTTTCGACGCGCAGGTTCCTCCGCGACAGGGTTCTCCATTTTCGAGGCGCACATTCCTTGCCGCACCCCAAATTTGGGCCGCGATAATGGATATGCGAGTCGCCATGTCATGTGCGCGTCGAAATCTCCCCGATCCGTCCACCTAGGATGGTCCCCATGAAGGCTGCCCGAGACGCGGACTCCGTTGCGCTGGTGATCAATGCCGGCGCACGTCTTGCCGCGGCGGGGTCGGAGCCCGTGGTCGACAAGCTGCAGAAGGCCGGCCTGCCGATTTCCGCCGTCCACCTTGTCCGGTCCGGCGCCGACCTGGCTTCCACACTCGGCAGGGTTGCCGCCGACGGACATGACCTGGTGGTTGTCGGTGGCGGCGACGGCACCGTGTCCTTCGCCGCCGGCTTTTTCGCTGGGACCGGCACCGTGCTCGGCGTCCTTCCGCTGGGGACGGCCAACGATCTTGCCCGCACGCTGGACATTCCCGCCAACCTTGACGCGGCGTGCGTTGCGCTCGCCGAGGGGAAAGTGGTGGACATCGATCTTGGCCGGGCCAACGGTCAGCCCTTCCTCAACGTGGCCTCCGTCGGCCTGTCCGTGGGGGTGACCGAGAGCCTGAGCCCGCGGCTGAAGCGGCGGCTGGGGCCCTTGGCTTACGGCGTTGCCGCGATCCGTGCGTATGCCCGGCACAAGCACTTCCGCGCCCGGCTCGAATTCCCGGAGGGTGACCACGAACCGCTGGAACTGGAGAACATGCTGCAGGTGGCGGTGGGCAACGGCCGGCATTACGGGGGCGGCAACGCGGTATCGCCCACTGCTGGAATCGACGACCACACCCTGGACATCTACGCCATCCCGGGTGCGCCTCTGCGTGAGCATGTGCGGATCGCCCGGCTGCTCAAGGACGGCAGCTTCGTAGAGCGCGACGGCGTGTACCACCTGACCACACAGCGCGTCCGGCTGGTGACAGAGCCGCCAATACCGGTCAACCTCGACGGCGAGATCGCCACGGCCACCCCCGTGGACTTCACCATCGACCGCAACGCCGTGCACGTGGTGGTGCCGCAAAACAGCACCGCGGCGCGACTCGACGGGTAGGGGACCTCCCGCGGCCGCGCTTCCCATTCTCGAGGCGCAAGTCTGTTCGTGACACGGTTCCCCGTTTTCGAGGCGCAAGTCCGTCCGCGATAGGGTTCCCCGTTTTCGAGGCGCAAGTCCGTCCGCGACAGGGTTCCCCGTTTTCGCGGCGCAGATTCCTTTTCGCACCCCAAATCTGGGCCGCGAAAAGGAATTTGCGAATCGACATCTTATTTGCGCGTCGAAAAACCGAGGTGGGGGGCGCACTTCGATGTGTGCCGCCGTCGTACTTCTTGGACGGATGTGGGGGCCGACGGCTTTTTTCGGATCGACGCTGACCCGTTGCCTCCGCCGTCGGCCCCTGGCCTGTGTGGAATGGGGGAGTGGTTGCCTGGCGGCGCCGCTTCTTAGCGCCGCCAGGCTCTGAGACCATCGGTTTTATCCGATGCAGGCGCGGGTTGACTGGGCCCCAGTACCCAGGTGCATCAAGGTTGCTTCCCCGTCCTTCACGCATCACTTTGGAGGGAGGACCTCAAGGACCTGCAGGGATTCAATCAAGATTGCATCAAGGTCGGCGAAATTTCGTGCCGGGAGACGTTGAAGGCGTCCGCAAAGCGCGGAAGCGCTGCAGGTCTGGCAAGGGACCTGCAGCGCTTCCGTTGTTTAATGCTGATTTTCTACCGCGAGGAGTAGTCCTCAGCTGTCTTCCGCAGGCGGCTGTGGGCGCCGCCGTAGGCCTGGGCGCCCTGCAGCGTCCACTTGGGCAGCTTGGCAACCATCGTGTAGTTCGGATCGCAGACGTTGGCCGCGGGGGAGAGGCCCATCTGGCTGACCAGCTGGTACGAGTCCAGCATGTCCATGCCGGTCAGGTCCGAGGTCCAGGCGATGAGGTCCTTCTGGCTGATCCGGTACGCATCTTCCAACGGCCGGGTGGAACCGGTGCTCATGATGTAATCATCGTTCTCCAGGCGGGGCCAGGCTGCGGCGCCCTCCTTGATGAGGTCCACCGCGATCACCGAGTTCATTGCCGACTCCAGGCCGGTGCCGCAGACTTCGCCCTCGCCCTGGCGGGCGTGGCCGTCACCCAGGGAGAGCATGGCCCCGGCCACATTTACCGGCAGGTACAGCGTGGTCCCGGTGCGGGCTTCCGGGGTGTCCATGTTTCCGCCGTGCGTGGACGGCGTCATGACCAGCCGTACCTCGCCGCCGGCCGGAGCCACACCCACGGTGCCGTGCATCGGGTCCAGCGGCAGCTGCAGCCGGTAGTCCGAGTTCCGCGCTTTGAAGGAGGCCGTCCAGCTTTCCAGGTCGATGTCGTAGAACCAGACGCGTTCCTCCAGCGACTCATTGAGCATGGCCGTCTCGCGCGTTCCGGTCAGGGCGCCGAACTGCGGCAGCACGCAGGACACCGCGTACTTCCTGGCCGGCACGATGGACACGAAATGGACGGCAAGCATGTCGCCGGGTTCCGCGCCTTCCACCTGGATGGGCCCCGAGACGGGGTTCATCTCGTTGAAGGGCACCACCTCGCTGGGCAGCCGGTCCGGGGAGGTGACCCGGCCGCCGAAGCAGTCTTCGGTGCTAACCTCCACAATATCGCCGGGCTTGATGCTGATCATCGGCTCCCGGCCGCCGAACACGTAAGAGTATTCGCCTGGCTGGGGCGCGAGCTTGTGGACAACCATCTTTACTGAACCTCCGCTGCTTCAGGTTCCCCTGCCGCCGTCGTAATTGGTACTTCCTTCTTACCCATGCGCCCGGTCTTGTACAGGACGACCGCGACGACGACGCCCACCACCAGCCATACGAGGCCAAGCAGCTGGGCGCCGGTGCGGGCGTTGTAAATCACCGAGGCCAGGATCAGTGCCCCGGCAAGCGGGAACACCAGGTGGACGAACCAGCGGCGGGACTTCAGCTTGAAGACGAACCACCAGATCACCGCGATGTTCAGGACCAGGAAGGCCGTGAGTGCACCGAAGTTGACCAGCGCCGAGATTGCCACCAGCCCGTCGGGCAGGATGGTCAGGTAGATGCCCAGCACCAGCGAGATGACCGCGACGACGAAGGTCGCGTTCACGGGGACCTGGTGCTTGGCGCTGATCTTGCTCAGGAAGCGGGGCAGCTGCCGGTCGCGGGCCATCGCGAACAGGAGGCGGGACGTGGCGGCCTGGGCCACCAGTGCGTTGGCGAAGCCCCAGGCGACGGCGGTTGCTGCCGCGGTGAGCACGAACATGAAGGGGCCGCCGGCGTTGGCTGCCGCGTCATAAAAGGCGGTGCCTGCGGGGTCGCCGTTTTCGAGGATTGATGCCGGGTCTTCGACCAGCATGGAGGCAACCCAGGTCTGGACCACGAACAGCACGCCCACCATTGCAAGCGCGGCGATCATGGACCGGCCCAGGGACTTGCTGCTGCCGCTGTTCTCCTCCGCGAGGGTGGAGATGCCGTCGAAGCCGAGGAACGACAGCACTGCGATGGACGCCGCCCCGAAGAGCAGCGGGAGCGAGAACGTGCTGGAGTTGAAGAACGCGTCAAAGCTGAAGCCGCGGCCCTTGCCCTGGGCGAGCGCCACGAGGCCCACCACCAGGAAGATGGCCAGGACCACGAGCTCCAGGATCAGCATGATCTTGTTGACCTTGGCCGTGAACTGGATGCCCATGTAGTTGATCACGGTGTTCAGGACGACGAAGGCCACCAGCCAGATCCAGACCGGCACGCCGGGGACGATGCCGTTCATGGCGATGGCTGCGGCTAAGTACAGCAGGCAGGGGATGAGGAGGTAGTCCAGCAGGATCATCCAGCCGGCCACGAAGCCCACCGGCCGTCCGATGCCGCGGCCCACATAGGTGTAGACGGAGCCCGACATTGGGAACGCCTGCGCCATCTGGGCATAGGAGTTGGCTGAGAACATCATGGCGAAGAGCGCCACGATATAGGCGAGCGGCGCCATGCCGCCCGAGTCGTGGAAGACGCCGCCGAAAATGGCGAACGGGGCGATGGGGACCATGAAGATCAAGCCGTAGATCATCAGGTCGCTGAAGGTGAGTGTCCTTTTCAGTTCCTGGGTGTACCCGAACTGTTCAATGCCGGGCGATTCCGTCCCGGCAGGTGTGGTGGACATAGAAAATCTCCAAGGGGTGGAGGGCGCGGGGGCGCCGGAATATGTTGAAGTTCCTCCCCGCTCTGTTTTTGGGCCTGAGAGATTCCCGGAAGTGTGGGTTCCGGTTGCACCGTCGGCGAGCCTCCGGCTGGGGGCCGGACTCTTTCCAGAGTTGCCTAACCATGGCGGTGTGGGGCCTGAGAGATTCCTGGGGAGGATTTGCTCCTACGGCGCTCCCGGCTCAGAAGGTCCGGGTAGCTCTCCCGCCATGCGTCAAGGGCGGTATTCGGTTGTGACGTGCATAACACATCCTATAGGAAAAGGTAAGGCAACATACCTTTTTTCGGGGGATGAAGCGGTGGGCATCGAGGGAATCAGGTCGCGCTCAGAAAATCTCACCAAGTTCGGGCAGCAGCAGTAGGCCTTCCTCGACTCGCTTCCCCATCTTCGAGGCGTACGGTCCTTTTCGCACCCCGGATTTGGGCCGCGAAAAGGAATTTGCGCAGCGGAACCGCATGTGCGCATCGAAAGCCGAGGTGCGGGCCGGCACCTGGCGCGCGCCGCCGTCGTACTTTTGTCCTGCCCGCGCCCAAGGAATCTGGTGCCCTTTGCTCCGCAGCGATGAATAATACGGAGTGCTGGGAACAGCGGAAGGGCAGCGGCTGCGGCCGGCTGCTACGACGGCGGCCGAAGGAACGGGACATGACGAGGTCACACCGGAGCGTACGGCATCAGCCCGAAACGAGCGTGGAGCTGAACCCGCTGTTCAGCCGGCCCGGGGAGGCCACCATCTTTCCTCGCTTCACCATCCCGGACGGGGAGTCCCTGCCGGCCACCGCCTACCAGGTGGTCCACGACGAGGTGATGCTGGACGGCAACTCCCGCCTGAACCTGGCCACGTTCGTTGGGACGTGGATGGAAAAGGAAGCCTCCCAGCTGTACGCGGAAACGTTCGACAAGAACATGATCGACAAGGACGAATACCCGCAGACAGCGCTGATCGAGACCCGGTGCTGGCGGATGCTTGCGGACCTGTGGAATGCTCCGGATCCTGCCGCGGCCATCGGCACCTCCACTGTCGGGTCCTCCGAAGCGTGCATGCTTGGCGGCCTGGCCCTCAAACGCCGGTGGCAGCACCGGCGTCGTGCGGCCGGCAAGCCCACGGACTCACCCAACCTTGTCCTCAGCTCCGCCGTGCAGGTGTGCTGGGAAAAGTTCTGCAACTACTGGGACGTGGAAGCCCGCTACGTGCCCGTTTCCGCCGAACACCCCACGCTGGACGGCCATGACCTGGAACGGTATGTGGATGAGAACACCATTGGCGTGGTGGCCATCATGGGCGTCACCTACACCGGCGCCTACGAACCTGTGGAGCTGATCTCCGCCGCACTTGACCGCATCCAGGCGGACACCGGCCTGGACGTCCCCATCCACGTGGACGGCGCGTCCGGGGCCATGGTGGCGCCGTTCCTGAATCCGGAGCTGGTGTGGGATTTCCGGCTCCCCAGGGTGGCCTCCATCAACACGTCGGGCCACAAGTACGGGCTGGTGTATCCGGGCCTGGGCTGGGTGGTGTGGCGGGACAAAGATGCCCTGCCCGAGGACCTGGTGTTCCACGTCAGCTACCTTGGCGGGGACATGCCCACCTTCGCCCTGAACTTCTCCCGGCCCGGCGCGCAGGTTCTGCTGCAGTACTATCTCTTCCTCCGGCTGGGCTTCGCCGGCTACAAGTCCGTGCAGGCAAGTTCGCGCGAGGTTGCCCTGTACCTCTCGCACGAAATCGGGGCCATGGACGCCTTCACCCTGTGGAGCGACGGGGCCGATATCCCGGTCTTCGCCTGGCAACTCGCGGACGGCCATACCAAGAACTGGAACCTGCACCACCTCTCCGAACGCCTCCGCATGAACGGGTGGCTGGTCCCGGCCTACCCGCTGCCGGAAGGGCTCGCCGACATCACGGTGCAGCGGATCGTGGTCCGCAACGGATTCACCCGCGACCTGGCCGCCAGCTTCCTGACCGACTTCAAGAAGGAAGTGGCCTACCTGGATTCCCTGACGGCGCCCATGCCCGACGGGCAACAGAAAGAAGCGTTCCACCACTAACGCGCTTTGTAAGGAGTGCCACGTGTGCCGACTGTTCGGGCTGCACGCCGGGTCCCGGCCCGTCCGCGCCACCTTCTGGCTGCTGGACGCCCCGGACAGCCTGTCCGAGCAGAGCAGGAGGGAGCCCGACGGCGCGGGGATCGGAAGCTTTGATGCCGACGGCGGCGCGCGGGTCAGCAAACGGCCGCTCGCCGCATGGGAGGACCACGCCTTTGCCCGCGAAGCGCGGCAGTTGCTGAGCACCACCTTCCTGGCCCACGTCCGCTATGCCAGCACCGGGGCGCACACCATGGTGAACACGCACCCGTTCGAACAGGACGGCCGACTGTTCGCCCACAACGGCGCGTTCCACGGCCTGGACCGGCTCGATGCCCGTCTTGGTGAGCTTGGCGTGACGGGTCTGGTGCAGGGCCAGACCGACAGTGAACGCCTCTTCGCCCTGATTACGGCCGAGACCCGCAGGGCCACCGGGGACGTGGCGGAAGGCATTGCCAGGGCGGTGGGGTGGATCGCCGCCGAGCTGCCCGTCCTGGCCCTGAACATCATCGTGACGACGGCGACCGACCTCTGGGCGCTCCGCTACCCGGCAACCCACCCGTTGTACATCCTGGAAAGGGACCCGGCAGCCGAGCCCGCTCCGGCAGCACCGCTGGACGCGCGAAGCCACCGGATCCGTTCGCGAAGCACGGAACTGTCGGCCGTGCGCTCGGTTCTCTTTGCCACCGAACCGATGAACCACAACCCCGGCTGGCGTCCCCTGTCTCCGGGGGAGCTGGTGCACGTTGGCCCGGACCTGGCGGTGGCCTGCACCTTTCCGTTCCCGGACCAACCTGCGTACCCGCTCACGCTCGCCGACCTGGAACCGTCCGCGGCGGCGTCGCAAATGTCCTGACGGGGGTTTAGGTGTTGGGGGCTGCAGCCTTCTTCGCCAGTGCTTCAGCCATCTTCTGGACCTTTGTGCCGTAGCCGCCGTTGACCGCGGTGTCCTTGATCTTGTTGGCCTGGGCGTCCAGGTCAGCCGGGGCGGCGTTCTTGAGCGCCGTCAGGTCGGCCTGGAGGTTTGCGGGGAGCTTGGCGAACAGCTTCGGGTGGCCAATGAGCTGGTCTGCCACCTGCTGGAGCCCGGCACCCGGGTTGCCCGAGCTGAACGCGGTGCGCAGCTCCTGGCGCAGGCCGGCCAGGCTGGTGGCAGCCTTCTCCGCCGCGTCGGCGCGCTTCTGGATCTCGGCGCCGTACCCGCCGGACAGGGCAGTGGTCTTAATCTTGTAGGCGTCCTTCACCCGGTCGGCCGCAGGGGCGTCCTTGAGGGTGGTCACGTCCGCCTGGAGCGCGGCGGGGAGCTTTGCGAAAATCTGCTGGTGGTTCACCAGGGCGGTGGCTGCCTTTGCCGCGCGGTCCCCGGCTGCCTGCGGGCTGTCCGCCTTCAGGCTGAGGAACGCCTCCAGGCCTCCCGAGCCCTTTGGCGTGTGGGCCTTGGCGGTGGCAGCGGGGGAGGCAGTTGAAGTGGGGGTTGACGTGGGGGATGCGGACGCGGCACCGACGCCGGCAGCGGCCATGGCACCGGCGGCCAGGACTGCTGCCGCCCCAACTCCGATGCGGGCTTTAATAGACGGAATTGATGGCTTCACCACGTTGTGTCCTTCCAACCTTGCGCGTGCACGCCGGACTCAGTAACCGGCATTGGTTCACTGTAGGAGGGAAGACTGGGGAAAAGCTGAAAAACGCCTTGGTCCTTACCTCTGTCAGGGGCGCGGATTATGCTCGGACAATGGCGCATGTTTTTCTGACGAAGCCCCTTGTGGGCGGTAAACAGGGGGTTTGGCAGCGGCGCATGTGGATGTGGATCGCTGCCGCCGGACTGGATGTGTACATTCTGGGTTTCGTCATCGGACTGCAGCCGTCCGGGCCGCTCTGCGGCAGCCCCTTGGTTCCGAACAGCCGGGCAGCTGAACTGCTCGACCAGCAGCAGGGCGGCGGCGGGGCGGCGGCCGCCTGCTACCGCAGCATTGATGCAGATTCCGTCCCCGTGTGGGCCCTGCTTGCGCTGGGAATTTGTCTTGTCATCGCCGGAGTGGCGGCGCGAATAGTCACCATCCGGCGGTCCGCTGCCTGAGCACTATCCGGCGGTCCGCTGCCTGAGCTGGCGTTGAATGGGACCGGGCCGCCTGCAGCAGTGCCGGGGCATCTGCAAGGATGGGTTGGTGGCTCACCCGGGCGCGCTGATCCTGCCGAAAGGTCCCGCATGGACATCGTTGAAGTGATTTTGTATGACCACCACGAGCAGCGGCGGCGGTTCGCGCTGCTCGACGAAATGCATGGGTGCGAACCCTCAGACCTGGAACCCGTGTGGAAACAGCTCCGCATCCTGCTGGAGGTACATGCCAAGGCAGAAGAGGAACTGTTCTACCCGGCGTTGATGGAATTGGGGACGGGGGCGGGCGGAAAGGATTCTGCCGGGGATGAAACCGAGGACGCGATTCACGACCACAACGAGATCCGGGACGCCATCGGTGAAGTTACCCGCCACCCGGCCGGCACGCCACAGTGGTGGGACGCGATTGCAAAGCTGAATGAAGCAAACGGCGACCACATGGCAGAAGAAGAACGTGAAGGCCTGACCGACTTCCGGCAGCACGCCTCGCTGGAACTGCGCCACCGGCTTGGACTGTCATTCAGCATTTTCGAGTCAGCCCACGCCGCAGGCATCGAACCCCATGACATCGACCCCGACGAGTACGTCCACGAGCACGAATAGGGCCGGCTGCACCCAGTCGCGGCGCGGTTAGAGCCGGTCACCCTGCAGCTGTTCAGCTGCAGGGTGACCGGCTTTGTCCGTCCGGGCGCCGAACCGGCGGCGGTTTTCCTTACCGGTTTGGCTTACTGTTCGGGGTCGGAACTTTGGAGCCGGCGCCTGACGAAGATGGCCGTCACCACCAGCGCGAGGACCAGGACCGCGGCAATGCCGCCCACCAGGGCCCACGGCACCTGGCCGGACTGTGTGGCTGCCTGGGCGGGCGCCGCCGTCGTGGGCGCCGCACTGCTTGCGACGGCACTGCCTGCACTGCCCCCGGCGTTCGCACTGTTCGCGGTGAAGGTGAAGGTTCCCTCGATGGGGTGCCCGTCCGAGGAGACCACCCGCCACACCACGGTGTACTTGCCGGCCGGCGCTCCTGCCTTGACCGCCTGGGTGACGTGGTTGTCCACGATCTCCACCGCACCGTCCGCCTGGTCAGTGCCCGTGGAGTCTTCCACCCGCACGATCGAATTGATGGCGATGGGGGTATGGTCGAACGTCAGGCCGATCTTGGCTGGAACACTCTGCACCGTGGCGCCGTTGGCCGGATCGCTGGATTCGAGGGCGTCGTGGGCTTGGGCCGCAGCCGCGGGAAGCACCAGGAACGCTGCCGTGGCGAGTGTGAGCAGGAGCCGTCCGGGCCAGCTCCGCCGGTTGTTACTTTCCGCTTTCACGGCCAGCTCCTTTCACGCGCCGCCCGGCGAGGACAAGCCCCAGGGCAGTGGCACCGAGGACCAGTCCGGCCGCCCCCAGCACGATTCCCCATACGGAAGCGGCATCGCTGGACGCAGGGGAGACCTGTGCCGCTGGTTCCGCAGCCGGCGCTCCCGGTGCGGCAGACGCCGTCGTACCATCCTCGGCGGTGGTGGTGAAGGACGGGGCCGGATGTTGGGGCTCGGGCTGTCCCTCGGTCTTTTCCTGGTCCCAGTTCACTACGGAGCCGTCCGTGTAGGTTTGCGCCGCCTTCAACGTCACGGTGGTCCCCGCTGCCGGGAGCCTTCCCACGGACAGGGAGAACGACTGGTACTGGTTCTGGCCCAACTGGTGCGCCTCATCGGCAGTCCACACCACGGAGCTCGGCGCCTTGGTCACCGTGGCACCGGCCACTGTTACGGGCTTGGGCAGGTCGCTGGTGATCACCTGGGCGGTCCAGCCCTCCACCGGCTTCACCGAAACGGAGGTAAACGGGGTGTCCGCGGGCAGCTTGACCTCGAGCTTGCTGGTCTTCGCGGTGGGGGATTCGTTGGGCACATTGAACGTCAGGTGCGAGTAGCCGTTGGCGCCGGTATCGTCCGGGTCCACGCTGACGTGGGCGGATGCGGCGGTAGCACCGGCGGCGATGATTCCTGCGGCTGCGGTGGCGGCGGCAAGGGACTTCAGGGTACGGCGAAATGTAGTTTTCATTGCATGCTTTCCAGGAAATGGGCGTGCTGGCAGGACCCGGCCCGGCAATGGCCCGGGTCAGGATGTCACGTGCCGCTCAGGGAGCGGTGCGGACCAGCGGCGGCCCACGCCTGGCCGGCAGCCTGAGGTTCCGCCAGCGGGAAAGGACGACGACGGCGGGCGGCGCCGGGTGGAGCGGCCAGTCAGGGATCACCACCGGAGTGAGGATCCGGACGAGGGGGCGCAGCCACGCGGCGAGGGCCCAGACAGCAGCTTCGCCGCGCGCCAGCACCAAAGCAGTGGCCAGTGTTGCCGCAGCGTGAAGGACCAGCATCAGCGTGCTGGGGACCGCATGATCCGGGCTGAGTGCAGTCGCGGGCAGCACCGGCCCGGAGCCGTGGAGGTGGCCGATGGCAGTGTGGAGGGCCCCTGCGGGCACGGATAGGGCTGCGAAAGCCTCATGAAGAATCAACTGGCTGGCCACCAGGAGCGCGGCCATGGCAGGCGCGGCCACTTTGAACCTGGCCAGGATCATGACCGGCGCCAGCACCAGCGCCACAAGCCCAAGGAAGATTACGGGCTGGGGCAGCGAGCCGCCGGCCATGACGTGGGCGCCGGCAGCCAAGGCGATCATCGCCGTCGTAACAGCCAGGGCGCGGGGGAAGCGCAACGGGGCACTCATGCCATTCGCCACCCTTCCACTCCGATATTGCCGGTATCTACTTTAGGTTCGGCCCCGGCGTACCCGGTAATTGGCGGCCGCTTTACCGGGCAGTCCCGCTGGCCGTGACGCAAACTGTTCTCTCTGTGCGCCATTCAGGAGTGCCCCAGACTTGAAGAGTAGGGTGAAAGCCGGTTGCCACCACTGCAGCAATTCGATGCGAGAACCGGAGACACGCATGCCCAAGGGAGTTCCTCCCCAATCCACGTCCAAGCCGCCCGAGCGCCGGAGCCCGTTGCGCGTCGCCGGCATCACGCTGGGCTGGTTCGTGGGCTTCCTTGCCGTCAGCGCCATTTGCGGGGCCCTTGTTGCCGGTCTGATGATGCCGGCGGCAGCCGTGACGGAGACGGTGGTGGCGGGCGGATCCCAGGCCCTGACCACCAACCTCCCCAACGACGTCTTTTCCGCGCCCCCGGCACAGATGACGCGTGTGCTTGCCGCGGACGGGTCCCAGATTGCCACCCTCTTCAACGAGAACCGGACCCGGATTCCCCTGGACCAGATGTCGCCCAACATCAAGAACGCGATTGTGGCGATCGAGGACTACCGGTTTTACCAGCACGGCGGCATTGATCCCGAAGGCATCTTCCGGGCACTGGCGGTGGACGCCGCCGGCGGGCACCAGGGCGCATCGACACTGACCCAGCAGTACGTCACCAACATGCTCAACGAAAACCTGATCGCCCAGGGCAAGGACGCCCAGGTGGTGCTCAACGGGCAAAAAGGCGTGAACCAGAAGATCCAGGAAATGAAGCTCGCCATCGGCCTCGAGGAGAAGTACTCCAAGGACCAGATCCTGGCCGGATACCTGAACGTGGTGGGTTTCAACAGCAACGCATACGGCATCCAGGCCGCCAGCCAGTACTTCTTCTCCGTTGACGCCAAGAACCTCACCCTGCCCCAGGCGGCACTGCTCGCCGGCCTGGTCAACGGCCCTTCACTCTACGATCCCACCGTCCACCCCGAGGCCTCCAAGTCCCGGCGCGACCTGGTGCTGGATGCGATGCTGCAGCACGGCTACATCAACCAGCAGCAGCACGACGACGCCGTGAACACGCCCATCCAGCTCAAGGTCAACCCTCCCAAGCAGGGCTGCGCCTACGCTCCCCAGGCTCAATACTTCTGCGACTACGTCATCCACCAGATCGAGAATGACCCGGCGTATGGCGCCACCCTGGATGACCGCGACCAGAAGATCATGGCAGGCGGCCTGACTATCAAGACCACCCTGGATCCCCGGCTGCAGGCACCGGCCCAGGCCCAGGTGGACGCCACCGCCGGTGCGAACCCGGACAAGTGGGGAGCCTCGCTGGTAACCATCGAACCGGGCACCGGAAAAGTCCTGTCCATGGCACAAAATTCACGGAAGCTGCCCGGCCAAGGTGCGGGATTCGTCTCCGACTACAACTTCAATGTAGATGGCAGTGACGCCGCCGGAAACAGCTTGGGCGGTGTGGGTGGCATGCAGCCCGGCTCCACCATGAAGCCGGTGACCCTGGCAGCGTGGCTCGGCGAGGGTAAGTCAACGAACCAGATCGTTGATGCCTCCAAGCGGCGCTACGGCATCTACTACCCCTGGAAGACAACCTGCCATCCGGTGCAGGGCTGGTTCGACAGCACCGTGAAGGACTCTTCGGACCTGCAGAACGATGAGCCCAACTGGTACCGCCCCATGACGGTCCGGGAAGGCATCTATCAATCGATCAACACGGCCACGTTCGCCTCCCTCGCCGGGCTCAACGATTTCTGCGATGTCCAGCGCGCCGCGGACGCCATTGGCCTGCACCTGGGCAGCGGAAAGGACGAGAAGATCGACCTCTCAACCCTGGGGAACATCCTGGGCAGCCAGAACGTGGCACCCCTGACCATGGCGAACGCCTTCGCGACCTTCGCGGCCAACGGCACCTACTGCAGCCCCATTTCCATCACGGAAGTGGACGACGCCCAGGGCAAGAAGATCGGGGGTCAAACATCCTCCTGCCAGGCCGGAGCGCTGAAACCCGATGTTGCCAAGGCTGTGACCAACGTCCTCCAGGACGTCCTCACCAAAGGCTCCGGCCTGCTGATTCCGCAGAAACTCGGGGTCCCGGATGCCGCCAAGACCGGCACCAATGAATGGAACAACCAGACCTGGGTGGTGGGCTACACGAAAGGTCTGGCCACGGCATCCTTCTTCGGCGATCCCTTCAACGGCGGCCCGGGCCGGTTGGGCCGCAACATCACCGTCAACGGCAAGTTCTATCCCGCCGTGGACGGAGCATTCATCGCCGGCCCGCAATGGGCCCAGTACATGCAGGGGGTAGTGGGCCTCTACGACCACGGAAACTTCGATGCGCCGCCGCAGAACCTCATCAGCGACCCCGCAGGACAGCGGACCAAGAGCAACTGACCTTGGACGTTTGAGCTGCTGGGGACGGCCGGGGAGCCCGGAAGGGAACACCAATGGAAAAAGCGCGATCGGGAACGACAGTGCTCGACAGGACCTTCCGCATCTCCCTGCTCCTCAAGGGGCTGGACGGAGTCCTGGAACTGATCGGCGGGATCCTTCTTTTGGCGGTCACGCCGGCGCAGATCGGTGAGGTGGCCCGGTTCCTTACCCAGCATGAACTCGCCCAGGATCCCCGGGACTTCGTGGCCAACAGCGTGCTGCACATGACCGCCAACCTTTCAGGGTCGGCGTCGTTGTTTGGCGCTGTCTACCTTCTTCTGCACGGCGTGGTGAAGATCGTCTTGGTGTGGGCCGTCCTGAGGGAAAAGCTGTGGGCCTACCCGTGGATGATCGCCTTCCTGCTGGTTTTCATCGCCTACCAGCTCTACCGAATCTCGGTGTCCTTCTCCTGGGGCATGGTGCTCCTCACGGCGTTCGACATCTTCATCGTGTGGATCACCTGGCGTGAGTACCGGCTCCGGCGGGCGCAGGGCCGGGCGCCTGAGGACGAAGCGGCACGGCCGCGGTCCTCGCGCTGACGCCTCTGATCCCGGCTGCCTTATGTTGCTTCGGAATCAAAGGGGGCTGCCGTTTCCCCGCGCGTCTTAGTAGACGGAGTCTGGGGAGGCTGGGCAGGTCCATCCAGGAGCGCCTCGCGGATGATCCGTCGGGGATCGTACTGGCGCGGGTCGAGCCGTTTCCAGTCAATGTCATCGAACTCAGGGCCGAGTTCCTCCCGGAGCTGTTCCTGGGCTCCGGAAGCCATCCGGCGCAGTTCGCGGACGAGGCGGCCAAACTTGGCGGCGTACTCGGGCAACTTGTCCGGGCCCAGCACCAGGGCGCCGATGATGAGGAGGACGAAGAGCTTTTCGGCGTCGATACCGAACATCCCATAATTTTACTGCCGTCCCGGCCGCAGTAGTGCGGGAAACTGTGGGCTGGAGGCTTTCCCGGGGCGCTGGTTTTTGCGCTCAGGACATGGTGGCCACGGCGAAGAGGCCGGCCACTCCAACCAGGTAGAGGACCAAGACGACCAACGAGTCGGTTCCCATGCCCAGGCGCTTCTTTTTAGGCCGGAAGAGGAGCCCCAGTACGTAGGCCAGGGTCAGCAGGATCGCCAGGGCGGTGAGGTAAATGTCGGTGGCCTGGGCCTGGGGCAGCACCGGTTTCCCGGTGATCAGGACTGCAACAAGGAAGAGGACGGGCAGGAACGCATTGCCGCCAAAGATGTCGCTGAAGGCCAGCTTGTAGTCGCCCTGCTTCACCGATGCCAGCCCGGTGGAAATTTCGGGCAGGGAAGTGGCCAGGGCCAGGAAGGTGGCTCCGAAGAGGACGCCCGAAAGTCCGATGTGCCCGGCGATCGCATCCCCGCTGCGCTCCAGCACCACGCCTGCGCCCAGGGTGGCCAATGCCGCGACGGTGAAGATCAGGGCAGACTTGCCCGTGCTGATGTGCCGGTTCTTGTCGTGGGCCTTCTTCTTCGAATGGCCCCGGGGCTCGTCCTGCCCGCCGGGCGCGTCTCCTTGCTGGTGCCAGGGAAGGCCCTTCTGGGATCGTTGGACCAGGATCAATCCAAGGATCCAGATCACGGCGATCAGCACAGCGGCCGGCGTCAGGCGCAGGCCCACCAGCGAGTTCGGCATCTGGCTTCCGGCGATCACCACGCCCAGGACTGCGATAACGGTGACTGCCTCGATGACCAGCGTCAGGGACGCTGCCTTATAGCTGAGGGGATCGGTGCCTCGTGTTCCGAACACGTCGAGGATGACCAGCACGACGGTCTGGATTGCGATGCCGCCCAGGATGTTTCCAACGGCCACTCCGATGTTGTTGGAAGCGGCTGCGCTGACGGTGATGGCGATTTCGGGCAAGTTCGTGGCGATGGCAAGCAGGATGAGGCCGCCCAATGCCGACCCGAGATGCAGCCGGTCATCAAGAACATCCGTCTGTTTGGAGAGGTGGATTCCCGCCACCCAGATCACCGCTGCGGCGCCGGCAAAAATCAGTAACAGAACTGCCAGGGGCAGCGATTCCATGCCTCTCCCTTCCCGGGCGGCGCCCTGCCTCCCAGGAAAACACGTACCCATGGACCGGATCCGGAATTGCATCTGCTTGCTGGGAATGCTCTGGGAATTATGGCTGAGGCAGGTATTGCGCCCTGCTGAATTGCAGTATCAATTACTGGTCAGATCTGCGGATGGGACGCTTAGCCTTCATCCATGCTGAGAATCGTGAAGCAGATCCTGCGATCCAAGCCAAAGTGCCGGTACTGCGGGCAGGCCCTCCCTCCAACTGAGTCTGCGGCATTTTGCTCCCGTGACTGTTACGACGGCTATCAGTACTGGGACGGCACTGCGGCTCACGAAAAATAGTATCGCCGTAGCGTCCACAACTCTTCGCAAAACTACTAACCATGCTTAGTATTGTGGGGCGCGGCTGTCCGCTGGGGGCAGAGCACCCGCGCTGCACCGGAGGTTTTTCAAGCATGGACAACGAGATGCGTCCCCTCACCGATGAAGAACTGATGTCGGAGCAGGCCACCGCCCTGCCGGACAAGGAAGTGGCGTCCGTCCTGGACCTGAACGCGGACCTGGATCTGGGCATCAACGCAGCGGCGCCCATCGATTTGGCCGTCGCCGCAAACGCCAACGTCGCCGCACCGATCGATGCTGCCGCCTCGGCCAACATTCTCTCCTTCGGCTCGGACGCGCAGGCACTGTCCAGCCAGGACGCCGCCATTGACCAGGGCATCACCGCCGACGCCAATGCCGACTCCACCCAGGACAGCCTGATCGGTCAGGGTGACGGCACCACCGACACGGGCACCACCGATGGAACGGCCGGTGCGGTGACAGATCCCACCAGCACCGGTGGGCTCACTGACGCAGCCGGTGCGCTGAACGGCAATCTGCTGAACGTTGACGTGAACCTGGACGCCGATGCCGCCATCGCCGCACCCATCAACGGTGCCGTGGCCGCAAACGCCAACGTGGCTGCACCCATCGACGCCGCAGTGGCCGCCAACATTGGCTCCATCGACAGCCAGGCGTACGCCATCTCGGACCAGAGCGCCACCATCTCGCAGCACATCGACGGCGAGGCGAACGCCACCGCCGGCCAGCAGTCCGACCTGCAGCAGTAAGCAAACATGACCCAAACCCACGGCGGCCCGCCTCCTGAGGCGGGCCCGCCGTCGTCACGCGTCTCTGTTGCCCCGGACCAGCCGGGCCAAATTACGACGGCGGGTCCCCACCTTCCGGCACGGGCGGACGGCGTCCAGCTGCTGGGCACCGCAGAGGGGTCCGGCTACCGCGAACCGCCCGCCCTGGTGCGCCGCGCCGACGGCCAGACCCTCCAGCTGACCCGCCTGCTGTACCTGGTGCTGGAGGCGGCGGACGGGACCCGCGACCTGGACGGCATTGCGCGGCACGCCAGTGAAGGCTCCGGGCGGCTGGTCAGTGCAGACAACGTCCGTACCCTGATGGACTCGCAGCTGCTGCCCATGGGCCTGCTTCGGCTCGCCGACGGCAGCCAGCCGGAGGTCAAGAAGTCCAACCCGTTGCTGGGTTTGCGCTTCCGCTACATCGTGTCCGATCCTGCCCGCACCCGCAGGATTACCGCACCGTTCGCGGTGCTGTTCAACCCGCTGATTTTGGTGGCCGTGACGGCTGCGTTCCTGGTCGCGTGCTGGTGGGTGCTCATGGTCAAGGGTCTCGGCTCGGCCACCCATGAGGCTTTCGAGCAGCCTGCCCTCCTGCTGCTGATCCTCGCCGTCACCATCCTGTCGGCCGGCTTCCACGAATTCGGCCACGCCGCCGCCACCCGCAAGGGCGGAGCGACCCCCGGGGCCATGGGCGCCGGGCTCTACCTGCTGTGGCCAGCCTTCTTCACGGACGTCACCGACTCCTACCGGCTGGGCCGCGCGGGCAGGATCCGCACCGACCTGGGCGGCCTGTACTTCAACGCGATCGTGGCAGTCGCCATCATGGGACTGTGGTGGGCCACCGGCTTTGACGCGCTCCTGCTGGTGGTGGTCACGCAGATCCTGCAGATGATCCGCCAGCTCATCCCGCTGGTCAAGTACGACGGCTACCACATCCTGGCGGACGCCACCGGCGTGCCCGACCTGTTCCAGCGCATCAAACCCACCCTCCTGGGGATCCTTCCCTGGCGCTGGGGAAGCCCGGAAAGCAAGGTGCTCAAGCCGTGGGCGAGGGCCGTCGTCACCGTCTGGGTGCTGGTGACCGTACCGGTGCTGCTGTTCAGCATGGTGATGATGGTGCTCTCCCTGCCACGGCTGCTGGCCACAGGGTGGGTCAGCGTGGTCAAACAGCAGGAAGCGCTGGCGGCGAGCTTTTCTTCCGGCGACCTGCTGGGCGTGGCCGTTCGGGCCCTCGCCATTGTTGTGGTGGCGGTCCCGGTGCTGGGCGTGCTGTACATCGTGGTGCGGTTGCTGCGGCAGCTGGTCACGGGGCTCTGGCAGAAGACCCGCGGCAAGGCCGTGCAGCGCACAGCGGCCATGACCGCCGTCGCAGTCCTGCTGGCAGGGCTCGCTTGGGCGTGGTGGCCCGACGGCGGGACGTACCGTCCGGTGCAGGCCTACGAACGCGGGACGCTGGGTGATGCAACGCGGGCCATCCTGCCCCAGCGCGGACGTGAGCGCGTGGAATTGCGGGAGGGTGCTTCGGGGCGGACTGTTGCGCTGTGGCCTGCGGGTGCTGTGAAGCCCACCCGGGACAACCCCCAGCTGAGCATGGTGCTGGTGCCGGCGGATGCTTCATCGGACGGTGCCTCCCCGGGTGGCAGCACCTCTTCTGCTGTTGCTCCGTCCTGGGTGTTCCCGTTCGACAGGCCGGCCGCCCCCGCCGCCGACGGAAACCAGGCGCTCGCCGTCAACACCACCGACGGCTCGGTGAAGTACAGCGTGGCCTTCGCGCTGGTGTGGGCGGAGGACGGGGAACCGGTCACCACCACCAATGAGGCTTACGCCTTTGCCAACTGCTCGGGATGTGGGGCGGTGGCCGTGGGGTTCCAGGTGGTCCTGGTGGTGGGGCAGACCGACGTGATCGTGCCGCAAAACCTTTCGGCGGCTGCCAACTACAACTGCCTGGACTGCCTCACCTATGCCCTGGCCAGCCAGCTGGTCCTGACCCTCGACAAGCCCTTGGACGGAGACAGTAAGCAGCAGCTCGAAGCCCTGTGGGCGCAGATCGCGGAGTACGGCCGGAACATCCAGAACGTCCCGCTGTCCGAAATCCAGGCAACGCTTAACGGGTTCAAGGACCAGATCACGGCCATTGTGAAGGGTTCTTCGGTTTCCGGGGGCACCTCTGTGGCGACGTCGCCCGCTTCGGCGGGCCCCAGTGGCGATCCGACCCCTGGCCCCACTTCGTCCTTCGCCCAGGATGGGCCCTCCGCACCCGCCGATGCACCTGCTCCGGCAGCGACTGGCGGTGCCACCGCACCGGCGGGCCAGCCTCTGGGAGGCGGGCAGCCGACGTCGTCCGTTGACTATGCATCGCCGGCACCTACTGCTGATTACGGGGGAGGGGAGACCCTGGCGCCTGCACCTACTTCCAGCGCGGGCTGACGGGCTTTTGTTGGGAATGCGCCGTGAACTCCCCTGGAGTCCCGCGTGGTTGCGGGGGAAAGCCCATGACGCCAGGGGCAGGACGCGTGGGGTGAAAACGTATGCTTGCCGGCGAGGAAGAAGATCCGGAGACACGAATGGCCTCACGAGTCCCGTTCTGAACCTCCCCAACCGGCCCCGGGGCAGGGGCCTGTTTCGCGCCACGGGAATGACGCTGGGGTGGATCCTCGCCTTCCTTGGCGTCAGCGTCCTCTGTGGAGCCCTGGTGGCCGGGTTGATGGTGCCCGCCGCAGCGTTGACCGAGTCGGCCGTGGGAGGCGTGTGCTTGCCGCGGAGGGGTCCCAGATTGCCACCCTCTTCAATGAGAACCGGCCCGGATTCCCCTGGACCAGATGTCGCCCAACATCAAGAACGCGATTGTGGCGATCGAGGACTACCGGTTTTACCGGCGCGGCGGCATTGATCCGGAAGGCATTTTCCGAGCACTGGCGGTGGACGCCCCCGGCGGGCACCAGGACGCATCGACGCTGACCGAGCCGTACGTCACAATGAGTGGAACAACCAGACGTGGGTGGTGGGCTGCACGAAAGGCCTGGCCACTGCATAGTTCTTCGGCGATCCCTTACCTGAGTCGAGGGGGAGCCTGCGGGTCGAAACCTGATGTGCGTGGCTGACGATGTGGCATAAAGGAACCAAGATCCACCGGACGAAGGGAGACCGTCCATCCTTAACGGTGGAAACGTAGGGGTCAACATCGGTGCACTGGGGGCCGTGGGCGTCGCCCTGTACGTAGTCCTGGTGGCCCGCCGGCGCAAGTGAACGGAACGACAGAGGGCCGGCCTGCAGTCGTTGAACTACAGGCCGGCCCCTGGGCGTGAACATTCGTCAGGGCGCAAAACCGGATGCTGTCAGGGACGCGAAGGGCGCTGTTCCCAGTGGGTTTCCGGCCATGTCCGTAAAACCCGTTGGCGGTGTGTAGCCAGGCTTTCCGGGAACAACACCGACATTGAGCGTGCCTGCACCCGAGCTTCCATTGGGCGCATTGCCGAACGTGATGATCAGCGCGTTATTTGTACCGTCCCACGTCAGGGTGGACGTGGTTCCATTAGCCCCGAACGTGGCCGGGTTGCCGGTCAGATAATCACCACCGAGCGTGACGGTACCTATGCTGCAGCCACTGAACGAGAAGGCCAGTGAGTCATTGCTGCCCTTGTCGGTGATGGTGGCGGTGCCGGACGGAGTAGTCGTCCAGGTGGAGCACACCTTGGTTTGATCCATTTTCTCCGAGAACGTGATGGTGACGGTGTCGCCAGGATCAGCGGAGGCCTTATTGGTATTCGTCGAACCTCCGTTGGCCAGTTTGATTCCCGTGACAGTTGGGGGAGCGGTGTCCTTCGCAGTGGTGCCGGAGGCGGTGGCCGTGGTGGTGTTGCCGGCGCCATCCGTAGCGGACGCGGTGTAGGTCAGCGCGCCGTCGGCGAGGCTGGAGATGTCCACCGTTGTCGACCATGACGTTCCTGTGGGCGTCACTTGGGCCGTCACCGATTTGAATGCCGAATCCCTTACGGTGACCGTCACGACGGTTCCAGACTCCACAGTGCCGTTCACCTTGCTGCTCCCGCTGGCGTACAGGGGCGCCGTGATGGTCAGTGCCGGAGCAACGGTGTCCTTCGTATCCGATGCAGTGACCGCAGTGCTGGTGTTGCCCGCCGCGTCTGTGACAGTGACCGTGTAGGCGACCGGACCGTCTTTGACCGTCCCGAGGTTCATGCTGGCGGACCATCCCCCGCTGGCGTTGGCCGTCGGCGCGACCGTGACGGGGGTGGCAGTTCCCGGACTCGTGGCAGACACGGTGACGGTCGCGTTGGCTTCAGCGCTGCCCGAGACGGGGACGGCGCCAACGTTGCCGGTGTTCACGTAGGCGGGCACTCTCACCCCAGCTGCCGGCCCAGGAACGTTGGTGTCCTTCGTGCTCGTGGCGGTCTTGGCTGCACTGGTGTTGCCTGCAGCGTCCGTGGCGGTGGCCGTGTAGGTCACCGTTCCCTCGTTCAGGCTGCCGAGGTTCAGGGTGGCGGACCAGTTTCCGCTGCTGTCCGCGGTGGGGGTAGCAGCGGGCGTGGTGTGGGCGGAACCTGCGTCGGCCGCAGTGAGCGTGATCTTCGCATTCGCCTCTGAGGTTCCGGTAATGGTCACTCCCGCAACCGTGGCGGCGTTGACGTATGGCGGAGCGCTGAGCGTAAGCACTGGCGCCTGGGTGTCGATCCTGACCGTCAGGCTCTGCGCCGACCCGGGATTGCCCACCTGGTCCGTCGCGAAGTACGACACCGTGTGCGTCCCGTCCCCGGTGACCGGCATAGTGGCGACGGCCGCGCTGACCGTCTGCTGCGCGCCGCCGTCGACCCCGTACGTAATGGAGGCGACGCCGGAACCGTTCGTGCCGTCGTCGGCCGTGACCGTCACGGTGACGGGGCTGCTGTTGTTCCAGCCCGCTGCGTTGGGAGTGGGTGAAACTGTGGCTGCCGCGCTGGGCGGGGTGGCATCGCTGCTGATTCCGTTGCTGCGCGGGCTCTCGGCGCCGGTCCAGAGTGCGATGGCAGGGGTGACGGTGTAGTACCAGGTGCCGCCCGGGACGTTCTGCTCCGTGCAGGTGAGGGTGGTTACGGTGTCCGCGCAGCCGCCGGTGGCCGGGATGGCGGTCCCGCCGGTGGCTGATGAGTAGCGGGCCACGGTGTAGCCGGTGGCGGCACGGCCGTTGACGGTGCTGCCGCTGGCCCAGGTGACCGAGAGTGCGGCGCCGTTCGCGCTGACGGCCGGCTTGGAGCCCGGGGTCAGGGCGTCGGCTGCGGCGGCGGCGTTGTTGCTGCTGGTGGTGGAGGCCCAGAAGGCGTAGGCGGCAGTGCCAGAGCCGAGCAGGAGCAGGACCGCTGTGATGATCCACGTGAACCTGCGGGAGGGGCGGCGGCCGACGAAGAGTGACGCGTTGCGGACGGCGAGGCTCATTTGCGGACCTCCGCCGTCACTGGAACGCTGAACGTTGCGCCCTGGCAGGCTGCGAGCGAGGTGGTATCCATGGTGGCCGCTCCGGGGAGGGTGATGAGTGCCGACGAGTCCGCGGCAACGTAGGTTGCGGGGGTGAGAGGTGCGGCGGTTCCGGTGATGCTGACGCCGGTGGTGGTGCATCCGGGATGCGCGGCGTCCGCTGTGACAGGCCCGTTGCCGGTGACGCTGTAGACCTGCACAGAGTAGGGGTTGGGATTGGTCAGGCGGAGGACGACGTCGGCGCTACCGCCAGGGTAGAGGGCCGCCTTGGGGTTGTCGCCGGCGACGAGGGCGTCCACGGTGACGGCCTGCATGGTGCCGGCGGCTGCCGAGCCGCTCCCGGCGCCCGTGCCGCTCCAGAAGGCGTAGGCCGTTCCGGCGCCGGCGGTCACGAGGAGGCCTGCGAGGGCAGCTGCCCTGAAGCCACGGCTTCTTGTGGGTGACATCTCAGTTCCCCTGTCCTGATCCTGAGTAGCTGAGCTGGAGGGCGGCGCCTTTGCAGCCGTCCTGGTTGGTAGACGTGTCCAGCATTCCCACCCGCGGCCAGGCGGTCTGTGCGACGTTGAGCCCCTGGAGGGAACCGCCCGCGGCCGGAACTGCCAGCGGGTAGGGGCCGCTGTACTGGGTGACGATGAAGTCGGCCGGCGTGCAGGGCAGGTTGGCTGCCACGGCGGCCGCGCTCCTGGTGACGCCCGCGACGGCGACCGAAAGGTTGGTCAGCGACAAAGGCTTGTTGATGGGGTTACTGATCTGCAGGTTCAGTCCGGCCGAGGTGCCGGGGGACAGGGCGCCTGGGAGGGACCCGGAGATGCCGAACTGTTTGATGGTGGAGTCCAGGACCAGTTGGACGTTCGCGTAGGCGTACTGCGCCTTCCCGGCGGAGTCCTTGCCGGTGCCCATCAGGTAGAGGCTGGAGGTTCCGGTGGGGGAGGCGTTTGTGGCGGCCACCTGGAGGGTGGTGGAGTTCCCTGTGGCCGGGTTGGGCGAGAACGATGCGGTGGCTCCCGCCGGCAGTCCGCCCAGGACGCTGAAGGTGATGGGTCCGCTGAGGTTGGTGCGGCTGAGCTCCAGCGTGTAGACGGCGGTGGCACCCGGCGGAATGGTGACGGAGTCCGGGGTGGCAGTCATCGAGAAGGAGCCGGAGATTTTGTAGTTCACCGTGAGGCTGGCCGATGCGCTGCCGGAGACCTTGCCGCTCGCCGCGGTGATTGTGATTGTGCTTGTGCCCGCCGGCGTCGTTGCGGCGGTAGTGGCGTTCAGGGTGGCCGTTGTGGTGCTGCCGGAGCTGAGGGTGACGAACGACGGCGTGAACGCGCCGCTTGCGCCGGCCGGAAGTCCCGCGGCGGCCAGGTTCACCGTGCCACTGAATCCGCCGGTGGAGGTCAGGGTTACCGTGTAGGACGCTTGCTGGCCCTGTTGGACGGACTGGCTCGCGGGGGAGACCTGCACCGTTATGCCCGGCTTTGGATTGTTGGCCGCCGCAATCAGCGATCCGGCACCGGCCAGCAGCAGCACCAGCGCCACCAGTGCTGCCTTAATTCCGATCCGCCTGCGACGCTGCGCATGCCCGTCCTGCTCGTGCACCCTGTGCCCCTCTTCCTTCGGTGCAAATGACGGCAAGCCGGGGGCGGATTCGCACCGCCCCCGGCCCGCTCGCTTAGTTAGTGGCTGGTGACGTTGACCGTAATGGTGGCGGTCTTGCAGGCGTCCTGGTTATCCGCGGTGTCCGTGAAGGTCAGAGTCCCCGTGCCCACGGTCGTTCCGGTCGTCTTCGCCAGAACCGTCGTCGGTGAGTTGGACGCGTCGACGGTGAACCAGCTGGCGAGACACTTCGCGTCACTCGTGGCCACCGTCGGAGCCAAGCCCGCGACAACCGTGCTGGAGGTGTTCGAGTTGTCTGCCGTGTAGGTCACTGCCCGAGTTTCGC
Organism: Arthrobacter sp. SLBN-83; assembly: GCF_006715285.1. Lineage (NCBI taxonomy): Bacteria > Bacillati > Actinomycetota > Actinomycetes > Micrococcales > Micrococcaceae > Arthrobacter > Arthrobacter sp. SLBN-83. The sequence continues at coordinate 2,382,456 of NZ_VFMX01000001.1, forward strand.
CTGGTGCAATTCCCGTGGCGAACGAGGAGTGCAGGGTGACTTCGTTGTTGCCTGCCGACGCGACAGCAGATCCCGTACCCGAACCCGTCGTGCTCCAGTAGGCGTACGCTGCACCGCCGCCGGCTGCCAGCAGCGTCGCGGACAGAGCAACAGCGGCGATCTTGTTCTTCTTGGTCATTTTGCGCATGGAGAGACTCCTTGAATGTGTGGTTGAGAACCCGTTCCCCCATTGGTGGCTCCATCCAGGTGCCTTCCGGTGGATCGATGACCCAATATTTGCCGCAGCGAAATAGGTGCAACAACAGGTACCGGTACCCGAGTTTCTGGAACCTCAAGAAGCCGGGTACTCGGTAAGCGCTGCCACTACCTGCGTTCTCCACGCTGCGTTGCCGTGGAAGATTCTCTGCGCACCGTGAAGGCTCAAGGCGAAAAGGGGCAACCCAAGTAGTGGACCTACGCGGTCTTCGGGTACTGCCCCAGCACCGCTGTGGAGCGCTCACATTGAGCAAATCTTGAGTACCGTTGGCGTCCAATATCCGGAATAGGTCACGCACTGGCCCTTGTTGTTCCGGGCCAGCGCCGTCGCCTCCGTGGTGCGTGCCGCCGTCGTGGTTCCGGCGTTTTCGACGCACAAGGCCGGACGTGACGCGCAGCTTCCCTGGCGCCCCCGAAGTGTGCGCCTCGAAAAGTACTTTCCGGGTCGGAGGTGGATCTGCGCGTCGCGGACCACCCTACGCCCCTACCGCGTGTCCACGTCCTCAAAGACCAGGAACGTCTGCGTATCGAGCACCCCGGGCATGGTCTGCAGCTGGTCGAAGATGACCCGCCGAAGGTCGATGTTGTCCACGGCACGGACCAGCAGGATTACATCGAAGTCGCCGCCCACCAGCGCGATGTGGTGGACCTCGGGGATAGCACCCAGCTGGTCGCGGAGTTCGCGCCAGGAATCCTGCTTCAGCTTCAGCGTCACGTAAGCCGAGGACTTGAGCCCTGCCTTGATTGGATCCACCAGCGCGGTAAACCGGGTCAGCACGCCGTCCGAAGTCAACCGGGAGATCCGGGAGTAGGCGTGCGCCCTGGAGATGTGCACGTTCTCGGCCACCTGCGTAACCGACATCCGCCCGTCCCGGGTTAGTTCGGCAATAATGCGCCGGTCAATGTCGTCCAGTGGAATCTCGGCAGCGGCGTCCTTGCCCGGCATTTTGTCCACGGCTCCCATCGGTAATCCACGTCACAGTTACAAATCGTCTCCCATACTAGGCAGTTCGAAGCAGGTTCTCCACGATTTGCACACCCGGTAGATACGAAACCTGCTCCAGGACCATACTGGGAGCGAATAGTGGCTACCGAAGGACGGACCAATGACGATCTCCGCAGACCACACCGCGCCGGACACCACCAGCCCGCAGGAAGCGCCGGACAACGCGCTGAACGAGGCTGTGAAGAAGTTCGGCATCACGGTGGAGGACTACATGCTCCCCGCCCGGCATCAGATCCAGATGGTGGCCCCGGACGGCAGGCTTATCCCCGAAGGCGAGCAGGGCACCCAGCCCGGCCACGAGTACCCCGTGCCCGGAGACAAGGAACTGCTCGAAGCGTACGAACGCCTCGTCGTCGGCCGCCGCGTCAACGACCAGAACTCCGCCTTGGTCCGGCAGGGCCGCATGGCCGTGTACCCGTCCAGCCATGGCCAGGAAGCCTGCCAGGTGGCCGCCGCCCTGTGCCTGTCCGACGGTGACTGGATGTTCCCCACCTACCGCGACGCCGTCGCCGTGATGACCCGCGGCGTGGACCCGGTGCAGGTGATGACCATCTTCCGCGGCGACTGGCACGGCGGCTACGACCCCCTCAAGTACAAGGTGGGCATCCAGTGCACGCCGCTGACCACCCAGCTGCTGCACGCCGTCGGGGTTGCCCACGCCGCCAAGCTCCGGGGCGAGGACACCGTAGTGCTGGCCATGTGCGGTGACGGCGCCACCAGCGAAGGCGACTTCCACGAGGCCCTGAACTTCGCCGCCGTCTTCCACCTGCCCGTCATCTTCTTCGTGCAGAACAACAAGTACGCCATCTCGGTGCCGCTGGCGCACCAGTCCGTGGCGCCGTCGCTCGCGCACAAGGCCGTGGGCTACGGCATGGCGGGCGAACGCGTGGACGGCAACGACGTGGTGGCGCTCCTCGCCGTCCTGGACCGCGCCGTTGCGCTGTGCCGGGACGGTTCCGGCCCGCTGCTGGTGGAGGCCAACACCTACCGCATGCAGGCCCATACGAATGCCGACGACGACACCCGCTACCGGGAAAGCGCCGAGGTTGCGGAGTGGCGGGCCAAGGACCCCGTCAACCGGATGCGGACCTACCTGACGGACCGCGGGCTGCTGGACGATTCCGCTGAAGATCGGATCCGTGAGCACGCCGAGGCGGTTGCCGCGCAGCTGCGCGAGGGCCTTAGCGAAGATGTTCCGGTGGACCCGCAGGAACTCTTCCGCCACGTCTTTGAGCGGCAGACCCCGCAGCTGACGGAACAGTCCGCCATGCTTGCGGACGAACTGGCCCGCGACGCAGCAGCTACTGAATCGAAGGAGGCCGGCAAGTGAGCCCCACCATCACCACCTCATCCGAGGCCAACGGCAACGTTTCCGCCGCCACCGCCCGCGCCGCCGCATCGGCTGCAGCGTCCGCCGAAGCCGCCGGGCCGCAGCCGGTCACCATGGCCAAGGCCCTCAATACCGCCCTGGCCGACGCCATGCAGGCAGACTCCTCGGTCCTGGTGTTCGGCGAGGACGTGGGCATGCTGGGCGGGGTCTTCCGCATCACCGACGGCCTCACCGCCACCTTCGGCGAGCAGCGCTGCTTCGACACTCCGCTGGCCGAGTCCGGCATCGTGGGCATGGCCGTGGGCATGGCCATCAACGGCATGCGCCCGGTCATCGAGATGCAGTTCGACGCGTTCGCCTACCCGGCGTTCGAGCAGATCGTCAGCCATGTGGCCAAGATGCACAACCGCACCAAGGGCATGGTGAAGCTGCCCATGGTCATCCGCATCCCGTACGGCGGCGGCATCGGGGGTGTGGAGCACCACTGCGACTCCTCCGAGTCCTACTACGCCCACACCGCCGGCCTGAAGGTCTACACCCCCGCCACGGTGGCGGACGGCTACCGCATGCTCCGCGAAGCCATCGACTCCGACGATCCCGTCGTCTTCATGGAGCCCAAGAAGATGTACTGGACCAAGGACGCGGTGGACCTGGGCGAGCTGCGGCGTCTCCACGACTCCCGTGCGGAAGGTACGACGGCGGGACTTGGCTCGGAAGGTCGTGCCGCCGTCGCGCGTCCCGGCACAGACGCCACGCTGATTGCCTACGGCCCGTCCGTGCCCACCGCTTTGGCTGCCGCCGAGGCGGCTGCGCTGGAGGGACGCTCGCTGGAGGTCATCGACGTGCGGACCATCGTGCCGTTCGACGACGACACGGTATCCGCCTCCGTGCGGAAGACCGGCCGGGCCGTGGTGATCGCCGAGGCGCACGGCTTCGCGTCCGTGTCCTCCGAGATCGTGGCCCGGGTGCAGGAGCACTGCTTCCACTACCTGGCCGCCCCGATCCGCCGTGTGACCGGGTTCGACGTTCCGTACCCGGCGCCCAAACTCGAGAAGTACTACCTGCCCGGCGTGGACCGCATCCTCGACGCCGTTGACGACCTTCAGTGGGAGAACTGACCATGAACGAACCACGCGTGTTTTTGCTGCCCGACCTGGGTGAGGGCCTCACCGAAGCGGAGCTCGTTTCCTGGCAGGTGGCCGTTGGTGACGAGATCGCCGTCGACCAGCCCATCGCCGAGGTGGAGACCGCCAAGTCCGCCGTGGAGGTGCCGTCCCCCTACGCCGGGATCGTTGCTGAGCTGCATGGGCAGCCGGGGGAGACCCTGGATGTGGGGAAGCCGCTGATCTCGGTGACGCCTCTTGGTGCTGGGGCCGCCGCGGATGATGCCGCCCCCGCCCCTTCGCCCGCCCAGCCCGAGGTTGAGCCAAGCGAAACTGAGCTTGCCGAACCCAAACCGGCCAACACCAAGGCCGAGGCCTATCGGGAGGAGGAGAAGGCCGGTTCCGGAAATGTCTTGATTGGTTATGGAACTCCCGGCGGTCATGGTGTTGCCCGCCGTACCCGTGCCCGGAAGACCGCCGTCGCCCTCGCTGAGCCCGAGGCGCCGTCGAGCCCCACCGAGGATGACCTCACCCTGCTTCGTACCCGTGTGCCGGGCAAGCTTGGGGCCGTGATCTCGCCGCTGGTCCGGCGCATGGCGCGGGAGCACGGCGTGGACCTGGGAGAGCTTTCCGGCTCCGGCGACAGCGGGCTGATCATGCGCCGCGACGTCGAAGCGGCGATGCGGACAGCAGCGCCCACGGCTGAACCCCAGGCAGAGCCTGTCCAGGCGGCGCCGAAGCGTCCGTCTCTTGCGCCGGCTGAAACTCCTGCCGGCTCAACCACCGACACCCGCACCGGCCTTCCCATCTCCGCCCGCACGCCGGTGCGTGGTGTGCGGAAGGCTGTGGCCACCAACATGGCCCGCAGCCGCTCCGAAATCCCGGAAGCTACCGTCTGGGTGGATGTTGACGCCACCGCGCTAATGGAGCTGCGCGAGGGATTGAAGGCCAACGGCGCAGAAGTCCCCGGCCTGCTCGCGTTCATCGCGCGGTTCGTCACGGCGGGGCTGAAGAAGTACCCGGAACTGAACACACGGATCGAAACCGCGGACGACGGGTCGCAGGAGATCGTGTCCTTCGACGGCATCAACCTGGGCTTCGCGGCGCAGACCGACCGCGGCCTGGTGGTGCCCTCCGTACGCGGCGCCGAGAAGCTCAGTGCGCGTGAACTCGACGTCGAGATCCGCAGGCTCACCCAGGTTGCGCGGGAGGGCAAAGCGACCCCCACGGAGCTGGGCAGCGGCACGTTCACGCTGAACAACTACGGCGTGTTCGGCGTGGACGGGTCCGCGGCGATCATCAACCACCCGGAGGTGGCCATCCTCGGCGTAGGCCGGATCATCGACAAGCCGTGGGTGGTCAACGGTGAGCTGGCCGTCCGCAAGGTCACCGAACTGACCCTCACCTTCGACCACCGGGTCTGCGACGGCGGAACGGCCGGCGGGTTCCTCCGCTTCGTGGCAGACGCCATCGAAAACCCCACGTCGCTCTTGGCGGACATCTAACCGCCACCCGCAATAGTCCAACCTAGGGTGATGTGTACGACGGCGGTCGCGTGCCGCCGTCGTACTTTTCCTGGATCCCTGCACCCTGCCGTAATCTTGGAGTCCCCACCGGTCTCACATAAGGGTCAGAATCTTGGCGAATACTGCTCCGCAGGCACCCGCGCTAGGCGCGCTCGAAAACCTTGCCTGGACTGCCCTCTCCGTAGGAGCCGCCGCCGCGCTGCTTCCGGTGATCGGACTGAAGGCGCTGTCAAGGGCCGCACTCCCTAAAGGATCCACAGCTCCCGTCGTGGATGAACGCCACTACCTGATCCAGTAACGGTGGGTGAGACGGGGCCGCATGCCGCCGTCGTACCTGCTCAGCCGCCAAAGCGGAGCGTGATCACCAAAACGATCAGCGCTACCACGCCGGCCAGCAGCATTGCCGCCCGGGGGTCCCCGAAGTTCAGCGTCCATCCAATGCCGAACCTGCGGGGAACCAGCAGCGCCGGGTCTTCGCGGTTGAAGTAGATCAGGCCGGCGCGCCAGAACTTGTCATCGTCACGGTGCGTCAGCCCCGTGTCCTCCCCATTCCCGCCGCGGTCCGCGTTGTTCCTGGCCAGGACCGTCACCGCTGCCACTACGGAGGCCAGGACCGGGACCACGATTACCAGCGGCGCCCACCGGGCAACAGTCCCGGTCCACATCAACAGTGATGACCCCATCAAGCCCAGATCGATCATGGCCACCAGCCCCAGAAGTGCCTTGGCGCCCAGCGAAATATAGTGCCGGGCCCAGCGTGCGGAGCCCTCAGGGCGGGCTGGGTCTAGATCCGCCCGGCTTCGTATGATGGCCGCCGCCAGGCCCGCCAGCAGCGCTGTGAGACCCAGCTGCAGGAAGACCAGCGAAAAGGCCGAGCCAACCGATTTGGCCTCCAACCGGTCGGCAGCTCCATTGCCGGCGTAGTGCACCACGAGGCTCTGGGGCATGGAGGGATACATCAGGATGCCGATGACCGCGGTCGCGGCAGTGATGAGTGCGGCGGGTGCCAACCAGCGCCAGGGAAACCGCGGCGGGTTGGTCCTCAACTCGGTGTCCACCGCGATGCCCTGGTGAAGGCCCTCGAACCAGCCGCCGTCCACCTTCGCCGCCCGGATCTCCTGGTGGGCCAGGAAGAAGCAGCCGTACCAGAGCCCCACGAGCACCAGCACAGACAAGGGGAGCAGCAGCGGCTGCCGCGTGAGTGCGAGGCTCCCCACGCCCACCACGGCAATGACACCCCCGCAGACCAGGACCCGCCGCCGGTACCGGCGCGACTGCTCCGCCACCACAGGATGGGTTGAGTACTGGGCCGGGATCCGCACGCCGAAGGGCACTGTGCCGCTGGTGACCGATGGCAGCACCAGTGCGAGCAGCAGCACCAGTCCCAGCAGGACAAAGCCCAAAATGATGGAAACGATCATCGCCTTTCCTCCTGCTGCGGTTGGCCAAATGACTCGAGGAGCGCTTGGCAGGTCTGGAGCACCTGGTCAGCCGGCACTCCGCGGGCAACAGCTTCGGCCAGAAGGGTCCGGGCCCTCGCGGTCCAGTCGGAGGGGAGCAGTTGGTCCGCGGCACTCGCGGTCACCACTGCTCCGGTCTTGCGGCTGAGGCTGATCAGCCCTTCCTGCCGGAGGAGATCGTAGGCCTTGTTGACGGTGTGGAAGTTGATGCCGAAATCGGCGGCGAGTGCGCGGATGGGCGGCAGCGTACTGCCTTCCGTGAGTGCGCCGTGGGCAATTGCTTCCACGATCTGGTCCCGGATCTGCTGGTAGATGGGCACCTCAGCAGCCAGGTCTACGTTGAGGATCAACGCCTTCACCCCTTGCCTTTGTTCGATTAGTTATAGAACAAAGGCAACATGAGTGCCAGAGGCAATTTGACGACGGCGGCCTACCGCCGGCACCGTGCCTCAAATCTTTCCGCAATAGGGTCTTTACGCACTGGCCACTCCTTATTAAAGTGGAACGCGTCATAGTCCGGATGGGCGCCGGGGGCGTCCGGGAAGGGGGATTGCGCATCACCGCTGACCGATACCAAACGACAAATGACCACTACGTTGAAGGCCCCTCCTAAGGAGGGGCCTTCCCTTTTGCCTGCACCCGTGCGCCAGGGCCTACCCCGTCAGCTCACTTATCCGGCCCCGGAGAAACCGCCGTTCCGCGTCGTTGTCGGTGAGGATCAGCGCCTCCTCAAACGCCACCCGGGCCTCCTCCAAACGGCCAAGCCGGGCCAGGAAGTCGCCGCGGGCGGCGGCAAGGTAGGGGTAGCGTGCCAGCTGTGGTTCGGCGCCCAGCGCATCAAGTTCCGCCAGCCCTTCAGCGGGGCCTGCGGCGAAACCGAGGGCAATAGCCCGATTGAGCTGAACCACCGGGGAGGGCCACCTTTCCATGAGCAGGTCATACAGGCCCAGGATCTCGTGCCAGTCGGTCTCGGACCAGGACCCGCTCTCATCATGCACCGCCGCGATGGCGGCCATGAGGGCGAAGCGGCCCGGAGGCCGTGCTGCCAGCGCCTCCCTTAGAAGCGCCACCCCTTCCTCGATGGCCTGCCGGTCCCACTTTGACCGGTCCTGGTTCTCGAGCAGAACGACGTCCCGGTTTCCGTTGAGCCGGGCACCGGCACGGGCCTCGGTGAGCAGGACCAGGGCCAGGAGCCCGGCAACATCGGAATCGTGGGGGAGCAGGACGCGCAGCAGCCTCGCCAGCTCAAGCCCCCGCTCGGCGAGGTCCCTGCGCATCAGGTCTGCTCCCGATGGAGCCGTGTGCCCCGTGGTGTAGACGAGGTAAACAACCGACAACACCCCGTCCAGCCGCTCATGCAGCTCGGACGACGCCGGCACCCGGTACGGGATGTGCGCGGCCGCGATCTTCTTCTTCGCCCTGGTAATGCGGGCCGCCATGGTTGCTTCAGGGACCAGGAACGCCCGCGCCACCTCGGCCGTGGAGAGCCCGCACAGGAGCCGCAGGGTCAGGGCCACCTGGGCTTCGAACGCCAGGGCCGGATGGCAGCAGGTGAAAATGAGCCGGAGCCGGTCGTCCGGGATGTCCCCGCTGTCCCCGTCTTCGGCGACCATCCCTTCGACAACCGTCTCATCAACGCCGGGCTCCCCGGGGCCCACCAGCTTGGGCAGCGTGCGCTCCGCGGCGGCTGCCCGCCGTCGAAGGTCCAGGGCCCGACGTCGGGCCGTCACCGTGAGCCAGGCCCCCGGGTTGCGGGGGATTCCGCTCCCGCCCCACGTGGACAACGCACTGGCGTACGCGTCCTGAACCGCCTCCTCGGCAGTGTCGATGTCACCCGCAACCCGGACCGTTGCCGCCAGCACGAACGCCCACTCCCGGCGGTGGGCGTCCGCCACCGCGGCAGCAACCTCTGTGCTGGCGGGCCGAGGCATTAGTTGGCCACCCGAACCGGCCACACCTCAACTCCGACGCCGGCCGGAACTTCCTTGGCGATCTCCAGCGCCTCATCGAGGTCGGCTGCCTCAATCATGTAGTAGCCGCCCAGCGTTTCCTTCGACTCCACGAAGGGGCCATCCGTCACCGCGAAACCGCCGGATCCGTCGCGGCGGATCGAGGTCGCCGTGGAGGACGGATGCAGGGCGGCCCCGCCTAGCAGGGAGGACCCGCGCCGCCGCTGGAACTCCTGGTAGCTGGCGCTGATCGATTCGCCTTCGGCCTGCCTGGCCACCGCCTCGTCCTGGTAGATCAGGATCAGGTACTTGGACATGTCGTGCTCCCTTCCGGTGTGGTTAAGGGCTTCCCGTCGGAGAAGCTCCTACCCATACGACGCACAGCGGAAGCGGAAATCGACAACGCCAGGCAATTATTTTCAAAGGTGACTTCCAGGCAAAGGCCGTCCGCCGCCGTCGTACGCATCCCAACGCCCGCCCAACTGCGGCGCCCTCACCCCAGCGGCCAGGGCGGTGTCGCCTCCTGGTACCTGGTGATGGCGGCCTTGGCCTGCTGGAACCGGGCCTCGCTGGACATCAGCAGGTCCTGCGACAGGAAGCTGAACCCGAAAAGGCCGTTTGCCTTGAGTTCGGCCATCTTGGAATCAGTAAAGAAACCTTTCATGTCGGCGTCGTATACCGCCAGCGAGTCGTTGTCCGGCTTGTAGTGCGCCAGTAGGGACAGGCCGTTTCCGTAGCCGTGCAGCGCCTTCACCATCCAGGTGGTTTGTTCCACGTTCTCGTGGATGCCCATCGCCTGGAAGGACTGGAAGTCCGAGTCATCCATGACGTCCTTGAAGAACGGCAGCATGGACCGGCCGCCGCCGCGTGCGGGGTCATCAAATGTTGCAGCCCAGCCGCCCCACGTCAGGGCGACTTTGGAATTGGGTGCGTAGGTGTGGAACGCATTCTTCGCTTCCAGGTAGGCGTCCTTCAGCGCGCGGTAGTAGGCCTGCCCGGTGTCCCAATAGTTCCCATCCTCTCGGCAAGGGTACGTCTGGAACTCGGTGAACATGGACACATACAAGGGAGGCCCTGAGGCCGGGCCGCCGGTGTTCTTTGCCAGCTGCACCATGTCCGTTTGGAACTCCCTGGACAGGGGGTAAGCCTCGCCGCAGACCGGCCCGTACTTGGTCTGCACGATGCCGTCAGGGCTTCCGCCAGGGGTTCCCGGCCGCGGATAGCCGTCCCAGATGACCAGGTGCATCGCTTTGCCTGCAGCGTAGATCTGAGGCGTGACGTCGGTCCGGTAAATGTCGAAGAAATTCATGTCAGTCCGGTAGTTGTACCAGCTGGTGACCATGTTGACCGGCGCCTCTTTGACGATGCGCTTGTCCAGCGCCCCGTGCGCCTGCGGCCCGAGTCCGAAGAGGAGCCCGCCCTGGACCGCGGCTGCACGTTCAGCGGCGGGGCGTGTTGTTGCACCGTCCCCTGTTTGGCTGGCCACTGAAAGGCTTCCGGCCAGGAGGATGCAGACGGCGAGCAACACCGCCGGCAGTTGGTGGATCGTTGCCGGACGCCAATATCGGGCACGGAAGTAAGAGCGGATGGATGCCATGACACCTCCAGCGGATGGAAGGCCTGCCCGGGATGTCGGCGGCGGAACGCGCGCCGGGCCGGGATCCCTTCCATTTCCAAAGTACCGCGGCCCCGGGGCCTTGCGGCAAGGCCCCGGGGGTACCGCATACTGGCGGTCGAAAAAGGAAGGGGACGGTTGGGTATGCACGACGTAGTCATAGTGGGGAGCGGACCCACGGGGCTGATGCTGGCGGGCGAGCTGCGGCTGGCAGGGGTGGACGCGCTTGTCCTGGAGCGGCGCCCGTCCCAGGAGCTGGCCGGCTCGCGCGGCGGCGGAATCCATTCGCGCACCATCGAACTGCTGGATCAGCGCGGCATCGCGGACCGGTTCCTCGCCGAGGGCAGGACGCTGCAGACCGCACCGTTTGGCGGCACGCAGCTGGACCTGGGCTCCCTGCCCACGCGCCATCCTTATACGCTGGCGCTGTTCCAGAACCATATCGAGCGGCTGCTGCTCGAATGGGTAGAGGAGTTGGGCGTGCAGATCCGGCGCGGGGTGGAGGTCACCGGAGTTTCAGCGGACGACGGCGGCGCGGCCGTGGAGCTCGCGGGGGAGGGGCCGGTGCGGGCCAGGTACGTCGTGGGTGCCGACGGCGGGCGCAGCGTGGTGCGGCGTTCGGCCGGCATTTCCTTGGTGGGCCCGGATGCGACCCGTAGCAGCCTGATCGCCGAGGTAAAGGTGGCGGGGGAGCCCGGCCAGCAGGGCAAAGTGGACGCCCGCGGCATCCATGGGCTGTACCCGATGGGGGACGGCGTGGTCCGGGTAGTGGTCACCGAGGCTTCACTCAGCCCGGCTGCCGAACCCACCCTGGATGACCTGAAGCAGGCCCTGCTCGAGGTGTTCGGCACGGACTTCGGCGTGCACAGCCCCATCTGGGTCTCGCGCTTCACCGACGCCACCCGGCAGGCAGAGTCCTACCGGAAAGGCCGGGTGCTGCTGGCCGGCGACGCGGCGCACGTCCACTCACCCACCGGCGGCCTCGGCATCGGGCTGGGGCTGCAGGACGCCGTCAACCTCGGCTGGAAGCTGGGGCAGGTGGTGCTGCGGAACTCGGGCGAGGAACTGCTGGACACCTACCACGCCGAGCGCCATCCTGCCGGTGCCCGGGCGCTCAAATACACCATGGCGCAGTCCCTCTTCCAGAAGGCCGATCCGCGGCAGGAGGCTCTGCGCGATCTGCTGGACGAGGTGCTCCGGGTTGACGCTGCAGGCGCCCCGATCGCGGCGTTGGTCACCGGGCTGGACGTCGCCTACGACCTGGGGCCCGGCCACCCGCTGCTCGGCCGGCGCATGCCCGACCTGGACCTCATCACAGCCGACGGCCCGTCCCGGGTGTACCAGTTCCTGCACCAGGGCCGCCCGGTGCTCCTTGACCTTGGTGCCCCCGCGCTGGATCCGGGGGGATGGGCGGCCCAGGTGCAGCAGGTCAGGGCAACGTACGACGGCGCGTGGCAGCTTCCGGTGCTGGGGACGGTGGATGCCCCGACGGCAGTCCTGGTCCGGCCAGACGGCTACGTCGCCTGGGTGGGCGAAGGGTCGGCGGATGGGCTCGACGCGGCGTTAACAACCTGGTTTGGTGCGCGGCAGCGGTAGGACATTAGCGGCCGGCCTGGGGGAGTGGCGAAAACGCGTTTACTCCTTGGGGCCGGCGATGTTGACCAGCCACTGGATGCCGAACTTGTCAGTGCACATGCCAAACGCGTCGCCCCAGATGGCCTTCTCCAGCGGCATCGTTACGGTGCCGCCATCGGACAGCTTGTCCCAGTAGCCCCGCAGCTCGGCTTCATCGTCGCCGCTGAGGGAGACGCTGAAGGTGTTCCCGGGGTTGTAGTCCATGCGCGCCGGAGTGTCCGATCCCATGAGGGTCAGCCCCGACGGGCCGTCAAGCTGTGCATGCATCACCAGGTTGTCTTCTGAGGGGTCCTGGCTTGCGTGAAAGTCGGCGAACGTGCTCATGTTCAGCTCGCCGCCGAAGACATTCTTGTAAAACTCCATGGCTTCCCGTGCGTTGCTGCGGAAACTCAGGTAGGGGTTGAGGCGCGTGGGCATGAGGGCTCCTTTTGAACGGACGTCGTTGTCTGCACGGTCATGCTAGCAGCGCCTGCCATTGCCGAGAAGAGGGTCTCCCGCAGGGTGGGACGGGTGACAGGGAGTCCGGGCCATACCAGGCAGACGGACCATGTCCGGAAGGTGAACGGCCGTTCATCCACAAACCGGCAGGGGTTAATTACGCGAAAGTAACTTGGGGGAGTCTCGGCTAGAACCAAATTTGAGAGGCTCCCCAATGAGCTCGTCCCACGGACAACGATTCAGCAGCAAGCGGATGGCCGCCGCCACGGCCGCGGTGGCACTTACCGCCTGCACCCTGAGCGCAGGCTTCGCCGTCCCCGCGGCCGCCGGCGATAACGGCAGCACAGCCACACCCATCAAGCACGTGGTGGTGATCTTCCAGGAGAACGTCTCCTTCGACCACTACTTCGCCACCTACCCCCAGTCGGCGAACACGGCAGGCGAAACCCAGCAGGGCAGCGGTACCCCGGCGTCCGCGTTCACCGCAGCCGAGGATACGCCCAAGGACATCAACACCTTGGCCAAGGCAGGCCTGCTGGCGCCGAACAATCCGAACTCTGTCCAACCTGCCCGGCTCTCGCCCATGCAGGCCGTCACCTGCGACCAGGACCACGGCTACGGCGCCGAGCAGAAGGCCTACAACGGCGGGGCCATGGACCAGTTTGTCCAGTTCACCAGCCGCGATGCCTGCGGCACCAACCAGTATGGCCGGCCCGGCCTGACCATGGATTACTACGACGGCAACACCGTCACCGGCATCTGGAACTATGCCCAGAACTACGCCATGGGCGACAACCACTTCAGCACCGTCTTCGGTCCTTCCACCCCCGGCGCCCTCAACCTTGTCTCCGGCCAAACCCACGGCGCCAAGGAGTTCACGGCTGCCGGAGCGCCGGTGGCCACACCCGCTGCCGGAAGCAGCACGGTCCGCCAGCCTGGCGCAAACGGCGTTGGCACCGTGATCAACGACCCCGACCCTGTCTACGACGACTGCTCCAACAACAGCCACGCCAAGAGCAACAACCTCGCGGGCATGACCGGCACCAACATCGGCGACCTGCTCAACGCCAAGGGCACCTCCTGGGGCTGGTTCCAGGGCGGGTTCACACCCACTACTCCGGCGACAGGGACCACGCCGGCCTCCTGCCTCTCCAGCCACACCAATGCCGCCGGTGCCTCCGTGGTGGATTACTCCCCGCACCACCAGCCGTTCCAGTACTACGCCTCCACGGCCAACCCGCACCATCTGGCACCCGCGTCAGCTGACGAAATCGGCCACAACGGCCAGGCCAACCACCAGTACGACCTGACCGACTTCGACAAGGTGGTCAACACCGACAACATGCCCGCGGTGTCCTTCCTGAAAGCCGGGATGTTCCAGGACGGCCATGCCGCCTATTCGGACCCCGTCGATGAGCAGAACTTCATCACGAAGACCGTGAACCAGATCCAGCAGTCCAGGAACTGGGAGGACACCGCCGTGGTGATCGCCTATGACGACTCCGACGGCTGGTACGACCACGTGGCCGCCCAGGTTAAAAACTCCTCCAACACAACGGACGACGCCGGGTGGTGCCAGAGTGCCGCGGCCGCGGGGGTGCCCATGGCGGGCGGCTACACTGACCTCTGCGGCCCGGGCCCCCGGCAGCCGCTGGTCGTCATCTCCCCCTATGCGAAGAAGAACTTCGTGGACCACACGGAAACCGACCAGGCCTCGGTTCTGCGCTTCATCGAAGACAACTGGAACACCGGACAGATCGGTGACGCCTCGGCCGACGCTACGGCGGGATCGATCAGCAGCATGTTCAACTTCCACCACCTGCGGAACGACAAGGTGATGCTCGACGAGCAGACCGGAGCCGTGGCATCCATTACCCATGCAGGCAATGGCAATGGCGCATCCGGCAAGGGCCGTGGTCCGCAATAACCAGCACATCACAGTGAGCCCGGCGCACCTCCTTGGGGCGCCGGGCTCTTTAGTGTCTCCTGTGCTGCCTGAGCCTGCGGCTCTGCCCCAGCGGGACCTTCCGGTCGTGCTGGGGTGCCGCCTGCTCGTGCTGTTCAACCCGTCGCCGGTAAGCGCTGGAGGTGTGGTCCCTGATCGGCGCCGTGGCCGCCACCTCGCGGAAGGAATTGATGCCGTCGACTGCGGCGCTGCTGCTGGTGAAGGGGACTGAGACTGCGATTTCCTCGCCACGTCCGTTCACCAGTCTCACCAGGCAGTTGCCGTCCTGGTCGGTAACGAGTTCAAAATGGCCAGCCATTGAAACGCCTCCCAAAAAGATTGGTAGAGCGAGCCGGCTGCTTGACCTCTTTCCGACGATACAAAGCGCTGGTGCCCGGTGGTCAAGGGGATGACGGCTACAGAATCATTAATTCGGGGAAATTGATCAAAAGATTGGGGATTTAGTCCCTTCTTCCGAGCCGCGGGAGAGGGCTAGGCTGGTTCCAGGTCAGGCAGACGGCCTCTGTGTTGCCGTCTTGAAACCGGTGACGGCTCTCCGCCATTCAGGCCGGGAGCCGGTCCTGCAACTGATTCTCGACGCAACCACCCGCAGAGCTGACGCGGGTGTGGCCCAGGCAAATCCAGTATCGGGGGTGGACCACGCTCGCGTCGTAGACTCCGGGAGCCAGCAGCGTCGCTGGCTCCCGGTCTGGTTCTCCCGGAACTTCAGTCCTCGAAGTGGGCCTTGGCGTCTTCCGGCGCTGCAAAGCGGTTCACGAGTGATTCGGCCAGCTCATTGAGCTTCTGGTTGCGTGTGTTGGAGGCACTGCGGAGGATCTCGAAGGCCCTGTCCTTGGTGCACTTGTTCTCCGCCATGATGATCCCGCAGGCAAGATCAATTGCCGTCCTCGTGTCCATTGCCGCCTTCATGTTTTCGGCACGCTGGTCCGCCGCCGCGATCCGGACGGCCAGGCGAAGCGCTTTCCCTGCCATGTCGGCGAAACGTACCCCGTCGTCCACTGCCTGCTCATCGAAGAGCCCACTGACGGGGGCGAAGTAATCAAGGACCGCTCCTGCGTCGTCCTCCAATTTCATAGGGATGCCGAGCGAGCCGCCGATGCCTGCGGCGGACAGCGCGCTGCGGTACTCGGGCCAACGTGGATCGGAGGACACGTCGCCGAGCAGGACGGGAACGCCGCTTTCCAGGGCCTCGATGCAGGGGCCGTCGCCCAGGCTTTGTTCGATGCGGTCGATAACCGTCGCCCTGCCGCTGCTCCCGCCGATGGTAGCTGTGCGTTTTCGCCGGTGCAGGGTCACGGCACACTCAATGGGCACTCCGGTGCTGCTGCTCATGCTGGCCGCAGCAAGCCCGGTGAGGCCGTCCAGCATGGATTTAATGTCCTCCATTCCTGTGACAAGATCTACGAGCCCTTCGAGGTCATCTGCGACGTCCTGGTCAACCATAGGTTCACCCTAGAAGCATCAGTAGGCGGTCACAAGGCCGCAGTTTTTGGGATCAGAAGTCAGCGTTCTCCCAGTGACCGTCCAGCAGGGTTATGGAAACGTTATATATAATTGCTTAGTGGTTTTGAGGTTGAGCAGCGGAAAGATGTCAGTGCCAGATCTCCCGGCGGCGTCCGAAACGGGCCTTATCGCCGGACGCAAGCATGCCCTGGACGGGCTCCGGACCGTCGCCGTAGCGGGCGTGTTCTTCTTCCATACCGCCACCGAGTCGATGCCCGGCGGGTCCATAGGCGTGGACGTGTTCTTCACCCTCAGCGGCTTCGTGATCACGCTGCTGATCATGAAGGAACGGCTCGCCACCGGCCGGCTCCACCTTGGCATCTTCTACGCCAAGCGCCTGGCCCGGCTCTGGCCGGCACTGTTGGCGCTCTGCGCGGTGATCCTCGCCGTCGGCTTCCTGTTCCCTGCCTCAGGCTGGGGCGGGCAGGCGGGGTTTGTCCTTCCCGCTGCCGCCTACGTGATGAACCTGGCGCACTTCGGCATGTTCGGTGACTCCATCGCCGGAGAGACCCTCGGCCCCACGTGGACCCTGGCCGTTGAGGAACAGTTCTACCTGGTGTGGCCGCTGCTGCTGCTGGTGATGCTGCGGTTCTGGAAGGTCCGCACCACAGCCTTCGCCACAGTGGCCCTGGCCGCCGGCTTCGTGCTGAACCGGTTCCTGCTGGTGAATGCCGGCGAACCACTGGACCGGATCTACAACGGGCCGGACACCCGCGCCGACGAACTGCTGATCGGCTGCGCCCTCGCCCTGCTGTCCACCGCCGTCCGCCAGGGCTCGCGGCTGCACAATGCCTTGCTGTCGGTGTCCCGCTGGGCCGCGCCCCTGGCCGGCACCGCCCTCTTGGCCGCGCTGTTCCTGCTGAAGGAACCGGACGCCCCCGGCACTTGGTTCAACGTGTTCTGGACGGTTGGCCCCACCGCACTCGCACTGCTGTCCGCCGTGCTGGTCGGCTCCCTGGTCCTCCAGCCGGCCGGCTTCCTGTCACGCATCTTCAGCCACCCCTGGCTGGCCCGCCCCGGCCGCGACCTGTCCTACGGAATGTACCTCTGGCACCTGCCGGTCTACCTACTGCTGATGCCGCTGATCCCGGCGTTGCCGCTCCGGATCGCCCTAACGGCAGCCCTCACTGTGCTGCTGGCCTTCACGTCCTTCCGCTGGGTTGAGCGTCCGCTGCGCCGCTGGGCGAACAAAAGGCTGGATCCCGCCGTCGTGCCTTCCACGCCCGAGTCCTCCAAGGCACCCGTGGGGGCATCAGCGGGCTAAAGCGTTCGGCTGACCTGAGCCGCCCGCGAGATTAGTGCGGGATGCTTTCCTGGTCGCGGTGGGCGGCGGGCTCGATCTGGAAGGTGGAGTGCTCCACGCTGACGTCGAAGTCCTGGGCCACGCAGCGCTGCAGGTCCGCCAGGATGGTGGCCGAATGGCCGTCGCGCATGCACCCGTCCTGCACGGTGACGTGTGCGGACAGGACCGGCACGCCCGAGGCCACCAGGGAGGCGTGCAGGTCGTGGACGTCGATGACATGCGGCAGCGCCAGGATGTGCCGGCGGACCTCGGCCAGGTCCAGGCCCGGGGGAGTGCTCTCCATCAGCACGTTCACCGTGTCCCGTAACAGCTTCAGCGTGCGCGGGATGATCAGCACACCGATGAGCAGGGAGACGACGGCGTCCGCCCGGGTCCAGCCCGTCATGGCAATGACCAGCGCGGCCACGATCACGGCAATGGAGCCGAGGGCATCGTTGAGCACCTCAAGGAATGCGGCCTTCATGTTGAAGCTGTGGTGGCGGCCGGAGGCGAGCACCAGCAGTCCCACGGCGTTGCCGGCGAGGCCAATGACGCCGAACCACAGCATCAGCGAACCGCCCACTTCCGGCGGCTCCAACAGGCGGCGGATGCCCTCGACGATGACGAAGCCGCCCACCCCCAGCAGCAGGGCGGCCTGCCCGGCAGCCGCGAGGATCTCGGCGCGCTTGTAGCCCCAGGTGCGCCTGAACGTTGGCGGCTTCAGGGCCAGCGACGCCGCAATCACGGCAATCAACAGCCCGGCGGAATCGGTGAACATGTGTCCGGCGTCGGCCAGCAGGGCCAAGCTGCCGGTGAGGACCGTTCCCACGATCTCAGCCACCATCACCGTGAACGTGATGGCGAAAACCAGCAACAGCTTCCCCCGCTGGCTGTGGGCATCCATGCCCCCGTGGCTGTGGTCGTGGCCCATGGTCAGCCTTTCCTGATGGTCGGCAGGCCCAGCGGTTGCGGGTTGGCGGAAGGTGAATCAGGGATGGAGGCGGCGCAGCCTGGGCAGCAGCCGTCCTGTTCTTCGCCGGCTTCCGCCGGGTGCGGGACCGCGCAGCAGGCGTCCCCGCGCCATGCATTGATGCCTTCCCGGACGGCGATGCCCGCGATGACCAGTGCCGCGCCGGCGTCGGCCCACCACCAGCCCAGGGTGCTGTTGAGGACCAGGCCCACCAGCAGCACGGCTGAGAGGTAAGTGCACAGCAGCGTCTGCTTGGAGTCCGCCACGGCCGTCCTGGACCCGAGTTCCCGCCCGGCCCGGCGCTGCGCCCAGGACAGGACAGGCATGATGACCAGGCTGAGTGCAGCGATCACGATGCCCGGCACCGAGTGCTGCGCTTCCCCGCCGCCGGCCAGGGACCGGACGGAATCGGCGGCCACGAACGCGGCCAGGGCGAAGAACGACACGGCAATGATCCGCAGCGTCAGGTGCTCGCGCCGCTCGGGATCCTTGGCGGAGAACTGCCAGGACAGTGCCAGCGCGGACCCTACTTCGATCACGGAGTCCAGGCCGAACCCGATTAGCGCGGCTGAATCGGCTGCGCCGCCGGCCCACAGCGCCACGATGGCCTCGACGACGTTGTACGTGATGGTGGCCGCCGCGAAGAGCCTGATCCGCCGGGTCAGTACTCTCCGCCTCTCCATGCCTGGCAGGCTGGGGGCGGTCATGCCAGGCACTCCCCATCAGGCGCGCAGCAGGCAGGATCAACAGCAAGGACCACGCTCAGCAGGTCCTTGATGGCGTGCCCGATCCGCGCATCCGCCAGCTCATAGCGGCTCCGCCGCCCGTCCGGCACAGCAACAACCAGGCCGCAGCCGCGCAGGCAGGTCAGGTGGTTGGACATGCTTTGCCGGGATACGGCCAGGTTGTCCGCCAGATCCGAGGGGTAGGACGGCGCCTCCGCAAGGGCCAGCAGCACGCGGGCACGGGTGGGGTCCGATACCGCGTAGCCGAAGCGGGCCAGCACCGGGGCATGGGTGAGGGTCTGCATGTTCCCAAAGTACAGCTCTGACTGTATTCAGGCAAAGCTGGATTCTCCGCGAGATGGCAGTTAGCGGCAGTTCGGGCGCCCGGGATTGCCGCGAACTGCCATCTCGCGGGCTGCTATCCCAGCGGGTTGGCCGACTGGCACTTCTGGTCGCTGCCGGTCTGCGCCACCACGCTTCCGGAAGAATCAGCGGACGACGGCGGTGCCGCGGGTTTGGTGCCTGAGGCAAAGTCCGTGCCGGCGTACAGTTGCACACCCTGGATGTTGGCAACCTGCTGGATGCTGCTGGCCGGCAGGCCGAACAGCGCGGCAACGTCGGCAGCCACGTCCTCGAACCCGGCGGAGTAGTACACCATGGTCTGGCCCTGCGCCTGCGCCGGCAACTGGGTGAGCTTGGTGAACCCGGCGTCGGACAGCAGCCCGGCGATCGCCTTGCTGCGGCCCGTTACGCCGGTGCCGTTGGCGATGGAGACGGGCTGCAGCGACTTGTCATAGGCAGGTGCCGCGGGCGTCGCCGGAGTCTCAGGTGCTGCCGGGGCAGGCTGGCTGAGGTCCGGACTGTTGCGCAGCGCCTTGAAGAAATTGGACGCAGCGGGTTCATCCAGGGCCAGCCGGTTGGGGTCCTGCGGCGAGGGAACGGTGGGGGTGGTGATGAAGTTGATGTTGGCCGGATCGATGTTCTTCAGCCGGTTGGCGATGGTCAGCAGGGAGGGGACCGAGGCCAGGCCGGAATCCACCGTCAGGTTCTTGGTGATGGTGTCGGCGATGGTCAGCACTTTTTGCGGGTTGCCAAGGGTGCCTTCCGACTTGAGCTTGCGGCTGAGCGAGGCAAGGAAGCCCTGCTGCGCCTGGATGCGGCCCAGGTCACCGCCGTTGGCGAACGCGTGCCGGGTCCGCAGGAAGGCCAGCGCCTGGTCGCCCTGCACCTGGGAGGTTCCGGCCGGCAGGTTCAGGTGCGAATCGGGATCGTTGACGGCTTCGGTAACGCAGACCTCCACGCCGCCCACCGCGTTGGACAGCTCCTTGACGGCGTTGAAGTCCGCCATCATGAAGTGGTCCACCTCAAGGCCCGTCAGCTTGTTCACCGTGTCCACGGCACAGCCGATTCCGGCCTGGGCCATGGCGCTGTTGATCATGGCGCTCTTTTGCTCGGGATACGTCTGGTTGGTCTTGGAGTCCGTGCAGGCCGGAACATCCACCAGCAGGTCCCGGGGGAAGCTGATGACGTTGACGTGCTTGTTGTCCGCGGAGATGTCCAGCAGCATCATCACGTCAGACTGCCCGTAGCCGGAGGACTGGTCCGCCGTACCGTATTGGCTGTTGCTGCCGCTCCGCGTGTCCGAGCCCAGCACCAGGATCTGCAGCCGGTCCGTGCTGTCATTCACGGCCCCTTCGGTCCGCTCCCCGCCCGCGGACAGCTGTGAGGTGCTGATGTTGGACTGCAGGCGCCAGGCCCAGTAGCCGCCGAAGGCCAGGACGCCCAGAAGCAGGACGGAAACCACGGCCGTGAGGGCCTTGACCCAGCGCGGGGCGCGGACGAGTGGCCTGCTGTGGCGGGAACTGGCGGCATACAGCTCACCTTGGCCAGGGTAGGCAAGGGGGCTGGAGCTTTCCTGTTCCGGGCCGGGGGATTTTCTGGAACCGAACACGACAAAAGGACCTTCGGGAGGGGACAGGTTTCCGCCACTTTACAGGCCGAAGCTGGCAATTCGCCTAGAACCCTTGACTTGTCGGGTGTCCCCGCGTCCCTCAGTGCCGGGGTGGGCGTACTCTTTCTTCTCGGCGGTAACCGCCCGGGCGTCGGGCCCGGCCCTGCGGGAAACCCCGGGTGTGCAGGCCGAGGAACGGACAGATGAGTACAGGACAGAAGCAACGTGTAACGCGTCCTCCTGCCCGGCGCGGGCTGGGCAAACTGGCGGTGTGGCTGGAAGACGACTCGCCGGGCCGCCTGCGGCCGCTGATCCTGGCCGTGGTGCTCACGCTCTCGGCGATCGGACTCGTGGAGGTGGCGTCGGCGTCGTCCGTGGAATCCGTGGCGGCAGGAAACAATCCGTACGATCTTCCCCTGAAGCAGGCCATGTGGACCGTGGCCGGCGTGGTGCTCATGCTGGTGCTGGCCCGGATGCCCCTGCGGCGGATCCGGTGGCTGGCCTGGCCGATGCTGATCGGTTCCCTGTTTGCCCTGGTGCTGGTGTTCACGCCGCTGGGCATGACAGTGAACGGCAACCGGAACTGGATCAGCGTGGGTGGTTTCACCGCGCAGCCGTCCGAGTTCGCCAAGCTCTCGCTGATTGTGTGGGGAGCCTGGATCCTGGACCGGAAGCAGGCCCTGCTGGGGCAGTGGAAGCACGCGGTCATGCCGCTGGCACCGGCCGGCGGGCTGATTATGGCCATCGTGGCGCTGGGGCACGACCTTGGCACCACTTTGATCATCATGATGATCCTGGCCGCCACCATGTTCTACGGCGGCGTTCGGATGAAAGTTTTCTCCGTGGCCGGGCTGATCTGCGTGGCGGCAGCCCTGGTGCTTGCGGCCACCAGCGGCAACAGGATGGGTCGGATCTCCTCGTGGCTGGGCATGGGATCCGACGAGGATGCGCAGGGCATGGGCTACCAGGCGCAGCACGGCGCGTACGCCCTGGCTTCGGGCAGCTGGTTCGGTGTGGGCCTGGGGCAGAGCCGGCAGAAGTGGAACTGGATCCCGGAAGCGCACAACGACTTCATCTTCTCCATCCTGGGCGAGGAACTCGGCCTTGCCGGAACGCTGCTGGTGCTGGGCCTGTTCGCCACCCTGGCCATCGCCGTGTTCAAGACCATCGCCCGGACCACGGATACGTTCTCCCGGATCGTGGCCTGCAGCGTGATCACCTGGATCCTGGGGCAGGCGGTGATCAACATTTCCATGGTCAGCGGGCTGCTGCCCGTGATTGGCGTGCCGCTACCGTTTATCTCCTACGGCGGGTCGGCGATGGTGTCCTCCCTGGCGGGAATCGGGGTGATCCTTGCGGTGACGCGTCCGGAAGGTACTGTTCCTCCCGCCCGTCCCGGCACCCGCCTTGGCCAAGCCCTCCGTCGCGGTGCCGGGTCCAAGCACGCTGCGCGGAAACGCTCGGGCTCAACCCGGGTTGGGTCTGACCGTGCCGGGTCCAACGGTGCCGTGAAGCAGGCCCGGGAGCATGCGCACCAGCGGTAGCGCCGGGGGTACCCTTCCCGCAGCGCCGATGACCGCCATTCGCTTCATCCTGGCCTTCGGGATTGTCAGTGCGCTGATGGACATGGTGTACGAGGGTGCGCGCAGCGTCACCGGCCCGTTCCTTGGCGCGCTGGGGGCATCGGCGCTCCTGATCAGCGTCGTCACCGGTGCCGGTGAGGCCGTGGCCCTGGTCTTCCGCCTGGTGTTTGGGCGGCTGGCCGACCGGCCCGCGCTGCGGTGGTCGCTCGCCATTAGCGGTTATGCCCTGACCGCGGTTTCCGTGCCCCTGCTCGGGATCACCGACGCACTCTGGATTGCCTGCCTGCTGGTCCTGGCCGAGCGTCTGGGCAAGGCGGTGAGGAGCCCGGCGAAGGACACCATGCTCGCGGAGGCCGGTTCCGCGCTGGGCAGGGGAAAAGCGTTCGCGCTGCATGAGGCGCTGGACCAGGTGGGCGCGTTGGTGGGGCCGCTGCTGGTGGGGGTGGCCCTGGCGCTTTCCGGCAACTACGGGCCCGGGTTCCTGCTGCTGGCTGTGCCCGGACTGGCCGCCATGCTGGTCTTGTTCTGGCTGAAGCGCAGGGTTCCTGATCCTGCCGTTTACGAGCTCGCTGCCCTGCAGCCTGATGCGCTGAAGCCGGCCGGCGTGGAGCCGGCTGCGGCGGAACCTCTTGATGGGGCACCCCTTGACGTGGAGGCCGGGGAGGCCACCCGCGTTCCTGGCAACGCGGCTGGAATGCCGCGCCAGTACTGGCTCTACGCTGTGTTCAGCAGCCTGACGATGTTCGGCTACGCCACGTTCGGGCTGCTCTCATTCCACCTGGTGGCCACCGGGCTCCTGCCGCCGGCGCTGGTCCCTGTGCTTTACGCCGCGGCCATGGGTGTGGACGCCGTGGCAGCCCTGGTCTCCGGCTGGCTTTTTGACCGGGTGGGGCTGCGGGTCCTCCTGGTCCTGCCGGTGCTGGCCGCCGCAGTCCCGTGGCTGGGTTTCAGCAACAACACGGCGCTCGCGGTGGCAGGAGTGCTGGTGTGGGGAGCGGCGATGGGCGTTCAGGAAAGCACCATGCGCGCCGGCGTGGCGGGACTCGCTCCTGCAGCCCGGCGGGGGAGTGCCTACGGCATGTTCACCGCCTGCTACGGACTGGCCTGGCTGGCCGGCAGCTTCCTCATTGGCCTGCTGTACGAGCAGTCGATCTTCGCGCTTGCCGTTACCGTCACGGTGGTGCAGGCAGCCGCATTGGTGATCTTCGCCGTCGTCCGTCCTGGCGACTCCCGGGACTTGACTGCTTAGGCGACCGCCCCCGCAGCGTCCGGGCACTCGGCGCAGCGGACGTCCGCAACCAGGGAGCCGGCGTCGTCCTTTTGGAAATGGGTGACGTGATTGGTGGTCCTGCCGCACGTGGGGCAGAAGCTCTGGCTTTGTTTAGTCCACATGCATGAATAATACGGAACGCCGTTATAAAGAGAAGATCAGGGGTCAAAGTATGTGGATCCCCGCAGATTTCCTTAACCGGATCTTGACCAAATGTGCTGGCGATCCTTCAGAAAACGCTGAGTTTCACCGCGTAGCTTGGGCTCATCACGCAGTTACAGGGAAGGGGCGCAGGACAATGACCATTACCGATTACTTCATGGCCCTTGGCGGCATGCTGGCTTCACTCGGTTGCGCAGGACTGGTGGCGGCTGGGGTTATCCGGGCACGGGCGCGCCACTAGGCCGCGGTCACCAGGCCGGGCAACCAGGACCTTGCCGCAAAGTTTGTACACCAGTTTCTAGGCGATGGCCGGAGGCTCGAAACGGGTTCCGGGCGCGCCGCTGGGCATGGCACGGAGGATGCTGTCCGCGACGCTGCGGACTTTGAGGTTGCGGTTCCTGGACGTGCCAGCCAGCTTGCTGAAGGCCTCTGTGTAGGAGCAGCGGTTCTGCGCCATGAGTACTCCGCAGGCAACGTCGATGCTGGTCCGGCTCTCCAGTACCTGCTTCAGGTTATCGCCGGCACGGATGACGCCGTGGACGTCCAGTGCCAGCTTCAAGCTGTGCGACGCCACCCCGGCGAACCAGGCCGCTTCATCAACAACCTTCGCCGTGAACCCAATATTGGGTGGGGCCAGGAAGACCAGGGCGGCGGCTGAACCGGGTTTCAGGTCCAGGGGAAGGGCAAGGGCTGCGCCGTAGCCGCTGTCCACCATACGCCTCCGGTAGGCCTGCCAGCGGGCGCCTGCCTGGTTGATCACCGTTGGAGCAGCCAGGGCGGAACCCAACGCTGTGGGACCATCCCCGTGTTCGTCCTCTGACGCTGCCAGGCCGGCCGCGACCGGTGAGCTTCCGGCGGAGGCAGGACAGGACCGCTGCCGGTGCAGCACTGCGGCGCACTCGATCGCCGCACCTGCCGCGGTACTGACCCAGTGGGCTGCAGCATCGGCGAGTATCTGCAGGGACCCTGCCTCGCCGTCGGCCCCTGTGACCAAATCCAGCAGGAACCCGTGCCGCTCCGGCCCACTGTTGTTTGTCGGGTCAACTGCCACCGACACACACCCCCATTCGATTACGCCCACCAGTTACAGGTGCGGTGGGTTCCTAGAAACCTATTGGGCTGCCGGGGCAGGGGCACGAGTAGCCGGTACTCTACTTTTTCGCCCGGGCTGCGAAGGTACCTGCTTGACTTTTCATCCTCATGGAAGTGGAACGGCGGCAAGTGGGCTACGATGGCTTTGTTAGACAGCCAAGCAAGTAGGATATCGAAGGAATTCGCATGAACCCGCATGGTGCAAGCGAAGGCCACTGGTACCCACTCGTTGAGGGGACCCAGCCCAGAGCCGTTGACGTGATCAACGCTCTCCGGGAGTTCCGGACATCTGAAAGTGCCATGAGAAGGCGTACCCGTTCCTCCTTGGCGATGGGGGAGACCGACCTCCTGGCGCTGCGCTACCTAATCGACGCGGAGTCTGCCGGCATCGGAATCCGGCCCACGGAACTCGCCGCCCGCCTGGGCATAACTTCAGCGTCGATGACCAGCCTCGTGGACCGGTTGGTGGCCAGCGGCTATGTAACGCGCGAACCCCATCCCACCGACCGGCGCGCCGTGATTCTCAGGCCCACCCCCGGCGCTGACGAAGAGGTACGGCACAACCTCAACCAGATGCACAAGCGCATGCTGGAGGCCGCCGAATCACTGTCTCCCGAGGAAATCAAGGCGGTGATGCACTTCCTGGAGCGGATGCGGGAAGCCATGGACACACTCAATGCCAAGCCCGACGTTCCCACCCGGTAGACAAGATGAGAATCCTAGTTAGACTAGCTACATACTTGTTTATCAATTGAATGGTGGACCGAATGACTGCAGTACTTGAACCTCAGGCACCGGGACAGTCGACCTTCATCGAGAACCGTGGTGAACGTCTGCAGGAGTCCGCGGTGCCCATTGTCCTGGACCAGCCAACGGGACTGCCGGGCTCTTCCTTTGCCGCGGAGCAGCGATCAGGAAGTGGCATGGATGATCCGGCTGCCCCATTCCACTGCGGCGTCGCAATGATGTCCACCCCGGTGCCCGTACCGTCCTTGAGTTGGGCCTCCACGGAACTTGACTCCAAGGAGTGGACCTGCGCGTGCGGCTTCAGGATGGACGTGGGCATCACCGCCGATTCCATGGAGGCCGTGCGGCTCGAATCGGCCATGCTGGAAAGCCTGCAGTGGGAGATGGACGCAGCGCAGGAACGCTTCGAAAACGCGGTGCGTGCCGCTTCCCGGCTGGGCGCGGCGCCGGAGGCTCTTGGCAAGGCTGCCGGCCTCACCCCCGAGGAACTCCAGGAGATCCTGTCCGGCGGCGTTCAACTGCTCTGACGCCTGGTTAACGGCTAACAAAAGCTCCGCAGACCCCGAAGCGCAGCCATCCGTCTGTTCAGATGCAGCTGCGCTTCGGGTCGTTGGGAGCGGTAAAGCGAAATAAGGGCCGGCCGGCTCTGGCCCGAAAGGTGGGCGCGGCGAGCAGCCGGATGGTTTATGCGGCCAGGCGAACTGCCCTGGGACGCGGATGTCGCCGCTGGGCCAGCACGCTGATGGTGCAGGGCGCCTGGTCCGGATCGATCTTCGCGGGCAGGTGCCGGGTTTCGGAGGCGGTACGGAGCATGTCCAGCGCCTCCTCATCAACCAGGGCACTGGATACGTCGAGCTCCAGGTCCAGGCCTCCCTTGAGGGAGTTGGCACGCTTCGCCACTACATAGAGGGCGTTGACGCTGTGGATGGTGATATGCCCCTTTGCAATCACTTGGGCCTTGCTGTGGTCCAGATCCACCCGGACTACGATGTTCAGCTTAGAGTTCAAGTTGTAAAGCCTTCCCCGGCATTGGCTGCGACGCTGCAGCTTCTTGCATGGCCTGTTTGCTTAAGCCTCAACTAGATTAGGCAACCAATGTGACGAGCGCAACACAGTGACGTTTATTACACCGCATGTAGTTTCCTATCAGTTTGAGGAGCACCCATGAGTACCGATCCCGCCGGCAAGCCTTCCGTCCTCTTTGTCTGTGTCCACAACGCAGGCCGTTCCCAGATGGCGGCCGCTTTCCTGGCCTCCCTGTCCCGGGGAGCGGTGGAGGTGCGTTCCGCAGGCTCCCAACCCGCGGAGAAGGTGAACCCGGCTGCAGCTGAGGCCATGGCTGAGGTGGGCATCGACCTCTCCGCGGAGGTTCCGAAGATGCTAACCACCGAGGCAGTGAAAGAATCGGACGTGGTGATCACCATGGGGTGTGGTGACGAGTGTCCGGTGTTCCCGGGCAAGCGTTACGAGGACTGGGAACTGGAGGATCCAGCCGGCAAGGGCGTTGACTCCGTTCGTCCCATCCGTGATGAGATCAAGGCACGCATCGAAAAACTGATCACCGAACTCCTGCCCGCGCAGCACGCGGACGCCCAGTAGTACCGCCACCGAAGGACAAGCAATGAGCAAAGAACAGCTGATCATCATCGGCTCCGGCCCCTCCGGCTACACCGCCGCCATCTACGCCGCCCGCGCCGGCCTGAACCCCCTGGTCCTGGCCGGGTCCGTCACCGCCGGTGGCGCGCTGATGAACACCACCGAGGTGGAAAACTTCCCCGGCTTCCCCGGTGGCGTCCAGGGCCCGGAGTTGATGGACGGGCTGCAGCAGCAGGCGGAAAAGTTCGGCGCGCGCATTGAGTACGACGACGCCACGTCCGTTGACCTCAAAGGTCCGGTCAAGCGCGTGGTCACCGGCGGCGGGGAGACTTATGAGGCAAAGGCCGTCATCCTGGCCACCGGCTCTGCCTACAAGGAACTCGGCCTGCCGGAGGAGAAGAAGTTCAGCGGCCACGGTGTTTCCTGGTGCGCCACCTGCGACGGATTCTTCTTCCGCGAACAGGACATCATCGTGGTGGGCGGCGGTGACTCCGCCATGGAGGAAGCAACTTTCCTGACCCGCTTCGGAAAATCCGTGACCGTCGTCGTGCGCAAGGGCGAACTCCGGGCCTCCCGCATCATGGCCCAGCGCGCCAAGGACAACCCCAAGATCAGCTTTGCCTGGAACTCGGCCGTCACGGCCATCCACGGCGACGGCAAGGTCACCGGCGTTACCCTCACGGACACCCGCACCGGGGAAACCCGGCAGCAGGACGCCACGGGCATCTTCGTGGCCATCGGGCACCTGCCGCGCACGGACCTCGTGGCCGGCCAGGTGGACCTGGACGAGGAAGGGTACATCAAGGTGGACTCGCCCACCACGTGCACCAACCTGCCCGGCGTCTTTGCCTGCGGCGACGCCGTGGACCACCGCTACCGCCAGGCCATCACCGCCGCCGGCACCGGCTGCGCCGCGGCCCTGGACGCCGAGCGCTTCCTCGCCGCGCTGGAGGACGCCGCCAGCATCGCCACCGCGCTGGTCGAGGAGCCGACGCACAGCTAAGTTGTGGATTGGCGGGAAAGGCTCCCTGGGTCAGACGACTTCGGGGAGCCTTCCCGTTAATACTGATACGGGAGCGGCTGACCAGCGCTCGCGTTCCGGCTCGTAGGAGACCACCATGGACACGTCGTTGCCGCGCGCCTCGTCGATGGCCAGTAGCAGGGCGTCCTCCATGTGCCTGGCATATTCCAGCCGCTCGGGCAGGGAGCCCTGCAACCCGCCGTCGTCAATCAGCGCGTGGCTCTTGCCGTCAACAATGACCTTCAATGAATACCCGCGGTCCTCCTGCCTGGACCCGCGGGTGGATGTAATCTCTGTGACTCGATCGGCCCGGACCAGCCCGTTGCCCAGCGTGCGGATCCACACTTCGCCCATGAAATGACCTCCCCTTGGCTGTGGGCGCAGACCACCAGCGCCCCATAGGGCGAACAGTACTCTTTACCGGCATCTTTGTGACCCCTGTACTTTTCCGGGATCTGCTGGGCGGAATATGACATGTCCTTTTCATCCTGGTCGGTTAGGGTGGGTGCCGATAAACCGCCGGTGCGCGCACCTGACCTTGGGAGGAATGTATGTGGTCAAAGCTTGATACGTATCTTTATCCGCTGCAGCCCTCCGCGGAGTGTCCATCCGGGACCTTCAAAGTGCACGTCCCTTCCGGGAAAATGGAGTGGTCGGAGGGCATGTACGGCATCCACGGGCTCAAACAGGGTGAGGTGGTACCCACCTTCGAATTGTTCATGGCGCACAAGCACCCGCTGGACCGGGAGGCCGTGCTCGCACTCTGGGCGGACCTCCTGAAAGGCGGCGGCCAGGGGGCCCTGCTGCACCGGGTCATTGACGTCCGCGGCAAGGAACGGCGCGTTTTTTCCGCCATCCAGGCTGTCGCGGAGCCCTCCGGACAGGTGGACTACGTCCGCGGCTTCATGGTGGACGTGACCCAGAGCCTGCGCATCGAATCCCAGCATGCGGCCGAGGAGGCCATCGAGGGAGCCTATGGGCATAAGGCCCTGATTGAACAGGCCAAGGGCATTGTTATGGCCTTGCAGGGCGTCGACGGCCCTGCCGCGTTTCAGCTCCTGGCCACCAGGAGCCAGCACGCCAACACCAAGCTGCACATTGTGGCAGAAGAACTGGTGAACGCGGCAGCGAACGGCAAGGCCGCCGAAGTCCTGGCCGGTTACTGACCTCCCGCTAACCCATTACCTGCTGGTTGACCCACCGTTCCAAAGGCGGCACCAGCAGCAATACCGCGACGCCGGCCACCATCAGGACGTGAACGAACACATTCCAAGTAGTGGTCCCCACCGTCTCGCCTCCGCCCGTCGCGGCCACCCAGAACGGCACCAAGGTGATCAGCCCCAACGCCGCAGAGGCCAGGGCTGCGTACTCCCACCAGCTCCACCGGGCGAACAGTCCCCACGTGGCCACCAGGAATCCCAACACGGTCAGCAGCGACAGCACCATGGTGACGGCCCACCAGACGCCGGAGGTGTTGACCCCTTTACTGGCGAACGTGGGCGTCAACCACAGCCAGCTGCTCCCAGCCATCAGGAGGGCGATCCCGCCAAGGGTGCGAAGAGTGAACACTGCCAACCACTTCCTTCAAAAAGGCTCCATGTCCAAATAGGCTCCGTGCTGCCGGCACCGCCGGAACAGTGCCGAACGGCCTGCCGTCCCCTGTGGGCGGTGTCCCCGGGCACTTCACCGGGCACTTCCGGCGTCGGGGGACCTTCGGCACTTTTTGCCGCGGGTGTTCATACGGGACGCTGTTGGCATGGCGGCCAGGACTACCACCAGCCGGAGCGGCAACGTTGGCTCCGCCGTGATCAACGCCCTGCTGCTCTGGGGGATCAACATCTGGCCGGGCTGGCAGGTGGTGCCTTTCCTAACCGGTGACATGACGCGCGTCCTTGGCCTCGTCAATGCATCCCTGATCGCGGGCATCATCGTGAACGTGGTCTGCGCGGTGATCCATGCCCGGGCACTTCTTTCGCTGGGGAACATCGTGGTCATGGGCATCGGGGTGGCGGCCATGCTGCGGATGTGGGAGGTCTTCCCTTTCGATTTCGGCACCAGCTGGTCCGGTTGGCCGGTGGTGGTGCGGGTGCTCCTGGTGCTTGGCATTGTGGGATCGATCATTGGCGCCATTGTCGAGGTTGTGAACTTCTTCCGGGCGCTGGCGGGATTCGAGCCGCGCGCCCGGTGAACCCGTGCCCGGAGAAACGGAGCCTCAGTCGAAGTGCGTAATGACGTTGGGATCCTTGCCCACCGACGCCACGAGCAGGGCCGCCACATCCCGAAGCTTGCGGTTGCGGGTGTTGGAGGCGCTCCGCAGGACCTTGATGGCAGTTTCCTGGTTGCAGTTGTTCTGGGCCATGATGATTCCCGTTGCCAGGTCGATGATGGTCCGTGACTCCAGTGCTGCGGCCAGGTTGTCCCGGTCTTCTGTCAGTTGGGCCAGGCGCACGGCAAGCCGCAGCGCCTTGGACGCCTGGCCTGCGTGCACCTCCGCCTTGTGGATCGCTTCGTCGCTGAACGCATGCGTTTGGGCCGCGTAAAGATTCAGCGCTGCACTTGCCTCCCCTTCCAGCGGGAGCGGAACGGAGAGGATTGAGCGGATGCCTTCAGACCAGGCCGTGGCGCAGTAGTGGGGCCAGCGGCTCTCCTCATGGAGCGTGGGGACATAGACGGTGTCCAGGTCCCGCAGGGCGGTCAGGCATGGCCCATCGCCGTAGGCATACTGCAACTCATCCATGGCCTTGACCCGGGGGTGGCTGGTGGCAACCGTGGCCGGTTTCTTCTTCCGAACCATGGTGACGCCGCACAGCAGCCTGGTGTGGACGGACAGCGCTGCGGCAGAGAGGGTCACGAGTTCATGGAGGAGTTCGGCCATGTCCGGTGTCTTCAGGACAAGGTCCTGTAGACGCTCCACGACCCCTTCCTCGCCGGGAGCGCCGTGCTTTCCCGCCATGCGGCATCACCCCAATGTGCTGCTTAGGGCGATTCTAGGGTGCAGGGCGGCGGACGGACCCCCGTAGCGGACCCCCTTTCCAATGCAGGGGGACCACATCGGACGGCCATAGGATAAATCTGATGACTTCCCCGGATGACCCTGAGCCCTTCAGCCTGCGCAGTATCGCGGTTGCCGCTTTCGGCCCCACACTGCTTTTCGGAATCGGGCAAGGTGCCATCCTGCCGGTGGTGGCGTTGTCCGCCCGCGAACTGGGCGCTTCGGTGGCGGTGGCGGCCCTGATCGTCACCCTGATCGGGCTGGGGTCCTGGTTCTTCAACCTGCCGGCGTCCCTGGTGACCCTACGCTTCGGTGAGCGCTGGTCGATCGTGGGCGCCGCCGTCGCCGCCGGCCTGGCGCTGGCAGCAGCAGCCGCCTCCTCCACCCTTGCCGTAAACGGACTGTGGCTGCTCGCGGTGGCGATGGCCGTCGTCGGGATGTCCGGGGCGGTGTTTGGCCTGGCCCGGCAGAAATACCTCACCGAGGCCGTGCCTGTGGCGTTCCGCGCCCGGGCGCTGTCCACGCTGGGCGGCGTGAACCGGATCGGCGTATTCATCGGCCCGTTCGCGGGGGCCGCGGTGATGCAGTTCCTCGGCCTCGCCGGTGCCTACTGGGTGGGCGTGGTGGCCATGGCGGCCGCCGCGCTGCTGTCGCTCACCATCCCGGACCTGACGACGCCGGAGGTCCACTCAGGAGGTGACCCCGGCACCCAGCCCACGCTCCGGAGCGTGGCGGTCTCGCACGCGGGCGTGTTCCTTTCGCTGGGCGTGGGCATCCTGCTGCTCAGTGCGCTGCGGTCCTCCCGCCAGGTGGTGATTCCGCTCTGGTCCGACCACCTGGGCATGGACGCCACCTCGGCGTCCCTTATCTACGGATTGTCAGGCGCAATCGACATGCTGGTGTTCTATCCCGCCGGGAAACTGATGGATCGCAAGGGCCGGCAGTGGGTGGCCATCCCGTCCACGCTGCTCATGGGAACCGCGCTGCTCCTGATCCCGCTCACCGGCTCCTTTGTGGGACTGCTGCTGGCGGCGCTGCTGATCGGCTTCGGCAACGGCATCAGCTCCGGGCTGGTGATGACCCTTGGCGCCGACTTCTCGCCGGACCGCGGCCGGGGCCAGTTCCTGGGCCTCTGGCGGTTCATGGCTGACGCCGGATCCACCGGCGGCCCTGTCCTCCTCTCCGGGGTGACCGCGCTCGCCTCCCTGGGCCCGGGGATCTCAGCCACCGGCATCCTGGGGTTTGCGGCGGCAGCCGTGTTCGCCGTCGTGATTCCCCGCCTGAAGCACCGCCGCAACTACTGAGGCGTGTTTGCCGGCCCGTTTGGTGGGTACCGCGGCCGGCGCGGTTATTCTCGACACATGAGTGATCCCGGCGCCGCTGCCCGCATCAGTCCACTGCAGAAGGCTGCGTGGTGGGCGCAGGACTATGTGTACGCCGCGGGCTGGCAGGTGCGCGGGTTCCTGTCGCGCGTGCAGCCGGCCTCCTTCCGCACCGGGACCCGTGCGCCTGTGGTGATCATCCCCGGGGTGTACGAAAACTGGCAGTTCATGATGCCGGTCATCCAGGCCATCCACGACGCCGGTCATCCCGTCCACGTGGTCACCGTGCTCCAGCGCAACAAACTGAAGGTGCCGGAGGCCGCCAAGCTCGTGGCCCAGCACCTGGAGGAGGCCGGCCTGCGCGGCGCGATCCTGGTAGCGCACAGCAAGGGCGGGCTGATCGGCAAGTACACCATGCTGTCCCTGGACCCCGAGCACCGGATCGACCGGATGATCTCCGTGTGCGCACCATTTTCCGGCTCGCGCTATGCCCGGTACATGCTGCTGCCCAGCCTGCGGATCTTCTCGCCGCGGAATGCCCTGACCCTGCAGATGTCCCGGGAGCTGGCCATCAACAGCCGCATCACGTCCATCTACGGGCCGTTCGATCCGCACATTCCGGAGGGGAGCGTCCTGCCCGGGGCCACCAACATCGAACTGCCGGTAGCCGGGCACTTCAAGATCCTGGGCGATCCCGGAACCGCCCGCATCATTGTGGAGCAGCTGAACCTTCCTGCCTGAGGTTGTGCTGTGGCTGTGGCGCTGCTGCCTGTGGCGCGCGTGCAGCTATGTGCCGGGCGATGAAGGCCGCATCCGTGCCCACCCCGTGGACCATGGACGAGGACAACGACCGCTGGAAGGTGGCGCCCAGGAAATAGAGTCCCGCCTGTGATTTGGCCACCCCGCGGTCCTGTTCCGGTTCGCCGTCCGGGCCGAACACTGGGAGGTGGATCCACTCCAGGTCCGGGCGGAACCCGGTGCACCAAATGATGTTGGCTACCTCGAGTGCCCGGCCATCCGAGAGCGTGGGCTGCCCGTCCCTGGTTTCCTCGGTCCTGGGAACGCGTTCGACGCCGGCACGCACCAAGTCCCGGTTCTTCACCCTGACCAGGGGCCCGCTGTGTGCAAGGATTTGCGGGCGGGCCTTCCGGCCGGCAGGCGTGTTGAGGTTCAGGACGTGGGAAAACGCGAAGAAGACGGCGAGGGTGAGGGGGCGGGTGGCGAAGGCGTCGATGCTCCACGGGATTTCGCCGGGATGCCTGCCGGAGAGGTACGTCCTCCGGGTTGGGGCCAGCTCCAGGGCGATGTCCGCGCCGGAGTTGCCCGCGCCAACCACCAGGACGGGGCCCGGCGCGAGGTCCTTCTGGTTTTTGTAGGTTCCCGCCGTGAGCTGCTTGATCTGCGGGCTGAGTTGTCCTGCGAATGCCGGCACCTTGGGCTTCCGGTCCCAGCCCGGGGCGACCACCACGTTGCCGGCCTCTAGGCGCTGGTTGTTAGTTTCGATGACGAAGCTCAGGCCGTTGTGGCTGAGGCCGGTGACCCGGATGTTGTTCCGGACCGGCAGCGCGAAGTGGTCCGCATAGCCGCTGAGGTACTCGGCGAATTCTTCCCGCGACGGGTAGGACCAGGGCGGGGCCGGGTAACGGCTGCCGGGAAGGGCGTCGTACCGGGCGGGGGTGAACAGTCGAAGCGAGTCCCAGCGGGTGCGCCAGCTGTCGCCGGTCCTCGTGTTCTCGTCGAGGATGACGAAGGGACGCTTCAGGCGGGACAGGTGGTAGCCCATGGCCAATCCGGCCTGGCCCCCGCCGACCACTATGGTGTCGAAGTGCTCTGACATGATGCCCTGCCCTTCCACCCCTGTGCCGCTTCCTTGCGATGGGCTCTCAGCGGCCCGGGGCTTCCTGCTAGAATTCATCCGAATTGTATTCGGATTAATTAAGGCTAGGCCTGGCGATGAGTGAAGTCAATGCCCCCGCACGCCGCTACCACTCGCCCCGGCGAAAGGAGCAGGCCGCCGCAACCCGCGATGCCGTGCTGACTGCCGCACGTGACTTATTTGTGGGGGAAGGCTACGGTTCCACCACTGTGGCGGGCATTGCTCGGAGGGCGGGTGTCGCCGTCGACACTGTCTACGCCACCATTGGACGCAAGCCGGACCTGCTGCGGGAAGTGGTGGAGACGGCCATCTCGGGGACCGGGC
The DNA here is from genome assembly GCF_006715285.1 of Arthrobacter sp. SLBN-83. Lineage (NCBI taxonomy): Bacteria > Bacillati > Actinomycetota > Actinomycetes > Micrococcales > Micrococcaceae > Arthrobacter > Arthrobacter sp. SLBN-83. Next base: position 2,417,155 of record NZ_VFMX01000001.1, read on the forward strand.
AGGCCGTTCCCGCCGAGAGCCGCGACTACGTCGTTCGCTTGCGGGAAGCGGAGCGCGCGGCCGATAAGATCTCGATCTATGCCCACGCCCTGGCCGGCATCCAGCCGCGGCTCGCGCCGGTGTACGTGGCCCTGCGCGATGCTGCCGGGACCAACCCCGACTGCGCTGCGCTCTGGCGGGAGATCTCTGACCGCCGCGCTGCGAACATGCTGAAGTTTGTTGAGGACCTTGCCGCCACTGGGGAGCTGCGGACCGACCGCCCGGCCGCAGAGCTTGCCGACGCGGTGTGGAGCATGAATGGGCCCGAGTACTGGGTGCTGTTGGTGGACCAGCGCGGGTGGACTCCGGGACAGTTTGCCCACTGGCTGACCGATGCCTGGTGCCGGCTGTTGCTGACTGCTGGCCACGCTAAGAAATAGTAGGTCCAAGGCGGCCGGCTTGGGTGGCCGGCGCGTGCTGTTCCTCCCCGCGGGATGTGTCCGGGCGCGGTTCCTTCAGCTCGATGAAGAGGCAGTGGGTAGGTGTGGTGCCCGTATTCGTGCCGGAATGTTCCTGCGCGTCGAGCCAGCGGGCCTGCCCTGCTGGGAGTTCCACATTCACCTCCCGGCCTCCTGATTGGAGCCGGCGGGCGAATGAACTGAGCGTGACCATGACGCTGTCCGGGTGTGAATGGCTGCCGGTGCTTTCTCCTGGGCCGTCGCTGTACTCAAGGACGCGGACCCGTTCGTTCTCGAAGACCAGCCGGTAATGCTGCGGATTCACTGCAATGGGATCGGCCATGGGAAACCCCTAATATTCATGGGACGTACGTACCGTTACGGTACGTATGTATCATAAGTCCTGTGTCCCTACGCCACAACGAAAATTATCTGGAGACCGGCAGGACCCGGCAGAAGTCGCGCACACGCGAAGAGTTGGTGTCCGTCCTCCGGGACCTGCTAAAGGACGGGCGGGACCCGTCTGTTGCAGAAGTTGCTGCCATAGCCGGCATCTCCCGGACAACTGCCTACCGGTACTTTCCGGACAAGGAAGCCCTGCTGCACGCGGCCCTCCCCGAGACCGGGCTGGGGTCGCTGCTGGGTGATGACCCGCCGTCGGACGTCCGCGCCCGCTTGGAGCGCACGCTGGGCGCGCACTTCGACTTCATCCGCGCCTGGGAACCGCAGTTGCGGGCATCGCTGCGGCTGTCCTTGACCCCGGGCGCAGCCCGACCCACGCTTCGCGGCGGCCGGGCTGTGGGCTGGTACCGTGATGCCCTCTCCCCGTTGGAAACCGCAGGCTCCGGGATCGACACCGCCGCCCTGGCTGTCCGGCTTCGGGCGGTTGCCGGCATTGAAGCCTATGTCTGGCTGCGAGATGTGGCAGGTCTCCGGCCGGACCAGGCGTTCGGGGTTATGCGGGCCAACGCCATGGACATTCTTGGCGCGGCGCTCGCTGGCTAAGCGCAGGGCTGGTGGCTGCTTCGATATGTGATGGGTAAATCAGGGCAATTTGGATAGAAGTGCAGGTCAGGAGCCTGTTGAACTTTCAAATAACTTGAGCCTTTGTTGACGCTATACACCCTCACTTCCTGAGGTTGGCCCTGCAAAGTGGTCCTCAGTTAGACCACAGCACACCAACCAAGTCTGAGGGGACACATCATGAAGAACAGCACTTTGATCAAGGGAACCGCCGCCATCGCCGTTGGCGCAGCACTGCTGCTGGGCGGCGGGGGCACCCTGGCCAACTGGAACGCGTCAGCTTCCGCCACTCCCGGCACTATCGTTGCGGGTGACCTGAATGTCGAAAACCTCGTGAATGGCACGTGGACTGACCGCAACGGGGCAGTGATCACGAACATTGCCAATTACACTGTGGTCCCCGGCGACAAGCTCACATTCACGCAGGATTTGAAAGTGACTTTGCATGGCACCAAAATGGCCGCAAAAATCGAGACGTCGGGTGTGAACAACCCCACGAACGGCTTCACTGGAACTAACGTGAGCGTGTCCCCTGTGACTCTGAAGGTTGGGACCACAACTCTGGCGAATCCGCTTGGTCCCTCAGCTGACGCCCAGACCGTCACCGCAAGCGTCACATTCGAATTCAGCGCTACTACGGCTGGGCGGACTGACGTGGGCGCCAGCTACAAGTTCAACACCGTGGGCTTCACCCTCACTCAGGTGAACTCGCTCAACGACGGTCTCTCCTAGCCTGATGCCGGGTGGTTCGTTGCCACCCGGCATCATGCAGCAGAAAAGACTAGGACCAGGAGGGGACCATGCGCACCAAGCGCAGACTGCAGGCGGCGGCATTCACCGCGGCGGCAGTGGTCCTGGGCCTGTGCACCGTGCAGGGAACATACGCGTTGTGGAGTGCCGCAGCCTCGGCTTCCCCGGGGACCATCTCGTCGGCCTCGTTCGATACGACGATGACCGCAGTCAACACCGGCCAAACGACCAACATGACCCTCACCAATGGGACGGCGGCTACCCTGACTTTGTCTCCCGCAGGGACACTGGGACCGGGCACCTCGGTCTACGGGGGAGTGGTGGTCACCAACAACACCAACGCCGGTGGCCAGTTCAATGCCGCCATCACTGCAAGCCAGCCCACCATCGCGAACGTCAACGGCGGAAGCCTTGCCAGCTACGTCCGCGTCAACGCAAAGAGTGCCGCCTCCTCCACGGAGTGCAGTACCGCCACCGGCTTCGCACCGATCGGTTCCACGGGGCTCGTTTCGCCCACGGTGGTGAAAGGCGCCTCGACCGTCTTCTGCTTCCAGATCGCCCTGGATTCCGCCGCCCCGGCCACAGTGAAAGGACAGGCAGTGAACATCTCGCTCCAACTCACCGCGCGTCAGCTTTGCGGGGTGCCCAGTGGCTGCTGACCTGACCGAACGCCTGCTTGGCCGGCCTGTCAACCCTGCCGAACAGGCTTCCGGAACTGTGGCGACCACCCGCACGGGTCGACGCACAGGCTATGGTGCCTGGGCCGCCGTCGGACGTTTCGCAAGCATGGCCGCCATGCTGGTGGCCCTGTTTGCTGCCCTGGTCCTCATCGTGGTGCCGGTGGCCACGGGTTCACAGACCTACACCATCCTCACCAAGTCGATGGCGCAGAAGTACCCGCCCGGCACCTTCATGGTGATGAAGCCCGTACCGTTCGACGACCTCAAGTACGGCGACGTCATCACGTTCCAGCTCTACTCCGGCCGGCCGGACGTGGAAACGCACCGGATTGTTGGCTTTGGTTCCACCCAGCAGGGCGAGAAGACGCTGATCACCAAGGGTGACAACAATGGCGCCAACGATGAGAATCCCGTTCGTGCCATCCAGGTCAAGGGCAAGCTATTCTACGCAGTCCCGTATGTGGGCTTCGTGGCGAACTTCCTGGGGAATTCCGACCGGGGTACGTGGACTGTCCTCGCCGCTGTCGCCCTGATCGGCTACGGAGCCATCACCGTGTACAAGTCGGTGCGCAAAACCCGGAAACGGGACGACGCCACGGGCGCAGAGGCGGCATAAGTGGCACGGTTCCGGGAGATACCTGGTGCGGCGCTCGCCGTCGGGGCCTTCGTGCTCACGGTGCTCCTGGGCGTTGGCGGGGCATCGGCGTCGGCCCTTTGGCAACAAAGCGCGACGGCGACCATGACGGTCACAGCGTCCGGCACCTGGTCTGCGCCTGTGTTTCCGACGCCCGTTTGCAGCAACGTGGACACCGCGAACAAGTACGTTTCGGTGGCGTACTCGGGCTTCTCAGAGGCCCCGGCAAAACTCACTTTCTCGGCCGCAGGAACCAATGGGATCTACGGCACGAGCACAGACATGGCCGGCCCCTTCGGCACTTCCGGGAGTGTGTCGATCTGGGGCGATTCCACCATTTTCAGCCAGGTCAGCACCACGCCGGCCACCATCAAGATAGTGGCCACCTTCTCCAGCGGCCTGCAGTCCACCGCGACCGTGAAAGTGAACCTGGAAATAGGTACCGGAAACAAAAAGATCTACTGCGCCTGACCGATCGAATGCCCAGCTCGGCGGAAGAAGGTGCCGCTGCAACACCCCCAACGCAGCGGCGCCGCCTCCCGCCGAGCTGGCTTTTTTATCCGTGCGTTCCGTGCGACGCGCATGTTCATTTCCGATGCGCGTCTGCACCTGCGCTCCCGATATTTGGGCCGCGCTGGGGAAGATGCATCTCGAGGATGGAGAGGCTTGTCGAGAAGGAATATGCGCGTCGGAGGTGACTGCCGGCGTCGAAGGGAACAGCGGGACCGAAAGCCGTGGGTGCGGAAGGTGCGGCTTCCCCGGAGGGTGCGTTCCGCCGTCGAACGTTCCCTCCGTGTCAGCCGGCTCGCAGGTGATGGTCGTCCGTACACTGGCACCATGTCATGCCGTATCAGTGAACTTGTCCTGAACTGCGCCGATCCCGAACTGCTCGCAAAGTTCTGGAGCGAGGTGCTTGGTTATGTGGAAATTGACCGGGAGGACGGTGCGATGGAGATCGGGCCGCCGGATGCCGGGTTCGGGGGAGCACAGCCGACGATCTTCCTCAGTCCCAGCACCAATCCCCGCGCGGGGAGGCTTCCGCTGCACATAGACGTCAACCCGGTGGACCGGGACCAGGACGCCGAGCTGGAACGCCTGCTGGCGCTCGGTGCGCGGCCGGCGGATGTGGGGCAGACCGGCCAGGAACAGTGGCACGTCCTGCAGGATCCTGAAGGAAACGAGTTCTGCCTGCTGCGCAAGCGGCTCGAGCCCTTGGACTAAGAATCCGGGGAAGCGTCCGTCCGGGAGGGTGGGGAGTGCCTGGCGGCGCTTACTTCAAAACGCCGCCCAGGCACCTGTAACTATTCACCGCACCGCTCAAGCTAAGGACCGCAAATTCCTCAAGGTTTAATCAAGACCTCCCCACAAAACCCTGTTTCGTGCTACTGCCATGCCCGAGGGTGAATCTTCAGGCCCGGAAGCCTTTCCTGCCGCACCAGTCCGGCATAGGGTTCTAGGACAGCCAGGTATCAAGCAGCAGGTGAACGGGCCGCACGATGTCCTGCACCATGGGCAGGGGCTGGAAGAGGCGCACCTTGAGCGAGTTGATGTTACTGGCCATGAGCGGGTTGGCGCGGGAAGTCCTCGCGGCGGTCCGGAGCAGTGGGGAATACGACGTGCTGGGAATCCTGGATGACGACCCCGACCTGCTGGGCACCTCCATCGACGGCACCGTGGTGATGGGCGCAACCACCGATGCCCCCGCGTTCAGGCGGGCGCTGTTCACCGTATGCCTTCCCGGCAGCCGTGAGCGGGAGGCGCTCGTCGAGAGGCTGTCCCTCCTTGGCCTGGACGAAGACCGGTACGCCTCGGTGGTGGACCCTGGCGTCCGCGTCCCCCGGGACTCCCGGATTGGCCCCGGCAGCATTGTGATGCGCAACGCCACCATCGCGCCCCAGGCCAGCATTGGCTCCCATGCGCTCTTGAAGCCCCAGGTCAACGTGGGCTGCAGCGTCCGCGTAGGGGACTTTGCTACGCTGTCCCCCCGAGCGTCGGTGGGGGAGGGTGCCCGCATCGGCCGGGCGGCAGAACTGGGCATGAGCGCAGGCGTTGGCAATGGGCTCAGCGTAGGGGACTATTCGCAAATTGAACTGGGCTCTGCCGTGCTGCAGCATGTGCCCGAGAGCGAAACCTGGGCGGGGGTGCCGGCGCAGGCACGGGGTCCCCGCGCCTGACTGGAAAACCACCAGGAACGGGAAACCCCTAAGCCCCGCCCGGCACCCCGGGGCGTGGACCCGCACGCCCCTCAGCAGGGCCCGCACCCCTTATGGCGCAGGCACAAAGAGGGCTAAGTTGTAGCTACCGATGACGGTTCCATCACCGCCAATCGCTACGGGGGATTTACATGGAGCTTTTCAGCGACAAACCTGCACTCGCTGCCGCGGCCCTTACCAGGCTGGTGGCTGCCGACGCCAAAGCAAAGGGCCGGCCGGCCGGCAGCCTCCAGGCCTTCCTGAGCGACCTGGTGGTGCGCAACGGTCCCAGCATTGTCGAGCAACTGGCCATCGAGCTTGCCCGCCAGCACCTGGCCACGCTGGAGAAGTTGGCTAAGGCGACCGGCCGCCCCGCGGCCAGATACCTAGACGACATCGAACTGGCTGCCGCCATGGATGAGAGCATGGGACGCGATGCCAAGGACCTTGGTGACACCAATAACATGTGATTTTGACCTGGACGAAACATAGCAGTGCCCCTGCTCGAATACCCTTAATGCAGGACAAAATTCAGGGAAGGGCAGCAGCGCCACATGGAAACCACGGACGCGGTCGTAAAGCCTGTCATCGGGCTCAGCACCTACCTCGAGCAGGCAGGAACTGCCGGCTGTGGTGACGTCAGTGCAGCCTTCCTTCCGGAGACATACCTTGCCCCCATCATCGCCGCCGGCGGCATCCCCGCGCTCCTTCCGCCGCAGCCCGTTTCGGCCGGTGTCATCGAAGTGCTGGTCAGCCGGCTGGACGGCCTGCTCATCCCCGGCGGATGGGACGTTGACCCTGCACTCTACGGCCAGGAGCCCCACCCGAGCACCGACCAGCCGCGCCCCGAACGCGACGCCTGGGAACAGGCGCTGATCCGCGAAGCCATCCGCCAGGACGTCCCGCTGCTGTGCATCTGCCGTGGCGAGCAGCTGCTCAACGTCACCCTCGGAGGTACCCTGCATCAGCACCTGCCCGACGTTGTGGGGCACAGTTCCCACCAGTTGGGTGGTTTCCAGTACAACCGGATCCCCGTGGAGGTGCGGGCCGGGTCGCAGCTCGCACAGCTGATCGGTTCCGACGTCCAGATGGTTCCCGTGGCCCACCACCAGGCCGTGGACAAGCTGGGCGAGGGCCTGGTGGCGTGCGCCTGGACGGAGGAGCAGGTGGTCGAAGCGATTGAATATCCTGCCGCCACCTTCACCATGGGTATCCAGTGGCACCCCGAGGAGCTCTCCGAGGATTACGGGCTCTTCCAGGGGTTTGTTGAAGCAGCACGGGCTAAGTGCCTTTCCCGCCTGCGCCCGGCAACGCCGTCGGCCGCTACGGACGCGCCCGCCTCTTTCCTGCCCGGTTCCGCGCCGGCAATGTCAGTCAACCCCGAAGCCTTCTGACCTGCGGATACACGCGAAACCAAGGTCTCCCGGGGCTGGCTGCTGCCCCGGTCATCCTTGCGGTTAAGAAATAAGCATGCTTACTATGTGGAAGTAAGGTGAAGCAAGCGCCTGACGGTTGTTGGACCTTGGGAGCATTGTGGCTGATCTTATCCGTAATGGCTTTGCACCTGCAGTGGGGTGGGTGCAGGTGGCGAAGTCGCGCTGCGTTGGGAGTGCGCGATGACGCGAAGAGTGGGTGTTGAAGAAGAATTCCTGATCGTCGACCCCGCGGCTGGTCATCCAGTGGCGCTGGGCGAGGTCCTGCAACGGGTCGCGGAATTCCCGAACCTCAGCAGCGAGATGAAGCAGGAACAGATTGAGACCTGCACGCTGCCGCGGCTGGCCCTAGCGGACATCGCCCAGGACATCACGGCAGGACGCCGGAATGCAGACGCCCTGGCCCGCCTGGCCGGGGCAAGGGCTGCCGCGCTGGCCACATCCCCGCTGCCCGTGGACTCGACTGTGGCCCCCGGTGAACGGTGCGGGCGGCTCATGGAACGGTACGGGCTGACCGCGGTGGAGCAGCTGACCTGCGGCTGCCACGTGCACGTGGAGATCGAGTCGGACGAGGAAGGCGCGGCCATCCTGGACCGAATCCGCATCTGGCTGCCGGTCCTGCAGGCCATCGCCTCCAACTCCCCCTTCTGGAACGGCGCCGACTCTGGCTTCGCCGGCTACCGCTCACAGGCATGGAACCGCTGGCCCACTACCGGCCCCAACGAAATCTTCGGGTCCGCCGCCGCCTACCATTCGCATGTCCGGCAAATCCTTGGCTCCGGGGTCCCACTGGACAGAGCAAGCCTTTACTTCGACGCCCGCCTCAGCGACCATCATCCGACGGTGGAGGTCCGGGTGGCCGATGTCTGCCTGTTTGCCGATGACGCCGTTTTGATGGCGGCGCTGGTCCGGGCACTCGCGGAAACGGCGGCCAGGCAGTGGTGCGAGGGCGTGTCCCCGGTCCCGGTGCCTACGGCCCAGCTGCGCCTTGCCTCCTGGCAGGCCAGCCGGTTTGGACTCGAAAGCAACCTGATTGATCCCATGGCAGGGGAGCCGCGGCCGGCGTCGGACGTACTGGCGGCCCTGCTGCATCACGTCCGGCCAGTGCTGGTGGAACAGGACGAACTCGAAACAGTGGAATTGCTGCTGTTCCAAGTGATGGCCAGGGGAACGGGAGCTGTGGCGCAACGCAGGGCGTTCGCCTACGCCGGCGGTCTTCCGGGAATGGTCGCCCAGGCCATTGAGACCACGGCCCTGCCCGCCAGCGCCGTCCGCGGGCGCCACGACCACGTCCTGGAGCCGGACCAGACGGCCGGCAGCACCCCGGCTTCCGTGAAAGACCCGGCAGCCAGGCCTGCTTCCGGCCCGGCTACCGGACCCGTGTGTGGTCAGCCTCCGGAACACGGAACCGGGACCGCACTGCTGGACAACCAGACCCTTTAACCGACGCAGGAGGTCCCCTTGAGCAGCAATGACTCGGACCAGAATGAAATGGACCAGAACCAGGCACCGGTGATCGATGCCCTGGCGGAGCACCAGAAGCTGGGACGGTACGGCTTCACCCCGCCGGCGCACCGCCAGGGGAGGGTAGTGGACCCGCGCGTGCTGGAGGTGCTGGGCGAACAAAGCTTCAAGGCCGACGTCGTTGCCTCCTCCGGCCTGGACGACCGGAAGTCCTCCAACGGCTACCTGTCCAAAGCCGAGGAGCTGCTGGCGGCCGCGGTCGGCGCCGACAAGGCCTTCTTTTCCACCTGCGGCAGCTCTCTTTCCATCAAAGCCGCCATCCTTGCCGTGACGCGAGGCCAAGGGGAGCTGCTGATCAGCCGCGATGCCCACAAGTCAGTCACCTCCGGGCTGGTGCTGTCCGGGCTGCAGCCGCGCTGGATCAAGCCGCGCTGGGACAACGAACTGAAGATGAGCCACCCGCCGGCACCGGAGACCGTAGAGGAGATGTGGCAGCGCTATCCCGATGCCTCCGCGGCCCTGATTGTGAGCCCCACCCCTTACGGCACCTGCGCGGATCTGGAAGCCATCGCGGAGATCTGCCACAAACGGGGCAAGCCGCTGATCGTGGACGAAGCCTGGGGCGCGCAATTGCCCTTCCACCCGGACACCCCCACCTGGGCCATGTCTGCCGGCGCGGACATCTGCGTGGTCAGCGTGCACAAGATGGGCCTGGGATTTGAACAGGGCTCGATCTTCCATCTTCAAGGGGACCTGGTGGACCCCGTCCGGCTCAACCAATGCGCCGACGTCCTCTCCACCACCAGCGCCAACACCCTGATCTACGGAGCCATGGACGGCTGGCGGCGGCAGATGGTCCAGGAGGGCAAGGCCATGATCGACAAGGCCCTAAACCTTGCCCGCCGTGTCCGCACCGACATTGAAGCAATCTCCGGCCTGCACGTCCTGGAGGATGAACTGGTCCACGAGGAAGCCTCGCACGATCTGGACATCCTGCACGTCCTGATCGACGTTTCACAGCTGGGCATCAGCGGCTACCAGGCCACGGACTGGCTCCGCGAGAACTGCCGGATCGACCTTGGCACCAACGACCACCGCCGCATCGAGGCCGTGATCTCCATTTCGGACGACGACGAAACCGCGGACAGGCTCCTGAGCGGCCTGCGCGCTCTCGTAGACGCCGCGCCCTCCCTTCCCCGGCCGCCCGCCGTCGTGATCCCTGATGAGAAGGACCTTTTCCTGGAAACCGTGATGCTGCCCCGCGACGCTTTTTTTGGTCCGGTGGAAGTGATCCCGGTGGAGGAAGCGCGCGGCCGGATCGCCGCGGAAATGGCAACTCCGTATCCTCCCGGTGTGCCGCTGCTGCTGCCCGGCGAACGCATCAACCAAGCAGCCATCGATTATCTGCGGAGTGGTGTGGAAGCTGGCATGGTCCTGCCCGATCCCGCCGATCCGACCCTCAAAACCATCCGCGTAGTCCGTGAGGAACCGTAAACAACAGCAGTAGAAACCCCATCAACCGCAGTAAAAAAGCAAGGAAAACAACATGTGTGGCATAGCCGGCGAAATCGCGTTCAACGGCAGGGCGGCATCGGGGGAAGCAGTTCTGAAAATCATGGAGGCCATGGCCTCCCGGGGTCCGGACGGAAGGGGAAGCTGGAACGGCGGCTGGGTTGCACTGGGGCACCGGCGGCTGAGCATCATCGACCTCTCCGACGCGGGCGCCCAGCCCATGGAGGACGACGGCGGCCTGACCCTCGCCTTCAACGGCTGCATCTACAACTACCAGGAGCTGCGGCGGGAGCTGGAGTCGGAGTTCAGGTTCCGGTCCACCAGCGACACCGAAGTGATCCTCAAGGCGTACCGGAAATGGGGTGACGACTTTGTCCACCACCTGGCGGGCATGTTCGCGATCGCCATTTACGATCCGCAGCGGGAGGAAGTCCTCCTGGTCCGTGACCGGCTGGGCATCAAGCCGCTGTACGTGTCACACCTGCCCGGGAAGATGCGTTTCGCGTCCACGCTGCCGGCGCTGGTGGCCTCGGGCGGGATCGATACCGGCATCGATGAGGTGGCCCTGCATCATTACCTGAGCTGGCACTCGATCGTTCCCGCGCCCCGCACCATCCTGCGCGGCGTGCAGAAGCTTCCGGCGGCCACCATCCGCACCATCCGGGCGGACGGCACCTGGCAGGACCGCGAATACTGGCGGCCGGATTACACGCGCAAGCCGGAGCACGCTGGATGGTCCGCTGCGGACTGGCAGGATGCGGTGCGGGATTCGCTGCGGACGGCAGTACGACGGCGGATGGTTGCGGACGTGCCGGTAGGTGTCCTTTTGTCCGGCGGACTTGATTCCAGCCTCCTGGTTGCCCTCCTCGCCGAGGAGGGCCAGCACGGGTTGTCCACCTTCAGCATCGGGTTCGACGACGGCGCCGGCGGGGACGCCGGGAACGAGTTCGAGTATTCGGACCTCGTGGCACGGGAATTCGGTACGCGGCACGAACGGCTCCATGTGCCTACCGCTGATTTTGCGCCGTCAATCGGCGGCGCCCTTGATGCCATGTCCGAGCCGATGTCCAGCCACGACGTCACCGCCTTCCACCTCCTCTCCGATACGGTGTCGAGGCATTTGAAGGTGGTGCAGTGCGGGCAGGGCGCCGACGAAGTGTTCGGCGGTTACGCTTACCACCAGCCGCTCGCGGGTGTACCCCGGGACCAGGCGCTGGCGGCCTTCACTGCGTCTTTCGTTGACCACAGCCACGAGGAGCTCCTGGGAATCCTGGAGCCTGAGTGGCTGCCGGCAACGGATGTCAGCCGCCGCGTCCTGGCCGACCACCTCTCAGCCCCGGGCGCCGAGACCGCGCTGGACGCGGTCCTCCGGCTCGATACCCACCTGCTGATGGTGGACGATCCGGTAAAGCGCCTGGACAACATGAGCATGGCCTGGGGGCTGGAGGCCCGCGTTCCGTTCCTGGACCACGAACTGGTGGAACTGGCCGCCTCGTGCCCGCCGGAACTGAAGGCAAGCCAGGGCGGGAAGGGCATCCTGAAGGACCTGGGCCGGCAGCTGTTGCCGTCCGCCGTGATCGACCGGCCCAAGGGCTACTTCCCGGTCCCGGCGCTGCGGCATTTGGAGGAACCCTTCATCACCATGGTCAGCGACGCTTTGCACGCCCCCGAGGCCAAGCAGCGCGGCCTGTTCCGGCCCTCCTGTATCGATGCCCTGCTGGAGGATCCCAACAGCCAGCGGACCCCGGTGAAGAGCAACGTCCTGTGGCAGTTCGCACTGCTGGAAATGTGGCTGCAGCGCCACGGAGTGGGGTAGCCCATGGCCTCACCGGCATCCGATGACAGGGAGGTCCTCAAGGGCCTGCGCCAAGCCGTCCGCGGCGACTTTACGACCGCCCTCGAGGAACTCTCGGCGCTGGTCCGGATTCCCGCCATGGCCTGGGACTCCTTCGACCCCTCTCAGCTGGACCAGGCCGCGCTACAGGTGGCGGACCTGCTCCGCGAAGCCGGCCTGGCCGCCGTCGACATCCTGAAGACGCCGCGGCCCGACGGCCTGCCGGGTGCCCCTGCCGTGGTGGGACGCCGGCCTGCGGATCCGGGCAGGCCCACCATCCTGCTGTACGCGCACTACGATGTCCAGCCCGCCGGCGAGCTGGAGCTGTGGGAGACACCGCCGTTCGAAGCGGTGGAACGCGGCGGCCGGCTGTGGGGCAGGGGAGTGGCGGACAACAAAGCCGGAGTGCTGCTGCATGTGGCCGCCGTCCGCAACGCGCTCCGGGTGTTGGGCGACGACCTCGGCGTGGGAATTACCGTTTTCATCGACGGCGAGGAAGAGGCCGGTTCGCCGTCGCTGCCCCTGCTGCTGCAGCAACACGGCGACCTGCTGCGCGCAGACGTGCTGGTGGTGGCCGACTCCGGCAACTGGAAGGTGGGCGTCCCCGCCCTGACCACCAGCCTGCGCGGGCTGATCCTGGGCACCATCGAGGTGCGGGTACTGGAGCACGCCCTGCACTCCGGGACCTACGGCGGCCCCCTGGTGGATGCGCTGGCCGCAACGTCCCGGCTGGTTGCGTCCTTCCATCACGACGACGGCAGCGTGGCGGTGGAGGGCCTGCTGGCTTCCGAGGAACCGGGTCCGTCCCTGTCGGAGGAAGAGTTCCGGGCTGATTCGCGGGTCCGCCCGGGGGTGCCCCTGGCCGGCAGCGGCAGCATCACGTCGAGGCTGTGGACCAAGCCGGCCATGGCCATCATCGGGATCGATGCGCCCTCCGTGGCGCTGTCCTCCGACACGCTGCAGCCGGCCGCCCGGGCCCGGTTCAGCCTGAGCCTGGCACCTGCGTCCGACACGGCGGCAGCCATGGAAGCCGTGCGGCAGCACGTGGAAGAGCATGTGCCGTTCGGCGCGGAGGTGACGTTCGTTCCGGGCGGACGGACCGAAGGTTTCGCGGGGGATGCGTCGTCGCCCACCTCGAAGCTGATGCTGGCGGCCATGGGCGAGGCGTGGGGTGTTCCCGCGGTGTCGATGGGCGTTGGCGGATCCATCCCTGCCGTGGACATCCTGAACAAGCTGTTCCCGGAGGCGGAAATCCTGGTGACCGGCGCCGAGGATCCGGACTCCCGCGCACACGGGGCCAACGAGTCCATCCACCTGGGGGACTTCGAGAACGCAATCGTGGCCGAGGCGCTGCTCCTGGCCCGCCTCAGTGCCGGGGACTAGCCCCGGCGAGAGGCACCGAAGGCGTTGCTAGCGCCTGGGCGCGTCCCGTCGTCGTGCTGCGAAGGCGAACAGGGACGTGGTGGCCAGGGTGGCCAGGTACCCCGCGATGACAATAAGCGAGATGCCCGCCCAGAAGTAGTTGGTGGTGCTGGACTCCTGCCACGGGCTGGGGGCAATCCGGATGAGCGAATACACCGCAACCCCGGCCGAGGCCAGCCCGATCAGCACCGGCAGCGTTAGCCAGATCCGGGCCGAGCCGAGGTGTTCGCCGAACCCGTCCCACTCGTTCCACGAACCCCGCCGGAGGATCAGCCAGCCTGCCGGAATCATGAACGCCCCCACCAGCAGGAACGCCGCCACCACGTCCGCGGGCCGGTGCCACTGGTTGATCAGGGTGGACACGCCGGAGGCAATGGCGAAGGTGCCGCCGATGAAGCCCGCCATGGGCCGCCAGCGCGGGGACGCCATCAGGAACACCGCCGCGGCCGCTGAGGCCGCCAGGGTGGTGTGGCCGGAGGGCAGCGAGTTCAGTTCCAGGGTGAGCACGCCCTTGTCCGGGCGCGGCGGCAGCAGGTCCTTCAAAACCTGCGTTGCCACGTTCGCCCCGATGCAGGCAGCAACGGCGATCCCGGCCTCGGCCCAGTGCCGCCGGATCACCGTGACAAACAGGACCACGACGGCGGCCATCACCAGGGAGATGGTGGGCAGCCAATCCAGGAACTTGGTGGCTGCCTTGCCGGCCGGGCCGTGGATTTCCACCGCTTCCACCAACGCGGACTCGTCAATGAACTGGCCCGTGGTGGTTTGGACAAAGAAGTAATAGGTGGCAATCAGCCCCGCAATGCACGCCATGGTGGACAGCACGAACAGGAACGCCGCGCCGGGGGCAGGCCGGGCCGGAGTCCTGGTGGGCAGTTGCCGTGAAGAAGTCATCGCGGTTAAGGGTGACACAAAAAGCTGGATGGGCGCTTAGGGGTTGGGCCCGGCGGGCTTGACCGCTGCAAGGCGGGGGATGCTGGCGGCGGCAACGAGCAGGGCCAGCGCGCCCAGCCCGAACGGCAGGGCGGTGGCCGTAGCGATGCCGCCCACCAGCAGGGGTCCGCCGGCGTCTCCGAGTTCACGCCCCAGCTCGGCCGAGCCCATGGTCCGGCCCATCCGCTCGGGCGGCGTGGTGTCGGCCAGGTGCGCGAAGCCCAAAGGGGTCACAGCACCGATGCCTGTCCCGATGAAGGCCGCGGCGACGAAGATAGTGACCACTCCCGGGGCCGCGGCCACCAAACCGATGCCTGCGGCAATGAGCAGCAGGCCCGTCGTCGTGCCCTTGTTGTCGGTGACGGCGTTGCGGTCCCGCAGCCTCCCGATCCACGGCTGGGTGAGCACCGAGCCAAGCGCCACGACGCTCACCGCGGCCGTGCCCGCGAAGGCGTCCATGCCATCCCGGATGGCCAGCGCGGGGAGGAAGCCGACGGCGGCGCCCAGCGCGCCCGTTGCGGCGGCCAGCACCAGCGTGGGCACCAGGAAACGGCGTTCACCCACCTGCCGCGCCAGGTCCATCACCGTGTACCGCTTCCGCGGCAACGGCGCCAGGTGCGGCACGGGCACCAGCACCCACACGGCGGTCGCGGCCGCCAGCGCGGAAAGCGTTCCAAACAGCAGTGGAAACCCGCCGGCCAGGATCAGGCCCGCCCCCAGCGGGGGGCCGATGATGTAGCCCAGGCTTTTCCAGGACCCGTACCGGCCAAAGTAGGTGCCCGCCTTTCCGCCCCGGGCCATGCGTGCCACCATGGCGGACGACGACGGCGAAAAGGCCGATGCCGCAGCGCCCTGTCCCAGCCGGGCGAGGGCAAGGATCAACGGGTCCGCGGCGCCCAGGCCGATCAGGGACAGGGCGGCGAAAGCGAAGAGTCCGCCGACGATGACGGGCTTGGGGCCGATACGGTCGCTGAGTGCACCCAAGACCGGTTTGAGGAACACCTCGGCCACATCGTAGAGGGCCAGCAGGATGCCCAGGTTCAGCAGGGTCAGGCCGATGTTGCCGCTCTGCGAACCGAGTCCGGCCGCGATGCTGTGGGCGCCGAAAGCGGTGACGAACCCCGCGGCGTAGAGAGGTGCCGTTGCCGGGCGGGTGGCCTGCCCAGTGGACGGAGGCTTTTCGGGGGTCATAGTTGGGACTTTAGTGCCTTCACAAACTTGTGAAAACTTCGAAGACTTTGACCATGAACACCGTTGTCCAGACAGCGAACCTGCACAAGCACTTTGGCCGGGTCAGGGCCTTGGACGGCCTCGACCTCGAAGTCCAGCGCGGTGAAATCCACGGTTTCCTGGGCCCCAACGGCGCCGGGAAATCCACCACCCTGCGGATCCTCCTGGGCCTGGCGAGGGCAACCTCCGGCACCGCCACGGTCCTGGGCCTGGAACCCTGGACCCAGGCTGCCGAGCTGCACCGGCGGCTGGCCTACGTTCCCGGCGACGTCCGGCTCTGGCCCAATCTCTCCGGCGGCGAAACCATCGACCTGCTGTCCCGGCTCCGGGGCGGCGCCGCAGACGGGGACGCGTACCGGCGCCGGAAAGACCGGCTGTGCCAGGTGTTCGACTTCGATCCGGCCAGGAAGGGGCGCACGTACTCCAAGGGCAACCGGCAAAAAGTCGCCCTGATCGCAGCCCTCGCCACCGAGGCCGAGCTCTACCTCCTGGACGAGCCCACCAGCGGCCTCGACCCGCTCATGGAGGAGGTCTTCCGCAGGGAGCTGCTGGCCGCGGTGGGCCGCGGGGCCACCGTGCTGCTGTCCAGCCATATCCTTTCCGAGGTGGAGGTGCTGTGCCACCGGGTGAGCATCATCCGCGCCGGCAGAATTGTCGACGGCGGCACGCTGGAGTCCCTGCGGCACCTCACCAGGTCCGAGGTTTCCTTCGCCGCGGACGGGTTGGATCCCGAGGCCCTGGCCCGGCTGGGCGCCGTGCATGACCTGGCGGTCGACGCCGGACGGGTCCGGTTCAGTGCCGATTCGGACCGGATCGCGGAGGTGCTTCCGGCGCTGGGCGCCCTGGGCGTGCAGGGCCTGACGATTGTTCCGCCGTCCCTGGAGGAGCTGTTCCTGCGGCACTACGGAGACAGGACGGCTGCACCGGAGCCTGGAACCGATGCTCCTGCTGCGGGGGCAAACGGTTCACGCCGACACCTGCTGGGCGCCAGGGGACGGAACTGACATGGAAGTTCTCCTGATCCTCTGGCGCCAGCGGCTGCGGCGGGACCGCTGGCAGCTCCTGAGCTGGGTGGTGGCCATCGGCGCCTTCGCCCTGTTCGCGGCGGCCGCCGTCACCCAGACCTACGGCAACGTGGCCAGCCGCACCGAGATCCTGCAGGTGGCCATCGCCACCCCCGCCATCCTGATGCTCCGCGGCCTGCCCCGGGGCGCAGATCAGGGGGCGTTTACGTTCTTCCTGATCTATGCCTTCCTCGCCCTGCTGGCCGGGCTGATGAGCACCTTCCTCGCGGTGCGCCATACCCGTGCGGATGAGGAAACCGGCACAGCCGAACTGGTCGCCGCAACGCCGGCCGGACGCCTGCTGCCTGACACAGCCACGCTGCTGCACGGCGTCACCGCGAACATCCTCGTAGCGCTCGCGGTCTTCGCGGGGTTCGCCTCACAGGGCCTGGACCCGCAAGGTTCCCTTGCGGCGGGAGCCGCAACGGGCGCCGTCGGCCTCGCCTTCTTTGGTGTTGGGCTGCTGGTGGCCCAGTTCATGGGAACCTCACGCGGCGCGAACGGCGTGTCGGCCGCGTTTGTAGTGCTGGCCTACGTCCTGCGCGGAATCGGCGATGCCACAGGGACGCCTGGCGCCAGCGGAACCACTATGACCGAGGGGCCAGCCAGTTGGTTCTCACCCATCGGCTGGGGCCAGCAGACGTACGCCTACTCGGGAAACCGCTTCTGGCCCCTGCTGCTGCCGGTGGGGCTGGGCACCGCTTGCCTGGCGGCAGCCTGGCTGATTCTCCGTACGCGGGACAGTGGGGCCAGTGTCTGGGGAACCCGGCCGGGACGCGCCGCCGCGCGGCCGGGGCTTCGGAGCCCGGTGGCACTGGCGCTGCGGCTGCAGTCAGGGTCAATTGTCGGCTGGGGACTCAGCGGGCTGGCCCTGGGCCTGCTGGCGGGCTCGCTCGGAAAGGCGATTGCCGCCGTCGACACCCCCGACACCAATATCACCGCCACGCTGCGCGCCATGCTCCAGTCCCAGGGCACCTCGCTCACCCAGCTCATGGTCTCGGTGCTCTTCTCGATGGCCGGAGTCCTGGCGGCGGCATGCGCGCTGCAGGCTGTGATCAGGCTGCGGCAGGAGGAAGCGGCCGGCACCGCCGAGCTCCTGCTGTCCGCCCCGGTGGGCCGGGTCCGCTGGTTGGCGGGCTACCTGCTGCTGGGCTCGGCGGCCGTGGTGCTGGTGGTGGGCCTCGCAGGGGTGGGGGCGTGGACAACGCTGGCCGGTTCCGGCGATACCTCCATGCCCGCCGATGCCCTTTGGCAAACCGCGCTGGCGCAGCTTCCTGCGGCCCTGATCTACCTTTCCGTCCCGGCGCTGGTGTTCGTTCTATGGCCGGCCGCGACCATCGCCGCCAGCTGGGCGCTGCTGGCCCTGGGCGTGGTGCTCGGCATCCTCGGCGGCATGCTGGGCATCGACCAAAGCCTGCGCGACCTGTCCCCGTTCGCCCACACCCCGGTCCCGCACGGGGATGCCACGGACTGGAGCGGCGCATGGTGGATGCTGGCGGTCGCCGTGGGTGCCGCCGTGCTGGCGGTTGCGGTGATGCGCCGGCGGGAGGTGGGCGCGGCATGAGCACCGACATCGGCGCATCGCTGCGGACCACGGAACTGACGGCCGCCGCTGCCGAGAGGACTGCCGCCGCCTTCGCCGCCGCCGGCTTCCCCAAAATGCCGGCCCGGACCTTGCTGGCGCTGGTGTCCTCGGAACATGGGAGCCTCACCGCCGCGGAGCTGTCGGAGCGGCTGGGGGCCAGTGCCGCGGCAGTGTCTGGCGCCGTGAGGTACCTGCAGACCGTGGGCTTCGTGCACCGCGTCTCGCAGCCAGGAAGCCGGCGCGACCTCTATGCCCTCCATACGGATGAGTGGTATGTGGTGTCCATGCGGAACAGTCCGGTTTACGAGAAGCTGGCGGCCCTGACCGATGCCACGGCGGAAACCCTCCCTGAAGGATCGGCTGCACGGGTGCGGGTGGCGGAGATGGCCAGGTTTTACCGGTTCCTCAACTCCCGGATGCCGGGGCTGCTGGATGACTGGGAGCGCGAGCGGGAGGCCGGCAGTGACCATCATTGACAACGCTGTTTATGTCAACGGATTCCGCACCGAGGACCCCGAGGACCTGGACGAGACCTACTTCCTGCTGCGGCAGCGTCAGGGGATGGCGTGGATTGGCCTGTACCGGCCGGATGCCGAGGAGCTGCAGTCCGTCGGCGAGGAATTCGACCTCAACCCGCTCGCCATCGAGGACGCGCTCTCCGGCCACCAGCGGGCCAAGCTGGAGCATTACGGCGGATGCCTGTTCCTGGTGCTCCGGCCGGCGCGGTACCGGGACGACGTGGAAAAGGTGGACTTCGGCGAGATCCACGTTTTCGTCGGCGACGAGTACGTGGTGACCGTCAGGCACGCCGAGTCCCCGGACCTGGCAAAGGTGCGCCGCCGCATGGAGTCCATGCCGGAGTTCCTGGCCCTGGGCCCTGATGCCGTGCTGTACGGGATCCTGGACCAGGTGGTGGACGAGTACGAGCCTGTGGCCGCCGGGCTGGAGAACGATATCGACGAGATCGAGGATGACCTCTTTGGCGCCGACCCGGAGGTTTCCCGCAGGATCTACGAGCTCTCCCGGCAGGTGATCATCTTCCAGCGCGCCACCAGTCCATTGGCAGGAATCCTGCGACAACTCATGGCGGGGACCCCGGAGCGGCCGCCGGGGGAGGTCCTGCAGGACCACCTGCGCGACGTCCTGGACCACGTGCTGCGGCTCAACGAGCGCGTGGCGTCCTTCCGTGCGCTGCTGCAGAACGCGCTCGCCGTCAACGCAGCCCTGGTGGCCCAGCGGCAAAACGATGAGATGCAGCGCATGACCGAGTCCAGCTTGGAACAGAACGAGCAGGTCAAGCGCATTTCCTCCTGGGCCGCCATCCTGTTCGCCCCCACCCTGGTGGCTTCCATCTACGGCATGAATTTCAGCAACATGCCCGAGCTGGCGTGGACGTACGGCTACCCCTATGCCCTGGCCCTGATGGTGGCCATGGGCCTGGTCCTTTACCTGGCGTTCAAGCACAACAAGTGGATCTGAGCGCTTCCGCGCGACGGCTCTTTCCAGCTTCATGGCCTACCATGGGCTCAGAATCCTAAGCTTGCTTAGTAGTTGGCGGCTTAGAAGTCGATGGTGAGTGGAGAAGACTGGATGAGCAAGGCCGAAACAACAGGACGGCCCCAAACTGACGGCACGGCAACGGGGGCCAGGCGGAAATCCCGCCTGCGCCGCTTCGGTTCGCTGCTGGGCCCCGGCCTGGTGACCGGTGCCGCGGATGATGACCCGTCGGGGATTGCCACCTACGCAAAGGCCGGCGCCACCTTTTCCAACGGAATGCTGTGGACAGTTCCGGTGACACTGCCAATGATGATGGCAGTCCAGGAAATATGTGACCGTACCGCACTGGCCACCGGCGAAAGCCTCGGCTGGCTGGCCCGGCGCAAGTTCTCCCGCCGCCCCCGGGTGGTGATTGGAATACTGATTGTTGCACTGCTGGTGGGTAACGTCCTTAATGCCGCCGCAGACCTGATGGCGATCGGGCAGGGCATGCAATTGCTCGGTGCGGGCCCGGACCATTTGTGGAGCGCTCTTGCCGGGATCGGCATCGCCGTAGCCCTCATGAGCGGATCCTTCGCCGTCATTGCCAGGGTCTTCAAGTGGCTGTGCCTCACACTGCTGGCGTACGTCGCTGTCCTGCTCGTGGCCAACGTCGACTGGCCGGACGTCCTGGAAGGAATACTGGGACTGAAGTTCAGCTTCGCGCCGGAGTACCTTGGCCTGATCGTTGCCGTGCTGGGCACCACCATCTCGCCGTACCTGTTCTTTTGGCAAAGCGCCCACCGCGTCCAGGAGTTGCGCGCCGAGGACCAGGGCGGCGACGAGGCAGTAGGGCTGCAGGACCGCCCGGACGCAGCTGCCGCCGCCCATACCCTCCGCAAGGCGCGGGCGGACGTCTTTATCGGGATGGTCTTCTCCGTCCTGGTGATGTTCGCCATCATGGTCGCCACTGCGGCAACCCTCGGCAGGAACGGCACTGACGTGAATACGGCTGCCGATGTAGCCAAGGCGCTGGAACCCGTAGTGGGGCCCGCCGCCAAATTCCTGTTCGCCGCCGGGTTCATCGGCACCGGCATCCTAGGGGTGCCGGTCCTTGCCGCATCAGGCGCAGCGGGACTATCCGGCCTGCTCGGAAAGGACTGGGGCCTTGACCTCAGCCCGCGGCGGGCCCCGTTGTTTTACGCGCTGCTGGGGGTTGGGATAGTAGCCGGTGTCCTCATCAGCTTCTTCTCCAATGACCCCATCGGGCTCCTTGTCTTCAGCGCCACCATCAACGGCATTGCCGCCGCACCCTTCCTGGTGGTCACCATGCTGATCTCGCGGGACAAGGCCATCATGGGCGAGTACCGGAACGGCTGGCTTGCCACCACGCTCGGCTGGTTCACCGCCGCGGTCATGCTCGTGGCCGGCGGCATCGGCGTCTGGACTACCCTGACCGGCGCCTGACCTCCTGACTGAACGGCCGCCGTCGTCCGTGCCGTTTGGAACCCGCGCGGGACTTTACTGACCGATCCAACGAAAGGAACAACAACGTGGACCACAACGAAGCTCCCTTGCTGGACGCCCTGGACCGCTACCACCGGCTGGACCGCTACGGTTTCACCCCTCCCGCCCACCGACAGGGCCGCGGCGCGGATCCGCGCGTCCGGGAGATCCTGGGTGCGGACACTTTCCGGCCTGACGTCCTGGCCTCGGCGGGCCTGGATGACCGCTCGTCCTCGGGCGGATACCTGAAAAAGGCCGAGCAGCTGATGGCGGATGCTGTGGGAGCGGAGCAGGCCTTCTTCTCCACCTGCGGAAGCTCGCTGTCGGTGAAGGCCGCCGTCCTGGCCGTTGCGGCGGGCAAGGGCGACCTGCTGGTGAGCCGGGACGCCCACAAATCCATCACCGCAGGGCTGGTTTTTTCCGGGATCCAGCCGCGCTGGATCCGGCCCCGCTGGGACTCCAAACTGCATCTGGCGCACCCGCCGTCGGCTGCGGACGTGGAGGAAATGTGGGAGCGGTACCCGGACGCAGCAGGCGCGCTGATCGTCAGCCCCACGCCTTACGGAACCTGCGCGGACATCGCCGGGATTGCCAAGGTCTGTCACGACCGGGGGAAGCCCCTGATCGTCGATGAGGCCTGGGGCGCGCACCTTCCCTTCCATGAGGGCCTTCCCACCTGGGCGATGAGTGCCGGGGCGGATGTCTGCGTGGTGTCCGTGCACAAGATGGGAGCCGGTTTCGAGCAGGGTTCGGTCTACCACATCCAGGGTGACCTGGTGGACCCGGTGCACCTCTCCGAATGCGCGGACCTGCTGATGACCACCAGCCCCAACGTCATCCTGTACTCGGCGATGGATGGCTGGCGCCGGCAGATGGTGCAGCACGGCGCCGAGCTCCTGGGCAACGCCCTGGACCTGGCCCGGCGGCTGCGGACCGAGGTCGAGGTGCTGCCGGGAATCCATGTGCTCGAGGACGAGCTCCTGGCAGCCGAATCCTCCCACGACCTGGACCGCATGCAGATCCTCATGGACGTGTCAGGACTGGGCATCAGCGGATACCAGGCGGCCGACTGGCTGCGGGAGAACTGCCATCTGGACATGGGCCTCAGCGACCACCGCCGCATCATGGCCACCTTGTCCATGGCCGACGACGATGCTTCCGCGCAGCGGCTCCTGGACGCGCTGCAGGCCCTCATTGAAGCAGCTCCAACGCTTCCTGCCCCTGCCCAGGTGGACCTGCCGTCGCCGTCGGGCCTGGAACTGGAGACCGTGATGCTTCCCCGCGACGCCTTCTTCGGCCCACGCGAGGACGTGCCCGCGAGCCAAGCTGTGGGACGTGTGGCGGCGGAGCAGATCACCCCGTACCCGCCGGGCATCCCGGTGATCGTGCCGGGTGAGCGGATCGACGAGGCCGTCATTGAGTACCTGGAATCGGGGTTGAAGGCCGGCATGGTCCTGCCCGACCCCGCGGATCAGTCCCTGGGCACCATCCGGGTGGTGCGGGAATAGCCTAGGTGCCCTGCGTTTGCGGCGTACAGTGAACGGCATGCCCAACCCCGGCCTTCCGCCTGACTCTGCCCATTTCCGCCCGGCCGATCCGCCGCTGGAGGAGTTGCTGGCGGCCGCCCACGTGGTGAGCCTGCCCATGCGGGTGAAGTTCCGCGGCATCATGCAGCGCGAATCGCTCCTGCTCCGCGGGCCCGCTGGCTGGGGCGAGTTCTGCCCCTTCCCGGAGTACGGCGATGCCGAGGCCTCGCGCTGGCTGGCGGCCGCCATTGAGGCCGGTTGGCAGGGGTTCCCGGCCCCCTTGCGCCAGTCCGTCTCCGTCAACGCCACGGTGCCTGCGGTTCCGGCGGACCGGGTGCCGGACGTGCTGGCCCGGTTCGGCCGGGTGGATGCGGTGAAGGTCAAGGTAGCGGAGCAGGGGCAGTCGCTGGACGACGACGTTGCCCGGCTTCATGCCGTCCGCGCCGCCTTGCCGGACGCCGCCGTCCGCGTGGACGCCAACGGCGGGTGGGATGTGCCCGGAGCCGTGGAGGCACTGACCCGGCTGGCGCCCGTGGGGCTGGAGTATGCCGAGCAGCCGGTGCCGTCCATCGAGGGCCTGGCAGAAGTACGGCGCCGGCTGCAGGATGCTGAAACGCCGGTGCTGGTGGCCGCGGACGAAAGCGTCCGCAAGGAAACCGATCCCCTCCGCGTGGCCCGCGCCGGAGCGGCGGACCTGATCGTGGTCAAGGTGGCGCCGCTTGGGGGAGTGCGGCGGGCCCTGGACATCGTGGCGCAGGCCGGACTTCCCGCCGTCGTGAGTTCCGCGCTGGACACCTCCGTGGGCATCCGCGCCGGGCTGGCGCTCGCCGCCGCCCTGCCCGAACTGCCCTACGCCTGCGGCCTGGGGACGGTATCGCTTTTTGAATCGGACATCACCCTGGATCCCCTGGTGGCCGACGACGGCGCCATCCGCCTCCGCGACGTGGCCGCCGACGCCGGGCTGCTTGAGCGGTTTGCGGCTCCCGCGGAACGCCGGGACTGGTGGCTGGACCGGCTCCACCGCGTCCACGCCCTCCTCACCCCATCGATTGCTCCGTAACTGCCGTTTTCAGGCCCGAAAACGGCAGTTACTCAGCAATCGATGAGGATATAGGGTGGCGTCGTGCGCAGGGTGAATCTGACGGTGCGGATCGCGTGGCTCTGCCTGGCTGCCGTCAGCCTGGGCATCCTGGCCTTTGGTGCTGTGGTCGCAGTATTTCCGCCGGACGGTGATGCAGGCCTGTACCTCGCGGACGGACTCGCTTCGCTGGGGCTGGGCCTGTTCGGCATGTTGATCGTGCTGGTGCCGTTCCGGCGGCGCGAACGGTGGGCCTGGTACGCACTCTGGTTCTATCCGGTTTTCTGGGTTCTGCATCTGGCCGGGAACCTTCCACCCGGCAATGACCACATCCACCAGGTGGTGTTCATCGTGCTCTCGTTGGTCGGGCTCCTGCTCCCGGCCCGGGAGTTCCTGCAGGTCACGGGCGGTTCACCATAACTTCATCCAATTGATGGCTTCCGGTAGGAACCGGCTGGAAGGGTGATCGGGCACCCAAAAGACATTCCTTGGAAGGTTCCCCATGTCTGAAACTGCCCGCAAGTTCACCCTGTTGCCCATGCTCGGCCACACCAAGGGCAAGCGCAGCCCGGTCACATGCGCGCTCAAGTGCGACAACGCCTGCGCCGGGGACGTCTGCAACACCAGCTCCAACGGTTACTTCCGCGACATCGCCTCCGCCACCCTGTCCCGCCGCGCCGCCCTGGGCCTTGGGGCCGCCGGTGCCCTCGCCGTCGCCCTTAACTCAGTAGTGAACTCCGCCGAACCTGCCGCCGCCGCGGGCCTGTCCAAGGCCGCCAAGGAAGGCTTCGGCAACTCCAAGCTGCAGTTCACCGCCATCAAGCCGGTCGACAAGGCCGTCGACGCCTTCACCGTGCCGGAGGGCTTCACCTGGCAGCCGATCATCCGCTGGGGTGACCCGCTGTTCAGCGATTCCCCTGAGTTTGACCTGAACAACCAGACCGCGGCAGCCCAGGCCCGCCAGTTCGGCTACAACAACGACTACACCGACATCGTGGAAATCCCCGGCAGCAAGGGCCGCCGCGCCGTGCTGTTCACCAACCACGAGTACACCAATGAAAACATCATGGTCCCCGCCGGCTACGATCCGGTCGAAACCCGTGCAATCGGCCGGGCCGCCCACGGCCTGGCCGTGGTGGAGCTGGAGCGCAAGAACACCACCAAGCCGTGGAGCTACGTGAAGGGCGCCCCGCTGAACCGCCGCTACCTTTCTGACACCACCTACGAACTGACCGGCCCGGTTGCCGGCTCGGCGCTGGTGAGGACCGTGGCCGACCCGTCCGGCCGCGCCATCAAGGGCACGTTCGGCAACTGCTCCGGCGGCACCACCCCCTGGGGCACCATCCTCTCCGGCGAGGAAAACTTCAACGGCTACTTCGTGGCCGGCGGCACCTCGGCCGGCGACAAGCGCTATGGCCTCACCGCCAAGCCCACCGCCCGCCAGTGGGAACTGGACGATCCCCGCTTCGACACCCGCAACCCCGGCTACGAGAACGAGTCCAACCGCTTCGGCTGGATCGTGGAAGTGGATCCGTTCGACCCCACTTCCACCCCCAAGAAGCGCTCCGCCATGGGCCGTTTCAAGCATGAGGGTGCCAACGTGATCGTGGCCGAATCCGGCCACGTGGTGGCGTACATGGGCGACGACGAGAAGTTCGACTACCTCTACAAGTTTGTTTCGAAGGGCAAGTACGTCGAGGGCGACCGCCGCAACAACATGAACCTTCTCTCCGAGGGCGATCTCTACGTCGCCAAGTTCACCGGTAACTCACCTGCCACGGAGATCACCGGCACCGGCGCACTTCCCTCCGACGGTGCATTCGACGGATCAGGCGAATGGCTGCCCCTGGTGGTGGGCGGCAAGTCCGCCGTCCCGGGCATGTCCGTCGAGGAGGTCTTGGTGTACACCCGCCTGGCGGCGGACAAGGTGGGTCCCACCAAGATGGACCGCTGCGAGGACGTCCAGCCCAGCCTGCACACCGGCAAGGTCTACGTGGTCTGCACCAACAACTCCGACCGCGGCACCGGCACCAAGGAAGGCGCCACGGAGGTCAACCCGCGCACGCAGAACCGCGACGGTCACATCGTGGAAATCACCGAAGCCGGTGACCAGACGTCCACCAAGTTCAACTGGACCCTCCTGATGGTCTGCGGCGATCCCGCGCAGGGCGACGTCACCTACTTCTCCGGCTACCCGGTGGACAAGGTCTCGCCCATCTCCTGCCCGGACAACGTGGCCTTCGACTCCGTGGGCAACCTGTGGATCTCCACCGACGGTGCGCCTTCCGGCATCGGCTACAACGACGGCCTCTTCAAGGTCACCCTGGACGGCGCCGAGCGCGGCAAGGTGGAGCAGTTCCTGTCGGTCCCGCGCGACGCCGAAACCTGCGGCCCGGTCATCCACGACGACGAGCGCACCGTATTCGTCTCCGTGCAGCACCCGGGCGAGGAAGGCACCTTCGAGGCTCCGCACTCCTTCTTCCCGGACTACGTTCCGGCAGGTACGACGCCGGCACCCGGCAAGGTGCGCGCGCCCCGTCCCGCGGTGGTCCAGGTCTTCCGCGGCTGACCCCTTTCGTTGCTCTATCACTTATGGTCCCCAAAACCCCGGTTTAGCGACCATAGGTGATAGAGCATCCTAGGAGTGGGCGGGCGTTGGAGGGTGGCAGACTGGTTGGGTGACTTCGTTGAACGAGCCTGCCCCCGACGCCGCCTCCACAGACGCCCGAACCCCAAGTGCCGTGCACTCCCAGGACGAGCCTCAGCTTGACACAGCGGAGCTGAGCGCGTTGGCTGCGGCGCGGATCGCCGTCGAGGTCCTGCTCGACGGCGGCGTGCGGCACGTGGTGGTGTCGCCGGGTTCGCGGTCGGCCCCCATGGCCTACGCCCTGGCCGAGGCATCGGCGGGGGGCCGGGTGGATCTGCTGGTCCGGATCGATGAGCGGTCCGCGGGGTTCACGGCCCTGGGCCTGGCATTGTCCACCGGCTCGCCCGCAGGGGTCCTCACTACGTCCGGGACCGCCGTCGGAAACCTGATGCCGGCCGTCATGGAGGCCAACCATGCCGCCGTCCCGCTGATCGTCCTGTCCGCGGACCGGCCCGACGAGCTGCGCGGGACCGGGGCCAACCAGACCACGGTGCAGCCTGACCTGTTCGGCGAGCAGGTCCGGTTCGCCGCCGATGTCCCGGCCGGAAGCAATCCGCAGCGCGCCATCCAGACCGGCCTCTCCGCTGCCACCGGCGCCTTCCCGGAGCTGCCGCCCGGCCCGGTCCAGCTCAACCTCGCGTTCCGTGACCCCCTGGTTCCCGCTCCGGAAGAGAGGCTGCCCCAGGCGGTGGACCGGCAGCGCTACCGGGTGGGCACCGAGCCGCTGGTGATGAACCTTCCCCCGGCACCGGAGACCCTGCCCGAGCGGCGCACAGTGGTGCTGGCAGGACACGACGCCGGTCCGGTGGCCGAGGCGTTCGCCCGCGCCCACAACCTGCCGCTGCTGGCCGAGCCATCCTCCAACTCACGGTTCGGCCCCAATGCCGTGGGCCCGTACCGGCTGCTGCTTGAGCACTTCGGGCCCGGCTCGGCGCAGCCGGTTGAGCGCGTGGTGCTGTTCGGCAGGCCTACCCTTTCCCGCCCGGTGGCCGCGCTCCTGGCCCGGTCCGACGTCGAATCAGCCCTGTACCAGCCGGTTCCGGTGGCCTGGTACGAGCCCGGGCGCCGCACCGAGCTGCCGCTGGAGAACCTCGCGGACTTGGCTGATTTCGCCGGCCGCGGCGCACCGGACTGGCTGGACACGTGGCTGCTCGCCGGTTCGGCCGCGCAGCACGCACTGGACCAGGTGTTGTCCGCGGAGGCCGCCGCCACGGGTCCTTCCGTCGCCTCGCTGGTGTGGAAGAACGCCCGCGGCCAGCTGCTGCTCGGTTCCTCGAACGGCATCCGGGACGTGGACCTTGCAGGCCTGCCTGCCCCGGACCCCGCCGCCACCGTGTACGCCAACCGTGGCCTGGCCGGCATCGACGGCACCATCTCCACCGCCACCGGCATCGCCCTGGGCGGCCGGCAGGAAACCACCGTGCTGCTGGGCGACGTGACCTTCCTGCATGACGCCGGCGGCCTCCTGCTCGGCGTGGGGGAGGAGCAGCCGGACCTGCGGATCGTGGTCCTGAATGATTCCGGCGGCGCCATCTTCGGCCTGCTCGAACACGGGGGCGTGGAAGAAAGCGGCCGTTACGGGGACGCCGTCGAACGGCTCTTCGGCACCCCGCACTCCGTGGACATCGCGGCACTCGCCGCAGCGTACGGCGTCGGGCATTCACTGGTAAGTACGACGGCGGGACTCGCCGAAGCGCTCGATCGGCCTGTACAGGGGCGCAGCATTGTGGAGGTCCGCACGGACCGCCGGTCGCTCCGGCAGCTCCATGCCAGGATCAAGGAAGCCGTGGCCGCTGCGGTGGAGGCCGTTCTCTCCGGGCAGTAGTCTTTCGACGCGGAAATTACCCCACGACGCGCAAATGCCCTGGCGCTCCCGAAATTCGGGTAGCGACAGGGCATTTGCGCGTCGAAAATGAGGTCAGAGCACGCGGCCCAGGAACTCCTTGGTGCGCGCATGCTGCGGGTTTGCGATGATTTCACGGGGGTCGCCCGATTCCACCACCACGCCGCCATCCATGAAGGTCAGGGTGTCCCCGACCTCGCGGGCGAAGCCGATCTCGTGGGTCACCACGATCATGGTCATGCCCGACTTGGCCAGGTCCTTCATCACGTTCAGGACATCGCCCACCAGCTCCGGGTCGAGCGCCGATGTGGGCTCATCGAAGAGCATGAGCTCCGGCTCCATGGCAAGGGCACGGGCAATGGCGACACGCTGCTGCTGGCCGCCGGAGAGCTGGGAGGGGTAGTGGCCGGCGCGGTCGCCGAGCCCCACCCGGTCCAGCAACTCCAGCGCACGCTTTTGGGCCTCCGACTTGGACTGCCCCTTCACATGGACCGGCGCTTCCATCACGTTCTGGAGCGCGGTCTTGTGAGGGAACAGGTTGAACCGCTGGAACACCATGCCAATTTCGCGGCGCTGGGCGGCGATTTCCTTGGTCTTGAGGTCGTGGAGCTTGCCGTTGACCTCGCGGTAGCCGATCAGTTGGCCGCCTACGGAGATCCGCCCGGCGCTGATGCTTTCCAGGAGGTTTACGCAGCGCAGCATGGTGGACTTGCCGGACCCCGAAGGCCCGATCACCACCGACACCTCGCCCTGGTTGACGGTCATGTCGATACCCCGAAGCACATGGTGGTGGCCGTAGTACTTATGGAGGCCCTCGATCTTGACCAGCGGCTTTTCTGCTGTGATCGTCATCGTGCACTCTCCTCGGGGAAATCCGTTTTCATCGACCGCTGAGCGTCGGCGCCGGCGCCTGCTGCTTTAGCAGCAGCAGGGTTCATGGCTGCCGGTGCGGCATTGTCTACGCCCTTGCCGTAGTACGCCTCAAGGTAGTGCTGGCCCACCATGAGGATGCTGGTGACCAGGAGGTACCAGAAGGCGGCAACGATCAGGAGCGGGATCGGAAGGTAGATCCGGTTGGCAAGGGCATTGGTGGCGAACGTCAGGTCCAGGGTGAACGGGACGGCGAGGACCAGGGACGTGGTCTTCAGCATGCCGATCGTTTCGTTGCCCGTTGGCGGCACGATGATCCGCATGGCCTGCGGCAGGATGATCCGCCACATGATCTTGCCCTTGGACATGCCCAGCGCCTCGGCGGCTTCCTGCTGGCCCTTGTCCACGGACTTGAGGCCGGCACGGAAGATCTCCGCGAGGTACGCGGACTCGTTGAGGCCCAGGCCGAGGATCGCGGGGATCAGGCCCTTGCTGGGATCCGACAGCGCGTAGCTGAAGAGTTCCGGCCCAAACGGGATACCCAGGGTGAAGGCCGGATAGAGAACCGTCACCAGGCCCCAGAACACCAGCTGCGTGTAGACAGGGGTTCCACGGAAGAACCACACCCACACCCAGCTGGTCCAGCGGAACACCGGGTTGTCAGACTGCCGCATTACCGCGAGCAGGATCGCCAGGACAATGGCCAAAACCATCGATGCGACCGTCAGCAGGAGGGTCCAGCCCACACCCTGGACAACCTTCACGTCCAGGATGTAGGTGCCCACAATATCCCAGCGGAAGTTGGGATTGGTGAACAGGCTCTGCAGGAATGCCGCCACCAGGAGAAGGATGATAACGGCGCTGACCCACCGGCCGGGGTGGCGGACCGGCACTGACTTGTTCAGTACCGGCTCGTCCCGGTGTTGATGGTGTTCCATGTGCACGCCTGACTTGTCGTCGGTAACGCGAAAACTCAAGACTTAACCGCCGGGTTGACCTCGGACTTGGTGATGGCGCCCTCGGAGTTGCCCCAGCCGTCCAGGATCTTCTTGTAGGAGCCGTCTTCCATCAGCTTGGTGACGGTCTTCTGGATAACGTCGGCCCAGGCGGTGTCGGCCTTGGCCACAGCGATGCCCTGGGGAGCGGAATCGTAGACGTCACCGAGCTTCTCGAGCTGGCCGTTGGTCTGGGTCAGGGCGTAGCCAATGATGGGGGAGTCGGCGGCCATGGCGTCGATGCTGCCGTTGACCAGGCGGGTGGTGACGTCCGTCTGGTTCTTCAGGGTGACGATGTCGATGGGCTTCTTGCCCTCAGCCACGCACTTCTTGTTGCGGTCGGAAAGGTCCGGGTCTTCCTGGACGGTACCGGTCTGCACGCCGATGGACTTTCCGCACACATCGTCGAGGGAGAACTTGTTGGGGTTGCCCTTCTTAACAGCCCAGGCGGTGCCGGCGTTGAAGTAGCTGACCATGTTCACTGCGCCCAGGCGCTCCGGGTTGATGGTGAACGAGGAGATGCCCAGGTCGTACTTGGGGCCGAGGGCCGGGAGGATGCCGGTGAACTCTGCGGTCTGGACCTGGACTTTGAGGCCCAGGGTGGCGCCGATGGCCTTGGCGATGTCCACGTCGTAGCCAACCGGAGTCTGGCCATCCGGACCCAGGAACTCGGCCGGGGCGTAGCTGGTGTCGGAGCCCACCGTGATGGTGCCCTTGGACTTGATGGCGTCCGGGACCATGGCGGCCAGGGCATCGTCCTTCTTGACCGTGCTGGGATCAAAGCTGGTGCTGGCGCTGCCTGAAGAGGTGGCCGCGCTGGAGGGACCCGTTTCCGAGGCGTTCGTGCATGCTGAGAGGGCCAGGGCGCTGATGGCGATCATAGTGGCAGCGGTCAGCTTGGAGGTGCCCAGGAGGGTACGGGGAGTCTGCATTTCTTACCTTTTGTTGCAGGGGCTATGAGGTACTAACGCGGCTTATAGTGTAACGCTCAACAAGAGAGGTACGTCACACGCAACTAAGTTTCACTATTGGATAACTGTAGTGGGGACAAAATCAAGCCTTCCAGAGCGGGAGCAGTCTGTCATTCCAGACTCCTTCCCACTAAAGGGCTGAAGGAACGTCAGCTGCTGATGCCCAGCGACTCCAGCATCGGCCGGAACTTGGCCCACGTTTCCGCCAGCTCCGCCTCCGGCTGCGAACCGTCCACGATGCCGCAGCCGGCATACAGCCGCACGGTCTCAGGCGACTCGATGACGGCACCGCGCAGCGCAATGCCCCACTCCCCGTTGCCGGCCGCATCCAGCCAGCCCACCGGACCGGCATACGGGCCGCGGTCCAGGTGCTCCAGTTTGCGGATCAGCTCACCCGCCACGCGGGTGGGTGTTCCGCACACGGCGGCGGTGGGGTGCAGGGCGTTGATCAGGGCCAGGCAGGTGGGCACGTGGCCCTCCACCTCGGTAAGTTCCGCCTTGACGTCCGAGGCCAGGTGCCAGACGTTGGGGAGTTCCAGGATGAACGGCTCGTCGTGGGCATTCATCGCTTCGGAGAACGGTGCCAGCTGCTTGGTGAGGGACTGGATGGCGATCTCATGTTCGTGCCGCTGCTTGTCAGAGCCGGCGAGCACCCGCGTCGCGTAGTCCATTGGGGAGCCGTCCTCGCCGTGCGCGTCGCGGCGGTCAAGGGTGCCGGCCAGCACGCGGGCCTGGGCGGTGCGCCCCTCCACCTGGATCAGCATCTCGGGCGTGGCCCCCACCAGCCCGTCCACCCCATACGTCCAGCACTCGCGGTACCGGGCGGCGAGTTCGCGCAGGACGTCTGCAGCATGTACGCCGGAAGGAATAGTTGCCACCACGTCCCGGGCCAGCACCAGCTTCTCCAGGGCGCCCGTGCGGATCTCGGCAACCCCTGCAGCCACCGCATCCATCCAGGCTTCCTCGCTGAGCGACCCGGTGTGCAGCGTTGCGCCGGCGGCCAGGGGGAGGGGGCGTACGACGGCGCCGACCGCCGGGTGGGGCACGGCACCGGGGGAAGCGTTCCCGGCGGAGTCCGCTGCCGCCGTCGCGCCTTCCGTGACAGGACGGGGAGCGCTGCTGAGCCAGCGGTCCAGGGCGGCGAGGGCCGTCTCTTCGGTGAGCGGGCCGCCGTCGAACGTCAACTGGGTGAGCCAGGACTGGTTGTCCCGGACGCCCACCACGATCTCCGGCACGATCAGCCGGGATTCGTGGGCGGAAGTCTTGGAAAAAGCGAAGGAGCCAAAAGCCACGGGGCCGGTGCCGGGCAACTCCACGGAGTCCGTGACGTCCGCCTCCAGGACCAGGTGCCGCCACCAGATGTCCGCCTCCAGGAAGCGGTCCGGGCCGGTGGCGGTGAAGCGACCTATCTCACCGAAGCCCGCCAGGCCGGCTTCGCGGCGGGTCCAGCAGAGAACGTCGTCCCGGACCAGGAACGAAGGCAGCCCCCCGGGGAACGCTTTGCCATCCAGGGGGACTGTCAAGGTGCGGAACGTGCTCGTCATGATGAGACAACACTACTCCCGCGTAGGGCGCGGCCCTCCCGGCGCCCGGCGGGAACCGGGGGTGCAGCAGGGCTGGTCAGGAGCGTCAGGAACATTTGAGACAATGTCATGGTGAACCGAGCATCCTTGGATAAGCGTCCGGACGAAGTAGCCACCATGTTTGACGATGTCGCACCGAAATACGACGTCGTCAATGATGTCCTCTCCATGGGGCAGACCCGCCGCTGGCGGAAGATCGTGGTGGATGCCATGGAAGTCTCAAAGGGCCAGCGGGTCCTGGATCTCGCGGCCGGAACCGGCACCTCAAGTGAGCCATATGCCGATGCCGGCATAGATGTGGTTGCCTGCGACTTCTCCCTCGGGATGCTCAAGGTGGGCAAGCGCCGCCGCCCGGACATTAACTTCGTGGCCGGGGACGCCACCAACCTGCCGTTCGCCGACAACACCTTTGACGCAAGCACCATCTCCTTTGGCCTCCGCAACGTCAACGAACCCAAGAAGGCATTGCAGGAGATGCTGCGCGTCACCAAACCCGGCGGCCGCGTGGTCATCGCCGAGTTCTCGCAGCCCGTCGTTCCGCTGTGGCGCACCATGTACACCGAGTACCTGATGCGGGCGCTGCCCGCGATTGCCACCAAGGTTGCCTCCAACCCGGACGCCTACGTCTACCTCGCCGAATCCATCCGCGCCTGGCCGGACCAGGACCACCTGGCTGCCTGGCTGCAGGAAAGCGGCTGGGAAAGGGTCACCTACCGCAACCTCACCGGCGGCATCGTCGCCGTGCACCGCGCGTTCAAGCCTGCCGATTCCTCGCCTGAGGGCGCTGCCGCCGCCATCGCCGCCCACAAGGGCCCGGTGGCCAAGCTGCGCCGCAACATCGTCCGCTGACCTGTGAAGGTACTGATTGTCGGCGCGGGGCCGGCCGGATCCACTGCCGCGCATTACTTGGCCAAGGCCGGACTGGACGTTACGGTCCTGGAAAAGACGGCGTTTCCGCGCGAGAAGGTCTGCGGCGACGGCCTGACCCCCCGCGCCGTCCGCGAGATCCAGAAGCTCGGCCTGCCCCACCCGGAAGGTGAGGGCTGGCGCCGGAACAAGGGCCTGCGCCTGATTGCGGGCGGCCGCACTATCGAGCTGCCCTGGCCCGAGGTTTCCGACTTCCCGCAGTACGGCTTGATCCGCACCCGCCTTGGCTTCGACGAGGAACTGGCACGCCACGCCGAGGCTGCCGGCGCCACCATCCTTGAGCGGCACAGTGTCACCGACGCCCTGACCAACGACGCCGGCCGCGTCACCGGTGTCCGCGCAGCGCTCCTTGACGAGTCCGGACGCAAGACGGGGGAGACGCGCGACTTTAGTGCCGACGTCGTCCTCGCTGCCGACGGCAACTCAACCCGCACGTCAGTGTCCCTGGGGATCCAAAAGCGTGACGACCGCCCGCTTGGCGTGGCCGTCCGCACCTACTTCACCTCGCCGCGTACCGACGACGACTGGATGGAAGGCTGGCTGGAGCTTCCCGGCCGCGATGGCAAGCTGCTCCCCGGCTACGGCTGGGTGTTCGGCGTGGGCGATGGCACCTCCAATGTGGGCCTGGGCATCCTGAACTCCTCCAAGGAATTCGGCAAGCTGGACTACAAGCAGGTCCTGCGCGAATGGACCGCCGGCATGCCCGCTGACTGGGGCTTCACGCCGGAGAACCAGGTGGGGGAGATCCGCGGTGCAGCGCTGCCCATGGGCTTCAACCGCACCCCGCACTACTCGCCCGGCCTGCTCCTGCTGGGCGACGCCGGCGGAATGGTCTCCCCGTTCAACGGCGAAGGCATTTCCTACGCCATGGAGTCCGCGCGCTTTGCCGCGGAGTTCATCATCGACGCCTCCTCACGCACGGCTGCTTCGGGCGGAACGTACGACGCCGATGCGCACCTTGCGCGGTACGCGGACTACGTGCGGGACCAGTGGGGGTCGCACTTCACGCTGGGACGGGCCTTCGCGGCCTTGATCGGCAAGCCCGCCGTCATGAAGCTGGCACTGCGGACGGGCATGCCGATTCCTGTGCTCATGCGCTTTGTGGTCCGGCTCCTGGCCAACCTCACGGACCCCTCGGCGAACGGCTTCGAGGACCGGGTGATCCGCGTCCTGGAATCGCTGGTTCCGGCCACATCCAATACCCCACCAGCTTCGAACCAGCGGTATCCGCAACAAAAAGTTAGGGTTAACCCGTGACCAAATCCGCAGACCAGAGCTGGACGCACGCCGGGCACGGCCTGCCGGACTCCGAACCCAGCCTCAACACCACCGCCATCGCCACGGGACTCCAGCTGCCGGCAGGCTTTGCGGCCATCGCGGGGGACGCCGAACTGGGCCCGGCCATCACCACCAACCTGGCCAAGGTGGAGAAGAAACTCCGCGAAGCCATTGCCAACTCGGACCCCCTCGCTGACGCAACGTCGCGCCATCTGGTGGAGGCCGGCGGCAAGCGCATCCGGCCGCTGCTGACCCTGCTCTGCGCCCACCTCGGGGACGCATCCCTGCCCGCCGTGGTGCAGGCCGCCGTCGTGGTTGAACTGACGCACTTGGCAACCCTGTACCACGACGACGTCATGGACTCCGCCCCGTTCCGGCGCGGTGCCCCCACGGCCCACGAGGTGTGGGGCAACTCCGTCGCCGTCCTCACCGGTGACCTGATCTTTGCCCGCGCTTCCATCCTCGTGTCCGAACTGGGCGGCCGGGCTCTCGGCATCCAGGCCCGGACGTTCGAGCGGCTGTGCCTTGGCCAGCTGCACGAGACTGTGGGGCCGCGGCCCGATGAGGACCCCATTGAGCATTACCTGTCCGTCATTGCGGACAAGACCGGTTCCTTGGTTGCCGCCTCCGGCCAGTTCGGCGCGATCTTCTCCGGGGCTGACGAGGCGTACGAAAACGTCCTGGTGGAGTACGGCGAGAAAGTTGGCGTGGCCTTCCAGCTGGCCGACGACGTCATCGATGTCACCGGGGTCAAGGTGAAGTCCGGCAAGTCCCCCGGAACGGACCTGCGCGAAGGGGTTCCCACCCTGCCCGTCCTGCTCCTGCGCAAGGCGGCTGCTGATGGCGACCAGTCCGCCGTCGACCTCCTGAAACTGATCGACGGCGACCTGTCCGCCGACGAGGCCCTGGCCGCCGCCGTTGCCGGGCTGCGCGAACACCCGGTGACCGCCGAGTCGTGGGTGGTGGCGCGTCAGTGGGCCAAGGAGGCCATCGACGCCCTGGCACCGCTGCCTGAAGGCGTGGTCAAGGAATCCTTGTCCAACTTCGCGCTGGCCGTGGTGGACCGAGCCAGCTGATTTTCGTTCGTTAGGAGCCCGGTACCTGTGGCATTTTGCCAGGGTGCCGGGCTTCTTCGCTTAACGGGACAGCCCCGGTCCGCAGCAACCGAAGTTGTTGTGAACCGGGGCTATCTCTCCGTTCGCATCAGACCCGCCGGAGGCGTTTAGCGGATCCGTGAATAGCTTATGACAGCTTTGTCATAATGCGCAAGTCCTTCTTTACTTCGTCTGTCACGGCCTTTTCCTGCTGAGTTTCCCCATGTTTCAGCGCAGGTCCCTCCGAGCGCCAGCGCGTCCCTGCGACATGCCGCCAGCGCGTTCGCTACCTGGGGAACTTCGGCCGGCCGGTTACACACATAGCTCGGTTAATGCCTCCTGGCGGGAGCGTCCCTCCGGTGTGCTGAACCTATGGACCTTGGCCGATTCCTCGACAACGCCGGCTCGGTTGCCCGCACGCAAACGCTCCTTAGAGCTGGATTTTCAGATCGGGACATCCGCAAAGCTG
Organism: Arthrobacter sp. SLBN-83; assembly: GCF_006715285.1. Lineage (NCBI taxonomy): Bacteria > Bacillati > Actinomycetota > Actinomycetes > Micrococcales > Micrococcaceae > Arthrobacter > Arthrobacter sp. SLBN-83. Next base: position 2,453,611 of record NZ_VFMX01000001.1, read on the forward strand.
TGGCATCCGGCCAAGTCCGCCGACTTAGGCATGGAGTGCTGGCCCTGCCGGGAGCCCCCTCGGACTTCGTCACTGCGGTGCTCGGTAGTGGGCTGCTCACATGCGCCTCGGGAGCAGCCCACCGCGGGCTGTGGTTGCTGCACCAGCCGGAGAAAGTCCACCTGCTATGCAGGCACGGCGGACCACCGAATGCAGTGGTGCATCGTGAGTCACTGGTTGCACATGGAACAGCGGAGCCCGTTGCAAGCATCACCGACATACTCGTCCACGGCCTGCGGTGCCTTCCAGAGGTTGAAGCGACGGTGATGGTGGAGAGTGCCGTGCGTCAGGGCGTGACTACGTTGCCCTATCTTCGGCAACGGCTGCCGGGAAACCGGAACGGTGCTGCCCGGAAAGTGCTGGACCTGGTTGACGGCACAGCTGACTCGCCAATTGAAGTCGTAGCCCGTCTCCTGTTCCGAGCCGAAGGGATCTACACCCAAACCCAGGTCGAGTTGCCGGGAATCGGCTTCGTCGATTTCCTGCTGGAGGGATTCCTGATAGTGGAGATCGATGGCCGCAGCCATCTTGAGCCGCGACAGGTCAAGAAGGACCGCTTCCGGAACAATGCCAGCACCCTCAGTGGCTATGCCGTCCTGCGGTACGGTTACGCCGACGTCGTCTACAACCCGCAGAAAGTGGTTGCCGAGGTGTGGCAGGTGCTCAGGGGCAGAGTCATCCGCTGAAATTCCCCAGGTTTGGACCACAAAACCGCGGACACACCGTCAAACCCGGGGGACACGCCGTCGGACGTTCCCAAAGGTGGGGAAATTCAGCGAGCAGCCAAGAAGAAGCAGCCCCTACTCTTCCTCTTCGTCCTCGAACGCCCACTCGAACATGTCGAAGACGAACTCGGAGAAGGTGCCTTCCTCGGACTTCCACTGGCCGCGGGCGTTGTTGCGGCGGTAGACGATGGGGTCCGGGACGCTGAGGTCGCCTATGCGGAAGCCCCAGGTGTACTCCTCGTCCTCATCCTCAAGGAACATCAGGAAGCCCTCGTCATCGACTTCGAGCTCGTCCGGGTCCCAGAAGTAGTGGTACGCCTCCATGAGGTCCTCGCAGCCGCCCAGGGCGAGATAGAACTCACGCAAAACCAAGGGGATCTGGAACTGGTGGTCGGCAAGGGCCTTGTCCAGTTCCTCGGGGGTCAGGCCGTCCTCTTCCTGCCATTCATCCTCGAGATACTTCGGAACAAGCGCTTTGAACTTCTCGAGGAACATGTCAGTCATGCTCATATCCTAGCCAATCCGGACCACCCCAAAATGACAGGCAGGATAACTCTCAGAGCCCCGAATCGGTGGCCCGCCGGTGCCAGCCGCGGACGGCCAGGGGTGCCTGCCAGGAGCGCCGCCACGCCAGGACGCGGAATGTGAACACCAGGGCTGCGATGCCGGCCGCTGTGAGGACGTTGAACACGCCCAGCACCCACAGCACCGCCGTCAATGAGGAACCCAAAAATGCCGGCAGCGCGTAGATGTCCTTCGGGTTGAAGAGCTCCGGCACCTCATTGGCGGTGATGTCCCGCAGCAGCCCGCCGCCCACCGCCGTCGTCACTCCCAACAGCACTGAAGCCACGGGATTCAACCCGGTGGCCAGGGCCTTGAGCGTGCCGGTCATGCAGAACAGGGCCAGGCCGGCGGCGTCGAACAGGATCAGCAGCGACGTATACCGCTGCACGCTGGAGAACAGGAAGAACACCAGCACCGTGGCCAGCAGCGGCGGGGCCAGGTACGCGGGATTGGTGAAGGCCGCCGGAACGATCACAAGGATGACATCGCGGATCACGCCGCCGCCCAGGCCCACCAAGGAGGCCAAGAGCAGCGACCCGACAATGTCGATCTGCTTCCGCGCCGCCAGCAGCGAACCCGAGACGGCGAAGAAAAACACGCCCAGCAGATCCAGCCACACCGGGGAGTTGTCAAAGGCGAATGTCATGGGGCGTCCCGGTATTTCAAAGAGGGCGGACAGGGCGGCTCCAACGTTACGCTAGCCCCTATGAACAGCCCCATCATGATCGCCTGCGCCCATGGGACGTCCAACACACAGGGGGCCGCTGAGGTCAATGCCCTGCGTGCCGCCATCGCGGAACTGCGCCCCGGGCTCGACGTCCGCGAAGCCTACGTGGACGTCCAGCAGCCGGACCTGGTGGACGTGGTGGCGGGCCTGCCAGAGGGGGAACCCGCCGTCGTCGTGCCGCTGCTGCTCAGCGTGGGTTACCACGTGAAGGTGGACATTGCCCGTGCCGTGAAGAGCCGTCGGGGCAGTGCCGCCGCCTTGCCGCTCGGCCCGGACCCCCGACTTGCCCAACTCCTGGACCAGCGGCTCCGAGAGGCCGGCACCACGGACAACGACGTCATCGTGTTGGCCGCGGCAGGCTCGTCCAACCCCAACGCCGCCGTCAGTGTCGAGGAGCTACTGGGCCAGCTGCGGCAGCTGCGTTCGAACCGGATGGTGGCCGCCTACGGTGCCTCCGCCCAGCCGTCCGTGCCCGACGCCGTCGCCATGCTTCGGGAGGAACTCGCCGGAGGTGCCGGGGCGGGGGAGTCCGCAGGAGCGGTCGACGTCGGCGGCCGGGTGGTGGTTGCCTCGTATCTCCTTGCGCCGGGCTTCTTCCACGACCAGTTGGCCAAGGCGGGTGCCGACGTCGTCACCGATCCACTGTTGCCGTCCCCGGTGCTGGCGCAGATTGCGCTGGACAGGTACGACGCGGCCGTCGCGAAGATGCACGAAGCGCCAGCAGAAGCGCCCCCGGTGTCCCAAAAAGAAGTCCCAAATCAGCCTTCCGCCGATGCACAGCAGGGTGGCTTGTTCAAGGCCGTTCGGCGTTTCGTGACGAAATATTTCCCTAGGTGACTCAGCGTTTCCGGGCCTTTGTGACGTAATTCGGGGGCGCCCTACAGTCGATGCATGACTGATACAGCTCTAGCCGGAGCGTCCGCGGACTCCGCTGCTCCGAAGCGCCCCGCCCGCCCGTCCCGCCCCGCCGCGAAGCCGCACGGGCAGTGGAAGGTGGACGGCAAGACGCCGCTGAATGCCAACGAAACCTGGAAGCAGGAAGACGACGGCCTGAACGTCCGCGAGCGTATCGAGTCCATCTACGCCAAGGAAGGCTTCGACGCGATCCCCAGCCAGGACCTGCACGGCAGGTTCCGCTGGTGGGGCCTGTACACCCAGCGCAAGCAGGGGATCGACGGCGGCAAGACCGCCACCCTTGAGCCGCACGAGCTTGAGGACAAGTACTTCATGCTCCGGGTAAGGATCGACGGCGGTGCGCTCACCACCGAGCAGCTGCGCGTCATCGGACAGATCTCCGTGGACTTCGCCCGCGACTCCGCCGACGTCACCGACCGCCAGAACATCCAGCTGCACTGGATCGAGGTGGAGAACGTCCCCGAAATCTGGCGCCGCCTCGAAGCAGTGGGCCTGTCCACCACCGAAGCCTGCGGCGACGTTCCGCGAGTGATCCTGGGTTCACCCGTGGCCGGTATCGCCAAGGACGAGATCATCGACCCGACCCCACTCATCGCAGAGCTGGGGGAGCGGTTCATCGGCAACCCGATCGTGTCCAACCTGCCGCGCAAGTACAAGACCGCCATCACCGGCCACCCCAGCCAGGACGTGGTCCACGAGATCAACGACATCGCACTGGTGGGTGTCCGCCACCCCGAACTCGGTGCCGGTTATGACCTCTGGGTGGGCGGCGCGCTGTCCACCAACCCGATGCTCGGCAAGCGCCTGGGCGCCTTCGTCCAGCCGAACCAGGCCGCCGATGTATGGCTGGGCGTCACCAGCATCTTCCGCGACTACGGTTACCGCCGCATGCGCACCAAGGCCCGCCTGAAGTTCCTGCTGGCCGACTGGGGCACGGAAAAGTTCCGCCAGGTCCTCGAGGACGAATACCTGGGCTACAAGCTGGCTGACGGCCCCGCCGCGCCCAAGCCCGCCACCCCCGGCGACCACGTGGGCGTGCACGAGCAGAAGGACGGCAAGTTCTTCATCGGCGCCACCCCGCTGGGTGGCCGGCTCTCCGGCTCCGGCCTCGTCAAGCTCGCCGACACCCTCGAAGCGCGCGGCTCCTACCGCCTCCGCACCACCCCGCATCAGAAGATCGTGGTGCTGGACGTTGAGAAGGAGCACGTGGAGCCGCTCATCGCCGAGCTGGACGCCCTGGGCCTGTCCGCCCGCCCGTCCGTGTTCCGCCGCGGCACCATCGCCTGCACCGGGATCGAATACTGCAAACTGGCCATCGTCGAAACCAAGATGACGGCAGCCAGCGCGGTCGCCGAGCTGGAGCGCCGCCTCGCGGACCTCGCGGACTCGGGCCAGCTGCCTGCAGCCCTGTCCCTGCACATCAACGGCTGCCCCAACTCCTGCGCCCGCATCCAGACGGCGGACATCGGCCTCAAGGGCATGATGCTGCCAACGCCCGACGGCGACCCCTCCCCGGGTTTCCAGGTCCACCTGGGCGGCGGGCTCGCAAACAATGACCGCGAGGAAGCCGGGCTGGGGCGCACCGTCCGCGGCCTGAAGGTGTACGTGGAGGACCTGCCCGATTACGTGGAGCGCGTGGTCCGCCGGTTCGTGGCAGACCGCGTCGAAGGCCAGACCTTCGCCGAATGGGCCCACGCCGCAGACGAGGAGGCACTGCAGTAATGGCAAAGCACCTCGCACCCGCGCCTGCCAAGCGCCCTACGGAAGAGCTCAAGGCCCTGGCTGAGGCCGGTGCCGCCGAGCTCGGCTGGGACGCCCCCGCCCGCGACGTCATCGCCTGGGTGGAGCGCAACTTCGACCTGTCCGCGGTCGCCGTCGCCTGTTCCATGGCCGACGCCGTCCTGCCGGCCCTGGTCGCTGACCAGATGCCCGGCGTCGACGTCCTTTTCCTGGAGACCGGCTACCACTTCCCGGAAACCTACGCCACGCGCGACGAGGTGGCAGCAAACCTCCGCGTCAATGTGGTGGACGTGCTCCCGGAGACCACCGTGGAGCAGCAGGACCGGCTCCTGGGCAAGGACCTCTTCGCCCGCGACGCCGCCCAGTGCTGCGCCCTCCGCAAGGTGGCCCCGCTGCAGCGCACCCTCGCCGGCTACGAACTGTGGTTCACCGGAGTCCGCCGCGACGAAGCCCCTACCCGCACCAACACCCCGCTGGTCACCTGGGATGAGAAGAACGGCCTGGTCAAGGTTAACCCCATGGCTGCGTGGACGTTCGACCAGCTGGTCCAGTACTCGGACGACAACCTTTTGCCCGTCAACCCGCTGCTTTCCCAGGGTTACCCCTCCATTGGCTGCCAGCCCTGCACCCGCAAGGTGGCGCCCGGCGAAGATCCCCGCGCCGGCCGCTGGGCAGGAACCGACAAGACAGAATGCGGACTTCACGTATGAGCAACTTGAGCACGACGACGGTCATCAACGCCTCCGCAGCAGATGCCGCCCCCGCCCCTTCGCCGCGCGGCATTCGTCCTTCGGACGATGCGCGCGGCTTCGATAGGCCCGATGCCACTCCCGGGGCGGCATCTGCTGCTCCGGCTCTGCAGGGAACCCGCCTCAGCAGCCTGGACACCCTTGAATCCGAGGCCATCCATATCATCCGCGAGGTTGTTGCCGAGTTCGAGAAGCCTGCGCTGCTGTTCTCCGGCGGCAAGGACTCTGTGGTGATGCTGCACCTGGCCACCAAGGCCTTCTGGCCGGGCAAGGTCCCGTTCCCGGTGCTGCACGTGGACACCGGGCACAACTTCCCCGAGGTCATCGATTTCCGCGACCGCACCGTTGAGCGGCTTGGCCTGAAGCTCGTGGTGGGCTCCGTGCAGGAGTTCATCGACCGCGGCGAGCTGGCCGAGCGTGCCGACGGGACGCGCAATCCGCTGCAGACCGTCCCGCTGCTGGACGCCATCCAGCAGAACAAGTTCGACGCCGTGTTCGGTGGCGGACGCCGCGACGAGGACAAGGCCCGCGCCAAGGAGCGCATCCTGAGCCTGCGCGACGAGTTTGGCCAGTGGGACCCGCGCAACCAGCGCCCCGAGCTGTGGAACCTGTACAACGGCCGGCACACCGTGGGCCAGCACGTCCGCGCGTTCCCCATCAGCAACTGGACCGAGCTGGACATCTGGCGCTACATCGAGCGTGAGAACATCGAGCTGCCCGGCCTGTACTACGCCCACGAGCGCGAGGTCTTCGCCCGCGACGGAATGTGGCGCGCGGTAGGCGAAGTGTCCCAACCTCGCGACGGCGAGGAAGTCATCACCAAGACCGTCCGCTACCGCACCGTGGGGGACATGTCCTGCACCGGCGCCGTGGAGTCCAACGCCTACACGGTGTCCGACGTGGTGGTTGAAGTTGCCGCCTCCACCCTGACCGAACGTGGCGCCACCCGTGCAGATGACCGCATCTCCGAGGCCGCCATGGAAGACCGCAAGAAGGACGGGTACTTCTAATGACCACCGAAGCAGTTCTCCCGGCGGACCTGGAAACAGCCCTGCCCACCACACTCTTCCGCTTCGCCACGGCAGGATCGGTCGACGACGGCAAGTCCACGTTGGTGGGCCGCCTCCTTCACGATTCCAAGGCCATCCTGGCCGACCAGCTCGACGCCGTCGCCCGCACCTCGGCCGACCGCGGCTTCGGCGGCGACAAGGGCGGCATCGACCTGGCCCTGCTGACCGACGGCCTGCGTGCCGAGCGTGAACAGGGCATCACCATCGACGTGGCCTACCGTTACTTCGCCACCGACCGGCGCAGCTTCATCCTGGCCGACTGCCCCGGGCACGTGCAGTACACCAAGAACACGGTGACAGGCGCGTCCACTGCGGATGCCGTCGTCGTGCTCATTGACGCCCGCAAGGGTGTGCTGGAGCAGACCCGCCGGCACCTGTCGGTGCTGCAGCTGCTGCGCGTGGCCCACGTGATCGTGGCCGTGAACAAAATCGACCTGGTGGACTTCAGCGAGTCCGTGTTTCGCGACATCGAAGCCGACGTGCAGCAGGTGGGCCGCGAACTGGGCCTCGGCTCGGACGGCATCAGCGACCTGCTGGTCATCCCCGTGTCCGCGCTCGACGGCGACAACGTGGTGGAACGCTCGGAGCGCACCCCCTGGTACACCGGTCCGGCACTGCTGGAAGTCCTCGAGACCCTTCCGGCCGCCGACGAGCTCGAAAGCCACCTGGAAAGCTTCCGCTTCCCGGTGCAGCTGGTCATCAGGCCGCAGGGCGCCCTGGCACCCGACGCCGTGTCCGCAGGCCTGGATGTGGAGGCCTTCCGCGACTACCGCGCCTACGCGGGCCAGATCACCGAGGGCTCGGTGAAGGTGGGGGACCAGGTGTCCGTGCTGACGCCGGGCCAGGACCCACGGACCACCACCGTGGTGGGCATCGACTTCGCCGGAGCATCACTGGAGGAAGCCGCCGCCCCGCAGTCCGTGGCCATCCGGCTGGCCGACGAGTTCGACGTCGCGCGTGGTGACACCATCGCCGCCGCCGGCACCGTCCGCGAAGCTTCCGCCGACCTCTACGCGGCACTCTGCTGGCTGTCGCCGAAGCCGCTCCGGGAAGGCCAGAAGGTCCTGGTCAAGCACGGCACCCGCACCGTCCAGGCGATGGTGCGCAGCGTCTCCGGCAAGCTGGACCTGTCCACCTTCAAGCTCGAGGGCGCTTCCAGCCTGGAGCTCAACGACATCGGCCACGCGCAGCTCCGGCTCGCCGCCCCGCTGCCGCTGGAGAACTACCTGCACCACCGCCGCACCGGCGCGTTCCTGGTCATCGACCCGCTGGACGGCAACACGCTGGCCGCGGGCCTGGTCAAGGACCACCCGGGCGACCACGAGGACGAGCGCTACAGCATCTAATTCCCACCCGAATCGCCGGAACAGTGCCGGACCGCCGTACCGTTACGGCTACTCCGCACCGTTCCGGCGATTTCGCGCATCTGCGGTAATCCGCACAATAAACCGCAGACGTCCCAGCCCAACCTTTCCCGGTTACGGGAGACATGGGAAGCTCAGGCATCGCTTCGCCGGTGCCGCGATTCCAGGCCCCGGCCTGTTTTCGTTGAGGGGGCACGAATGCCAGCCATCCATCGGTGGTCCACCAAAGCCGCTATCCGCTCTGCACAGGACGCCCGTGAATGGGATATCTCCCCGCGCCGCGCGCTGACTATTGCGCTGCTGCCACTGGGCATCGCACTCGCGGCCGCTGCCACTGCCCTGCACCCACCGCTGTTCATTTGGCTCCTCGACGAGGACTCCCTGATCGAGTGGTTCCAGTTTTTCTTCCTTGTGGCTGCCGGAGTCTTCCTGCCCCTCCTGGCGTACCGCCTGTACAAGACCGGGCACAGAGCCATGGCCTTGCTGTACGGGGTGGTCGCTGCCGGTGTTTTGTTCCTGGCGGGCGAAGAATTTTCCTGGGGCCAACGCATCTTCGGCTGGCAGACACCGGAGGCCATGGAAACGATCAACCGGCAGGGGGAGACCACCCTGCACAACATCAGCGGCGTGCAGGAACTGGTCCCCGCCGCCATGCTCCTGGCAAGCCTGTACGGTGCGTGCGCACCCTTGATCTGGAACGCGGTCCGCGCCCGTTGGAAGCATCGTGGCTCCGCGCAGCTGCTCATCCCGCCGCTGTGCCTGGTACCGGCCTTCGGGCTGGCAGCGGCCTACCGGCTCTTCCGTTTGCTGGTGTGGCCGTCTCCCGATTACGGCATCTCCGAATACGGCGAAGTCATGGAACTTAGCCTGTACCTGGGGCTGGCCCTGTTCACCTGGTTCAACCTGCGCCGGCTGCTGCTGACCAGGCCAGCCGCCCGCGCGCCGCGCCACCGGCTCACCGCCAGCGCGTAGCCCCCACTCAGCGGAACCGCGGCTCGTTCGCGAGACTTGGCTATCAAAGCCGGGTTTTGCGAACAAGCCGCGGTTTTGCTGTTTCCGGAGAGTTTCCCGGGGCAGGGTTTAAGCATGGAAACCATCAGTCCGAAGCTCCTGAACTGGGCATCCATCCTGGACGACAAGACCCGCGAACAGGCGGTCATGACGGCGGGGTTGCCGTTCATCTACCCGCACTTGGCGCTGATGCCGGACGCGCATTTGGGCAAAGGCGCCACCGTGGGGTCGGTCATCCCCACGCTCCGCGCGATCATCCCGGCCGCGGTGGGAGTGGACATCGGCTGCGGCATGATCGCGGTGCGGACCCAGTACTCGGTAAAAGACCTGCCGAAGGACCGAAAAAGCCTTCGCGAGGACATCGAGCGCGTCATTCCGCTGTCCGCCGGGAACAACAACAGGAAGATCCTCTCCACCGCCGAGCCCAGAATCGCAGAGCTGAAGCAGCGGGCCGCGAAGGCAGGGTTCAACCCTGGCCAGTACGTGGCGAAATGGGAACTCCAGCTGGGCTCCCTGGGCTCGGGCAACCACTTCATTGAAGTCTCGGCAGACGAATCCGACGGCGTGTGGCTCTTCCTGCATTCAGGCTCGCGGGGCATCGGCAACCGAATCGCACAGCACCACATCGGGGTGGCCCAGCACGTCACCCGGAAGAACCAGGTCTACCTGCCGGACCCGGACCTGGCGTACCTGGACGAGGGCACCCCGCAGTTCGAGCGGTACATCGCCGAGCTGCGGTGGGCCCAGCACTTCGCCCTGCTGAACCGGGAGGAAATGATGGACCGCGTCACCGCCCAGTTCAGCCGCTGGGTGGGAGGCCCGGTGCAGGAACGCGAACGGATCAACTGCCACCACAACTTCACGCAGCAGGAGACGCACTACGGCAAGCCAGTGTGGGTGTCCCGGAAGGGAGCCATCAAAGCCGGCAACGGGGATCCGGGACTGATCCCCGGATCCATGGGGACGGCGTCGTATGTTGTGGAAGGCCGGGGCAACCCTGCCTCGCTGAACTCATCCCCGCACGGGGCCGGGCGTGAATACTCCCGCAACGCAGCCCGGAAGACCTTTACCTTGGAGGAACTGAAGCGCGCCATGCGCGGCATCGAGTTCCGGGCGTCGGAGGCCTTCATCGACGAAATCCCGGCCGCATACAAGCCGATCGACCAGGTCATGCAGGACGCCGCGGACCTGGTCACGGTGCGGCACAAACTGCGCCAGCTGGTCAACGTCAAAGGCAACTGAACCTGCGCAACGGGGCAACAGCACGGCAGAATGTGACGCCAGATGAACGTGCGTGACCCCCCGTTTCCGCTTCGTTGAACGGGTTTGGGCCACTCCCTATGGTGAAGCAATGACTAGTTCCAAGCCTGGGATGACCCGCATCGTGGCAGGCGAAAGCGCGGTCCCCACGCGCAAGCGCGCCGTTGAGGCTGCCCTCGCCATCGGGCTGGTCCTGCTGATCGCCGTCGGAGCCATCGTGGCCTCCAACATCTCCCGGGACGCCGAGGCGCAGGCCGCCGAGCCCACCCCGGCCACCGAGCTGAAACTGGGCTACTTCGGGAACGTCACCCACGCTCCGGCGCTGGTGGGCGTCAAGAAGGGATTCCTGGCGGACGCCCTTGGCAGCACCAAACTCAGCACCGAGACCTTCAACGCCGGCCCGGCCGCGATCGAAGCCCTCAACGCCGGAGCGATCGACGCGGCCTATATCGGCCCCAACCCGGCCATCAACTCGTTCGCCAAGAGCCAGGGCCAGTCCGTCCGCGTGATCGCCGGTGCGGCAGCCGGTGGTGCGCAGCTGGTGGTCAAGCAGGGGATCAGCTCCGCGGCCGACCTCAAGGGCAAGACCCTGGCAACGCCGCAGCTGGGCGGGACCCAGGACGTCGCCCTCCGCGCCTGGCTGGCCAAGCAGGGCTACAAGACCAACGTGGACGGCAGCGGCGACGTCGCCATCAACCCCACCGACAACGCGCAGACGCTGAAGCTGTTCCAGGACGGAAAGCTCGACGGCGCGTGGCTGCCTGAGCCATGGGCGTCCCGCCTGGTGCTCCAAGCCGGCGCCAAGGTACTGGTGGACGAAAAGGACCTGTGGGACGGGACCGGGACCGGCAAGCCCGGCGAATTCCCCACCACCATCCTGATCGTGAACCAGAAGTTCGCCGCAGACCACCCGGACACCGTCAAGGCCCTGCTGAAGGGCAACGCGGACTCTGTGGCATGGCTCAACTCGGCCCCGGCCGATGAGAAGGCCAGCCTCATCAACTCCGCCCTGCAGGAATCCGCCGGGGCAGCCTTGCCCGCTGACGTCCTGGCCCGGTCGCTGGCGAACATCACCTTCACCCTCGACCCGCTGGCCGGCAGCTACCCCAAGCTGCTGCAGGACGGCGTGGACGCCGGCACCACCAAAAAGGCCGACATCAACGGCCTCTTCGACCTCACCGCCCTGAACCAGGTGACCGGCGGCGCGGGCAAGATCTCAGCCGCCGGCCTCGGCCAGGACTGACCACCACTACTTAAGGACGCCACCATGCCAGTTGTACTGGAACACCTGGGCAAGCGCTTCGGCGACGGCGCCCCGGTACTGGACGACGTCAACGCCAACATCAAGCAGGGCGAGTTCGTTGCCCTCCTCGGTGCCTCCGGCTGCGGCAAATCCACCCTCCTGAACATCATCGCGGGACTTGAAGCGCCGACGTCGGGCGCCCTGGAAGTGCCCAGCGACGGCGCCGCCTTCATGTTCCAGGACGCTGCCCTCTTCCCGTGGCTGACCGCCCGGGAAAACATCGAACTGGCCCTGAAGCTGCGCGGCGTGGGCAAGGCCGAACGCCGTATCAAGGCACAGGAGCTCCTCGAGTTGGTGCACTTGGGCTCCGCGGGGGATAAGCGTCCGCACGAGCTGTCCGGCGGCATGCGGCAGCGAGTGTCCCTGGCCCGTTCCCTGGCGCAGGACCGGCAGTTGCTGCTGATGGACGAGCCGTTTGCCGCACTGGATGCCATCACCCGCGACCTGCTGCACGACGAACTCGAGCGCATCTGGAAGGAAACCGGGCGCACCATCGTCTTCGTCACCCACAACGTCCGCGAGGCTGTCCGGCTGGGCCAGCGCGTCCTGCTGCTGTCCTCCCGCCCGGGCCGCGTGGTCCAGGAATGGGCCGTCACCGAGGAACACCGAACCGATGCCGGGCTCGCCGGCCAGCTGACCGGGGTCATCACCGCCCGGCTGCGGGAGGAGATTCGCCGCCATGCCAAGTAATCCGACACGCCTCGCGGAAGCACCCTCGGAGAGGGCATCCGGCGCTGCGCCCGCTGAGCACGTCCATGCCGCGCTGACCCGCACGTCCACGGGCCACGAGGACCTGCGGGAGCTTGAATCCGGCCTGGACTCGCTGCAGTCCGATGCCGACCGCAAGCACCGCGTCGACTGGAGCCGCATCCTGCTGCCCGTGGCCGCGTTGGTGGTCCTGGTGCTCATCTGGCAGTTCTATGTCTCGCTGGGTGTGAAGCGGCGCGACCTGGTTCCCGGCCCGCTGGACGTCGTGGCCCAGATGGGCGTCCTGTGGAGCGACGGCAAGCTGCAGGGATCCATGTGGACCTCACTGCAGCGTGGTGTGGTGGGCTTCCTCATTTCGGTGGCGATTGCCACGCCGGTGGGCCTGCTGCTGGCCCAGGTCGCACCGCTGCGCCGGGCGTTCGGGCCCCTCATTTCCGGGCTGCAGGTGCTGCCCTCGGTGGCGTGGGTGCCCGCGGCGATTATCTGGTTCGGCCTGACCGACGCCACCGTATACTTCGTGGTGTTCATGGGCGCCATCCCGTCCATCATCAACGGCCTCATCTCCGGCGTGGACCAGATCCCGCCGCAGTACCGCCGGGTGGGTACCGTCCTGGGCGCCTCCCGGCTCCAGATGGCACTGCAGGTGATCCTTCCGGCGGCGCTGCCCGGCTACCTCAGCGGCCTCAAGCAGGGCTGGGCCTTTTCCTGGCGCTCGCTCATGGCCGCGGAAATCATTGCCGTGGGCGGCACCATCGGCTTTGGCCTGGGCTCCCTGCTGGACCAGGGCCGGGACCTGTCGGACATGACCATCGTGATAGCTGCCATCCTGCTGATCCTCGCCGTCGGCATCCTGATCGAGCTGCTGGTCTTCGGGCCCATCGAGAAGCGCCTCCTGCGCCGCCGCGGTCTCCTGGCCGGCAGCACCCGCTGACCCAGCCCTTTTCCCACTGACGGCAAGAGCCCGACGGCGACCTCCCGCCGTCGGGCTCTGCTGTTTCCCAGCCCTCCGAGCCAGCCAAGGCGGGGCACTTTGACACGGACACGCGGGGGATAAGCACTTCATGGACGAAGATCCCCGCCAATGTGCCCTACGACGACCGCGGAGTCCCCAGAGATCAATGGCAGACTGGCGCCATGACCGTCAGCTTCGTGTGCCGCACCGAGTCGCCCCTGCCGATGGAGCGGCTCTTCGACCTGGCGCGCAGCATCGACCTGCACGTGGACTCCCAAAAACAATCTGGGGAGCGGGCAGTTGCCGGCGTCACCAGCGGGCTCATCGGGGCGGGCCAGGAGGTGACCTGGCGGGCGAAGCACTTCGGTATTCCGCTCACCATGACCAGCCGGATCACCTCCTTCGAATACCCCCGCAGCTTCACCGATGAGCAGGTGAAGGGCCCCTTCAAGGCCTTCCGGCACGTCCACGAATTCCAGCCAACGGCCACGGGGAGCATCATGACCGACCGGGTGGAGTTCACCGCCCCGCTGGGTGTCCTGGGCCGCGTCGTCGAGAGGCTCATCCTGCGCCGCTACCTGGAACGGCTCATCAGCGACAGGGGACGGTTCCTCGCCGGGAGAGCAGGAAATCCTTTGTGACGCAGCGTTACCTTACGTGAACTGGTGTTGCTCGGCCTTTGTTGGCGAATGTGACGCCGCCCTACCGTTGATTCATGGCAATTCAGGACATTTACCCCACCGCGCTGCGGCTGCTCGGCCGCCCGGTGCTGGTGGTAGGTGGCGGCCCCGTTGCTGCCCGCCGTGCCAAGGGACTGCTGGACGCCGGTGCCGTGGTCACCGTCGTGGCCCCGGTTGCCTCGCCCGCGCTGCAGGAGATGGCCGACGCCGGCCTCCTCACCTGGGAAGCGCGCCCCTACCTTTCAAGCGACGTCGACGGCGTCTGGTTCGTCCAGACGGCAACTGGTGATCCGGAGGTGGACGCCCAGGTATCGGCCGACGCCGAGGCGCAGCGGGTTTGGTGCGTCAACGCCTCCAACCATGAAGCTTCCGCCGCCTGGACCCCCGCCGTCGCCGTGGTGGACGACGTCAAGATCGCCGTCAACGCCGGGGGAGACCCGCGCCGTGCCATGGCCGTCCGCGATGCCGTGGCCACCGCCCTGGAAACGGGCGACCTGCCGCTGCGCCGCCGCCGCGCGCACCAAGGCAGCGTGGCCCTGGTGGGCGGCGGCCCCGGGGACACCGGCCTCATCACGGTCCGCGGCCGCCGGCTGCTGGGGCAGGCCGACGTCGTGGTGGCCGACCGCCTGGGCCCGCGGGAACTGCTGAATGAACTTGCCCCCGACGTCCGCGTCATCGAAGTGGGCAAGACTCCCGGCCACCACCCCGTGCCGCAGGCAGAGATCAACCGCATCCTGGTGGAAGAAGCCTTGAAGGGCCACCGCGTGGTCCGGCTCAAGGGCGGCGACCCGTACGTGCTGGGCCGCGGCGGCGAGGAAGCTGAATACTGCCGCCAGCATGGTGTGGAGGTGGAAGTGGTCTCCGGCGTCACGTCCGCCATCTCCGTTCCCGCCGCAGCAGGCATCCCCGTCACGCACCGGGGCCTGGCCAAAGGCTTCAGCGTGGTCACCGGCCACGAGGAACTCTCCGAGATCCCGGCCCGCCCGGACCACACCGTCGTCCTGCTCATGGGCGTAGGCCAGCTGCGCGAATCCGCGTCCGCGCTGGGCGAAGCCGGGCTGCCGCTGGGCACGCCAGTTGGTATCGTGGAAAACGGCTATTTGCCGGACCAGCGCGTCACTATTGGCACGCTCGGTTCCATCGCCGACCAGGCCCAGGCGGCCGGCGTCGCAAATCCTGCCGTGATTGTCATCGGTGACGTGGTGCGCGTAAGCCCCTTCGCGCCGTCGCACTTCAAAACCGCTGACTACAGCACCACCACCCCGAACAGCCCCCGCAAGACCGCCCTCACCACCTGAAACCCACCGATTGCTCCGTAACTGCCGTTTTGAGGGTTCAAAACGGCAAGTACTCAGCAATCGATGCAGAAGAAAAGGAACACAGCCGTGTCATCCAGCACCACCGTAGGATCTGCTGAACGTCCGCTGCGCGTCGCCGTCGTGGGCTCCGGCCCGGCCGGTGTCTATGCCGCCGACATCCTCACCAAGAGCGAAGCCGTCAAGAGCGGCGAGCTGACCGTCAGCATCGACCTCTTTGACCGCTACCCGGCACCCTACGGCCTGATCCGCTACGGCGTGGCCCCCGACCATCCCCGCATCAAGGGAATCGTGAACGCCCTGCACAAGGTGCTGGACCGCGGCGACATCCGCTTCTTCGGCAACGTTGACTACGGCACGGACCTCACCATCGAGGACCTCCGCAAGCACTACGACTCCGTCATCTTCGCCACCGGCGCCATCAAGGACGCGGACCTGAACATCCCCGGCGTCGAGCTGGAGGGCTCCTTCGGCGGCGCCGACTTCGTGTCCTGGTACGACGGCCACCCGGATGTGCCCCGCGAGTGGCCGCTGGACGCCAAGGAGATTGCGGTCATCGGCAACGGCAACGTGGCCCTGGACGTGGCGCGTGTCCTGTCCAAGCACGCCGACGACCTGCTGGTCACCGAAATCCCGGACAACGTCTATGCCGGCCTGAAGGCGTCCCCCGTCACCGACGTGCACGTCTTCGGCCGCCGCGGTCCCGCCCAGGTCAAGTTCACCCCGCTGGAGCTGCGCGAGCTGTCCCACTCCAAGGACGTGGACATCATCCTTTACCCGGAGGACTTCGAGTTCGACGAGGAATCGGACCGCCAGATCCAGACGAACAACCAGACCAAGACCATGGTGGGCACGCTCACCAACTGGATCGCCGAGCAGCCCGAGGACCTCTCCGAGCTCAAGGCATCCCGCCGCCTGCACCTGCACTTCCTGCACAGCCCGGTGGAGATTTACGACGACGCCGAGACGCCGGGCAAGGTGGCAGGCATCAAGTTCGAGCGCACAGAGCTGGACGGGACCGGCAACGCCCGCGGCACCGGCGAGTACGTGGACTACCCGGTCCAGGCCGTGTACCGCGCCATCGGCTACTTCGGATCCGCCCTGCCGGACGTCGAGTTCGACCACAAGAAGGGCGTGGTAACGAACGACGGCGGCCGCGTCCTGGCTGCCGATGGCACCCACGTGCCGGGTCTCTACGCCACGGGCTGGATCAAGCGCGGACCGGTCGGCCTGATCGGCCACACCAAGGGCGACGCCCTTGAGACCGTCACCTACCTGCTCGAGGACCGCGAAAACCTTCCCGTCGCCGAGGCACCCGCCGAGGACGCCGTCGTCGAACTCCTGGACGCCCGCGGCGTGAAGTTCACCAGCTGGGAAGGCTGGCTGGCACTGGATGCCCACGAACTGGCCCTCGGCGCTGCGGCCACGGAGGCCGGCGGCTCGCACGGCGTCGAGGTCAAGCGTGAGCGCATCAAGGTGGTGCCGCGCGGGGACATGGTGGACATCTCCCGTGACGGCGTAGCCGCGCAGGTCTAGGACCTAGAAGCAAGGAACCGCGGGGCCAACAGGTCCCGCGGTTCCTGCGTTTAAGCGATATTAACCGGGTTGCGCTACTTACCCGCCCCGCCGATCGCCATGAGCTCCAAGCGGCGCAGGGTCTCGCGGTTTCGGGCCGAAATCATCGGATCGCGCAGGAACTTGGGCATCAGCTTGCCCGGCCCGCGGATGGCGTCCTCGGCAATGGTCACCCGGCACTGGTTCCCGCGGTCCTCCAGCGAGATCTCCACCTTGGCCTCGCCCATGGGCCAGCCGCGCGCCACGAGTTCCAGGGACCGGCCCGGTTCCACGGCGGCCACCTTGGTGCTGTCGTCGATGACCAGCGGCCAGGTCCCCACGGAGTGGTGCAGCTGGGCGCCGGCCTGCGGCCATTCGGCGTCAACATCCCTGATCCGGGACGCCCCCACCACCCAGCCCGAGTAGAGCCAGCCGTCAGAGATGACCCGCCAGACGTCGGCGGAGGATGCGTTGAACAGCAGCGAGACGGTGGACATGGTGTTCCTTCCGGTTCCGGTGGTGCTTTCCTGAAGTGTTGCGGCGGCACTTTTTGGGCGCGCCGTTGGTTTGGAGCTTACGACGGCGGGAGGTGCCGGCCGCCGTGCAGCCCGGTAGGACGGCTTCCGCAGGCGCCGGGTCCATCCGTAGGCTTCGGCTCCGGGCGGCTGGTTCTCCAGGGGATCGAAGCGCAGGGGGATGTCGGCAGGATCGGCACCGGCGTGCAGCCGCAGCTCACCGCACTCCCGCCAGGGTCCGCCCGGCGTGGCCCAGTGCAGTCCCAGCACCCATTCCCCGGACGCCAGCGACCCCGGCGGGAGGCTGCGCGTCCGCAGGCCCAGCAGGACAGGACCGCGCTGGCCTCTGTACGGCATAAGCGTGGTCATGGTGGCTCCGGCGACGTCCAGCCGCGGCATCAGCAGGAACCGGCCCGGCAAGCCCCAGCCGGTGGAGGCAAACAGCACGTCGGCCGGACCGGCAGCAGCGTCATCACCGGCAGCAGGCAAGTCCTGGGGCGAAACCCGGAGGGCAAGGCCCAGGATGTCCGGCAGTGCCTGCGGCAGGCCTACGGACCGCGAGAAGCGGGCCACCACCTGGTCAGTGCCGGGGGAGTCCAGCCAGTCGATGCCGCTGGGGCCGGCCGGGTTGCCGGTCCTGGTGAGCTCTCCGGACAAGCCGAGGCCCTCGGGGTGGATGGGCCGGTCAGGCCGCGCGAGTTTGAGGAGCCGGAAGAGGGCAGCGAAGGCCTGCCCGGTACTTCCGGTGACGGCGGAAACTACGCGCAGCTGTTGGGTCATACTTCCTTCCTACCCACAAACCCCGGGCCTACATGCGGCCAAACCGGGCCCGGATCAGGGCGAAAACCCCATAGGCGATAAACCCGGCGCCGATCGCCACCAGCAGCGTGGGCCCGAAGGGATGGTCCTGCAGGGCTTTGAGGCTGCCGTCCAGCCCCGTTGACTCCTCGGGCCGGTGCTTGGCCGCGGCAATGATGAACAGCAGTCCGGTGAGGTCCAGCGCAATGCCTTTGGCCACGTGGCCCGTGACGCCCAGGCTGTCGATAAGCCTGCCCCGCCGCGTGCCCTCAAAATGGAACAGTTCTTCCTTGAAGCCGCGCCGCAACCCCTTGACGATGAAGTAGATACCGATGCCAAGGATGGTCAGGCCCAGGGCCACCAGGAGCCACGGCCCCACCGGGTTGTCCATCAGGTTCTCGCTGAAGTCCCGTGTGTTGTCGCCCGAGTCGCTGCGCTGGCCCAGCGCGAATCCCGCGAAGGTCATGCCCACACTGCCGTAGGCGACGGCCAGGAACCCTGAGGAAACCAGCTTGGCCAGCCGTTCCTTGCGCGGGAGGCTCCTGGCCCGCAGGGTCGCTTCGCTGGCCTGCCAGAGGGAAAGGCCGAGGCAGGCCACCACGCACCCCCACATGACGAACGGGCCCCAGGTGTTGTCCGCCAGTTGGGCGATGGCGCCGGTGGGTTCGGCCTCGCCCGGATGTCCGAAGGCGATGGCAATGGCGATGGCACCCAGGATGACGTGGAGCAGGGCCATGACGGCAAACCCGGCGCGGGCCAGCACATCCAGGACCTTGTGGTTGGAGGCCTCCTCGACAGCGTCCGCTGCCTGCCTGAGCGTGGATTCGCCGTTGGACATCTGTCAGCCGTTCATGGGCCCTTCGGCCCGCAGCTTTTCTGCGCCTGGTCCCTGAACGTGCACGGTACAGCGGACCACCAGCTGGCCGGGGGCGTTGTCCAGCTCCACCAGGGATTCGTCTGCGCTGAGGACGGTGAAAACTTCAGAACCCGCCACAACGTCCACGCCCTTGGCCTTTGCCGTTTGCTTGGCATTGCGGAGCGCCTCGCGCTCCAGTCCGTCCACGTAGCCGCTGTCACTTTCACGGGCGGGGTTCCCGAAGGCCCAGCCGAACAATGTCCCTGTGTTTCCCATGGCGACGATATTACGCGGTGCGCCCTGTCCGGGACGGGCTTTCGTAATATTAGTAAGTGTGCTTACCATGGGCGCACCATACCTCGATGGGACACGGCAAGTGAAGTCTGCCGCAAAGCGGCAACCCGGAACCAGTTCACAACGTTAGGAATGCACATCATGGCAGGAAATCTCATTGCCCGTTCGGTTCACGACCTGACGGCAGCAGCATGGTTTGGTGGATCCCTGATGGGTGCCATCGGGCTCAACGGGGCTGCAGCCCAGGCCAAGGACCCCTCGGAGCGCACCCGGCTTTCCAGCGCCGGCTGGATGAAGTGGGCTCCGTTCCAGACCGCGGCGTTCGCCTCCCACCTGGTGGCGGACCTGGCCATTGCCTGGGAGAACAAGGGCAGGATCGCCAAGCAGGAGGGCGTGGCCCGTGACACCGTCATCAAGACCGCCGTTACCGTGGTGGGCGCCGCGGTAACCCTGTACTCGGGCATCCTGGGCAAGAAGGTGGACAAGCTCGCCGGTGAAGGTGCAGAGGGCGCAACCGAGCCGCACGGCGCTGCCTCGGACGAACTGAAGACCGCCCAGCAGCAGCTCAAGCTCCTGCAGTGGACCATTCCCGGCTTCGCTGCCCTGGTGATCATCCTTGGCGCCAAGCACGGCGAGATGCAGCGCCCCAAGAACGTCTTCTCGGGCCTGCGCGGCGACTAGGCCGGATAAGAAACACAAAGCGTACGACGGCGGTCCGGCACCACAGTGCCGGGCCGTCGCCGCGTCCGGGACACCGTCCTCCCGGTGCGCACGTTCGGTTTCGCTGCGCATGTCCACCCCCGACTCGGATAATCCCTTGCGCGGCCCACATATCGCGGCGCCAGGGAATTTTCGCGTCGCAAAGGAGGTGGCGCGTCGATACCGGGGAAGCCGCGGGACCGCTACAGGAAAGCCGAATTACTCCGCCAGCCACTCCGCGCAGGAGTTCAGGTTCCGGTTCACGGTGGCCACGGCAGCGTCCTGGTTCCGGCGTTCGATGGCGTCGAGCAGCGTTTCGTGGCCGTCCCGGGGGAGTCCGTTGAAGCCCGGCCGGCGCTGCTGCTTGAGCAGGTCCTGGTGGAACGCGGTGCCGAAGCTCGCGTAAAGCTCATGCAGCAGGGGGTTGCCGGACGCTCGGGCAATGCCTTCGTGGAAGCACCAGTCGGCGTCCGCCCAGGCTTCGACATCCCCGTTCTTCCAGGCCTGGTCCCGGGCGGCGAGGAGCGCGCGCAGGCCCGTGACGTCGTCGTCCGTTGCATTGCGGGCTGCCAGCCGCGCCGCCTGGGTGTCCAGGCCCAGCCGGACCTCCAGGATGTGCTGTTCTGTGTGGTCCTGGTACATGCGGCGGGCCGCGCCGGACATTTCGCTGGTGGCGCGCACGTAGGTGCCGTCCCCGCGCCGCACCTCCAGCATGCCGCCGTGGGCCAGGGCCTTGACCGCTTCGCGCAGGGTGCCGCGGGAAACGCCCAGCCTGGCCATGAGTTCGGGTTCGGGCGGGATGCGCTGGTTCAGCGGCCATTCGCCTGAGTGCACCATTTCCCGCAGCTTGGCCGTGACTTCGGCGGCGAGCGGCGGACGGACCGAAGGGCTCAAGGACATGATGCTATTTTCCTTCCGTGCGGGCGGTGTGGTTTCCGACGGCAGGGCTTCCGGCATCGGGAGCGCCCGCGGACTTTCCTGACATGGCCTTCCCGGTAAGCAGGTGGGACACCACGATCTGCACCAGGGCCACCCCCAGCAGCAGCACCAGGGGCAGCGACCAGCCGCCGGTGGCGCTGTGCAGCAGTCCCATGCCGAACGGGCCTACGGTGGCCAGCAGGTACCCCGAGGACTGGGCCAGGGTGGACAGGGCCGTGGTTTCGGCGGTGCTGGTTCCGCTGCGGCTGATCATCACCATCACCAGCGGGAAGATTCCCAGGCCGAACCCCAGCAGCACCGCGGGGACGGCGGCCAGCCCCACCGGAAGAACCAGCAGGGCCGCGATCCCCACAACCATGGTGATGCTCACCAGGTAGAACGCGGGGCGCAGCATGCCCGGCCGGGCGCCGAGGGCGATCAGCACCATGCCTGCCGGGACCGAAACAAGCTGCATCAGCCCGAACATCAGCCCGCTCTCCGACGCACCCAGGCCCATGGTGGTGAGCATGTACGGGAACCAGCTCAGCAGGGCATACGCCAGCAGTGCCTGCAGGGTGAAGATTGCGGTGAGGAGCTGGCCCTTGCGGGTCCGCAGCAGGGGCCACGGGGAGACGTGTCCGGCCGCGGTACGGGCGGTGTTCCGGTGGGCATGCATGGCCACAGGCAGGAATCCCAGGAAGGCTGCCACGGCCGCGATGCCCACGGCACCCACCGCGGCGGACGGGGATCCCAGGGCCTGCGCCAGCGGAACCACCAGGACGGAGGTCAGGGTGCCCCCGGTGGTCATGGTCACCGTGTAGACGGCGGTCATGAGGGAGGTCCGGGAGGCGAAGTGCTCCCGGATGAAGGACGGCATGGCCACATTGCAGATGGCCAGCCCGGACATGCCCACCACGCTGCCGGCCACCAGCATGCCGGTGGCTGGGATGCCGCGCAGCAGAAGCCCGCCGGCCAGCAGCGCCAGCGACAGCAGGATGGCCTTCTCCACCCCCACCTTGCCGCTGAGCCATGATGTCGCGGCCCCCGCCACAGCGAAGCAGAGCGTGGGGATGGACGGGATGATTGCCGCCACCAGCGCCCCGTAGCCCAGCACAGCCTGGAGGTCGTGCAGCAGCGCGGAGGCTCCGGTGATGCCGGCGCGCAGGTTCAGTCCGATCAGCACCAGCGCAATGACACCGAACACGACGGCGGAGCGCGGCTTCACGGGAACCGTCCCGGCTGCCGTTTCAGTGTCCGGGACTTCGATGTCCGTTACGGCGGGCGGGGAGGCGTGGGCGGGGGCGGGGGGAGTGGCGGCCATACCCTCCACCGTAAAGGTTAGACGTTTGATGTTTCTGTCTTTGTGGCCAACCTCTCCCCGCACGCGGCCCCTGCAATAGACTGCCAACGGACTGTCGGAGGGCCTGGCGTTGACCAGGCGGCGCTGGAAGGACGGCTGTGGAAGCTTCCCGGGGACTTGAGATCGAGAAGAAGTACGACGTCGACACCGCCGCCGGGGTGCCGGCCCTGGAGCAGGCTCCCGGCGTGGCCCGGACGGGTAAGCCCCACACGGACCTCTTGGAGGCGGTGTACTTCGACACTCCCAAGCACGGCCTGGCCGCCCGCCGCATCACCCTTCGCCGCCGCACCGGAGGGAAGGACGCCGGGTGGCACCTGAAGCTGCCGCCCCAGGCCGCCGCAGCCGGGGAAGGCCCGCAGCACCGGACTGAGCTGCACGCACCGCTTGGCCGGCCCGACGTCGTCCCGGACAGCCTGCTCACCCACCTTCACGCCTACCTTCGGGGGACTGTCCCGGCCCCGGTGGTCCGGCTGGAAACCCGGCGCACCACCTACCCCCTCTACGGAGAGGACGGCGTGCACCTGGCCGACCTCGCCGACGACCACGTCACCGCCGTGCGGCTGGAGGACGGGCCGGACGCGCCCCGGCAGGAGTGGCGCGAATGGGAGCTGGAACTGGTCCACGGGGATCCTGGCCTCTTCGGCCCCGTGGAGGAACTGCTCACCGCCGCCGGTGCACGGCACGCCGGGCACGCCTCCAAACTGGCCCGCGCCCTGGGCAGTGGCACCAAGGCGGGAAAGCGGTCCGCTGCCGCCGGTGGTGCCGTTCCTGCCGGCGGTGAGGCTCCCGGCAGTGCTGGGGGGAGCGAAAGCAGCCCCGGCCTCCTGGCCGGAAAGCGCGCCCCGGCTGCCGCCGTCGTCACCGTCTACGTGGCCGCACAGATCGACCAGATCCTCGCAAGCGACGCCGACGTCCGGAACGAGGAGCCCGACGCCGTGCACGCCATGCGTTCTGCGACCCGCCGCATCCGCTCCGTTTTGGCTGCCTACAGCCGGCTCTACCGGGCATCGCCGGTGCGCAAGCTGCGGAGTGAACTCAAATGGCTGGGCCAGCTGCTGGGCCAGCCGCGCGACGCCGAGGTCCTGGGGAAACAGCTCCGCGAACAACTGGGCGCACTGCCGCCGGGGGAGGGCATCGCCGCCGCCACCGCAAGCGTGGAACAGCGTACCGGCAGCGACTATGACGCGGCTTACCGGCTCCTGCGCGAAGCCCTGGAATCTGCCCGCTACTTCCGGCTACTGGACAAGCTGGAGGACTTCCGGGACAACCCGCCCGTGCGCGCCGAAGCCGTGACTCCCGGACGGCGTGCAGCGGCGAAGGCGGTGGACAAAGCCGCCAAACGCCTGCGCCGTTCACACAAGGCGATCAAGCGGGCCCGGCGCGGCCGGGAGGAAGAGCTTGCCCTCCACCGTGTCCGCAAGGACGCAAAGCGGCTGCGCCACGTGGCCGAAGCGGCGGCCCTGGTACACGGCAAGCGCGCCGGCAAGGTGGTCAAGGCCGCGCACCGCCAGCAAAAGATCCTGGGCCGCTTCCAGGACGCCGTGGTGGCACGCGACCTGCTCGCCGCCGTCGCTGCCGACTTCAGTGATCCGGCCACGGCAGCCATCTACGCCGAGCTCCTGAACCAGCAGGAGGAACGGATGCTGGCGGCGAAGGCGGGGTCCCGGAAGGCCTGGAAGAAGTCGCGGGACCTGCTGGGCCACGGCGTGATCTGACGCCGTGTTCGCGGGTTACTTGCCCTGCCGCGCCGACAACCGCGCCACCGCCAGCGCAAGCCACAGCTGCACGCGGTCCGCGGTGACCGCGGGGTCGTAGCCGGTGAGCTCGGTGATCTGGGCCAGCCGGTACCGGACCGTGTTGCGGTGCAGCGTGAGTTCCTCCGCCACCGCCGCCACCGAGCCGTTGTTGTTCAGGTAGCTCTCCAGCGTGGCCATGAGTTCCGAGCCGTGCGCGGCGTCGAAGGACCGCAGGGGGTTCAGCGACTCGTGCGCCATGTCCGCCAGCGGCACGTCCTCGCTGGCCAGCAGCAGGGACGTCAGGCTCAACCGCTCCGGCTCGTTCACCGGCAGGCCGTGGCTGGCGGCATCCCGGGCCTCGAAGTAGCTCCAGCGGAGCCCGTTGGGCTTGGTGTACGCCCCGCCGATGCCGATCGTGGCATGGATCCCGGCCTCCGCGAGGTGGTCGCTCAGCTTCCGTGCCAGCCCAGGCGCCGTCCCGCCGTCGTCATTGACCACCAGCACCAGGTCCTTGCCCACGACGGCGGCAACGGCCTTCTCCAGTTCCTGCGGCACCGAGGTGCTCCCCAGGGCCTTGCCGTGGGCGGCGGACACGGCCAGGAGGACCACGTTCTTGCGGGTACTGTTCACTCCCACGCCGGCCAGCCTGCGCTGCGCCTCGCTGGTCTCCAGCGCCCCGTGGATCACGTCCTCCAGCACCTGCCCGCAGAGGGCGCGCTGGGCCTGCCGCTGCTTGACCATGTTGTTCAGCTCCACGCTGATCAGGTTCTGGGCGTAGCCGATGATGCCGGTGTCCTCGAAGGGCTGGCGCACCCACAGGGTGCAGGCGTCGCGTCGGCCCGTGGGCACGGGGTAACTGGACCAGGTGTCCGCCGACGGGTGGGTGCTGCTGCTGTTATAAAGCTGCGCCGTGAACTGGGTGAGCGCGATATCCGTGCGCAGCATGCCACCAAGGTTCTTCAGCAGCTCCGCGAGGCCGCCGCCGGTCAGCAGCGCCCGCGCCAGCACCTGGTGCCCGGCGATCAGCCGTTCCAGCTTGGCGTAGTGGTCCGCGGACTGGGCGTCGGCCACCAGCTTGGTGATGGCGATGAACGGGGTCTCGTATGGCACCTCCACCACGGGCAGGCCCCACCGGTTGGCCTCCGCCAGGAGGGCCGGCGGCACCGCCTCGTGGGACAGTCCCACGCCAAAGCCGATGCCCACCGCGCCGGCGCGCTGCACCTGGCGGACAAAGCGGCGCTGCTCGGGCGCTGAGCGCAGCCGCAAGCCCGTGGTGAGGACCAGTTCGCCGCCGTTGAGGAACCGCTGGGGATCCTCCAGTTCGGTCACCGCAACCCAGTTGATGTCCTGGTTCCAGGTAGTCTCCGCCACGCCCGCCTTGGACAGCTTCAAGGACGTCACGCCCACCAGGGCAGCAAGGGAAATGGCCATGAAGCAAGGATAAACGTGAGCTGGGCAACCGCACTAAACCCCTTAGGCAAGGGTGTGCAGGTGGCTATTCACCCGGCTTGGGCGCTGGCATAGGCTCAAGGCAGTTCCATCCATCCGTCCTGGTTTCCGCCCGGCCGCAGATGGCCCTTACGAAAGAGGTTGCACACCGTGGTCCAAACCTTGCAGAACTTCATCAACGGGAAGTTCGTCACCCCCGCCGGCACCACCCTGCTGGACGTGGTCAACCCCGCCAACGGCGAAGTGGTGGCCCAGGCTCCCGTGTCGGTGCAGGCGGACGTGGACGCCGCCATGGCAGCCGCCAAGGACGCCTTTCGGACCTGGAAGCACGTCACCCCGGGCCAGCGCCAGCTGATGCTGCTCAAGCTCGCGGACGCCATCGAGGCCAACAGCGACGAACTGGTCGAGGCCCAGCACCGCAACACCGGCCAGGTCCGGTCGCTCATTGCCTCCGAGGAAGTGGCCGCCGGTGCCGACCAGCTGCGCTTCTTCGCCGGTGCCGCCCGCATCCTCGAGGGCAAGTCCGCCGGCGAGTACTTCGAGGGCCACACCTCCTACGTCCGCCGCGAACCCATCGGCGTGGTGGCCCAGGTGGCCCCGTGGAACTACCCCTTCCTGATGGCCATCTGGAAGATCGGTCCCGCACTCGCGGCCGGCAACACCGTGGTCCTCAAGCCTTCCGACACCACCCCCGAATCAACCCTGGTGCTGGCCCGGCTCGCCGGGGAGATCCTGCCCGCCGGCGTGCTGAACGTGGTGCTCGGCACCGGCGAAACCGGCGCCATGATGGTGGAGCACAAGGTCCCCGGCCTGGTGTCCATCACCGGCTCGGTCCGGGCCGGCATCGCTGTCGCTTCCGGCGCCGCGAAGGGCCTCAAGCGCGCCCACCTGGAACTCGGCGGCAAAGCCCCCGCGATCGTCTTCAAGGACGCCGACATCAAGAAGAGCGCCGCGGCGATCGCCGAGTTCGCCTTCTTCAACGCAGGCCAGGACTGCACCGCCATCACCCGCGTGCTGGTGGAGGAATCCGTCCACGACGACGTCGTGGCAGCAATGGTGGAACACACCAAGACCCTGCACACCGGTTCGCAGAACGACGAGGACAACTACTTCGGCCCGCTGAACAACATTAACCACTTCAACGCCGTCACCTCCGTGGTGGAGAACCTGCCCGCCAACTGCCGGATCGAGACCGGCGGCCACCGGGCGGGGGAGAAGGGCTACTTCTTCGAACCGACCATCATCACCGGCGCCAAGCAGACCGACGACGTGGTGCAGAAGGAAACATTCGGCCCCGTCATCACCGTCCAGAAGTTCAGCACGGAAGAAGAAGCCGTGGCCATGGCCAACGACGTGGACTACGCCCTGGCCTCAAGCGTCTGGACCACCAACCACGGCACCGCCATGCGGCTCAGCCGCGACCTGGACTTCGGCGCCGTCTGGATCAACACCCACATCCTCCTCACCGCCGAAATGCCGCACGGCGGTTTCAAGCAGTCCGGCTACGGCAAGGACCTCTCCATGTACGGCGTGGAGGACTACACGCGCATCAAGCACGTCATGTCCGCCCTCGATTCCTGACGCTCCCCACCGGCGCCCCAACCTCGCTCCGCTTCGGCCAGGGAACCCGGCCGGAGCGGGCCCCTAGTAAGAGAAAGTAAAACCCATGACCACCACCGCAGCAGACCTCACCTACCGCCTGGAGCAGAAGCGCCGCGTCCAGGCCGACTTCCCCGGCCCCAAGTCCGTGGCACTGACCGAACGCCGCAAGTCCGTGGTGGCTGCCGGCGTCGCCTCCAGCGTTCCGGTCTACGTGGCCGACGCCGACGGCGGCATCATCCAGGACGTCGATGGCAACTCCTTCATCGACCTCGGCTCAGGCATCGCCGTCACCAGCGTGGGCGCCTCCGACCCCGCCGTGGTCGGTGCGGTCAAGGAAGCCGTTGAGCACTTCACCCACACCTGCTTCATGGTCACCCCGTACGAAGGCTACGTAGCCCTCGCGGAGCAGCTGAACCGCCTCACCCCGGGCGACCACGAAAAGCGCACCGTCCTTTTCAACTCCGGCGCCGAAGCAGTGGAGAACGCCGTCAAGGTGGCCCGCCTGGCAACCGGCCGTGACGCCGTCGTCGCCTTTGACCACGCCTACCACGGCCGCACCAACCTGACCATGGCGCTGACTGCCAAGGCCATGCCGTACAAGACCAACTTCGGCCCGTTCGCGCCCGAGGTCTACCGGATGCCCATGAGCTACCCGTACCGCGAGGAAAACCCCGCCATCACCGGTGCCGAGGCCGCCAAGCGCGCCATCACCATGATCGAGAAGCAGATCGGCGGCGACCAGGTTGCCGCGATCATCATCGAACCCATCCAGGGCGAGGGCGGCTTCATCGTCCCGGCCGAGGGCTTCCTCCCGGCGCTGGCCGCCTGGGCCAAGGAGAAGGGCATCGTCTTCATCGCCGACGAAGTCCAGTCCGGCTTCTGCCGCACGGGCGAATGGTTCGCCGTCAACCACGAGGGCGTTGTCCCGGACATCATGACCATGGCCAAGGGCATCGCCGGCGGCATGCCGCTGTCCGCCATCACCGGCCGCGCCGACCTGTTGGACGCCGTGCACCCGGGTGGCCTGGGCGGCACCTACGGCGGCAACCCGGTGGCGTGCGCCGCTGCGCTGGCTGCCATCGGTTCCATGGAGGAATACGACCTGAACGGCCGTGCCCGCCACATTGAATCCATCGCTACGGCGCGCCTGAACGAACTGCAGGCCGAACTGGCCGCTTCCGGAACCGACGTCATCGGTGACGTCCGCGGCCGCGGTGCCATGCTCGCCGTCGAACTTGTCCAGTCAGGCTCCAAGGAACCGAACCCGGAACTGACCAAGGCTGTTGCCGCCGCCTGCCTGAAGGAAGGCGTCATCATCCTCACCTGCGGCACCTACGGCAACGTGATCCGCCTGCTGCCGCCGCTGGTCATCACCGATGAGCTGCTCGCAGACGGCCTGGAAGTCCTCGCCCGCGCCATCAAGGCCAACGCGTAGAAGCCTTAAACCCGCTCCCATTAAAGGGCAGCACCCCGCCGGGGTGCTGCCCTTTTCTGCTGCCAGGAAGCCCCGCTTGCGGGGTACCTACGCCCCCTCGCCGCACGGCTTCAACTACCTAACAACAGGCCGTAGCCGGAGGCGCAGCAGCGGTGCCCCCAACGGCGGTGTCGGTAGGTAACCCTCAAATTGTTTATTGAGTACCCGTTACTCGTGTCCGTCCTCCGCAGGGATACGTAATTTTGAACCTATAAACGGGTTGGGCTGCGCGCGACGCCGGTTGCCTAAGGCGCCGCCCCCACACCCCAAAAAGCGGAGCCACTCACGCTCCTATCGTGTCAGCCGCAGGGTAATGACGCTGCCCTCCCTTGGCGCTAATGACAGGTACTTCATCCAACGCCTGGTGTTTGGGCACCCCAGGTGGTGATACCCCAAAGCCCAACGACGGACTTCTTGCTTGAGACAAGGGGGATGGCAGTGACGCATCCGGGAAGCTTCGCAATGCCTGCAGCAGTGCCGGCACAAGCCACCTTCGGCCGCGACGGAGCCATGTTTGAAAGCCTGCTGGACTTCGTGGCCCAGCTGAGCCTGGTGCTGTGGAGCGTGGTCACCCTCACCGTGGTCATCCGCTTCATCGGCATCCGCTTTTACCGGCGCGCCGCCCGCAGGGCCCTGGCCCGGATCGCGGCAGCAGATGCTGCGGCACCTGGCCCTGCCGGGGCCGCAGCAAGTGGTTCCGGCGCCGACGTCTCCGGAGCCACGGAGGCTGCGGCCAAACCTACAGCGAAACCTGCAGTCCCACCGGTTGTCCTGCCTGCCATCGCCGTGGTCCCCGTAATCAGGGCCGGCATGGACCTGCTCCAGCCGGCCAACGTTCCCCTGCCCGAGGCCGCGACGAACGTGCTGGCCAGCAACTCAGTGGACGGGTGAGCTGATGGACATCGCGCTCCTGATCTTCTGGCTGTTCGCGGGCGTCAGCATCCTTTACGTGGTGCACTTTGGCCTCTACCTGGCTGGTGCCAATTTCTATGACGTCTGGCAGCAGCGGCGGAAAGGGATCAGGGGCGTGCGGCTGCCCACCGCTTTCCAGCCCGAATGCGCGGCCACGGCCACCTGGACCCGCAGGGCCCTCCCCGAGGTACCCGGCCTGGTGTCCATCGTCATTGCCGCGCACAACGAGGAAGCAGTGATCGTCCGGACGCTCGACTCCATCCGGCGCAGCACCTACCGCTCCTTCGAGGTCCTCGTGGCGGACGACGCATCCAGTGACCTTACCGGCCGCCTGGTCCGCGACTACCAGGTGCGCCATCCGGAAATGAACCTGCGCCTGGTGCGGATGCACAGGAACGTGGGGAAGGGCGCCGCACTCAACGCGGTGCTCCGGCGTTTTGCGCACGGCCAGTACGTGATGACGCTCGACGCCGACTCGGTCATCCAGCCGGACGCCATCACCAACGCGCTGTCCTACTTCGACGACCCGTACGTGGCCGGTGTGGCGGCGAACGTCCAGATCATGGAGGAGACCACAGCCCTGGGCATCCTGCAGCGGTTCGAACACATGATCGGCTACCGCTCAAAGAAGCTCTACTCGCTGCTGAACTGCGAGTACGTGGTGGGCGGAGTGGCCTCCACATACCGGATGCGGGTGCTGCGCAAAGTGGACTTCTACGATACGGACACGGTGACCGAGGACATCGGCCTGAGCGCAAAGATCACTTACTTGGGCAACCGGCGCTTCCGCATGGTCTACGGCGCGGACGTGGTGGCCAGGACCGAAGGCGTGCTCACGTTCCTCGCCCTGGCCAAGCAGCGCTACCGGTGGAAGTACGGGAGCATCCAGAACCTCATCAAGTACCGCGGCATGGCGCTGAACCCCAGCCGCCGGTACAGCCGCACCTTGGCCTACTACCGGATGCCGATGGGCCTGTTGAGCGAGTTCACCCTGCTCGTCTCGCCCCTGGCCTGGACGTACGCCGTCTATTGGTCGCTGGCCACGTACACGCCGGCCCTGATCATCGGTTCCTACGCCACCATCACCGCCTACACGCTGCTGACGGTCCTGATGGACGAAAACCTCACAGCGCGGGAACGCACCAGGCTTTGCCTTTACGCCCCCACGGCTTACTTCCTGTTCTACATCATGGACCTGGTGCAGCTGGTGGCCGCCGTCCGCTGCATCACGCGCTTGCGCGGCCTGGTCCGGCGCCCCGAGATCAACACCTGGAAGTCCCCGCAGCGGGCCGGCAGCGTGGGGGTGGTGACCAGTGCCGCCTAAGCGCCGGAGGCTTCGCCGGGTACTGCTGAATCCCCTCGTTGTCATCACCGTGCTGGTCCTCCTGATCAGCGCCGGATGGCTGGCGTACACGGCGAGGACGGGCAGCTTCGCCCAGCCCCGGCCGGGAGCCAACCTGCTGCCGGCACTCTTCCCCGCCCTGGCCGGACCTGCCGCCACACCCGGCCAGTCGCCGTCGGCCGGTTCCTCCATGGACCCTGCCGGCGGATGGATCGCCGGGCACAGCGGTGACGCCAGGACTTCGCTGGAGTTGGCAGCCGGGCAGATGGGTGGGCAGGCGCTCAAGCTCACCATCAGCCAGTACGCCTCAGGCGACGTCACCCTCAGCAGCCCGCGGGTAGACCTCGCCCCCGGCAAGACTTATTTCTTCAAGGCGTTCACCACCACCGACCCCGAATTCAGGCTGCTGGCCAGGAAGTACCACAAGGACGGCAGCAGCAGCCTGGAGCAGCTGCGGAATCCGCTGGAACGCCCCGGCACCTCCGCGTTTACGGTCAGCGACGCGTTCAACAGCGGGGACACGACGACGGCGGTGCAGTACGTCTTCCGCTTCGCCTCCGCCGGCACGTTCCAGGTGGAGGGCGTGTACCTCGAGGCAGCAGAGGACGTCCAGCTTCCCGCATCCGGAGCAGGGGGTCCCAACGTGATCCCCAATCCGGGGTTTGCCGGTACCGATCCGGGCCGGCCCGCGTTCTGGTCTCCGTATTCGTCCGGGACATCGACGGTGGAGTCCGGGCGTGGCGAGGATGACCGCGGCAGCTTCCTCTGGACCCGGGTGGGCAACTACCAGAACGGGGAAGCGAAGTGGCAGTACCAGCCCATCCCGGTGGCCGCCGACCGCTACTTCACCTTCAGCGCGGCCTACAAGTCCGATCTCAAGGTGGATGTGGTGGCCGAGTTTGAGCTTGCCGGCGGCGGGCGGAAGTTCCGGAACCTGGAGACGGTGCCGCCGGCGGGGGAGTGGACCACCATCAGGGATACCTTCCAGGTCCCGGACGGGGCGGACACCGCGATGGTCACCGTCATTTCGCACGGGAACGGCACCACTGCGGTCCGGGACTTTTCGCTGCTGGACGTCACCAGGCCGGGGCCGCTGCGCTGGCAACAGCCCATGGTCTCGATCACCTTCGACGACGGCTGGCAGTCGGTGTACGACCGGGCCCTGCCGCTGCTGGACAAACACGGCTTCAAGTCCACCCAGTACGTCAATCCCAGCTCCATAGAGACGCCGAACTTCATCACCGCCGCAGAGGTCCAGCAGATGAACCAGGCCGGACACGAGATCGCCGCCCACAGCTACCAGCACGTGGACCTCACCTCCGTGGGCACCGGCAGGCTGGACGACGAGCTGCGCAAGAGCGAGGACGCCCTGGCAGCCGCGGGCCTGCCCACCGACGACCTGGCACCTCCGTACGGACGCTCCGACCCGCAGGTGGACTGGTACGCAGCGAAGTACTTCAAGATTGTCCGCGGCACGGGCGATGGCATCAACACCAGGCAAAACCTCAACCCGCGCGACTTGAAGGTCCTCTATGTCACCGACGCAACCACGCCGGAGACCCTCAAGGAAACGCTCGCCGAAACCTCCCGGTCCAACGGCTGGCTCATCCTTGTGTACCACCAGATCGCAGCCCCCGACTCGTCGGGCACCCAGAAGAGCACTATTGCGGCGGACAGGAGCACCATCACCAGCACTGCCCTCGCAACCCAGCTGCAGCTCATCGACGAAAGCGGCATCCAGGTCAAACCGGTCGCCCAGGCGTTCGAGCAGTTGCAGGGCCCGTGACCACCACCAGGCGGTGAACCGCGGCGCCTTCGCCATCCGATAGAAGGAGAAAGTCATGATCAGATCAAGATCCAGCCTGGCGCGGCACCGCGCCAAGCTATTGACCATTGGGGCGGCGGTGTGGGCCGTGGCGGCCGCACTCCTGTCCCCTGCGGCAGCCAATGCCGCGGTGGACAATCCCGCGCCAACTCCGCTCGTGTCCTTCACCTTCGACGACGGCATGCAGAATGCCCTGACGCAGGCGGCCCCCACACTCAAGAAGTACGGGCTCACCGGGACCAGCTACATCATTACCAACTGCGTGGGCATGACCACCGTGCCGAACAACTGCCGCGCCAATACGGACGTTCCGTACATGACGTGGGACCAGATCACCCAGCTGCAGAACACCTACGGCTGGGAGATCGGCTCGCACACCGTTGACCACCAGTGCCTGGTGAGCGTGGGCAATGACTGCCAGGCGACCAAGCTGACGGCTGCCCAAGTGGATGCCGAGCTGGCCAACAGCCGGTCAGCGCTGGCGGCGCATGGCTTCAACGCCACGGCCCTCGCCACGCCATACGGCGACTACGACATGACCACGCTCGCCCAAATCGCCAAGTACTACAGCTCCATGCGCGGCTTCGCCGACGTGGGCAACAACATTTGGCCGCTCGGCGACCTCCTCCTCCACAACACCCCCGTGCAGGAGGTGACCACCCCGGTGTCCACCCTGAAGGCCAAGGTGGACGAGGCGATCGCGAACAAGACCTGGGCCATCTTCACCTTCCACGACATCAGGCCTACGCCGAGCAAGACCCCGGACGACTACCAGTACGGTACGGCGGAGCTGGACCAGCTGGCCGCTTATGTGCAAACCAAGGTGGCGGCCGGCCAGATCAGGAACGTCAATGTCAGCAAGGGCCTGGTGAACGGCAGCCCCAACCTGCTCCCGAACCCGACGTTCAATAACGGCATCGCCGACGGGTGGCGGACCGACGCGCCGGCTGCGATCACCGCTGACTCCGGGAACCACGGCAGCTACCCCGATCCCGCCAAGTCCGTGAAGCTGGTGTCCGGTTCCGCCGCCAGCCACCTGTTCTCGCCAAAGGTTCCGGTCTCGGCAGCCAACAGCTACCTGTACAAGGCCTACCTCAACGTCGCCTCAATCTCCTCCGGGGAAGTGGGCTTCTACGTGGACGAGTACAACGCGGCCGGGCAGTGGATTTCCGGGCAGTTCCGCAAGCGGGAAAACAGCCACTGGGTGGAGTCGATGAACTTCACCTACACCCCCAGCTCCACCTCCGTGGCGTCTGCCAGCCTCCAGGTCTACGTGACCGGCACGGGCATCACCGCTTACCTGGACAACATGCAGATGATGACCCTTGGGGCGGCAGCACCTCCGACGCAGTCCCCGAACCTGGTGGCGAACGGAACGTTTGACGCCGGCATCAGCTCGGGCTGGAGGACGGACTCGGCGTCCACCATCGTGGCTGACGCAGGAAACCACGGGAGCCCAGCCAACCCGGTGAACTCGGTCAAAATGGCGGCCACCACGGCCAACAGGCATCTGTTCTCCCCGCAGGTGGCAGTTGCCGCCGGCAGCTACAGGATTGCCAGCTACCTCAACATCACGGCGCGGACCAGCGGCGAGATGGGCTTTTACATTGACGAATACAACTCCGCCGGGCAGTGGATCTCCGGGCAGTGGAAGCTCGGTGTCTCGGCCGGCGGCGTGACCAATGTTGACCTGACGTACTCGCCGAGCAGCACAGCGGTGGCCAAGGCGAGCCTGCAGGTCATCGTCCAGGGCAATTCAGGGCTGCAGGCGTATTTCGACGACGTCCGCTGGACCAAGTCGTAGCCGCACCAAGTCCTGTCTACAGGGAAGAAGACGAAGGATGGCCGGACGTCCGCACGCATTGATGGTGGTGCTGGCGTCCGCCCTCCTCGTCATCCTGGCTTCCTGCTCCCCGCCCAAACCCGACGTGACGCTGGACCTGCTGCACGTGGACTGGCAGGACGTCCCGGGCGTCCGGACCGGCAGCGGCGGGCTGCAGGTGACCCCCACTGCCCGGCGGATCGTGGAGCAGAGCGGACAAGGGGGCCAGCCGAACCCTCCGCTCAACCTGGCCGGCACCCACCTGGTGGTCGGCGGGGACTTTTCACTCAGCGCCACCTTCGCGGATGTCACAGCGGACGCATCCTGGGCCGTATACACCCGGCCGCCTGTCATTGCGGATGAGTTCCGCGTGGAGCCGGCCGGAGTGCGGCTTACGCTCCAGGGCAACGAGTTGAGGATCGCAGTCTTCGACGGCGCACAAAAGCAGGACGTGACCCAGCCGGTACCCGTCCATGACGAGCACGTGGCGGTGAAGGATGCGGCTGCTCCGCTCACGGTGCGCAGGTCCGGCGACACCCTGGCCGTCGCCAGCGGCAGTGACACGCTCTCTTCGCTGCCCTTGGGCAAGGTCTTCTCATCCGGGCAACTGTGGCTGGGGTTCTCCAGCGACTCCGGGGACTTTGAAATCACTTCCTTGAAGGCGGTAGCCCCGGGAAGCACCGGACTGCGCACGTCGGGGGCCGCGGCGGCAGGCGCGCAGCGGTCGGCTGACGGGCTGCAGGCCCTGGCCGCCAAGATCCGTCCCGACTTCCTGGTCGGCGCGGCCGTGGCCCTTGGACCCCTCACCGGCGACGAGGACTACGCGCGGGAGTTCGTGGGAAACTTCGGCGCCCTCACCCCCGAAAACGCCATGAAGCCGCAGTTCCTCTCCCCGCAGCAGGGCGTCTACACCTTTGAAGAGGCCGATGCCATCCTGGCGATTGCCCAAAGCAAGGGCATGGCGGTGCATGGCCACACCATCGCCTTCACGGAGGCCATGCCGCGTTGGATGCAGGAGCTGCCCACCGGCTCCGAGGCGGAACGGCAGGCCACTGGCGCCACACTGCTGGATTACGTCAGCACCGTGGTGGCGCACTTCAAGGGCAGGCTGGCGTCCCTTGACGTGGTGAACGAGCCGTTCGACGTCAACCAGGGGACCAGCATGCAGCAGAACCTCTGGTACCGGGCTTTCGGGCCCGGTTATCCCACAGTGGTCTCCAAGGCCGTGTACGCCGCCGATCCGGACGTCAAGCAGTACATCAACGAGAACGGCGCGGACGTCCCCGGGCCGCGCCAGGACGCCCTGCTCAAGCTCATACTCGATACCAACGCGCAGGGCGGCCACATCTATGGTGCAGGCCTCCAGGCGCACGTCTACGACCTCCGGACCGACGCCATTTCCGCTAACGACCTCACCCAAACGCTCACAACCTTCGGGGACGCCGGGCTGCACGTCCGCATCTCCGAAAACGACGTCACGGATGATCAGGGGACGGAAGCCCAGGCGAAGCAGTACGCCACGGTCCTGGCCACGTGCCTGCGCTCGCGTACCTGTGTTTCCTACACCGCATGGGGTGTTGACGACCGATACGACTGGTGGATTGACGACGGCGGGAGCCTCCGGCAGGGCCACGACCACCTGTTCAACGACGGGAAGCCTACGCCCGCGTACGACGCCGTGAAGCGCGCCTTGGGTGGGTGATCAGGCGGCCTTGCGGAGCGCCCGGCGGGCCAGCGAGTTCCTGCGTGCCGCCTGCAGCATGTCCAGGGTCAGCAGCACCAGGGCCAGCCACACCACCCCGAACCCGATCCAGCGCTCGACGGTCATGGTCTCGCGGAACACGAGCAAGGCCACCAGGAACTGCAGGACGGGGGCGAAGTACTGGAGCAGCCCGATGGTGGTCATGGGCAGCCGGCGCGCGGATGCGCCGAAGAACAGCAGCGGCACGGCCGTGATCACGCCGGACGCCAGCAGCAGCCAGAAGTGCCCCGCACCTTGGGATGTCAAGGTGGAACCGCCGCCCAGGGCAAGGATCACCATGGCCACGGCAGCCAGCGGGGCGAGCACCATGGTCTCCACGCTGAGGCTGGTGATGGCATCCACTTTCGAGCCCACCCGGTTCTTCACGAAGCCGTACAGGCCAAAGCTGAAGGCCAGTGTCAGGGCGATCCAGGGCAGCTTCCCGTACGAGTAGGTGAGGACGCCCACCGCCAGGAAACCTACAGCCACTGCGGCCCACTGGAGCGGCCGCAGCCTTTCCTTCAGCACCAGCACGCCCAGCAGCACCGAGACCAGCGGGTTGATGAAGTAGCCCAGGGACGTTTCCACGGCCTGTCCCGTGGTCACGCCGTAGGTGTAGGTCAGCCAGTTGATGGCGATCAGGAACGCAGCCAGCGCCAGGGAGCCAAAGACCTTCCGGTCCTTCAGGGCTGCGGCAAGCACCCGCCACGTCCTGGTGACAGTGATCAGGAGCGCGCAGAACAGCAGTGACCAGACCACGCGGTTGGCGACGATTTCGACGGCGCCCGCCGGCATCAGGATGAAGAAGTACAGGGGGAGCAGCCCCCACAAAACGTAAGCGCCGATGCCGAACAGCATTCCCGCCGTCGTATCCTTGCCCACGGGCCCGGGACCCAACGGTGCAGGGGCGCCTGCTGCGGATTTTGCCGCAGGGGGCGAGGCGGCCGGGGTGGCGACGGGCGTGGCTGGAGAGGTTCCTTCTGGCATGGGCACGCTCTCAATAACAGCATCCAGCCGGCGGGTATTCCAGCAGGCAGGCGGCAATCCGGAAAATAATCAGTAGGCTTGCTTTCATGACACGTGCGCCTCTGCCGAAGCCCGCCCCATGAGGCTCCGGCGCAGCAATGCCTCGGGCCGCGGCTACCGCAGGGTGGCCGCCGGCAAGGGCTTCAGTTACCGGGACCTCGATGGCTCCACGCTTCCAGCCGGTCCCGTCCGGGACCGGCTGGAAAGCATCGGCATCCCGCCGGCATGGACCGACGTCTGGATCGCCCCGTTCGAGAACGGCCACATCCAGGCCACCGGAGTGGACGGGGTAGGCCGCCGCCAGTACATCTACCATCCGGAGTGGCGCGAGCGGAAGGACCGGGTGAAGTTCGACCGCTCCCTCCAGTTGGCCGAATCGCTGCCCGCAGCCCGGCGGCGCGTCACCATGGACCTGCGCAGCGACGGCTTCACCCGCGAACGCGTCCTGGCCGCCGCCTTCCGGATGCTGGACAGCGGATCCCTCCGTGTGGGCTCTGAACGCTACACGAACGAGAACGGCAGCCGCGGCCTTGCCACCCTGCTGTGCGCCCACGTCCAGGTGCGCAAGGACCGGATCCTGCTGCGCTTCCCGGCCAAGAGCGGCAAGGACTGGGAATCGGAGATCCGGGATCCGGACCTCGCGGTCCTGCTGCGCCTGCTCAAGCGCCGCGGCCCCAACGCCCGGCTCCTGGCCTACAAGGAGGGCAGGACCTGGCGCCCGGTCACCAGCGCGGACATCAATGCCTACGTGAAGGAGCGCACCGGGTCCGACTTCACAGCCAAGGACTTCCGGACCCTGCGTGGAACGGTGGCAGCCGCGGAAAGCCTGGCCCGCACCGGTGTCCAGCGCACTGCCGCCAAGCGCAAGCGGGCCATCAGCCGGGCAATGTATGACGCTGCGGAGACGCTGGGCAACACCCCGTCCATCGCCCGGAAGAGCTACGTGGATCCCCGGGTGTTGGACCACTACCACGACGGCGAAACCATCGACCCGAAACGGCTGGACTCGGCGGAAGCCGAACTGCGCGCGCTGCTGTACCGCGAAGGCAAGGTTGTGCCCCTGGCGCCCAACTAGAATGGGGGACTGTGCGCTGCACCATGCTGCGCACCCTCACGGATCATGAGCAGGACCAGTCAGAAGGGCTCCCGGTGTCCAACCACAGCGAAACCCCAGCCAACCGTCCCCTCCGCGTTGCCATCGTCGGCGCGGGACCGGCAGGAGTCTATGCTGCGGACATCCTCACCAAGTCCAGCGGCGTGAAGGACGGCGATTTCCAGGTCAGCATCGACCTCTTTGAGGCCTACCCTGCCCCCTACGGCCTGATCAGGTACGGCGTGGCCCCTGACCACCCCCGCATCAAGGGCATCGTCAATGCCCTGCACAAGGTCCTTGACCGCGGGGACATCCGCTTCCTGGGCAACGTGACCTACGGCCGGGACCTCACGCTGCACGATTTCCGCGCCTTCTACGACGCCGTCATCTTCTCCACGGGTGCCGTCAAGGACGCGGACCTGGACATCCCGGGCATCAACCTGCAGGGCTCCTTCGGCGGCGCCGACTTCGTCTCCTGGTATGACGGCCACCCGGACGTGCCGCGCGAGTGGCCGCTGGAGGCCAGGGATATCGCCGTCATCGGCAACGGGAACGTGGCCCTCGATGTTGCCCGCATGCTGGTCAAGCACCCGGAGGAACTGCTTACCACCGAGATCCCGGACAACGTCTACGCCGGGCTCAAGTCCTCGCCCGTCACCGACGTGCACGTCTTTGGCCGCCGCGGCCCCGCACAGGTCAAGTTCACGCCGCTGGAGCTGCGGGAGCTCAGCCACATGGACGACGTCGACATCGTCCTGTACCCCGAGGACTTTGAATTCGACGAGGCCTCGGATGAGGCCATCCGCACCAACAACCAGGTGAAGACCATGGTGAACACCCTCACCAACTGGCTGGTGGAGGAGCACGCGGAGTCCGAAAACCCCTCCTCCCGCAGGCTGCACCTGCACTTCCTGCACAATCCCGTTGAAGTGCTCGACGACGGCACGGGCAAGGTGGGCGGCATCAAGTTCGAGCGCATGCAGCTGGACGGGACAGGCAACGCCAAGGGGACAGGCGAGTACGTCGAATACCCCGTCCAGGCCGTCTACCGGGCCATCGGCTACCACGGCTCGGCGCTGGACGAACTGGAATACGACGCCAAGCGCGGCGTCATCCCCAACGAGGGCGGCCGCGTCCTGGACGCCGAGGGCAACCCGGTCCCCGGTGTCTACACCACGGGCTGGATCAAGCGCGGTCCCGTGGGGCTGATTGGGCACACCAAGGGCGATGCCCTGGAGACCATCGGTTTCCTGCTGGAGGACCGGCTGAACCTGCCGGCAGCTAAGAACCCGGATCCGCAGGCCATCATCGATCTGCTCGAGGAACGCGGCATCGAGTACACCACCTGGGAAGGGTGGAACAAGCTCGATGCGCACGAGGCAGGCCTGGGCGCGGCCTGGACCGGCCCTGAAGAACTGGATCACGTGGTGCGTGAACGCATCAAGGTGGTGCCGCGCGAGGACATGATCCGCATCTCGCGCAGCTGACCCTATGCGGGGCGCCGTATTCGAGTTAATCTCGTTAACATGAATACGGCGGCGGCAAAGAGCCGGGCCTACGATTCGACGAAGCGGGCTTCCGCCGCCGCCCAAACCGGGCGCCGCATCCTGCAGGCCACTGAGGACCTCTTCATGGAGGGCCCGCTCGCCGACGTCACGCTGGCCGCCGTTGCAGCGCGGGCCGGCGTGACGGTCCAGACCGTCATCCGCAGGTTCGGAGACCGGGCAAGCCTTATCGCGGCGTGTACCGCGGCCGCCACGGACCGGGTGGGCAGCGAGCGCAACGCTGTTCCTCCCGGCGACGTTCCGGCCGCCGTCGGCAATCTCCTGGAACACTACGAAACAACCGGCGCCCTGGCCCTGAAGCTGCTCGCGGAGGAACACTCCTCGCCTGAACTGGGCCGGATCACCGAAGGGGGCCGCCGCCTGCACCGCCAGTGGTGCGCCATGGTCTTCGCCCCGTTCCTGGAACCCCTGGAGGACAGCCCGGAGCACGACCGCCGGCTGGCCCAGTTCGTCGCGCTCTGCGACGTCTACACCTGGAAGCTGCTCCGCCTCGACGCAGGGCTCAGCCGGGACCAGGTGGCACATTCCCTGCTCGAAATGCTGGAACCCTTCACGCGGAGGTCCTGATGTCCACCATCCTTGCCTACACCTCGCCCGCCATCGGCCACCTGTTCCCGATGGTCCCGCTGCTTCAGGAGCTGCAGGCCCGCGGGCACGAGGTCCATGTCCGCACTCTCCACCGGCAGGTTCCCGTGCTCATTGCGGAAGGACTCCAGGCCCGGCCGCTGGACGACAGGATCCTTGCGGTCGAGGCCGCGGACTACCGCGCCGGCAACGCGAAAGCGGCCCTGGCTTCCAGCGTGGAGACCTTCACTGCCCGGGCCCGCTTCGACGCCCCGGACCTCCAGGAAGCCATCGATGATGTGGATCCCGACCTGCTGCTCATCGACATCAACGCGTGGGGAGCCCGCATCCAGGCGGAGGCATCGGGACTGCCCTGGGCCACGTTCAGCCCCTACACCCCGCCGCTGCAGTCGAAGGGCACGCCTCCGTTTGGTCCCGGACTCGCCCCCATGCCCGGGCCCCTGGGAAGGGCCCGGGACGCGCTGGCCCGGCGGCTGGTGATCGGCGCGGTCGAAAAGCTGATGCTGCCGAACATCAACTCCCTGCGGGCTGAACTGTCCGGCGGCAAGCTTCCGCCCGTCAGCGGTGCCGACGAGATGTTCCGGACCTCACCGCTGATGCTCGTGGCCACGTCCGGACCGTTCGAATACCCGCACCCCGACTGGGGCCCAGGCGTGCGCATGATCGGCGCGCTCCCATGGGAGCCGCCGGTCAAGCCTCCAGCGTGGCTCCAGGGCGCGAAGGATCCACTGGTCCTGGTGACCACCTCGTCCGAATACCAGGCTGACGAGGCCATCGTCCGGGCCGCCCTGGCGGGACTGGCCGCAGAGCCCTTTACCGTCGTCGCCACCGTGCCGGCGGCGGAAACCGGTTCTGCCGGTGCCCACCGCGCATCCGGAACGGACGGCTTTGGCCCTGTTCCGGCCAACGCGAGGCTCGAGCATTTCGTCCCCCACGGCCCGGTCCTTGAGCAAGCCGCCGTTGCCGTCACGCACGGCGGGATGGGGGCCACGCAGAAGGCGCTGTCCAAGGGGGTTCCGGTGGTGGTGGTTCCGTTCGGCCGTGACCAGCACGAGGTGGCGGCCAGGGTGGAGGCCGCGGACGCCGGGGTGCGGCTGAACCGGAAGCATCTCAGCCCGGAGAAGCTGCGCGCCGCGGTCCGCCAGGCACTGGCCAAAGCGCCGGGCGCGCGGCGGGTTGCCCAGGGGTACGCTGCGGCCGGGGGAGCTTCGGCTGGAGCGGATGCCCTGGAGGAGCTGGTCCGGATACACCCATGACACTTTCACCCATGACACGGACTTTTTGTCCAGCTATGCTGGCTTGGCTACCCTCCAGCCCTGCATGGCTGGATAAAACCCTGGACCGGGAGTTCGATGACGAACCTGCTCCATCCTGAATCCCGCCAGCGTGCCGCGCTGGCCGGACACGAGCGCCTGGACGCCCTCACTCCCGGAATTCCGGGCCTGGGCGATGCCACCCCTGAGATTCCGGGCCTCCGCAAACTCATCCGGGAGTCCTGGCAGCGGTCCGCGCGGTTCAGAGCCAATCCTGACAACGCCGCCGCACCGCTTGCCTTCGATTGGGACGAGCTGGAGGACTACCGCCGGCAGCACCCCCTGGCCGCCATCATGCCGGTGATCAACAAACTCCTGGTCCAGCCCAGCCACGACAGCGGCCTCCTGGTGGCTGTGGGCGATGAAGTGGGCAGGCTGCTGTGGGTGGACGGCGACCCCACCCTCCAGCGCCGCGCCGAGGGCATGATGTTCGTTCCCGGCGCCGACTGGTCCGAGGCCAGCGTTGGCACCAGCGCCCCCGGCACCGCCCTTGCCTTGGGCCGGGGGATCCAGATCGCCGGGGCGGAGCACTACCAGCGCGCCGTTCATCCCTGGAGCTGCACCGCCGTTCCCTTCCATGATCCCGACTCCGGTGCCATGCTCGGCGTCGTGGACATCACCGGCACGGACATTGCGGTGGCCCCGCATACGCTGTCGCTGGTGGAGGCCACGGTGGCCGCCGCCCAGGCACAGCTGCGGGTGGAGCGCCTGCAGCATGCCGCGGAGCTGGCAAGGAAACCCGTACGACGGCGGCCCGCCCCTTCCGGAGGTGGCCGAGCCCTGGGTGCCAGGGACGGCAGCCGGGCCAGGGAAGGCAGCCTCTACCGGAACAGCCTGCAACTGCTCGGCCGCGACCAGGCGCTGCTCAGCCTGGGCGGGCGGACGGTCTCCCTGTCCGCCCGGCACAGCGAGATCCTTGCCCTGCTCAGCACGCACCCGGACGGGCTCAGCGCCGAGGAGCTCGGATCGCTGCTGTACCCGGGGGAGGGTTCCACCATTACGCTCCGGGCCGAGATGGTCCGCCTCCGCAAGGTCATCCAGGAGCTGAGCCCGGACGCCGTTCCCGGCTCACGCCCGTACCGGCTCCCGTTGGACCTGGTGCCGGATACGGGCCAGGTGCTCAGCTGCCTGCAGCGTGGTGCGCACCGGATTGCCCTGGAGATCTACCGCGGCGAGGTGCTTCCGCGCTCCGAGGCGCCCGGCATCGTGGACCTGAGGAGCAGGGTTTCGTCCCTGCTCCGGGAAGCTGTCCTCACGGATGGCAGCGCCGAGTCCCTGCTCAAGTACGCCGCGCTGCCTGAGGCAAGGGACGACGTCGGCATCCGCCGCGCAGCGCTCCGCCTCCTGCCGCCGCGCTCACCCAAGCGCGCCGCCGTCGTCGCCGACCTGGAACGGCTGGAAGCCGAACTCCGCGCCTGAACGCAGGCCTGCACCCTGCCTGTGGCGCAGGCCACACCTATGCAACCTTGCTGCAACCTTCCCGCTCCTACGCTGGGTCCATCGGCAGCGCCCTAACGGGCCAGCCTTCTGCACAGCAAAGGAGCTAAGCACATGACCGTTTACGCACAGCCGGGAACCGACGGGTCGAAGGTCACCTTCAAGGACCGGTACGAGAACTGGATTGGCGGCGAATGGGTGGCCCCGGTGAAGGGCCAGTACTTCGACAACATCACCCCGGTGACGGGCAAGGCATTCTGCCAGGTGGCCCGCGGCACGGCTGAGGACATTGAACTTGCCCTGGACGCAGCCCATAAGGCAGCACCCTCCTGGGGGAAGACCTCCGTGGCGGAACGGGCCGCCATCCTGAACAAGATCGCCGACCGCATCGACGAGAACCTGGAGATGCTCGCCGTCGCCGAAACCTGGGACAACGGCAAGCCCGTCCGGGAAACCCTCAACGCGGACCTGCCGCTGGCCTCGGACCACTTCCGCTACTTCGCCTCCGCCGTCCGGGCCCAGGA
This sequence comes from Arthrobacter sp. SLBN-83, assembly GCF_006715285.1. NCBI lineage: Bacteria > Bacillati > Actinomycetota > Actinomycetes > Micrococcales > Micrococcaceae > Arthrobacter > Arthrobacter sp. SLBN-83. Next base: position 2,497,174 of record NZ_VFMX01000001.1, read on the forward strand.
AGGCAGCCTCTCCCAGCTGGACGAGAACACCACGGCCTACCACTTCCACGAACCGCTCGGCGTGGTGGGCCAGATCATCCCATGGAACTTCCCCATCCTGATGGCCGTCTGGAAGCTGGCCCCCGCGCTCGCCGCCGGCAACACCGTGGTGCTCAAGCCCGCCGAGCAGACGCCGTCGTCCATCCTGGTGCTGATGGAGCTCATCGCGGACCTCCTGCCCGCCGGTGTGGTCAACGTGGTCAATGGCTTCGGCGTGGAGGCGGGCAAGCCGCTGGCATCCAGTTCCCGGATCCGGAAGATTGCCTTCACCGGCGAGACCACCACCGGCCGGCTCATCAGCCAGTACGCCAGCCAGAACCTCATCCCCGTCACCCTGGAACTGGGCGGCAAGAGCCCCAACATCTTCTTCAACGACGTCGCGCAGGAAAACGACGCCTTCTACGACAAGGCCCAGGAGGGCTTCGCACTGTTCGCCTTCAACCAGGGCGAAGTCTGCACGTGCCCGTCACGGGCGCTGGTCCAGGAGGACATCTACGAGTCCTTCATGGCAGACGCGGTGGCCCGGGTGGAAAAGATGATCCAGGGCACCCCGCTGGACACCGAGACCCAGGTGGGCGCCCAGGCGTCCAACGACCAGCTGGAGAAAATCCTGTCCTACATCGACATCGGAAAGCAGGAAGGCGCCAAGATCCTCACCGGCGGTGCCCGTGCCGAGCTGCCGGGCGACCTGGCCGGCGGCTTCTACGTCCAGCCCACCGTGTTTGAAGGCCACAACCGGATGCGGATCTTCCAGGAGGAGATCTTCGGACCGGTGGTGGCGGTGACCAAGTTCAGCGACTACAACGACGCCATGGGCATCGCCAACGACACCCTGTACGGACTCGGCGCCGGCGTGTGGTCCCGCAACGGCAACGTGGCCTACCGCGCCGGCCGCGAGATCCAGGCCGGCCGTGTCTGGGTGAACAACTACCACGCCTACCCGGCAGGTGCCGCCTTCGGCGGCTACAAGTCCTCGGGCATCGGGCGCGAGAACCACGCCATGATGCTGGACCACTACCAGCAGACCAAGAACCTCCTGGTCAGCTACGACGAAAACAAGTTGGGCTTCTTCTAAGCCATGGGTCCGACCAGGCTGGACGCCGCCGTGACGCTGCCCGGGGAAGAATTTTCCCGGGTGGCGCTCACGCCGGACGCTGTGGACTTGCTGCGCACCCTGTGGGACCGGCACGGCCCGCTTATGTTCCACCAGTCCGGTGGCTGCTGCGACGGGTCCTCGCCCATGTGCTACCCGGCAGGGGAGTTCATCACCGGCGACTCGGATGTCCTCCTGGGACTGTTCGATCTCTCCGACGGCCTGCAGCCCATGCCGCTTGAGTTCTGGATGTCTCGGGAACAGTTCAATTACTGGAGCCACACCCATCTCACCATCGACGTTGTGGCCGGCCGGGGGAGCGGCTTTTCCGTGGAGGCGCCGGAGGGCAAGCGCTTCCTCATCCGGTCAACGCTGATGGACTGGCCGGTCTAGGAAGTTCGACTCAGCGCCACTCGGGGCTCTCCATTCGGAGGGCCCCGAGTTCATTTGGCAGAAGAATGTTCGGCGTTTTGAGTAATGACGACGTCTCACTATTCGGGACGATTGGGACCGTCCAGTGGATGGACACTATCGTTGATAGGTCTGTTTCCCTCACAAACCAGGATTGTGACCCCTCTTATGAACCTTCTGCGGACAAAATCCATCGAGCAGTCGATCGCCGACGCCGATGAGCCCGGACGCAAGCTTAAGCGTTCCCTCAGCACCTGGGACCTCATGATCATGGGCGTCGCCGTTGCTGTCGGCGCCGGTATCTTCTCAGTCGGCGCCAAGGCCGCCGCGAACTTCGCCGGTCCCGCCGTTACCCTCTCCTTCGCCATTGCCGCCGTTACCTGCGCCCTGGCCATCATGTGCTACGCCGAATTCGCCACCGCCATCCCGGTGGCCGGATCGGCCTACGTCTTCACGTACGCCACCATGGGCGAACTCCTTGCCTGGATCATCGGCTGGAACCTGATCCTCGAGCTGTTCACCGCCGCCGCCGTGATCGCCAAATACTGGGGCATTTACCTCAGCAAGGTCTTTGCCCTCACCGGACTCGACGTTCCGCCGGCCATCTCGCTGGGCGGCGTGGACCTCTACTGGGGCGCCTTCCTGATCGTGGCCATCTTCACCGTGCTGCTGGTACTGGGCACCAAGCTCTCCGCGCGGGTGGGCAACATCTTCACGCTGATCAAGATCGCCGTAGTGCTGTTCGTGATCGTCGTGGGCTTCACCTACGTGAAGTTCGAAAACTACACCCCATTCGTGCCCGCCGCCGAGCCCACCGCGGGCACCGGCGCCGCGGACGTCCTGAAGCAGTCCTTCTTCGGCTTCCTGACGGGCGCTGCCCCCGCCCAGTACGGCACCATGGGCATCTTTGCCGGTGCCGCCCTGGTGTTCTTCGCCTTCATCGGCTTCGACGTGGTGGCCACCTCCGCAGAGGAAGTGAAGAACCCGCAGAAGACCCTGCCCCGCGGCATCTTCGGCGGCCTGGCCCTGGTGACGCTGCTCTACATCCTGGTCTCCCTGGCCCTGACCGGCATGGTGTCCTACACCCAGCTGGCCGAAGCCAAGAGCCCCACCCTCACCACCGCCTTCGAAGCCGTCGGCGACACCTCCGCCGCCAAGGTCATTGCCTTCGGTTCCCTGGTGGGCCTGACCACCGTGATCATGGTGCTCCTCATGGGCCTGTCCCGCGTAGTGCTGGCCATGAGCCGCGACGGCCTGTTGCCCCGGGCGCTGTCCAAGACCAGCGACAAGCGTGCCACTCCGGCCCGTCTCCAGATCATCTGCGGCACCGCGGTTGCCCTGGTGGCAGGGCTTACCAACGTGGACCTGCTCGAAGAAATGATCAACATCGGCACGCTCTCTGCGTTCGTGGTGGTCAGCCTGGGCATCCTGGTGCTGCGCAAGAAGCGCCCGGACCTCAAGCCTGCCTTCCGCGTCCCGTTCGGCAAGGTGCTGCCGGTGGTTTCCGCCGTGCTGTGCCTCTACCTGATGACCAACCTGGCCGTGGAGACCTGGATCTTCTTCGCCTTCTGGCTGGTCCTGGGCCTGGCGATCTACTTCGCCTACGGCCAGCGCCACTCCCGGCTCAACGAGCGTTTCGCCGAAGCCAACGCGGCTGTCAACCGCCCCGGCGCCGCGAGTGCGCCCACAGCGGGTGAGCCTGATGACGAAGACGAGCTGAGCCGGACCTGACCGCCCGCTTCCCCAGCTGTCCAACTGCCCGCCCGGCCTTTGCCGGGCGGGCAGTCCCGTTTCCGCCGGCAGATTCGATTCTGTTCACGGTGCCGCATACCTCCCCACCCACTCGACGAGCGGCCGCAGCTGCCGCCACCTGCCGGCAATCTCCTCCGCGGCAGCCTCCGTGGCCGTCCACTCCGGTTGGCCCAGGTCCACTCCCGTATACAGGGTTTTGTGCTTGAGGAGCTCGGCCCGCGGATGGTCCCGGTCGAAGCCGCGTGGGACTGTCTTGAGCTTCTCGCCTTCGATGCGGAAACCGGCCGCAGCAATCGCATCCACGATCTCCTGCAGGGAAGTACCGCTGCCTGAGGCGTCTGCTGCCGAGCGGAACCTTGCCAGCTGCGCAGGCGTATGGGAACGGTACCCGCCTCCCACCAGCAGCCCGTCGGCGCTGACCTGGAGGTAGTAGCCCACACCTTCCTGGCGGGTGGCGAAGGCGCCTTGGGCGGTCTTGTAGGGGGACTTGTCCTGCGAAAAGCGGACGTCCCGGTACGGGCGGAACAGCTTGGCCGGACCGAACTCCGGCTCCAGCTCAGCCAGAAGTGCCCCCAGCGGCTCCTTGACTGCGGCGTCGTACACGTCCTTGTGGCCAAGCCACCACTCGCGGTTGTTGTTCTCTTCCAGTTCCGCATAGAACCGGAAGGCTTCCGGGGGAATGCCTGCAATTGTGTCCATGAACGGAGCCTAGGAGGGCCGCCGGAGAGCAGGCCAGGGGACCAGGACCGTATGTGCAAAAAAGACCACCCCTCCACGACAAGCCCGTGGAGGGGTGGTCTTTCAGTTCAGCCTGCGGGAGGCCTGCTTAGCCGATCTTGTTGGCCGACTCGGCGTCAGAAGCCGGAGCCGACGGGGCAGCGCCGGCGCCGAGGTTGGCGCGCAGCTTGGCGCCCAGTTCGGCGTCGACGTTGGTCCAGTACTGGATGGCGCGTTCCTTGATGTCGGAACGCTTGACGCCGCCCACGGCACCGGTGATGGTCTCCAGGAAGCGGGCCTTTTCACCTTCGTTGTAGACCTCGCGGTACAGCGCACCGGCCTGGACGAAGTCGCCGTCCTCGGCGTGGAGGGAGTGCGCGGCGAGGGTCAGCTCGCCGTCGTTCTCCCAGCCGCCCGCGGCGTTCTGCGGCTCAACTGCAGCAGGGCCGCCGAAGGTGTTGGGGGCGTAGACCGGAACGGAGGGGGCGTTGAACAGGAAACGTCCCTGGCCGTCCTGGCTGTAGTTGTTGACCTGGTTCTTGGGCTGGTTCACCGGGATCTGCGCGTGGTTGGTGCCCACGCGGTAGCGGTGTGCGTCCGCGTAGGAGAAGATGCGGGCCTGCAGCATCTTGTCCGGGCTGGCGGCGATGCCGGGCACGAAGTTCGACGGCGCGAAGGTGGCCTGCTCGATCTGCGCAAAGTAGTTCTCCGGGTTCTTGTTCAGCTCCATGGTGCCCACCTTGATCAGCGGGTAGTCCGCGTGCGGCCAGACCTTGGTCAGGTCGAACGGGTTGAAGCGGTAGGTCTTGGCGTCCTCGTACGGCATGACCTGCACGTGCAGGTCCCAGGACGGGAAGTTGCCGGCTTCGATGTTCTCGGACAGGTCGCGGATGTAGAAGTCCGCGTCGGAGCCGGCAAGCTGTTCGGCCTGCTCGGAGCTCATGGAGTTCACGCCCTGGTTGGACTTGAAGTGGTACTTGACCCAGAAACGCTCGCCCTCGGCGTTGATCCACTGGTAGGTGTGCGAGCCGTAGCCCTGCATTTCGCGCCAGGAGGCGGGCAGGCCGCGGTCACCCATCAGCCAGGTGACCTGGTGGGCGGATTCGGGGGACAGGGTCCAGAAGTCCCACTGCATGTCGGCGTCACGCAGGTGGGTGCCCGGGAGGCGCTTCTGCGAGTGGATGAAGTCCGGGAACTTGATGCCGTCGCGGATGAAGAAGACGGGGGTGTTGTTGCCCACGAGGTCGTAGTTGCCCTCGCTGGTGTAGAACTTCACGGCGAAACCGCGGGGGTCGCGCCAGGTGTCCGGGGAGCCGTTCTCGCCCGCAACCGAGGAGAAGCGGATCAGCATCTCGGTCTCGACGCCCGGCTGCAGGAATGCGGCCTTGGTGTACTTGGAAACATCCTCGGTGGTCTTGAACGTGCCGAATGCACCGCCGCCCTTGGCGTGCACTACGCGCTCCGGAACCCGCTCACGGTTGAACTGGGCGAGCTTCTCCACCAGGTAGTGGTCAGTCAGAATGATGGCACCATCGGCACCAACTGACTTCGAGTGAGCGTCGGACGTAACCGGCGCACCTGACTGGGTTGTGGAAACGGCAGTCATTGTTCTCCTATTTCTCTTTTTCTTGCGAGGGACTGTGGGGAGGAAGTTGCTGGGCCTGTTGGCATTCCTGGCAGATGCCCTGGTACATGACATCGGCGATCTGGATAGTCATTGGCTTGGCGTCCGGGTTCCAGTGCGGGGTGAGGCACGGGGCGTGGCCGACGGCGCAGTCCACGTCTTCCACGCGGCCGCAGCTGATGCAGATGGCGTGGTGGTGGTTGTCGCCCACGCGCGTCTCATACAGGGCGGGGGAGTGCGGCGGCTCGAAGCGGCGCAGCATGTGCAGATCGGTCAGGTCACCAAGGACCACATACACGGACTGGGCCGTCAGTTCGGGAAGCTCGGCGCGGGCGGCGGCAAGGATGCTTTCGGCAGGGGAATGCGGGTGGCGTTCGACGGCGGCGAGTACAGCGAGCCGCTGCTTGGTCACCCTGCGGCCGTGGGCGCGCAGGGCTGCAGCCCATGCTTCCTGGCCGTCAAAGTGCTCCGTCATGGCTCCATTGAAGCACTTATTTTGAGCAACTCACAATAAGGCTTGGCTAACCTGTCCCCGTGTCCCGCTAGTGTTACGGGGTGGGGAAATTACTTGCCGATGTCACGCCGCTCAAGGAAAGCCCCGCATTCCGCCGGCTCTGGCTTGGATCCGCCGTGTCCGCCGTCGGCAGCCAGTTGACCCTGGTGGCGGTGAGCCTGGAGGTGTACCGGCTGACCCAGGACAGCTTCTACGTGGGCCTGCTGGGAATCTTTGCTTTGGTTCCCCTGGTGATAGGCGGCCTGATGGGTGGCTCCATCGCCGACGCCCATGACCGCCGCCGCATCGCCCTGCTGGCCTCATTGGTGCTGTGGCTGACCACCGGCTTGATCGCGCTCCAGGCCTGGCTGCACCTGGGCAACGTCTGGTTGCTGTACCTGCTGGTGGCACTGCAAAGTGGGGCCCAGGCCATCAACCAGCCGGCCCGCAGCGCCATCATTCCCATGCTCATCCGCAAGGAACTCCTGCCCGCGGCCAACGCGCTCAGCATGTTGTCCATGGGCCTCGCCATGACTGCCGGACCGCTGCTGGCCGGCGTGCTGGTTGCCCTGGTCGGGTTCGGCTGGACCTACACCATCGACTTTGTGAGTTTCGCCTTCGTCCTCTGGGCTGTCTACCGCCTCCCGCCGATGCCGCCAGCCGGAACCCGCAGCAAGGTAGGCATCCGTTCGGTGATCGAGGGGTTCCGGTTCCTGGGGACCCGGCCCAACCTCCGCATGACCTTCATCATCGACCTCGTGGCCATGGTCCTTGCCCAGCCGAGGGCGTTGCTCCCGGCCGTCGCGGCGCTGATGATCGGCGGCGGCGAGGCGACCGTGGGCATCCTGCTGGCGTGCACCGCCGTCGGAGCTTTCCTGGCAGGCCTGTTCTCCGGACCGCTGGGCGGCGTGCGGCGGCAGGGGACCGCCGTCGTCGTATCGGTCATGGGCTGGGGCGCGTCCATCGGGGCGTTCGGCGTGGTGGTGCTGCTCGCCGGCCCGGCGCCGGACGGTGCGGTGACCGTGTGGCTGCTGCCCGCCGCCGTCTGCTGCGCCCTCGCCGGCATCGCGGACTCCATCAGCAGCGTCTTCCGGAACACCATCCTCCAGGCCGCAGCCCCCGACCACCTGCGCGGGCGGCTGCAGGGCGTGTTCATCGTGGTGGTGGCTGGCGGCCCGCGGATCGGCGACCTGCTGGCGGGCGGCGCGACTAAGATCTTGAACGAGGGCTGGGTCCTGCTGCTGGGCGGTGTGCTGTGCATTGCGGGGGCGTGGCTGGCGGCGAGACTGCAGCCCGGGTTCCGGAAGTACGATGCCCGGAACCCGGTGCCCTAGCGAGCCGTTCCTTAACTAAGGAGGAAACGTGCACAACCATCACAACGGCCTGAAGACCGCGGCACTGTTCGGGGTGCTGTGGGCGGTGCTGCTGGGCCTCGGCGGACTGATCGGGGTGGGGACGCGGAGTTCGGCGCCCATCTGGATCATGGCGCTGATCGGCGTCGGCACCACGTTCTACGGCTACTGGAACAGCGACAAGATCGCCATCCGGTCCATGCAGGCCTTCCCGGTGACCGAAGCCCAGGCGCCGCAGCTCTACCAAATCGTCCGTGAGCTGTCGATGCGCGCCAACCAGCCCATGCCGCGCATCTACGTCTCGCCCACCATGAACCCCAACGCCTTCGCCACCGGCCGCAATCCGCGGAACGCCGCCGTCTGCTGCACCGAAGGCATTTTGCAGCTCCTCGACGCCCGTGAACTCCGCGGCGTCCTGGGCCACGAGCTCATGCACGTCTACAACCGGGACATCCTCACCTCCTCGGTGGCGGCCGCCGTGGCCGGCGTCATCACCTCGGTGGGGCAGATGCTGCTGTTCTTCGGCGGCGGCGACCGGCGCAACGCCAACCCGGTGGCCATGATCGCCATGGCGCTGCTGGCGCCCTTCGCGGCGTCGCTGATCCAGATGGCCATCTCCCGCACCAGGGAGTACGACGCCGACGAGGACGGTTCGCAGCTCACCGGCGATCCGCTGGCACTCGCCTCAGCCTTGGGCAAGATTGAGCGCGGCGTCAGCCTTGCGCCGTTGCCGCAGGACCAGCGGCTGGTGAACGCCTCGCACCTGATGATCGCCAACCCGTTCCGTGGGGGCGCGATGAACAAGCTGTTCGCCACCCATCCGCCCATGCGTGACCGGATTGTCCGGCTGGAACGGATGGCCGGCCGGCAGGTGTAGCCGGGACCCCGCCGTCGAAGATTTGCTTGCTGACGCGCCTATTCACTTTCGCTACGCAGAAATGCCGGCGCACCCCAGATTCGGAGTGCGCCGGCGTTTTAGCGCGTCGGTTTCCTCTATGCGCATCGAGAACGACGGCGGGGCGGCGCCGGCTCAGTCGCGCCGCGGCCGGGGTGCAGTCCTAGGTGAAAAGGCCGTCCCCGATGAAACCGCCGGGCTTCACACCGCGGGGAACCGCGAACAGCCCGGAGCCGGTGTGCTTCAGGTATTCCACGGCGAGGGTGTCGCCCTTGGCCATGGCCAGCTGCATGGGCACGTAGTGGGTCCGCGGATCGGTGACGAAGGCAATGAAGAACAGCCCGGCGTCGAGATGGCCCACGCCGTCGGACCCGTCAGTGTAGTTGTAGCCGCGGCGGAGCATCCGCACGCCGCCGTTCTGGGCGGGGTGCGCCATCCGGACATGCGAATCGAGCGGAATCAGGGGCTTGCCACCCTTGCCCTGGCGGGCGAAATCCGGTTCGCTGAACTCCTCCCCGCCGGACAGGGGCGCGCCGGTGCCCTTGGTGCGGCCAACCAGTCCTTCCTGCTCGCCCAGCGATGTCCGGTCCCAGATCTCGATGTGCATCCGGATCCGGCGCGCAACCAGATAGCTGCCGCCCGCCAGCCAGTGGTCCTCGGGCCGGGACGCCTGGGCCCACACGTGCTGGTCCAGCAGTTGCGCGTCCTCGACCTTGAGGTTGTTGGTGCCGTCCTTGAACCCGAAAAGGTTCCGCGGGGTCTGCTGGGCGCGTGAGGTGGATGACGTCCGGCCAAAGCCCAGTTGCGACCACCGCACCCGGACTTTCCCGAATCCTATCCGGGCCAGGTTCCGGATGGCGTGGACTGCCACTTGGGGGTCGTCGGCACACGCCTGGACCACCAGGTCACCGCCGCTGCGGGCAGGGTCCAGGTCGTCGCCGGGAAAGTGCGGCAGGTCGATCAGGGCTTCGGGCCTGCGCCCGCCCAGGCCAAAGCGGGCAGCTCCGTCTTTCTCAAAGAGGCCGGCGCCGAACCCGAAAGTGAGGGTCAACTTGCCCGCATTGAGGTCCAGGGCCTCCCCGGTGTCCTCAGGCGGTGCGCCGTAGGGCCCGTCGATGGCACCCGTTGCCCCCGCTGGCCGGCCCGCGGTGAGCGCTGCCGCAGCCTCGGTCCAGTCCTTGACGAGCTGGATGAGTTCTTCCCGCTTGGTGGTGGTGACATCGAACGCCGCCATGTGGAGGCGGTCCTGCGCGGGGGTGGTGATGCCGGCCTGGTGGTCCCCATGGAAGGGGACAACGGGGTTGTCGGCGGCAGGCGCGGGGGCGGCAGAGGCAGCGACGGCGTCATGTCCAAGGAAACCTGCCGCAAGCCCAGCCGCCGCGCCGCCCAGCCCGGCGATGCCAAACAGGCCGCGCCTGCTCAGGCGGCTTCCCGCCGTCGGCTGTTCACCGCCGTTGGCGTCAGTAGGTGCCTCAGCGGAAGCGGGCGGCGTTGGTGCCTCGTGCGGCCGTCCGCCAAATGGGCACCCGGTCACAGGACCACCGCCGCGGTCAGCCGGGACAGCGGTTCCCCGAGGGCGTCAACCAGGGAGGCGAGCCGCTGGACCTGTTCCGGAGTCAGTTGGTCGTAGGAGGTGAAATGCGCGCCCTGGGCATGGGTGGCCAGTTCTGCCTGCAGCGCCGCGAACTTTTCGTCCAGGGAGGCGGCCAGGGCGGGGTCCTTCTGCAGCAGGGCGGGCTTCAGTCCTTCGAACGCAATGCGCGCGCCGTCAACGTTCGCCTGGAAGTCCCAAAGGTCGGTGTGGGACCAGATCTCCTCTTCACCGGTCACCTTGCCCGTGGCCACTTCGTCGAGGAGTTCCTTGGCGCCGTTGCCCAGCATGTCCGCGGAGATCTCAAGCGTGCGGGTGCGTTCCACCAGGTCCTTGGTGTCGGCCACCAGGCGGTCGGCGATGGCTGAGCGTTCGGCAGGCGTCATGGCGGTGTAGCCGGCGGGCGGGAAGAGGTCCTTTTCCGCGCGGTGCCAGCCGGTCCACTCCTGGCCCGGCTCGAGATCGGCCTCGCGTGCATCGAGCTGCGGGTCCAGGTCCCCGAAGGACTCGGCAACGGGCTCAATCCGTTCCCAGTGCTGCCTGGTGGCAGCGTAAAGCCGCTTCGCCTCACCGGCGTCGCCGGCCGCGAAAGCTGCGGCGAACTGCTCGGTGCCGGTGAGTAATTGTTCGCCCTGGTCCTTAACGTAGGACGCGTACTGGGTGGTGGCAGTGTCGAGCAGGTGCTGGAAGTCTGCGTCAGCGGACGGCTGGTTCCCGGACTGGGTCACCTCCAGCGCACCCCTGATCCCGTCGCCTTCCATGCCGGGCTTGCAGGCGGTGGTGTAGCTGCCGGCCGGGGCGGTCACCACCAGGTTGCGGCTCAGCCCCGGGCCGATGTTCTCCACTTCGCCCAGGATGCGCAGCCCGTCGGCGGCCAGCAGGTAGAACTCCGTGACCTCGGTGCCTTCATTCTTGACCGAGAACGTGAGGTTGCCGCTGGGGACGCTGGTTGCCGAGACTTTGCAGTCAGTGTTCGAGCTGACCACGTCGATGGCACCTCCGGAGGCGTCCGAGGCCTTGGTGTTATCCGTGCAGCCGGCCAGGAGCAACGGGACAGCGACGACGGCGGCCGCCAGCTTGGCCGGGACGGCGTTCCGGGGGTTTCCGGGCAGGCTGATTTTGGGCAGGGTGAAGCCAGGCATGGGGATTCCTTTGGGTGCGGGTGGTGGGGGAGTTAGGCGGCCACCGTCTTGGCGGCGGGGTTCGTGCCGGAGGCAGCGGGACTGGACGGTGTCTTACGGTTGACGCGCAGGTACAGGAACAGCACCGGCAGGACGTAGAGGAGCCAGGCGGCTGCTTCGAGCCATGTCGTGGCGGGGGAGAAGTTCAAGGTTCCCTTCAGCAAGGTGCCGTACCACGACGACGGCAAGACGGCGCCGCTGATGTCGAAGGCCAGGGAGTGCAGCCCCGGCAGCAGGCCGGCCTCCTGGAGGTCGTGGATTCCGTAGGACAGGACGCCGCCGGCGATGATGACGAGCGCGGCGCCGGTCCAGGTGAAGAAGCGGGAGAGGTTCACTTTCAGGACACCGCGGTGCAAGAGGTAACCGAAGCCGGCCGCGGCGACCAGGCCGAGGAGGGCGCCGGCAAGCGGCTGGGTTGATTCGCCGGTGGCCTTGGCTGCGGCCCACAGGAAGAGCGCCGTTTCCAGGCCTTCTCGTCCCACCGCGATGGCGGCAACCACGGCCAGGCCCCACCCGGTTCCGCCAGCTGACTTGTCGACGCGGGACTTCAGGTCGCTTCCGAGGGTCCGCGCGGTGCGGGCCATCCAAAAGACCATCCACGTGACCAGGCCGACGGCGAGGATGGAGAGGGTGCCGCCGATTGCCTCCTGCGCCTCGAAGGTGAGTCCTTTGGGACCGAAGGTCAGGAGCGCGCCGAAGCCGGCCGACACGGCCACCGCCGCCGCAACACCTGCCCAGATGCGGGGGATGAGGTGGCGTCGGTCCGTCTTGGCCAGGTAGGCCATTAGCAGGACTACCACCAGGCTGGCTTCGAGTCCTTCGCGCAGGCCGATCAGGAAGTTGGCAGTCATGGAAGTTCTTTCACTCAGGTAAGCCTTACTTAGGAAGACCTAAGAAAGAGGTTACCCGGCCTGCGGGATTACGCAAACTAAATGTGCCGTAATACCTGTTGCTCGCGTTCGTCGTCTGTTGCCCCTGCCCCGCCTGGGGTTCTGCGACGCGGTTAACTGCCTCCGTCACGCAAAAAGGCCGGCGCACCCCAAATTCGGGGTGCGCCGGCCTTTTTGCGCAGCGAGGATCCTCTCGCGCGTCGAAAACGACGGCGGGGGCTAGCTGCGGAAGTTCACGAACTGCAGGTCGGCTTCCTCGAAGTCCTTCAGCAGGGCCATGGTGGCCTGCAGGTCGTCGCGGGACTTGGACGAGACGCGGAGTTCATCGCCCTGGATCTGGGACTTGACCGACTTGGGGCCTTCGTCGCGGATCAGCTTGTTGATCTTCTTGGCCAGGTCCTGGGCGATGCCCTCCTTGATGGACGCTTCCAGGCGGTACTCCTTGCCGGAAGCGTAGGGCTCGCCCTCGTCCAGGGACTTCAGCGAGATGCCGCGCTTGATCAGCTTGGACTGGAAGACGTCCAGGACAGCCTTGACGCGTTCCTCCGAGTTGGCCTTCATGAGGATTTTTTCGCCGCTGAAGTCGATCTCGGCACCGACGCCCTTGAAGTCATAGCGCTGGGCGATTTCCTTTTGGGACTGGTTGAGCGCGTTGGCCACTTCCTGCTTGTCCACCTTGCTTACGACGTCGAACGTTGACTCGCCTGCCATGACTCTCCTTTTGCTGATGGGAGCCCTGCGCGAAGGACAGGGCCTGGATTCCTGCGTTCCAGCCTAATACGGATGGCCCGCCCGGTGGGATGCGCATTTCACAGTTCCCTCTCAGCGGAAGCACCGGCGGAACGAAGGAGGGGTGGCCAGAGTTGGACCAGATGTATAGCAGTTGAAGGGAACACCACGATGCACCGCAAAGCCGCCCGTTACGTCACCCGCACCACCACCGCAGCAGCCGGGGCGGTGGCAACAGCCGCAACGTCGGTGGCCGCGGCAGCGGTGGCGGCCTCCATCATCCTCAGCCCGGCGGCAGACGCCTCATCCCGGATGGAAGGCGTACGCGCCGACCTCCAGCGGGCCGTGCAGCTGCACCAGATCACGGAGGAACAGGCGCTCAGCTTCGAGGCCAAGCTGGCGGGGCGCATTCTGGGCCAGGCGTGACTCCGCTTTTGGCGTGTTTCCGGGGCTTTTGAGGCGCTGCAGGGCCCGATTCGATTCTTCGCCCGAAGTTCTGTAAAGTTGTCTTGCCCGCGGTTACTGAAGCGGAACGGACCGGAAACGGACCCTTCCGAACACTGCATCGGCGGGTACTTCTTTTGAAGTTCGGCAGATTACCCGAGCGGCCAAAGGGGGCTGACTGTAAATCAGCTGGCAACGCCTACGGGGGTTCGAATCCCTCATCTGCCACCCGAGGAAAACCTCCGGAACCATCAGGTTCCGGAGGTTTTTTCGTTGCACGGGCACAGTTGTCCAGCCTTCCCAGGTAAGTCCCCAGCCGCCGTCGACACTGCGTTGGGGCGGGCGTAATCTGGCAGCATCGGCGCATGTGCTCCGATGCCCTGCGTCGATATCCCATATCGATGAAGGAGGATTCAATGAGTGCCGTACGCGAATTCATGACCACTGATGCGCGATGTGTCGGGGAAAATGAATCCCTTCTGGAGGCTGCCCGGATGATGCGGGACCTCGATTGCGGAGCTCTTCCCATCTGCGGTGACGACGGCAAGTTGAAGGGCATGATCACCGACCGTGACATTGTGCTCAAGTGCGTCGCCGCCGGCCGCGACCCGGGCCAAATGATGGCCCGTGACCTCGCCTCCGGCAAGCCGTACTGCGTTGATGCCGACGCCAACGTTGATGCAGCCATCGACATGATGGAGCAGCACCAGGTCCGCAGGCTCCCGGTGATCTCGGACCACAAGCTGGTGGGCATCATCAGCCAGGGCGACATCGCGCGCAACTACTCGGAACAGCGCGTGGGCGAACTGGTGGAACACATCTCAGAACGCCACGGGATCTAGCGCAGGCAATCATGGCCTTGTCCGCGGATCCAGCCCCTGAAGGCCAGGACCCGCGGACAAGCTTAGGAAGTCCTGCGGTGGGACGGGTTCAGTTCAGCGCGATCAGGAGCATCGTGGTGGTCCCCGGGATGCAGGTCTGCAGGATGGCCCGGGGGAAGCCGCCGAATACCGCGATGACGTCATTGGTGGTTCCCGGGTTGGGAACCGTGCCGCGACCCGTCACCGTGTAGGTGCCATAGCCCGGAATGCTCACTGTTTCGCCCACGCCGATCCCGGAGAACCGGGCCCAGCCGCCGCAGAAATCGTGCTCGGTGATGAACAGCGAGTAGCCGTCATTCGGGGTGTAGTGGATAGGGCCGATGCAGGCGTCCACCATGGACTGGCCGCCGGAGCCCGCAACGTAGATGGTGCGGACGGCAGGCGCTGCAGGGACGGCCACCGGCGCGGGGGCAGGAGCGGGCGCGGCGGCTGGAGCCGGTGCCGCGGCAGGTTCAGGGGCGGCAGCCGGCGCAGGTGCGGGGGCAGCTACCGCTACCGGCGGGCCGGTCAGCAGCAGCGTTTCGCCCGGGTAGATGATGCTGTAGGCGCTCAGTCCGTTGGCTGCGAGCATCGCGTTCATGTCAACGCCATGGCTCCCGGCAATCGCACCCACCGTATCTCCCGGAACCACCGTATAGAGGTTGGAATTACCGGCCGGTTCGGGAGCCGGTGCGGGTGCAGGTTCAGCAGCGGGCGCTGGCTCCGGCGCCGGAGCGGGTTCCGCGGGAGGGGCAGGCGGCACCTCCGTAGCCGGGGCGGCTGCCTGGGCCGCCACCGCGGCAACGGCGCCTTGGTCGCCCTGCCCGGACCCGGCGCCGGAAGACGCTTCGGCGGGGGTGCTGGGCGACGGCGGTGAGGCAGCTTCCGCAACTTGGGCCGCCGCCGTCGTACTTCCATTGAGGGAGGCGGGCGGCGCGGCCAGGGCGCCGACGCCCACTGCGGCCACCACTGCCGCGGTGGCCATGCCGGCCCACAGCTTGTTGCTGATGACCGGATGGCCGGTGCTGAGATCCGTGCGGGGTTCGTCGGTGGCGAAGCTTCTGCTAGTGACGTCGGGGGAAGGGAAGGAAGGCTTGTTCATGGGTTGCCCATCAGGTGTCGGTCCTGCCCGGGCATGCGGTGCACGCCGGGACTGGACGGAGCGAGATGTGATTGCACCGCCGGCCCCGGCGAACGACGGAACCGTTGGCGGTACAGGTTGGAGGCATCCGCACACCCAGAAAATGCAGAGCTCCGCGTGAAGGAAGGTCTCCCGGAAGCCAACCGGGGGACCTGCCAATGCGTGTTGGTCCTAGGAATCCCGAGTCTAGGAATCACGCCAAGGGGCGGGCACCAGTAGGAATTACCCGACTTTTCCGGCCCGGTACTCGCCCGCCCGGGACCCGCTACTCAACCACCGAAGGCCAGGTACTTGCCGTTACAGCGGGCGGTGTTCCCGCAGTTCAGCGATTTCCCGCCTCAGCAGGGCGATTTCCGCCACCAGTTCCGCCACCTCAACCCGGACCGGTTCCTCCACCGCCTCGGCCACGGATTCAGCGGTGTCCTCGACGCGTTGGACCAGCCAGGACGCAATGGAGGCGGTGACCACACCCAGCACGGCGATCCCGCTCATCATCAGCGCCGTGGCCACCAAGCGGCCGATGGGTGTAACCGGATACATGTCCCCGTAACCCACGGTGGTGATGGTGGCGGTGGCCCACCACAGGGCGTCGCCGAACGTGGTGATCTTGGCATCCGGCGCCCACTGCTCCACATCCAGCACCGCCAGTGCCCCCACGAAGACCAGCAGCGCCGCGGACGCCGCGACGTAGGTGACCACCGGCCGCGCAGCGTTTCGCCCACCGTCCGGTGCAGTACGGACAACAGCGTCACCAGGCGCAGCAGGCGCAGGGGCCGGAAGAACGGCAACGCCACGATCACCAACTCGTGCAGGTTCCGGACGAACCACTGCCGGCGGTTCTCTGCCAGCCACAGGTTCGCCGCGTAATCCAGGACGAAGATGCACCAGGTCACCCACATGATGCCCTCAAGCCAGTCGGCACCAGCACCTTCGATCCGGCCGATCACCTGCCACGCATAAGCGGCCAGGAACACCAGCGCCGTAGCCATCAGGGGCCACTCCGCCAGGGCCCGGTAGCGTTGCTGCGTCATGCAGGAAATCCTACGGCGGACGGCCCCTGCCCAGCAGGCCGCAAATGTTACTGACGGGTAGCATTGGCCTATGCACCTGCTCTTGAGAACCCTTCTGCTGCTCTTCCGCTCGAAACGCCGCCCCCCGCTTACGGTCTGGGAGGCGTCGTCGCTGCCGCTGCGGGTCCTGCCAACGGACATCGATATCGCCATGCACGTGAACAACGGCATGTACCTGTCCCTGATGGACCTGGGCCGGTTTGACCTGATGGTGCGCAGCGGCGTCTGGAAGCGGATGCGCCGGCGGGGGTGGAGCCCGGTGGTGTCGGCCGAAACCATCTCCTTCCGTAAGTCCCTCCAGCTGTGGCAGGAGTACACCATCGAGACCCGCATCGTCGGGCTGGACACCAAGGCGATCTTCTTCGAGCAGCGCATGGTGGCCGACGGCGAGATTTACGCACGTGCCTACATCGCCACCCGGCTGGTCACCAAGGCCGGCCCGGTGGGCCAGGAGGACATTCTCGCGGAATTCGGTGCCCCGCCCGCGGACCTCAAGCTTCCCGAGTGGATCCACGAATGGCGCGCCTCCAGCGCCCTCCCCGGCAGCCGCACACCCGCGCCGCACCTCTGGGGCGCCGACGCCTGAAAGCCGGGTGCCGGCGTCGTCCTTTCTGCTATTCCCAATGACGCGGGGAGCGAACAGGCACGACAGGGACGGGCCGGGCGCGTACCGTGGACACATGGCTACCCTTGACATCACAGGTGAAAAGTTCGCATCCACGATCGAAGGCAACGATATTGTCCTGGTCGATTTCTGGGCAGAATGGTGCGGTCCCTGCAAGCAGTTCGGCCCCACGTACTCCGCGGTTTCGGAGAAGCACCCCGACGTCCTCTTCACCAAGGTGGACACCGAAGCTGAGCAGCAGCTCGCGGCGGAGGCAGGCATCACCTCCATCCCCACGCTGATGGCCTTCCGCGAAAAGGTGCTGGTGTTCTCCCAGCCCGGCGCGCTGAACGCCCAGCAGCTGGAACAGGTGGTGGACGCCGTGAAGGCGCTGGACATGGAAGAAGTCCACGCCCACGTCGCCAAGCAGCGGGAGGAAGCAGAAGCGGCGGCAAGCAAGCCCGCCGGTTCCCAGGGCGGTCCGCAGGACGGCACACAGATCCCCGACTTCTAAGACTCTTAAAAGCAAATGCGGGACCTCCCATTGGAGGTCCCGCATTTGCCGTTTAACGCTCTGCGCTAGACGCGTTCCACCTTCACCGGCTCGGCCAGCAGCGCGCTCAGCGACTCGTTCAGGTCCTGCACGGCGGTGCCCTTGGAGTGCTTGTCCAGATCCTCCTCGGACGCCCACTGCTCGGTCAGGACCAGCTTTTCCTCCGTGGCCTCGGTCAGCTCGTAACGGATGCAGCCGGGCTCCTTCACCACCTCATCGATCGCGATATCCAGGGCCAGCTTCACGCGGTGAAACTCGCCCTCGTTGGGGATGAACGTTGCTATCAGGTCAATGGGTGCACTCATGGTTTTCACAATACCGGGCACAGCCGTTCCCTCCGGTTCTGTTGCGTCCGTTTCCCCGCCTGTCGTCCTTCTCCTGCCGTGATCCTGTTGGTAGCGTGCCTTCATGCGTGCTTACACAGCCGGGGACACTGACGTCCCGCTCCTGGAGGAAACCATCGGCGCCAACTTTGAGCGCGTGGTGGCGCAGTTTCCGCTCCACGACGCCCTGATCGAGGCCGCCCCGGTACCGGGCGGTGACGCCCGCCGCTGGAGCTACACCAAGATGAACGACGACGTCGACCGGCTGGCGCGCGCGCTCCTCGCCCTGGGCGTCGCCAAGGGGGAGCGGGTGGGCATTTGGAGCCCCAACTGCGCCGAGTGGACGCTGCTGCAGTACGCCACCGCCAAAGCCGGCGCCATCCTGGTCAACGTCAACCCCGCCTACCGCAGCCATGAACTCGAATTCGTGGTCAAGCAGAACGGCATGCGCATGCTGGTCACCGCGCCCTCGGACAGCAACAGCGACTACGTGGCCATGGCCCGCCAGGCCCTCCTCACCTGCCCGGACCTGCGGGAGCTCGTCTTCCTCCCGGACCACGGCCTGGACCTCCTCAAAGCCGGCAGCCCCCAAAGCGACGCGGAACTCGCGTACGCCGAACTGCTTACCCGGGCGGACGGCGTCGGGCATTCATTCCTCAGGGAACGCATGGCCGAACTTTCCCCGCACGACCCCATCAACCTGCAGTACACCTCCGGCACCACGGGATTCCCCAAGGGTGCCACGCTGACCCACCACAACATCCTGAACAACGGCTTCGCCATCGGCGAGCTGCTGGGCTATACGGAACGCGACCGGGTGGTCATCCCTGTGCCGTTCTACCACTGCTTTGGCATGGTGATCGGCAATCTCAATGCGCTCAGCCACGGTGCCGCCACGATCATCCCGGGGCGCGGCTTTTCGCCCGCCGCGGCGCTCGAGGCTGTCCAGGATTTCGAGGGGACGTCGCTGTACGGCGTGCCTACGATGTTCATCGCCGAGCTGGCCCTGCCCGACTTCGGCAGCTACGACCTGTCCACGCTCCGCACCGGTGTGATGGCGGGTTCGCTGTGCCCCATCGAGGTGATGAACCGGGTGATTTCGGAGATGAACATGGTGGATGTGGCCATCTGCTACGGCATGACCGAGACCTCGCCGGTGTCCACCATGACCCGCAAGGGGGACACGCTCCAGCAGCGCACCGAGACAGTGGGCCGCACCATGCCGCAGTTGGAGAGCAGGATCGTGGATCCTGCCACCGGCGAAGAGCTGGAGCGCGGGCAGATCGGCGAACTTTGCACCCGGGGCTATGCCGTGATGGCAGGGTACTGGAACCAGCCGGACAAGACGGCCGAGGCCATCGACGCCGACGGGTGGATGCACACCGGTGACCTCGCCCGAATGGATGACGACGGGTACGTGGTGGTGGAAGGCCGGATCAAGGACATGGTGATCCGGGGCGGCGAGAACATCTACCCCCGCGAGATCGAAGAGTTCCTGTACACCCACCCCGACATCCAGGACGTGCAGGTGATCGGGGTCCCGGATTCGCGGTACGGCGAGGAACTGATGGCCTGCGTCATCCTCAAGCCCGGCGCCGGCCCGCTGACCGCTGAATCCCTTGCCGACTTCTGCCGCGGGCGGCTGGCCCACTACAAGATCCCCCGCTACCTGGAAGTCAGGGAGAGCTTCCCCATGACGGTCTCGGGGAAGATCCGCAAGGTCCAGATGCGCGAGGAAGCCGTGGCCCGGCTGGGCCTCTAGGCGCTTTCGCGGCGCCTGCGGCTGGTTCCCGCCCGGACTGCCACGACGGCGGCGACGGCAACGGCTGCCAGTGCAGCCAGGGCCAGGACCGCTCCGCTTTCCCACTGCGGCAGCGACAGCGTGCGGGTGCTGCCGCCGGTCGTCTCGCTGCGGGGGATGTTCCAGTCTTCCTGCGAGGGGAAGATGCCGGCCGGGAGCTTTTCCTGCTGGAGCTCACGCTGGGCGGCCAGCCGGTCCCGGACCTCCTGGTTCGGGGCGGGCACAATCGTGTCCGCGACCACCGCAGCAGGAAGGTTCACGATGTACGGCTCACCGTAAAAGGCCGAGGATGCCACCGATTCCAGCCAGGTGCCCGGCGGCGTCTCGACGCCGCGCCGTGCGAAGGCGGCGCGCAGCATCTCCTGGATCTCGTCGAGGCTCCTGCCGTCGGCGTCACGGGTGACCTCGAAGATGGCCAGCTGGAGCCGCACCTTCTCGTCCCCCATTGGGTCGGCGACAGTGGGATCATCAGCGTTCGGGTCATCGACGGTGGGATCCTGTGCGTCGGGGTCCAAGGCTGCGGGGCCGGCGGCCTGCCGCTCGCTGCTGGCCCGGTTCGTGCTGACTGGGTTGGTGCTCATGGGGTCCCTTCCGTCCTGTGCAGCTTTCCGCCCCGCGGGCGGCTCTCACCAATGGCCGTACCCACCGTGCCGACGGTCAAGCGCCCTGGTTGGAAAGAGGGCCCGTGGTGCGCGCCCGGATCACGCCCGCAGGGTCAGTGCCCGCGGTGGTCCTGGATGGTCATGCGGGGGCCAAAGGTGGGCTTGCGGAAACCGGTGCTCTGGATCATCCGGACCACGCGCTGCCGGTGCCCGCGCCACGGTTCCAGCAGCCGGAGCATCCCGGCGTCGTCCGTCCGCCGTCCGGTCAGTGCCGCTCCTACATAGGCCGCCAGATGGTAGTCGCCCACGGAAATGGAATCCGGGCAGCCGTGGGTTCGCTGCACCACTTCTGCAGCGGTCCACACCCCGATGCCGGGGATGACCTGCATCTTCTGGGCCGCCTGGGCGGCCGGCAGGGCTGCGAGGCGTTCAAGTGCGACGGCGGAGCGCAGCGCCCGCATGACCGTGGCCGAGCGCTGGGGTCCTACGCCGGCCTTGTGCCACTCCCAGCTGGGAACCTGCAGCCACTGTGCCGCTGTTGGGGGCACGACGAGTCCCGCCGGTGTGGACGTTCCGGCCGGGGGAGCCGGCGTTCCATATCGGTGTACCAGGTAGCGATAGGCGCGCCGCGCCTCGATCACCGTCACCTTTTGTTCGAGGATGATCGGCACCAGCTGGTCCACCATCCGCCCGCTTGACGGCAGCCGGACCGCCAGGGCGCGGCGGCGGGCCTCCCGGACCATGCGGGGGAGGGTGGCATGGAAGGAGGGGTGGTCGAAACCGCGCCAATCGTCGTCCGCACCCAGCAGCCGGGGTGCCGCTTCCACGGCGGCCGCAGCCCCCGGGCCCCACGCCTGGATGTCCACCAACGGCACGCCTGCCTCGCCGCCGCCCGCCGGGGCGAGCCGCATGGTTGCCGGGCCGGCCGGCGTCGTAAAGGCGTTCCAGATGACGTCGCCCTGGACGCTGAACGAAGGATCGCTGTTGCCGCGAAGGAGCGGCGCGAGGGTCCGGGAAAGGCTGTAGGGAGCCTCCGGATACCACCGCAGGGACACATCCGCCGCGGCTGCCAGCCGGGGAGGTGCCTCTGCGATCGTCATGCCTTCCATCGTCCCACGGACCACCGACAGCGGCGGGACCATCGGCCCTTCTGCGCCTTCCGGGCCCGGATTACGATCACCGGGTGGCGCCCGGGCGACCGGGAGATGACCGCGAATAACGAAACACGGAGGGCAATGATGGGCGGCGTAGTGCATTTCGAGATCCCCGCGGACGACCAGAAGCGGGCCAGGAAGTTCTACCAGGAGGCGCTGGGGTGGCGCATCGAAGCGGTGCCGGGGATGGACTACAGCATGGTCATCACCACGGACATGGATGACGACGGCCAGCCGGCAGCCGCGGGCGCCATCAACGGGGGAATGATGGCCAGGGACGGCCGGATCACCGCCCCGGTCATCACCGTCGACGTTCCGGACATCAACGCCACCCTCAAGAGCGTGGAACAGCTGGGCGGCTCGGTGGTCATGCCCAAGAACGAGATTCCCGGAATGGGCTACACCGCGTACTTCAAGGATCCCGAAGGCAATGTGATGGGCCTGTGGGAAAACCTCCCCGGCGCCGGCCCGGGCGCAGGCAGCTGACCGGACGCCCGGGGCTCAGGGCATCCCGGACACGGCCCACAGCGCCAGGACGGCCAGCGGGACGGTCAGCGCCACGGCCACCAGGCCCGCTGCGGCGAACCCGCCCCACCTGATGGGGACGTTCAGCACGCGCAGCCGCTCGTGCCACAGCAGCGTGGCGAGCGAGGCCCACGGGGTCACCAGCGGGCCCAGGTTCACCCCGATCAGCAGGGCGGCCAGCCTGGCCGGCGATCCCGCCACCGGCTCCAGGGCCAGGTAGGCGGGAAGGTTGTTGGCGGCGTTGGCCGCACCGGCCCCCGCCGCGGCCAGTTGCAGCAGTGCGGGCAGGGTGTCCCCGGAACCGGCAACACCCGCCAGCAGGGGGGTGAGCCCATGCGCGTGCAGGGCCTCCATCAGCATGAACAGGCCCACCGTCAGCATCAGCGGCCGCCAGGGGACCATTGACCAGCGCAGCACGGAGGGCCTGCGGCTGAGGAAGACCGCCAACAGGACGGCGGCCGCGGCGAGCGCCGGGTACTGGACCGGTATCCCGGACACCAGCGCTGGCAGCAGGACCAGGAGCGTGATGGCCGCGGCCTTCAGCAAGGTGCTGTCGCGGACGGGATGCACCGGCTGCGGCCCGTAGGTGCCGCGCAGGTCCCGGCGGAACGCGAGCCAGAGCAGGGCAAGCGGGACCAGCAGGCCAACCAGGGCAGGGGCCCAGACCAGCCCGGCAAAGCGCCACGGGGTCAGGCCCAGCCGGTCCTGGGCCAGGAGGTTGGTCAGGTTGGAGACCGGCAAGAGCAGGGAAGCGGTATTGGCCAGCCAGATGCTGGTCAGCGCAAACGGCAGCGGCGGGATCCGGGCGTGGACCGCCAGGAGGACCACCACGGGTGTCACCAGCACGGCGGTGGTATCCAGGGACAGAAATACGGTGGATACCGTCGCCACCGCCACCACCAGGAGCCACAGGAGAAAGACGCGGCCCCGGCCCAAGGCAGCAAGCCGGTCCGTCACCACCCGGAACAGCCCAGCCTCGTCCACCAGCTCGGTGACCAGGGACATCGCCAGCACGAAGGCCAGGATGGGAATGGTGCGGGTAGCCAGCTCCCCGAACGCTGGCAGGGGGAGTACGCCCCATGCCAGGGTGGCCGCGCCTGCTGCCAGGATGGCGCCGGGCAGCAGGTAACTCCGGGCGGCTTTGAGCCATGCGAACTGCTTCACCGGGCTATCCTCGCACCCCCGGCAGGGAAGGGCTCACAGGAAGCGGTAGTTTTGTACCTATGAAGTACGCCCAGTCCATCCTGGACCTCATCGGCAATACCCCGCTCATCAAACTCAACCACGTGACCGAAGGCATCAAAGCCACCGTCCTGGTCAAGCTGGAATACCTGAACCCGGGCGGCTCGATCAAGGACCGCATCGCGGCGCAGATGATCGAGGACGCCGAACGCGAGGGCAAGCTGAAGCCCGGCGGCACCATCGTGGAGCCCACGTCCGGCAACACCGGGGTGGGCCTGGCCCTGGTGGCGCAGCAGAAGGGCTACAAGTGCGTCTTCGTGGTCCCGGACAAGGTAGGCGAGGACAAACGTGCCGTGCTCCAGGCCTACGGCGCCGAGGTGGTGGTTACGCCAACGTCGGTGCCGCCGGACAGTCCGCAAAGCTACTACGGTGTGTCCGACCGGATCACGCGCGAGACCCCTGGCGCCTTCAAGCCGGACCAGTTCTCCAATCCTGCGGCACCGGGCAGCCACTACAAGACCACGGGCCCGGAAATCTGGCGGGACACCGACGGCAAGGTCACCCACGTGGTCATCGGCGCCGGCACAGGCGGCACCATCACCGGTACCGGGCGGTACCTCAAGGAGGTTTCGGCAGACAGGCCGGAGTCCGACGGCGGGGTGGTACGGATCATCGGCGCGGACCCCGCGGGTTCGGTCTACTCAGGCGGCACCGGCCGCCCGTACTTTGTCGAGGGCGTCGGCGAGGACATGTGGCCGGCGAACTACGACAAGACCATCCCGGACGACGTCATCGCGGTCACCGACGCCGACTCCTTCGCCATGACCCGCCGCCTGGCCCGGGAAGAGGGGCTGCTGGTGGGGGGATCCTCCGGCATGGCGGTAGTAGCCGCGCTCCAGGCGGCCAGGGACCTGCCGGAAAGTGCCGTCGTCGTGGTCATCCTGCCCGACTCGGGCCGCGGCTACCTGGCCAAAATCTTCAACGACCAGTGGATGCGTTCCTACGGGTTCCTCTCCGGTGGCGAGGAAACTTCCGTGGGCGAGGTCATCAAGTCCAAGAACGGCGAACTGCCGGACCTGGTGCACATCCACCCCAACGAGTCCGTCCGCGACGTCATCAATATCATGAACGAATTCGGCGTCAGCCACATCCCGGTCCTGTCCCAGGAGCCGCCCGTGGTCATGGGCGAGGTCCTGGGCGCCGTGGACGAACGCACCCTCACCGCCAAGCTGTTCCGCGGCGAAGCCAAGCTCACTGACAAGATTTCCGAGCACATGGGACCCAAGCTGCCCGTAATCGGATCACTGGAGACCATCTCCGCGGCTAGGGAACTGCTCTCTGACTCGGACACCCTGATGGTCACGTTCGTGGGTGCGCCCGTAGGCATCCTCACCCGGCACGACCTGCTGGCCTACCTCAGCAACTGAACTGCGCTACCAATAAAGGAGCATCATGACTGCCTCTGAAAACCAGGGATTCAACACCCGCGCCGTGCACGCCGGCCAGGACTTCGAGCCCCGCACCGGTGCCGTGGTGCCGCCGCTGCACTTCAGCTCCACCTACGCGCAGGACGGCATCGGCGGCCTGCGCAGCGGCTACGAGTACGGCCGCGGCGGCAACCCCACCAGGGACGCACTGCAGGAACAGCTCGCCGCGCTGGAACTGGGCACCCACGCCTACAGCTTCAGCTCCGGCCTCGCCGCCGAGGATGCCCTCATCCGCGCACTGACCCGGCCCGGAGACCACATTGTGCTGGGCAACGACGTGTACGGCGGCACGTACCGGCTGATCAGCCGGGTGCTGGGGGACTGGGGCATCGGCAACACCCCGGTGGACATGGCCAACCTGGACCGGGTCCGGCATGCGGTGGAAGCCCACAAGACCCGGTTTCTGTGGGTGGAGACGCCTTCCAACCCGCTGATGAAGATCACGGACATCGTGGCGCTCGCCGACATTGCGCACGACGCCGGGGCCCTCCTGGTGGTCGACAACACCTTCGCATCCCCGTACCTGCAGAACCCGCTCGCCCTGGGTGCCGACGTGGTGGTCCACTCCACCACCAAGTACATCGGCGGCCACTCCGACGTGGTGGGCGGCGCCGTCGTCGTGAAGGACGCGGAGCTGGCCGAGAAGATCGGCTTCGTCCAGTTCGCCGTGGGCGCCGTGTCCGGACCCATGGATGCGTTCCTGACCACCCGCGGCCTGAAGACGCTGGGCGTCCGGATGGACCGGCACAGCGAGAACGGCCAGGCCGTGGCCGAATGGCTGTTGGAACGCCCGGAGGTGGAGGCCGTCCTTTACCCGGGCCTGCCAAACCACCCGGGCCACGAGCTGGCCAAGCGCCAGATGCGCAAGTTCGGCGGCATGGTCTCCGTCCAGTTCAAGGGCGGCGAAGCAGCGGCCAGGAAGGTGGCCGAGTCCACGTCCGTGTTCACCCTGGCGGAATCCCTCGGCGGGATCGAGTCGCTCATGAACTACCCCTCCGAAATGACCCACGCTTCGGTCAAGGGCACTGAGCTGGCCGTCCCCGTGAACCTGCTGCGCCTCTCCTGCGGCATCGAGGACAAGGAGGACCTGATCGCCGACCTGGACCAGGCGTTCTCCAACATCCCGTAATCCCCGCGGGGAGCCCTAGCTTTCTTGAAGAAAGTCAGCTAGCTTTTCCTGTATGCCTCTTCGATCCGACTGGTCCCAACGCAACTGCAGCATGGCCCGCGGCCTGGACATCCTGGGCGACCCCTGGAGCATCCTGGTACTGCGCGAGGTCTTCTTTGGCAACGGCCGCTTCGACGCCATGAAGGACCGGCTGGAGGTGGCGGACTCCGTCCTCACCAAACGCCTGGCTGGCCTGGTTGAGTCCGGGCTGCTGGAGAAAAAGGCATATGACGACGGCGGCCGCACCCGCCGGGAGTACGTCCTCACTCCCATGGGGGAGGATGCGCTCCCGGTCCTGAACGCGGTGACCATCTGGGCCGAGAAGCACCTGCCGGCGCCCTCGGACAAGGCGCACCTTTACGTCATCCATGCCGGTTGCGGGAAGTCCACCACGTCGGCGGACACCTGCACGGAATGCGGTGAAAGGCTGACCGCGGCGAACACCAGCTGGCACAGCCGGGCCAGGTCGGAGCAGCCCATCCCGTTGTCCACCGCGTCCGGGAACGGATCAGCCGCATGAGCAC